>JAAFKA010000015.1 GCA_013299115.1 Cytophagales bacterium
CGGGTGGTACTATTTTGGCTCAGACCGAACTCTATGTTACTGTCCGTTGGAATGCCAACGTAAGCAATGGGATTGTGAATATGTCGGTTACTGGCTCTTGTGCAAGTGCTTTCCAAAGTTGCTGTGCTTCGCTGGCAATCAATATTCAGCCTACAACGGTTGTAATTTCAGGTAATGTTACCAACAACTGCGGAGGAGGTGTAAGCGGAGTTACTATCAGTTTCGGAGGCATTGGTTCTTCGCCAAGCTATTCGACCAGCACCGACAACAATGGTTTTTACAGTGTAACAGTGCCTTATGGCTGGAATGGCAACATCAACGCCTCCAAACCAAGCCATTCTTTTTCGCCTTCGCAGTCGTCTATTAACACCACAGCAGACCGTACCCTGAATTTTTCGGTAGTGGCACAGGCAGGTTTTTTTATCTCTATTTCTGAATGTAACAACCAGCAGTATAGTATTGGAGGTTTGATACCTGGTTTTGAGTACATTATTACCTATGAAAATCCCGATTATCAAGGTTCTACCGAAGTGCAAGCCCATAGTCCTACACAAGGTTTCGACTTTAATAGAACTTGTTATAAAAAAATCTGTGTGCAGCCTAAGTGTGGCTCACAAGTTCCTGTCTGCCGTACTTTCTAAATCTTAAACTTTCTGATACTCATGAAAAAACACATTGTATTTTTGTGCCTTTTAGCTCTTGTGGGCTTGGGCAGTTGTTCAAAAGAAGAGGTAAATGTAAAACCTACTCCTGTGAAAACCTATCCTGTTAATCCAACAGTTGCTGCCATGAATGTAGAAATAGGTGGCAGACCTTTTAACATAGAGTTTTTAAAAGATGGCTGGGAGGCTTCTTCTGACAGAGGTTGGGTAGCCAAAGAAGGCGTACCTTATTATATCAAACACTATTTTAGCTTTTTTAGGGGAGAACGTGAAAATGGAAAACACACTGATGCGACCTTTTACTTTGCGGCACCACCAATGTATATTACAGACCCTGAAGACCTAACTTTTCAGTTTGACAAAACTTACAACTATGCAGCTATTGTCAATCATTTCAAAAAAGGCAACTACCCTGTAAGAGTAGGTAAGGATTTGAATGGCTATTTTATGCAGTTATCTTTTGTGGACAAAAACAATATAGAGAATGGTTTTGGCTATTCCACAGGCTTAGGTAGTCAAGAAGGCAGCAAATGGGAGATAGTAAAAGTAGAGGAAGTTTATGGGCAGGGTATTTATGTTACCTACCATATAGACTGCAATATTTACTCCTATAACAAACAAAATGAAATAGTTAAAGACAGGTTTGTGGGGACTGTTCAGAATTTATATCGTTACCGTCCTTTGTAAGTAAAGTTTAATTGGTAATTTTTTCATTCGTCATACGATTTTACAACCGTATGACGAATTTTAATTTGTTGCAGTGGTAGTAAGGTTGTAATCATCTTGCCGTATTTCATTATTATTAGCAAGATTTCTAATGCTTTATTTTCTTCTATCCCCCCCCTCTATAATGTTTTAAAAACCTTATAGATTTTTGGACAATCTCTTGTACTTTTTTAGATTTTCAAAAGAAGCCTAATAAAAAAACGCCATTAAACTTTCGTTTAATGGCGTTTGGTAGGTTTTTGTACCTATTTAGCTACGATTGTCAAGGTCTGCGACCATTGCCAACGTACCTATTTAGCTATGTTGGCAATGGTCGCAGACCTTGACAAACGTAGCTAAATAACTAATAATGTCAAATTACACCAATTCTTTTTCCAATTTCAAATCATGTTCATCATGCTCGTTGTTAGACTCTGGAGTCTGCGACAATGGAATGTGTTGCGGAATGAAATCTGTTTTAGAACCAGGTTTGCTGTAATCGTAAGGCCAACGATAAACCGTAGGAATATCTCCTTCCCAGTTACCATGTCCAGGGAATCTTGGGGTTGTCCACTCTAAGGTGTTTGAGTTCCAAGGATTAGCAGGTGCTAATCTACCTCTAAACATAGAATAGAAGAAATTAAAACCAAAGACCAACTGACCCGCTAAGGTTAAGAAAGCAGCAATACTGATGAACATATTCAAATCCACAAAAGCAGGGATATTGAAAGCATCAAAGTTAGTCCAAGAATAATAACGTCTTGGGAAACCAGCTATACCAATATAGTGCATAGGGAAAAACACCAAATACACACCTACAAACGTAACCCAGAAGTGAATATAGCCCATTTTTTCGTCCATCATTCTACCAAACATTTTTGGGAACCAATGATAGACCCCAGCCATCATACCAAAGAACGAAGCAGCACCCATTACCAAGTGAAAGTGAGCAACAACGAAATAAGTATCGTGCAACTGAATATCCAAAGCAGAGTTGCCTAAGTGAATACCTGTAACACCACCAGAGATAAACAAAGAAACCAAACCAATAGAGAACAACATAGCAGGCGTAAATACAATATTGCCTCGCCACAAAGTTGTGATGTAGTTAAATGCTTTTACTGCCGATGGAACAGCTATAATCAAGGTCAAGAACATAAACACCGAACCCAAAAACGGATTCATACCAGACATAAACATATGATGAGCCCAAACAATGAATGACAAGAAAGCAATGCCCAACATAGAACCAATCATAGCTTTGTAGCCAAAGATAGGTTTGCGTGAGTTGGTTGCAATAATTTCAGAAGTCATACCCAAAGCAGGTAACAATACAATATATACTTCGGGGTGCCCTAAGAACCAAAACAAATGTTGGAACAACACAGGGCTACCACCTACATTTGATAAGGCTTCGCCACCAATATAAATTTCTGATAAGTAGAAACTTGTACCAAAATGGCGGTCAAACAACAACAACAAAGCTGCCGAAAACAATACAGGGAAAGACAATACGCCAATAACAGCCGTAATGAAGAAAGCCCAAATCGTCAAAGGCATTTTGGTAAACGACATACCAATAGTTCGCAAGTTGATAACAGTCGTAATGTAGTTGATACTACCCAACAAAGACGAAACAATGAAAATTGCCATACTCAACAGCCACAAGGTCATACCTGTACCCGAACCAGACATAGCCTGTGGTAAGGCACTCAAAGGTGGGTAAATAACCCAACCGCCACTTGCAGGACCTGTAGAGATAAAGATAGAGGTAAACATCAATACGCTGGAAATAAAGAAGAACCAATACGACAGCATATTTAAGAAACCTGATGCCATATCTCTTGCTCCTACTTGCAACGGAATGAGGAAATTACTAAATGTACCACTCAAACCAGCCGTTAGCACGAAAAACACCATAATTGTACCGTGCATCGTAACTAAGGCTAAGTAAAACTCTTGGTCTATTTTGCCTTTGTCTGTAAGCCAGCCTCCCAAAAGAGGTTTCAAAATGCTTAGGTCTGCATCAGGAAAACCTAATTGCAAACGGAAAAGCCCCGACATACCACCACCTATAAAAGCCCACAACAAACCTGTAATTAAGAATTGTTTAGCTATTACTTTGTGGTCTTGTGAGAAAATATATTTCTCTAAAAAAGATTGTTCATGATGGTCGTGATGCTCATCATGTCCATGCCCGTGTGCGTCATGTGTATGTGCGTGAGCATGAATATCAACGTGTGCAGTAGCCATATTTTTTATTTGTGTTTAGCTGAGAAAGAACTGAATTAAACTAATTATTGTTTGCACTTAACTTTTCTTTGCCGTCTAACTTCAATTTGTCCACATACTCTTTATTTAAAGAGTACCAAGATTTTTGCGACTCCAACCATTTTGCATATTCTTCTGGTGTGTCCACCACTATTTTCATACGCATTGCAAAGTGGCTTTGTCCACAAACTTCCGTACAAGCCATTTCGTAGTCAAATTTGTCTGCATTAGGCTTACCTTCTGCCCTTAATTTTTCTCTCATTTCGGCAGTAGTCGTTGTCGGCACAAACCAAAAAGAAGTAGGCATACCGGGTACTGCGTCCATTTTCACTCTGAAATGGGGCATAAATACGCTGTGCAACACATCTCTTGCCCTGATTTTGAGCAATACGTTTTTGCCTTTTGGCATGTGTATTTCATTTGGCGTAAAATCGTCAAAATTGTTTTTGTCGTTAAAGTCCATACCAAATGAATTGGTTGCATCTATCTTGCGAAAATCATACTTACCAATCACATTGTCTGCACCTGCATAACGAACTTGCCAATTAAACTGTTTGCCCATAATTTCTATTTCTACTCTGTTTTCTTTTGGTGCTGGCGACATCACGTCAGACCAAACTTTCCAACCAGAAACAACCAAAATAGTCAAAACAATGGCAGGAATGATAGTCCAGATAACCTCCAACTTGTTGTTATGTGGATACCAAAATGCTTTTCTGTTTTCTTGGTATCTGTACTTAAACGGAGCAAAGAACAAAACAATGTGTGTTAAGAAAAATACAGCAAAAACAACAGCCGTAGTAATCCAAAACAACTTGTCTGTAATCTTTCCATGTTCTGAAGCAGCTTCAGGCAAAAAATGCTCTGCTGCCGAGCCAGAATACCACGCAATACCTGCAAACCCAGCAAGAAAGAATACGATAAACAAGAAACCATTGATAGCATTGCTGATACCCACCTTGTTTTTTGTTCCATCATCTCCTCTTGCTACCTGTACCAATAATAATATTCTGTAAACCATTGCCAAAGCAACAATAAAGAGAATACCGCCAGTAATAAAGAGTAAAGAAGTCATGTTATTTGTTTATTGTTTTACAATAAAGATACAATATGTTTTGATACAAAGTTTTTAAATTTTCAGAATTTTTTGAAAGTTTTATCTTTCGAATGTAGCATAGGCTTTAGCCTGTGCTTTTTTAAGATAAGAAAACGTGCTTTCGGTTGCTACAACCGCAAGTATGTTGGATTTGTAGCAACCCCAAACACTACGTATTTTTTATTAGTTACACTTGCTAAGTTTTAAAAACTTAGCAAGTATAAAACTTTAGATTTATACGTTGGGGTTGTAGCAACCCTCAACACAATGGCAATTTGCAAAATTAAAAACTAACAACTTACCACTAAGAACTAAAATACTAAATATGGTGATTCAAACTTTCTTGTAACATAGGGTGATTTTTTGCTACCAATGGGGCTTTTGTCAAAGCATTGCCAATCCAAAGCACAAACACACCAATATAAATCATTAACAAGCCAATTTCCATAAAACCGAAACCGCCATTTTCTTTCAATACGCCTGGGGTAATCATTTGGTAGAAGTCTATCCAGTGACCTGCCAATACACCAAAACATACAATTTTCAAAATAATAGTTTTGCGTTTTGCATCTCTTGTCATTAAGCCCAAGAAAGGGAAAATGAAGTTCAAGAAAATGTTGAGGAAAAATGCTTTTTTATACAAGTCATTTTGGAATCTGTCTATAAAATAAGCTGTTTCCTCTGGAATATTTGCGTAATAAATCAACAAGAATTGAGCAAACCACACATAAGTCCAGAAAATACTAAACGCAAAAATGAATTTACCTAAGTCGTGCAAGTGGTTTTCATTTATCATTTTCAAATAGCCTTGGTCTTGCAAAAACAATACGGTCAAGGTAATGGTAGCCAAGCCTGATACGTGCCAGCTTGCAAACATATACCAACCGAACATCGTTGAGAACCAGTGCGTATCAATAGACATGACCCACATCCACGCTGCAATAGACGAAGAAATAGCCAAGAAAATGATAAACAAAGTAGATAAAGTTTTGATTTTCCAAAATCTTTCTGTTCCTCCTTCCAAGTCTTCTGCCAAAGAGTTTTTGCGAATGAAAAACCAAAAAGCAAACCACACAAAGATAAAGCAAACAGTAACAATAAAGAAGGTCGGATTTAAGAAACCTGCTTTACCTGCTATGATTTCGTCATATTGTGGATTAGGTTGTCCATTCTCTAAGGTTTCATTGTAAAGATAGCTATGTGTCCAGTGAAACAAGTCGTGTCCTGCCCACAAGAAAATAGCCAACATCACTACACCCAAAACGGGTAGGTAAGAGCCAAAGGCTTCGGGTACTCTTTTCAAAGCTGCCGACCAGCCTACGTGAGCAGCTGATTGGATAGCCACAAAAAAGACCCCAATCATAGTGATGCCTGTAAAAAACACTGTGTTTATCCACAAATCTGATTTTAAACGAGTTACCCATGAAAAACCATGTCCACCCTCGCCCACATGACCCGTAGGGTCGCCGTATGCTAAGGCATGAGCCGCACTATGGTCGCCGCCAAAAGCAAGCATTGCCACGCCGATTGCAAAGAAGATAATACCAAGTATCAATACTATGAATACGTTTTTCTTCGCCTTGTCCGAGAAAACATACCTTTCGTCTAAGTTATACTGTACGTCTGATTTCATTGTTCCTAAGAGTTAAGAAGTTAGTTTTCGCCCCTTTGCAATTTTTGCACATAGTGGACAATTTTCCACCTTTCTTCGGGATTAATTTGACTTTTATGCGACCACATACGGTTACGACCATGCGTAATGACGTGGAAAATATGACCTTCGGGAGCATTTTTTACTGCTCCACCTGTGAGGTTAGCTACGCCTTTATACATTTCGCCCACTTTGCCATCGCCTTTGCCTCCTGCCCCATGACAAGGAGAACAAAAATTGGTATAAAGATGTTTGCCTTCTGCAATCACCTGACCTGCCGAATCCAAAGGAATTGGATTTTTCAAAATGCGACCCGCCAAAGCAACGCTGTCTTTGTGCAATTCATACACCAATAATTTTGTAGAATCCGTTAAACGAATGTTGCCTGTGGCTGCTACATAATTTTGGCGTTTTACAGTACCTGCAACAGGTAAACGCATATTGATAGACTTTTTAGGATTAAAACTTTCGTTGTTCCTAAAATCATTGTGATTATTCGAGTTAAAATCACTTGCCGTAGGGTCTATCACTTGCGATAAAGGGTCATAGGCTACAGTGGTGTACATCTGTGGCGAATATTCAGTCCCTGTACTTTCGCCACCTGCTTTACAACTCCAAAGGGCAACGCCTATGGTAGCTGCAAGGAATATATTTTTTGTGCTTTTCAACATATCTTTCGCTAATTAGACGTTTTAGTTTAGTTTACGACTTGAACTTGTTACGCCTTTTGTAAACAAATCTACCAAGTAAGTAAGGAAAGACTCCGAATTGTCTTCGTCTGTGAAGTCTTTGCGATAGATTTCGTTGGCGTGTGCTTCTTTCAAAACTGCCTTGATTTGGTCTTCGCTTAACGAATTGTTGCCCAAATCTATTGCCATCACCAATTTGTCATCTGTACTTCTGCGGTCAAACAAACGTGGGGCTTTGAGAGGGTGCAAACCACAAGCTACCAAAAAAGTGCCTACCATACCAAAAGATGCCAACAAAACTGTTGACTCAAAAGTAACAGGCACAAAGTCTGGAATAGCCAAGAAAGACTTACCACCAATAATCATAGGCCAGTCTATGCCCATCATACCAGATTGCATAGCAATAGCCAAAGTAGTACCTGTAGCACCGAACAAAAAGGCTGCTCTCGGCATATAAGACCTCTTGTAGCCCAGTTCATGCTCTAAGGTGTGGATAGGATAAGGTGTAAAAACCTCGTGAATTTTGACTCCTGCATGACGTATATGCTCAACTGCGTGCAATAATTCGTCTTGGTCGTCAAAAATTCCTACTAAAAAATGCTTATTTTTTTCCATGTATTGAAATGTCTTGAATACCTACAATAAAATTTTAAAATTATGCATCGGGTAGCTCAAAGCCACCCGATACATAGACTTTTAGTGAGCATGAACTAAGTCCTTCTCAATAGCTTTTTTGTCTGCTGCTGGAATTTCGTCTTCAGAAACTGTACGTCTTGCACGATATACTCTTGGATTTGATTCTTTCCAAACAGCTTTTACTTCCGCCATATTTACTACTGGGAAATATTTGGCAAACAAGAAAAAGAAAGTAAAGAACAAACCAAAGCTAAATATATAGCACATCACGTCATAAATAGTTGGGCTAAAATAAACCCAGCTTGATGGCAAATAATCTCTGTGTAAAGATGTAACAATAATTACAAACCTCTCGAACCACATACCAATATTTACGATAATAGACAAAACAAAAGTAGCCAAAATGCTTGTACGTACTTTTTTAATCCAGAATAATTGCGGAGAAATTACGTTACAAGTCATCATAGACCAATATGCCCACCAATAAGGACCTGTTGCTCTGTTCACAAAAGCATATTGTTCGTATTCAACACCTGAGTACCAAGCCACAAAAAACTCTGTTGTATAAGCAATACCTACAATAGAACCTGTAACAATGATAATAATGTTCATCATTTCTATGTGTTCCATTGTAACGTAATCTTCTAATCTATATACTTTGCGTATCACCAACATCAACGTTAATACCATTGCAAAGCCCGAAAAGATAGCACCCGCAACGAAATAAGGTGGGAAGATAGTGGTGTGCCACCCTGGTATAACCGAAGTAGCAAAGTCAAAACTTACAATCGTATGCACTGACAATACGAGTGGTGTGGACATACCCGCCAAAATCAAAGATACAGCTTCGTAGTGCATCCAAGTTTTTGCTGCACCGTCCCAACCAAAACTCAACATTCCGTACATTAAACGACCAATTTTGCCTGTTGCTCTATCTCTAATCGTACCAAAATCTGGTATCAAACCAATGTACCAAAACACTAAGGAAACAGAAAGATAGGTACTAATGGCAAAAACGTCCCAAATCAATGGAGAGTTGAAATTTACCCACAAAGAGCCGTAAGTGTTGGGCAAAGGCAGACACCAATAAGCCAACCAAGTACGCCCAACGTGCATCAAGATAAAACTACCTGCACAAAAAACGGCAAAGATAGTCATAGCTTCGGCTGCACGATTGATAGAAGTTCTCCACTTTTGGCGGAACAACAACAAAACGGCGGAAATCAAAGTACCAGCATGACCAATACCTACCCACCAAACGAAGTTGGTAATATCCCAAGCCCACTCTACTGATTTGTTTAGACCCCAGCGACCAATCCCACTCCATAATAAATCTCCCAAATAGATACCGCCAGCTATAAACATCAAAAGAGAAAAGGCAAAGCCACCCAACCAAGCTGCCGAAGGAGATTCCTCTACTCGGCTGCTAATGTCCTCTGTTATATCACGAATGGTTTTACCCCCCGTAATCAAAGGCTCTCTTACTTGTGAAACTACTTGCATAATTTAATTTGTTTATATGTTTTGATATTTCCAATTCAAAAACTAATTATTTTTTTGGTTGTTTACACCCAAAAGACATTAAAACTGTTTAAGAATTAGGTTTAAAGTAAATTGCTGTATCTGTAACCCCATTGGAAGTCCATATTCTTCGCCAATGTTGGGTAAGATAATAATATTCTTTCCATATAGGCTCACATTCTTCGATAGAATGTTTAGAGGTTGGACTAACTGTATTACTTGGCAACTCCCAGTTTACATTATCTAAGATAATAAAACCATTTGATTTGACCTTTTTAATAGCAGCTACTGCACAATACCCTCTGTGTGAACCATCTACTAACACAACATCTACAGAACTATCAGCTAACTCCGAAAATATTTTGGTATATTCTGAGGTACTTGGGTTTTCTGTTTTTGTCGTATTGCAAAATCTATAATCAACATTGGAGGTTTTTCGTAATTCTAATTGCCCTTTCACATGACTAAACCACGACTGATTATCCTCAATAGAATAAAGAAATTTAACACGCTGGGCAAACCAAAGTGTACTTCTACCAGAGCCAAATTCTAACATAATATCCTTATTGGTAAGCAAATCATTTAGAATCTTAATAGAATCAGGTGTAAGCCAAGGATTATCAGCATTTTGTTTTCTATACAAGGCTTCTTTCAGCCTATTTTGGATATACAACCGATTCCAATGTTTTTGGATTTTCATTTTAAACTGAACAACAAATTTAGATAAAAAATACTTCTGTAAATTTGCAAACACTCAAAAAAGTGTTTGCAAATTTGACTTATTAGATTAGGCTTGTGTTTTTTCTACGTCTTTGTTGCGTATTTTTGTCAAATACCAAACATTAGGACGGGTGTTAATCTCCGATAAAACATTGTAAGCCCTGTTGTTTACTTCGTGGTCAAGCACTTTTGATATTTTGCTTTCAGGATTGTTCAAATCTCCGAAAATAATAGCATCAGAAGGACAAGCCGAAGCACAAGCTGTAACCACTTCACCATCTTGCATAGGACGTTTTTCTATTTTGGCTTTCAACTTACCAGATTGGGTACGTTGTACGCACATAGAACATTTTTCCATTACACCCCTTGACCTTACAGTTACGTCAGGATTCAAGACCATACGACCCAAATCGTTGTTGGTGTGGTAATCAAACTCATCGTTGCCATTGAATTTGAACCAGTTGAAACGGCGAACTTTATAAGGGCAGTTGTTTGCACAATATTTAGTACCAATGCAACGGTTGTATGCCATTTGGTTCAAACCTTCGCTGCTGTGTGTGGTTGCAGCCACTGGGCAGACAGTTTCGCAAGGTGCGTTGTTGCAGTGCTGGCACATCATCGGTTGAAACACCACTTCTGGATTCTCGGCTGCTTGGATGAGCAAATCATATTTGCCAATTAAGCCCGCCTTTTTAGCCTCCACTGTGCTTACAATAGAGCTATAATAACGGTCTATCCGCAACCAGTGCATTTCTCTGCGTTTAATTACTTGGTCAGAGCCTACAATGGGTACGTTGTTTTCTATGTGGCAAGCCACTACGCAAGCCGAACAACCTGTGCAAGAGTTAAGGTCGATGGCAAGCCCCCAATGGTGGTTAGGATACAAGTGTGTATCTGCTGTTCCGTTCGGGTGGCGGTTGTTCCACAAACTTTTTTCGTATTTTTCGGTTTCTGCGTCTTTTTTCTTTTCAGGCTCGTGTGAGTCTTTGCCCTTGTAGCCATCACCTTTAATATCCCATGCAGAAAGGTCGGTTGGGGTAGTTTTTCCTTTGGCTGTTGTAACTTTGGGGAAATAACGACCTGCTTTTTCGTCTTTTTGGTAGGCAGCCAACAAAGATTCCTGAATAATGGTTTCACGACCCATTATGGTTTGGAAAGTTTGTGTCTGAGGAATATGACGACCTGAACCTGCAATTTCTAAATTAATACCTTCGGTGCGAATGTTAATCACTGTACCATTTACTTGCATAAACGGATACGCATTGACACCGCCTGCTTCTTTTGCTACTTTACCAAAACTTTCATCTCTGCCGTAACCCAAAGCTACCGCCAATACGCCTTTTGCCAACCCTGGTTGTACGATAACAGGCAAGGTATAATCTTTGCCAGCCACGACCAACTTCACTCGTTGCGTAGTCAATTCAGAAATTTCTATGTTTAAGGCTGTTGCATCGGCTTGTGATACGGCAACAAAATTGCCCCAACATACCTTAGAAATAGGTTCTGGTGTTTCGTGCAAGTAAGGATTGTTTGCTTGTGAGCCTGTACCCAACACTGTATTTTCCATTATCACCAACTCAAAGGCACCAGCTTTGTATTTACCTAATTCGCCTGCTAAGGAAGTATAATCAAAAGCTGTAACCGCAGCAGGTGCTGCTTTGTCTTTGTCGTGTTCTGAAATGTAAGTAGCTGCTGCTTTGGTTTCAAAAACGCCATTGTGCAGACTTCTTGTCCAAAACTCCTCAAAAGTAGCTTCTTTGGTTTGGAGAGGAAAGACCAAAGTTTTCCAAAAATCTTGCACCAAAGCCAAATAATCTGTTGTGCTACCTGCCCATTTCAATAAAGAGTCTTGTGCTTGACGAGTATTGAAAATTCTACCAATGGTAGGTTGTGCCAAGCTATAAAAACCTCTTTTGATTTCGGAATCATTCCAAGACTCCAAATAGTGGCTATCAGGTGTGTGATAACCGCACAATTTGCCTGTTTCGTCTAATCTGTCGGTAGTAGAAATTGATAAACCAACAGAAGGAAGTTTTTGGGCTAAGGTAGCTCCCAATGGGTGGTCGTAAACAGGGTTGCAATTATAGAAAACAACAGCCCCTACGCCTCCGTTAGAAACTTCTTGAATGAAAGTAGCCATTGCCGTATCATCACCTTGACGTTGGTAAGAGTAGGCATTGTCTATGTCTATGGTTTGTCCGTAGTTTTCAAGCATTTCGTTAATGCCATTCACAACTACTTGTATATCAGTATCATTAGAGCCTGAAACTACCAATGATTTTCCTTTGGCAGCTACCAACTCATCGGCTGCTTTTGCCAAATACTTAAATTCTTTGTTATCAAAACTACCAATCGTAGGTTTGCCCAATTTGGCAGCTACTGCATTATACAAAGCTGCTGCTACGGTTGCCTGTTGCGAAGGTTTGATAGGAGTTCTATAATCTGCACTTGCCCCTGTGATAGACAAAATAGATTCAAAAGCATACAATCTCGACATTTCTTTTTTCATGTCGCCGTCTGTACCTGCTATTTTGCCTATTTTGCGAGTTTGGGCAAATTGTTTTGCGTGTTCTATATCGGAAATCCAAGAGCCTAAGAAATCAGCACCCAACGTAACCACTACGCTTGCTTTGCTGAAATCGTAAGAAGGCAATACGGTTTTTCCTTTGGTTTTTTGGTGGGCAGCTACAATGGCGTAACGAGAAACGGCATCATACTGCACCAATTTGGTGTTAGGATATTTGGCAATGAACTGGGCAATGGCACGTTTGGTAGAAGGGCTGGTAATGGTGTTTGCCACAATACGAATTTGCCCTGCACCAGCCAATTTGCCTGTAATTTCAGAATCAATAGCCTCCCAACTTACTTCTTTGCCTTTTACAGAAGGTGCTTTAGCCTTTTCTTTGTCGTACAAAGACAAAACCGAAGCATTTACTCTGGGGTTTGTACCCCCTTTGGTAATGCTTGACAAAGTATTGCCCTCTACAAAAATAGGTCTGCCTTCTCTTGTTTTTACAACCACAGGTACAGCTTCGCTGCCGTCTATGAAAGTAGAGGCATAGTAGTTTGGAATACTGGGGTCTATCGTTTCAGGTTTATTGAGGTAAGGAATGGCGTGCTTAACAGAGGTTTCGCAAGCTGCCAACGAAACGGCTGCTACGCTAAAACCCATGAGTTTTAAGAAATCTCTACGCGAAGTACCACCATTGTCGTCGGCTTGGCTGTTATCACCATACGAGTCCTTAATGGTCAAGTAATCTGGAAACTCTTTTTCAGCATACTTGATAAATTCAGGGTCATTGGTCAACTGCTCAATGCCTTTCCAATATATTTTGTTGTTTTCTTCCATGATGTATAAAGGTATGCCGTTTGGCTCTTGTTACATAAATTTGGATAAAATTTGAAACTGTACTTAGATAACTCTATAAAACCTTACAAGGTTGCCCTTGTAAGGTCTGTTTTTGTTTAGTAGTGGCACTTTCCGCACTCCAAACCTCCAATGTCTTCTACTTTCAGAGGCTTTTTAGATTTGTCGGCGTGTAGTTTCACCAATTTATCGTAATAACCGTTGCCCTGTTTGTTTACATCTGTCTTGCGGTGGCAATCTATACACCAGCCCATAGTCAAGAGAGAAACCTGCTGCACCACTTCCATTTCTTTAATATCGCCATGGCAATTTTCGCAAGCCAAGCCACCTACTTTTACGTGCTGTGCGTGATTGAAGTAAGCCAAGTCGGGCAAATTGTGAATACGTACCCACTGAATTGGCTCATCTTTTAACACTGCATCATAAATTTTTTGCATATTAGGCGAAGTCGTTTTGATAGCATTGTGGCAATTCATACAAATATTGGCAGAAGGAATGTTGGCAGATTTGCCTTTTTCTACTCCTGTGTGGCAATATTGACAAGCAATTTCGTATTGTCCTGCGTGCAATTTATGTGAGAATGGAATAGGTTGTGTAGGAGCATAACCTTGTTGCACACCAATAGCTAAGGTACTTTCTAAACCTGATTTGGTAACTAAACCTAAGAACAAGAAAGCTACAATGCCTATGAAAGACCTGCTGCGGAGCATATCACCCAAACGCCATTCGGGTTCTAAAACCTCCATGTCTTCGGTAGATAAACCTTTTGCTTGACGCAAATATTTTGTTAAAGTAGCTGCCATAAGGAACAAAGCACCCAAGACAATAGCCAACATAATAGACAATCCTACAATAACGGCTGTTAATAAACCTGAACTTACGCCTTGTTTAGTTTTAACAGGGTTTTCTGGGCCAACTGTTATTGTTCCGTCACCATGTTTACCATTTTTTACGTAAGAAATAATAGAAACAATTTGAGCATCCGACAAAAAGTCGTGATTAGGCATAAATTGTTTGTATTTTACATACAAAGCCTTTGCATACTCATCACCACTTTCTATGGTTTTTTGCGGATATTTAATGAAGTTGATAAGCCAAGGCAAATTTCTACGGTCATACACTTTGGCTAAGGCAGGACCTACTACTTCTTTATCCACAGCGTGGCATTGCTTACAGTTGCCCTCAAATAAGGCTTTGCCTGCATCTAACACCGCTTGGTCGGCAGATAGTTCGAGTCCTGCGGGGGCAGGTGCGGGTGCGGGCGTTGGTGCTTGCTGTCCGTCTGGAGTCTGTTGGGTCGTTTGCTTGTTGTCTTTTTGGTCTTGTGCCAAGAGAGAAGAGCTACACCAAAACAACCCTAACGAGAAGGCTAATGCCAAACGAAATGATTTTGTGTGTAATTTCATTTTATACATAATATCCAAATAGATTTTCGATGTGCGAATGAATGATATGATGCTGCAATTTGTTAAAATTTCTTAATCAGTTTGCAAAGCTAAAAAGCAAATTTGTTTTTACAAGCAATTTGCCGTTAAAATTTTGCCTTTTATGCCACTACAAATAAACAAGAGGTTTATATGATTTTCAAATTTTTTTGAAAGAATTGTATGCGGTTTTGGGTGTTTGTAAGTAATTTAGAATTATTCTAAATTATTTTTTCTGTTGGCACTACAAGTTTCTTTTTTTACATTCGCCTAAAGGCGAATATACTACGCTATCATACGCCCTTTTTTTGGTTTGCGAGCTTGATATTTTTGATTTTTTATTTCTTTTGCCTTGATTTGCTGCTTGCTTTCGTGAAAAGCACCCAAAAATTTGGGATTTTCCTTGCGTTTTTGTCTGTCTATTTCACGCAACATTTCTATTTCTTCCTCTTTGGGTGTTGGCAATATTTCCAAATCAGTAGGCAGTGGTGAAACAGGAATAGTCATTTGGATTAACTTTTCTATTTTTGCTATGTGATAATCTTCGGCTTGTGTGCAGAAAGTAATGGCAGTTCCCAAATTTTTTGCCCTGCCTGTACGCCCTATTCTATGCACGTAATCGTCATAGAGATTAGGCACGTCAAAGTTAATCACGTGGCTCACTTTGCTTACGTCTATGCCTCTGGCTGCTACGTCTGTGGCAACCAAAATCCGAATTTCATTGTTTTTAAACTCGTCCATAGAGTTTATTCGGGTATTTTGTCCCTTGTTTGCGTGAATAACCTTTACACTTTTTGTCAGTTTTCGGTCTATAAACTTGTAGATATTTTCGGCTGTATGTTTGGTTTTAGTAAACACGATTACTTTTTCTATTTGGTCTGTTGCCAATAAATTTACCAATAAATTGATTTTTGTTCGCAAATTAGGCACTTTGTATAGCACTTGGGTTACAGTTTCTACGGGAGTTGCCTGGGGCGTAACCTCTATGTGCGTGGCGTGTTCGAGAAATTCCTCCGATAATTTTATTACTTTTGCGGGCATGGTAGCCGAAAACAATAGATTTTGTCTTTTGCGAGGCAACACTTCTAATAGGCGGCGAATTTGGGGCATAAAACCCATGTCCATCATACGGTCTGCCTCGTCCAGAACTAAGGTTTGAATGGCTTTCAATACCAAATTTTCAGAGAGGTAAATGTCCATCAGCCTTCCTGGGGTAGCAGTCAAAATATCTATGCCTTTGGCTATTGCCTCTATTTGCACTTTCATACCTGTACCGCCATAAACGGCTGTGTGGCGGAGGTCTGTGTATTTGGCAAGCAACGCCACGTGCTGGTCTATCTGCATAGCCAACTCTCTGGTTGGGGCTAAAATCAACACTCTGGGGTGGTTGCCTTGGGCATATTTCACTTTCATCAGAATAGGGAGCAAAAAAGCTGCTGTTTTGCCTGTGCCTGTTTGGGCTATACCAAAAATATCTTGCCCCGCCAAAATAGGTGGAATGGCTTTGACCTGAATAGGGCTGGGCTGCACATAGTCCGCATCTGCAATGGCGTTAAGCAGTTGCTTGTTTAGTTTAAAATCCTCAAAAGAGGTAGTTTCAGGCTGCATAGGTTTTAATGTTGAATTTTTAGTTTCTGTTATTGGTGTCCTCACTTTTGTCCGATTGTCAAGGTTTGCGACCCCTGCCAATTTATCTAATAGGTTTATTTTCTAGTGCAAAGATAAGAAATTGATAAGTGCATCTCTTTATGTAAAGAAAAATAATTGTCATTCTCCACAAGTTTAAGTTGGTTTTAGCAACAAGTTTGTTGGGGGCAAGTTACTATTTTTGTTTCGGCTTATAGCTACGTTTTACTAAGTTTTTTTGCGCATTATAAATTTGCATTATTAACATTATTTGCAAAAAAGTTGTCAATCAATTAATTTTTTATCTACATTTGGTTGCAAGCTATTTCAGTCATGTCTAAACAACCCAAAAAAATACTAAAAACCTACGTAAAGTTTCGGTTAGATACTTTTCAAGGCAGAATGACAAGTGGATTTTTCTTTGTCGGGTTGCTGGTATTGGTGCTGGTATTTTACCCTGTTTTTGTTTATAGAAGTACCATTTCGAGGTATCAAAACTTGCTTAATCAGTCTATTCCTATCAAATACTATTGCAGTGTGATGGAAAATGTGCTGGGCAGGTCTATGGTTGCCCTTCAAAATGGCTTGCTTACGCATGATGTGTACTACCAAAACGAAAGAAAACGGCTGTGGCAGGAGGAGTACAAAAGCACGATGGACTCTATGCTGCACTATACCAATACGGGTGGCAATCTGAAAACTTCGTCTTTGGTTTATACTTTGATAGTGAAGGCAAACCAACTGCGGGCAAAACAGGATTTGGTCTATAAAGAACATTTTACAACTGATGGCAAACCTATCCAATTAGACGAGGAAAGTCCCAACGCCAAGCAGCTTTTTATGCTCAACCGCCAAAAACAAGCCCAAGAATTGACGGAATTGCAAGATGGTGCGGTGCTAATTTTGCAACTGATAGTAAAAGAGCAAAATGATAATTTAATCAAAACCAATTCGGAGGTAAAAGCCGACCTCGAAAATGTACCTAATGTGTCCACTGCCCTTACTGTTATTGTTTTGTTGGCAAGTTTTATGATGGGCTATTATGTAATCACTTTCGTTTTGCGAAGAATAAAGTTTCTTAAAGACAAATTAGAACAATTAGACGATGGTTATTTGCCCGAAGCTATTCAGGTGGGGCAAGACGAACTAAACCCCATAGCTATTGCTTTCAACCAACTTACGCACCACCTCAAAGAAGTTCGCCAATTTGCTTTGCAAGTAGGGCAGGGCAATTTTGATAGTGAATTTAAGGCTTTCGATGCCGAAAGTGATTTGGGTAGTGCCTTAGTGCAGATGCGTGAAAGCCTAAAAATGGTGTCTTATGAAGACAAAAAACGGGCGTGGGCTGTCAATGGGTTGGCACATTTTTCAACCTTGTTGCGAGATAACAGCCAAGACCTCACGCAACTTTGCGAGGAGGTGATTCAGGAATTAGTCAAGTATATAGATGCTCAACAAGGTGGAATTTATACTGTAACAGAGGCAGGTGTAGAAAAACAGTTGGTTTTGCGGTCTTGGTATGCTTTTGAGAGGAAAAAATACAGGCAAAAAACCATAGCCATAGGCGAAGGGGTATTAGGTGAGGCTTTTCGCGAAAAAAGGACAGTTTATATGAAAAGAGTCCCTGAAAATTACCTCAAAATTACTTCGGGTTTGGGTGAGGCAGAGCCAAGTTGCTTGCTTATTGTGCCACTCAAAATAAATGAGGAAATGGAAGGCATCATAGAAATTGCCTCTTTCCAATTATTGAGTTCACACCAAATTGATTTTATAGAAAAAGTGTGTGAAAGCATAGCCTCGACCATTATTTCGGTAAAAATTAATGAAAAAACTAAGCAACTTCTCGAAAATGCTCAGTTATCAGGCGAAATGATGCGGGCGCAGGAGGAGGAAATGCGACAAAACGTAGAGGAATTGCAAGCTACCCAAGAAGCTCTGCACCGAAAAGAAATGGAACTTGCCGAAATGCTGAATCAGGCACAGATAAGAGAGCAAAAATTATTGCTCAAAATCAGGCAGTTAGAAAATGGGGGGCAAGAAATGGAATTGTAATTTGCCTTTACAAAACAAGAGGTTGTTTGCGATGAAATAAATATTTTGCATTTATTTTAACAAAAAAAAACAATTTGCATAGAGAGTCATAGCAAAAAATCTTCTAACTTTGCCGTCTAAAAAACAGAAGTATGAAATACGCAAAATATTATCTATTGACGGTACTGGTTATTATGATAGACCAAACAGTGAAGTTGGCAGTACATAATTACATGGACATGGGAGCAAACGGAGAAATCCCTATTTTGGGAGATTGGTTTAAGTTACATTATACCTTAAACCCTGGCATGGCATTTGGTTTGCGTTTGGGTGAAGAATATGGCAAATTGTTCTTAACCCTGTTTCGCCTGTTGTCTATGATAGGTATTTCGGTTTATCTATATTTTTTGGCAAGTTCTAAGGCACATACAGGTTTTGTTTGGTGTATTGCAGCCATTTTGGGTGGTGCAGTTGGCAATGTGATAGATAGTACCTTTTATGGCGTGTTTTTAGATAATGCAGAGAGCAAAATGGAAAATGCTTTGTTTTTTCCGGTGTTTTATGGACAGGTAATAGATATGTTTTACTTAGACCTTTGGAAAGGCTATCTTCCTGAAAATGTGCCATTTATTGGCGGAGAATATTATGCTTTTTGGCCTATTTTTAACATAGCCGATGCTTCTATTTTTATTGGTGTTACGCTAATTTTAGTTAGGCAAAAAGTCTTTTTGGCACACCAAAACGAGGAAAAAAACACTTTAAAGGCTATGGAAGACTTGAGAGTAGAGCAACAAAGTGGAAGTTAGGTAATTGTCAATTTTTGATTGTAAGTTGATAACTGATTATCAAATTATCAACTTACATCTTAGATTATTTGGTATAAGGATTCTGCTGTTGCAAAGTAGCCAAACTGTCTTGCTTTTTGCGATTTTCAAGACTGAAAACTCCCGTAGGTCTTTTAATTGTATATCTGCTAAATTCCTCATTAGAAACCAACCCAATGCCGTTGAGAGTTTCGTTTTTGGTAACAATCTTAATGGTGTCTTCGGTAAAAATTTCGTGCCTTGCCTGACTCCATTGCAATTCGTCTGTGTAAAGGGTTTGCTGCTGCTCCAAGTTTGTTACAACTACATGACCTATACCTTTGTAGAGTTGCTGCACATAGTCATACCTGCCTGTATCTGCCTGCAATTCGGTAGTTTTGATACCCGCAGCATTATACATATCTATCTGCACACCATTCGGATACAAAACATCACTGTTCTGAAAAACCTGTTGGCGAGGCGCCATAATTTTAATTTTCATCTTTGCATTTTCGCTATACAAAGTCGTTACATTTTTGAAGTTGATAGTTGCCCCTTCATATTTTTGCTTGTTCTTTCGGTCATACAGCCCCGATTTGTCGCAGGCTACCAAGCCCAACGACAGGCAACAACTTATTATAAACCACCAAGTATTTTTGAAAACCATGAATTTTGAATTTTGAATCAGGGTGCGTAACCTTTGAATTTTTCTGAAGGCAAAATTCAAAAGCATTAAGCATTAAAAATTATCTACAAAGGTCAGTAGTTTTTAGCTTGCTTTGCAAATTTTTTGGATAAAACCTGATGATAAAAAAAGTTAAAAACCTTTAAGTTCAAACACTTGCCAATTCTTTATTAAAATTAGCAAGAATTTTTTATATTTTTTTGTACCTTTGCAAGGTTATTGAATAGAATAACTAAAAATTACTAACTTTTATGTTCCGCATTCTACTTTCTTTCCTTTTGTTTTGCTCTTCTTTTCTGATATTCGGGCAAAACTACAAAACTCTCCACACCTTACAAGGTCATTTTGGGGCAGTGCAAAATCTCCGTTTCAGTGCAGATGGGCAGTGGTTGGCAAGTGCAGGCTTTGACGGCTACGTCATTCTCTGGGACGTGAAGTCGGGCAAAGTCGTTAAATCTATTAAGGCACACCGAGCCACTGTAACCGAAGTTACCTTTAGCAGAGATGGCAAATATGTGGCAAGTTGCAGCCAAGACGGTATGGCTATGGTTTGGGATACCAAAACAGGCAATAATGTTGCGACTTTTCTCAACAGACCTTTTATTATTTTGGATTCTAAAACCAAAAATGGCGTAGTGGTAACAGACACTATTTTCCAAAATGGCGTATCGTTTGTTACTTTTTCGCCTGATAACAAATATGTCTATTTTTCGGGAGATAACGGCTACATTATGAAGGGTGATATTGGCAAAGGCAGGGCAGAAAGCATAGCCTCTACCAATATTTCCGACAAACAATGGTACAGCAACGTAACAGGTGGCACCATTACGGCAGATAATAAATATTTGGTTGTAACCGTAGGGCATCATATCAAATATTTGGATTTGAAAAAAGAAAAAATTACCCAAGAAATTTTTTATGCCGATGCCGACCTGAATGATGTAATCAATGCTCCGCAGCCCAATGCTGTGGCAGTGTGGAGTTTTGAGGGCAAAGTTACAATTTGGGACAACGCCACCAAAATGCCTATTAAAAGTTATTTGGTAAGTGAACCCGAAAATTATAGTGCTGCCTCTTTTAGCAAAGATGGGTCTAAACTACTCACCTCTGCTGCGGGCAATGATGCCAAAATTTGGGATACCCAAACAGGGCAAGCCGTAAGTACGTTGGGTGGGCATAGCCGAATTGTGCGGTTGTCCCGATACAGCCCCGTAGATGATTTGATTGCGACAGGAAGCTACGATGGCACAGTGCGGATTTGGAAAAAAGAAGACCCCGAAAGTTTAATAGCTGCTGTTACGCCCAAAGACCCGCCAACTACCGAGCCTAAAATAGAACCCAAAGAAACTTTATTGGCTACCAACACCAAAAAAGAGGACAACAAAACTAAAAATAATACAAACACAACCAATACAACCAACAATCCACCTGTTGTAACGAAACCTGTCGAAAAACCAAAGGAAAATGCTTTGAAATTCAACGAGGAAGTGGTAGAAGTGGGTAAAACTGTACCTTTGAAAGCCATAGAGTTTCAGCAAAGTAGCTATGTAATGGTAAAAGAAGCCTACGTAGAATTGGATAAATTGGTGAAGTTTTTACAAGATAATCCAAAAATAGAAATAGAACTCAACGGACACACCGATAATGTGGGTGATGCCAATAAAAACCTTACTCTCTCCGAAAGGCGTGTTTCTTCGGTTAAGTTTTACCTCATAGGCAAAGGAATCAGCGAAGCAAGGATACAAACCCAAGCCTTTGGCGGGGCAGTACCCATAGCTGACAACAGCACCGAAAGTGGCAGAAGACTAAACCGCAGAGTGGAAATGAAGTTTTTGAAGATGTAAAACAACCCAATCAATCATGTTTAAAGACTATTTGCACCTTCATTTTATCATTTTCTTGTGGGGTTTTACGGCTTTGGTAGGCAAATGGATAACCATACCTGCCGTAGAGTTGGTGTTTTACCGCACCTTGTTTGCTGCCTTGGGGCTGGCAGTGCTGATGAAAATACAAAACACGACCTTCAAAATTGGTAGTCGAGCCATATTAATTATGTTAGCAACAGGTTGCTTGACTTCGCTGCATTGGATTACCTTTTTTGCCTCCGCCAAAATGACTACGGTTTCCATTTGTTTGGTTGGCATGGCTACTACCTCACTCTGGACATCTTTTATAGAGCCTTTGGTGATGAAACGCAAAGTTTTATGGTACGAAATTGTCTTAGGGTTGGTCATTGTCGGTGCTTTGTATTGGATAATGCGGACTCAATTTCACTACGCTGTGGGTTTGTTGGTGGCAGTAATTTCGGCTGTTTTTGTGGCTTTTTTCTCTGTTATCAACAGCAAATTAGCCCCACGTTATCACCACAATACCATTACTTTTTACGAAATGTTGGGGGCTTTTGGTGGCATTGTCCTGTTTTTGCCTTTTTACCAAAGCTATTTTAGCGAAGGACAACCTATTGCGTGGCTCACTTTTACGGAAAAAGATGTTTATAATTGGTTAGGTGTGCTATTTTTGGCGTGGATTTGCACTGTGTATGCCTACGCTACTTGCGTAGAAATAATGAAACGAGTTTCAGCTTTTGCTGTTAATCTATCTGTAAATATGGAGCCTGTTTATGGAATTGTGTTGGCTGCTTTGTTTTTGCAAGAACACCAAGCCATGACTGCCGATTTTTATTGGGGTGCTGCCGTAATTTTGGTGGCGGTGCTGGCATATCCTTTGTTGAAAAACTATGCAAAAAAATAGTTTGAAATTCTATTATGGCAAAAATTTTAGTTTCCCAATTATTTGAGTAACTTTGGGCTATTGGAACATACTTTTGCTTAACACTAAATTAGTTCACTTCGTATTTCATACATCATATTTCATATTTATAAATAAGTTACAACTCTTATGTTTATTCCATTCGAAAACTTATCGGCACAGTCTCGTTTGTGGGTTTATCAGGCAAACAGGCTATTAACAGCCCATGAAATAGAGTTATTGAAAGGTAAGCTCCAACATTTTACCCAGCACTGGGAAGCCCATCAGCAGCCTTTGCAAGCCTCTTTTGAAATATTGCACCAACAATTTGTACTTGTTAGCGTAGACGAACAGCGCCAACAAGCCACAGGTTGCTCCATAGATAAATCTGTGGCTTTGATGAAAGAAATGAGTGATTTGTTGCAAATAGATTTTTTTGATAGATTGACTATTTGCTACCAAATTGGTCAAAATATAAGAACAGTAAACTTAGCAACTCTCAAACAGGAAATAGCTAATGGCGGCATATTGCCTGCAACTTTGGTTTTTGACAACACTATTCAACAAAAACAGCAATTAGAAAATCAATGGTTGCGACCAGCTAACCAAACATGGCTCAAAAAATATTTCATACAAGAAACTGTATGTTTATAGCTATTTATTCTCCACCAAACTATGGCACAGAAAACACGCAACAGCCTCAAAGACTTGTTTAAAAAGGGGAAAATGCCCCAAGATGGAGATTTTGCAGACCTCATAGATTCTATGCTCAATCTTACAGATGATGGCATGAGCAAAACTATCAATGATGGACTATTGCTAAAACCAGTGAGCAATAGCTCTCAAAAACTGTTGAGTTTTTTCAAAAGTATAGAAGACAAAAGCCCAATTTGGGCTATTAAAGTCAATAAAGACAATGGAAATTGGGGAATTTATAACCGCCAACAACAACCTGCTCTTAGCATTTCGCAAGACGTAAATGGTAACAGTCAAGTAGGCATAGCCACTGACGAGCCACAAACCACCTTAGACGTAAGAGGTACGGTAAGTATGACGGGGCGGATAGGCAATCAATCTCACCGCATATTGGCTGATGGCGAATGGCACACCGTCATAGATAACTTAAACGGCTGTCATGCCTTCGAAATCATGGCAGGTGTAGGCAAGCCCAAAACAGGCAAGTATGCCCTCCTCCACGCCACTGTACTCAGTACTTTTGGTGACTCACATCAGGAAATTAAGGAATTGCAAGCCCATTATGGGGCTGGAACTAACAAAATACAACTTCGTTGGCAAGGAACTACTTTTGATTATGCACTGGAAATGCGAACAAAAACCAATTATGGGGACAATGTGCATATTCAATATTTCATTACTCAACTTTGGTTCGATGAGCTGATGGATAGGTTTTAAGCAATAGGTGTGTATTTTTATAGTAAACTAAGTAATAAATTGCCTCAAAACTATATTCAACAAAAATTTTGTATATTTGCTATCAAATCTGTGCTACTATGAAAAAAATAATTAGTGTAGGAAGTTTAGCAATGACGTTGTGGCTGGTCAGTTTTGTGGCACAAGCCTCCTATTTGCTCGTGCCGATGGACGAAACCCAAAAAAACCACCTCAAAGCCTACGGCATGACCTATTGGGTGCTGCGACAAGAGGTAGAAGCCGAATGGTTGCTGAATTACAGGGGAGGAAGTTTCTTGTTCAAATATGTCCAAAAGTTTGAAAATGAATTGGTAATACGTGGCATAAGCTACGAGGTAATTTCTGATGCTCAAGCTGTGGCTATCAAAAACGAAATTGCAAGCCCCTCTGCCAACATGGACGTGATGAAATTGGAAGTGCCACCCAAAATTGCGGTGTATTCGCCAAAAACCAAACAGCCTTGGGACGATGCCGTAACCATGGTGCTAACCTATGCAGAAATACCCTACGACATAGTTTTTGATGATGAAGTCATAGACGGTATGTTGCCAAAATACGATTGGTTGCACCTCCATCACGAGGATTTTACAGGGCAATATGGCAAGTTTTACAGGAGTTATGCCTCCGAAAAATGGTATCGGGACCAACAAAAAGAGGCAGAAGACATGGCTGCAAAACATGGCTTTAAGAAAGTATCGCAACTGAAATTGGGCGTAGTCAAAAAAATAAGAGATTTTTGTTTGGGCGGCGGGTTTGTCTTTGCCATGTGTTCTGCCACAGATACTTATGACATAGCATTAGCTGCCGAAGGTGTGGACATTTGCGAGGTCATGTATGACAACGACCCCGCCGACCCCGCCTCGCAAAGCAAATTGAATTACTCAAATTGCCTTGCTTTCAAAGATTTCAAACTCCGAATGGACCCGTATGAGTACGAATATTCGGATATTGACAATTCGCCACAAGACAGAGGATTAGTAGAAAGTACAGATTTTTTCAAACTCTTCCAGTTTTCTGCCAAATGGGACCCAGTGCCTACGATGCTTACCCAATGCCACGTAACGCAAATCAAGGGTTTTATGGGGCAAACGACATCTTTCAAAAACAAATTGCTAAAATCTGATGTGGTGGTGATGGGTGAAACCAAACAAGCCGAAGAAGCTCGGTATATTCATGGCACAATGGGCAAAGGTACGTGGACTTTTTACGGAGGACACGACCCCGAAGACTACCAACACCATGTAGGCGAAGAACCAACAGACCTTAACCTGCACCCAACTTCGCCTGGGTACAGGTTGATTCTGAACAATATTTTGTTTCCTGCTGCCAAAAAGAAAAAACAAAAAACGTAAGAAAGAAAATAAGATTTATGATTTATGATTTATGATTTATGAAATAAGAAATAAGAAATAAGAAATTTCATAAATCATAAATCATATTTCCTATCTCATACATCATATTTCCTATCTCATACATCATATTTCATATTTAAATCATGCAAACCACTACACAGCCTTTGTTAGTTTTTACGCCTACTAATTGGAAAGAATATCAACTCATAGATTCGGGCAATTTTGAGAAACTCGAAAGATTTGGCAATTATATCACCGCAAGACCTGAACCACAGGCTGTTTGGGATAAATCTTTGCCCGATTCTGAATGGCAACAACAAGCACACGCCACTTTTAAACCTGCCAAAGAAAAAGGTGCAGAGCAACTAATAGACAAAGGCGAATGGTTTGTCAAACAAGGTATGCAAGACAAATGGTGGGTAAACTACCAACACAAAAACCTAAAATTGCGTTGCAAAACTTCACTGTCGGCTTTTAAGCACGTGGGCATTTTTCCTGAACAGGCAGCGAATTGGGATTTTATAGCCGAAAAAGTTGCGTTGCTACAAAAACCCAAAGTGCTAAACCTTTTTGCTTATACAGGTTTGGCTTCGGTGGCTGCACGCCAAGCAGGGGCAGAAGTTACTCACGTAGATTCGGTAAAACAAATAGTAGGTTGGGCTAAGGAAAATATGGAAGGTAGCCAAACGGACAACATTCGTTGGATAGTGGAAGATGCCATGAAATTTGTGAAAAGAGAAGTGCGGCGAGGCTCTATTTATCAAGGCATTTTGTTAGACCCGCCAGCCTACGGCAGAGGGGCAGAAGGGGAAATCTGGAAATTAGAACAACATATCAACGAAATGATACGCCTTTGCAGCCAATTATTGGACAAAGAAAATCATTTTTTCATTCTCAATATGTATTCTATGGGCTTGTCGTCTATGGTCGGAGAGAATTTAGTGCGTAGCCATTTTAAGCAAGCCCAAAATCTGCAATGCGGAGAATTGCACTTGACTGATACTTTTGGAAAAAAATTGCCTTTGGGTAGTATTAGCAGGTTTTCGTCTATGTAAGCTCTGTATTGCGTAGCTATGGAATACAATAACTACTTGTTATAAGGAAAAAAGGAAGTCATGCAGAATACTTGGCAAAACATTTACTATCATTATAACAAATGGTCAAAGGACGGTAGTTTTGAAAAATTATTTTCTTCCTCTCTTCAAGTCATACGAGTAGATTTAGCCTTAGAATGTATCCAATTAGATGGCAGCGGAGTGCCGCCCAGTCATACGCCATCAAAAAAAGGGGTCAAAACGTTGAGTGGCAAAGAAGAAAAAGAGCACAAACCGTAAATAATTTAGTTTTTTGTGATAATAAACAACACATATTAGCTGGGCGGCATTCCGCTATTTCAGACTGTATTTCAGGCAATCACCACGATAGTTTTGAACTTGTCGAACAATTTGATAAATTAGTAACAGCAATGACCGAGAATGAAATCAATTACCAAAATTCGCATCTGAATGCAGATATGGCTTTTGATGTCAAAGAATTTATCAAAATTGTGGAAGAAAAGCATAAAATGATAGCTAATATCCCTAAAAATACCAGAAATACAAAACAGATTAAACAAGAACACCGATATTTAAGTGAATATATTTACAGTTTTAGATTTAAAATAGAAGGAATATTTGCCTGGTTAGATACCTACAAACGTATCTTAATACGATTTGAATATTTAGCTAATAACTTTAAATCTTGGCTTAATATTGCTGCAACAATGGTAAATCTAAGGCATAAATTCAACTAAACATCTCTATTGCCAATAAAGCAACCATGAAAAACCAACTCTACTATGGCGACAACTTAGCAATCTTACGCCAATGTGTGCCTGATGAAAGCGTAGCTTTGTGTTACATAGACCCACCGTTTAACTCCAAACGGACTTATAACCAAATTTACAACAACATCGGCACAGAGGACAAGGCACAAGCACAGGCTTTTTTAGATACATGGACTTGGAATTTTGAAGCCCAAAAAGGCTATGACGAAATTATTGCCAATACATACAAAACCCAAACGCAACAAAGTATTGAGTTGCTCATGGGACTAAAAAATATTTTGGGGCAAGGTGAATTGTTGGCTTATTTGGTGAGCATGATGCAAAGAATTGCTGAGATTTATCGGGTGTTGCAACCTACAGGCAGCTTTTACCTGCATTGCGACCCCACAGCCAGCCATTATTTAAAGTTGGTTTTAGATTGTATTTTTTGTGCAAGAGGCGGAGATTTTAAGAATGAAATTGTATGGCGTAGGCATTATAGCCACAATGACGGAAATAAATTTGGTTGTATTCATGATGTAATTTTTTATTACACCAAATCCAAAAATTATACCTACAATCGTCAATTTATGCCTTATGACACAGAATACATAGAAAAAAACTACGCCACAACAGACGAAAAAACAGGGAGAAAATTTAGGTCGGTTTCAATGAATGCACAAGGGCAGGGCGAAGCCAAATATTTTGGTAGTGTCTTACTTACACCTCCTGCGGGTACGCATTGGCGGTGGTCGCAAGAGAGAATTAATGAAGCAATGGAACAAGGTATTATTTATTTTACTAAAAATGGTGTGCCTCGTTACAAGCAATTTTTAGACGAAATGGAAGGGCTAACAGTGCAAGATACGTGGACAGATTTTTATAGTTTATCCTCACAAGACAAAGAAAGATTGGGCTACCCCACCCAAAAACCCGAAGCCTTGTTGGAGAGAATTATCAAGGCAAGCAGCAATGAGGGAGATGTGGTTTTAGATTGTTATTGCGGTTGTGGCACAAGCATTGCGGTTGCCGAAAAGCTAAAACGCAAATGGATAGGCATTGACATTACCTACCAATCTATTTCGGTTATTCTCAAAAGATTTCACGAAAGTTTTGGCGGAGATTTTACCAAAGATTTGATAGACAAAGAAACTAAACAAGTCCTTCGCCCCGCCCAAATCCAATTAGTAGGTGTTCCCCAAGATTTTGCGGGGGCTTTGGCTTTGGCAAACCGCCAAGACGATAGGGTTCGCAAGGAATTTGAAAAGTGGTTTGTGCTGCGGTTTAGCAACAATCAGGCACTGATAAACGACAAAAAAGGTGGCGATGGCGGCATCGATGGCATTGCTTATTTGTTAGATACAGACGAAAAAGGCAAAGAAACTTACAAAAAAATCATTTTTTCGGTCAAGTCCAGCAAAACCCTCAATCCTTCGGTTATTCGGGATTTGGCAGGCACTTTGGAAAGAGAACAGGCTGCGGTGGGCTATTTGCTAACTTTGTATCCTATGCCCAACTTAGAAAAAGAAGCAACTAAATATGGCAACTACGAAAGCAAATTGTTTCAACGGACTGTGCAGAAAATACAAGTTATAGACGCACAAATGCTGTTCGATGGCGAATTGTTAAGCCTCCCAACTGTTGATGTGCTGCGGACTGCCGAAAGGAAAAAGAAAACAGATGTGGTGAGGGATTTGTTTGAGGAAGGAGAAGACTAACTTTTTGATTTTCAGACAAGTAACTTCGTACCCTAAAAGGTGCGGTATAAATCATAATAGCCTATGGTAAATACCCAAAATAAAAGTAAAATTTTATGGTTGTAACTCCCTGAAAATCAATAACTATTTTCATATTTCATACATTATATTTCATATTTAATTCACAACACATTGATAGAAAAAATCATTATCTTAGAAGATGCTGTTTCTCTGTTAGATTTTTTGGGTGCAGAAAACAACAATATAAGAGAAATAGCACAGGCTTTTCCGCAAAGCAAAATCATTTCGCGTGGCAACGAACTCCGTATCAAAGGCAATGCAGCCGAAGTGATGCGGATAAACGAAGTGATTAATTTGCTACTTGCCCACTACAACAAATACGGCAAAGTTACAACCGACAACGTGCAGACTTACCTCAAACAAGAGGTACACGAAACCACGTTTACTGTTGATTCTATGCCCGAAGATGTGATTATTTATGGAGCAAGAGGTGTGCCTATCAAACCCCGCACAACTAACCAAAAAAAATTGGTAGAGGCTGTTTTCAAACATGATTTGGTGTTTGCCGTAGGTCCTGCGGGTACGGGCAAGACCTATATTGCTGTAGCTATGGCAGTTCGGGCATTGAAAAACAAGCAAGTTAAAAAGATCATCGTAACCCGACCTGCGGTAGAAGCAGGCGAAAGTTTGGGCTTTTTACCCGGTGATTTGAAAGAAAAAATTGACCCTTACTTGCGACCTATTTATGATGCTCTCGAAGATATGATACCCAGCGAAAAACTGAAATTTTATCAGGAGAAAAACATTATAGAAATTGCCCCACTTGCTTTTATGCGTGGGCGTACCTTGCACCACGCCTTTGTGTTGCTCGACGAAGCCCAAAATACGACTTCTATGCAAATGAAAATGTTGCTCACTCGTTTGGGAACAAACTCCAAAATGATAGTAACAGGAGATAAAACGCAGATAGACCTGCCCCGAAACCAAAAATCAGGCTTGGTAGAGGCGTTGAGTATCTTAAAAAACATGGAAGGAATGGGACTGGTCGAATTAGAAGGCAAAGATGTAGTGCGTCATCGATTAGTAAAACAAATTATTGCTGCTTATGACAAGCACGAAGGAGAAAAATAGATTTAGTAGTACCACAGATATTATGTCTGAAAGTAACATTTCTCTGAGAAATGCTACTTCTCTCTAATAGATTTTCAGTACTACTTATGTGACACCACCATCATTTTTTAGAGTGTATGCGAGGCTGTCCAAAAATTTGGGCAGCCTTTTAAGTAGTTAGATTTAAATAATTGACAGTGTTTTAGTGTCTATGTATCTGATTATCAGAATTATTCGCCACCTCAAAGGTGTCGGATAATTGGGTTTAACCACTTATAAGCTACAAAATAAATTGTATCAACGCCGCTGCAAAAGCTGCGGGCTGTTCGGCTTGCACCCAATGCCCTGCATTGGCTATGGTTTTAAGTTGCATTTTTGGGAAAAGCAACTGCAAAGCAGGAATTTCTTTGTCGAGAATATAATCAGATTTTTCACCTCTAATGAAAGCAACAGGTTTGCTCACTATTTGCTTAAACGGAATGGCTTGCAAAATTTCGGTGTAGGTTTCGGTCAGGAGTTTCAGGTTCATACGCCACGCAAAGTTGCCATTGTCTTCTCTGTATAAATTTTTTAGCAAAAATTGTCTTACGCCCAAATCTGGTTCATATTGGCTCAATATGGCATCAGCTTCATTTCGATTGGTCAGCGTAGCCAAATGAATAGCATTGAGTCCGTCTAAAATTTGTTGATGATTGCCTACGTAAGATTTGGGAGAAATATCGACTACCACTAATTTTGCAAAATCATTTGGATAGAGGGCCGCAAATTGCAAAACAGTTTTTCCACCCATAGAATGACCGACTAAGGAAAAATTGCTAATTTTTTGTTCACTTATAAACTCTTTCAGGTCGTTTGCCATTGCCGTATAGCTATGCGGAGCAGCCCACGCACTTCGCCCATGGTTGCGTTGGTCTATGAGAAAAATTCGGAAATGTGCAGCCAACTGTTTGGAAACAGTGAGCCAATTATCGCAAGAGCCTAAAAAACCATGCAAAATAAATAATACATGGGCATCAGGATTTTGTGTTTCGTTGAGTTCTCTGAAAAAGAGTTGCATAAGAGTAGTTAGAATTTAGTAGTTAGTGTTTATGCAAAATAACAAAGGAAAGATAATCTTGCCAAACAATCTTTGCGTACTTTGCGTTTTTTCTTTGCTTACTCTGGGGGTTAAAATACAGAATGATTTTTTCTTTACTTACGCTGCGGTTAAAATACAGAATGATTTTTTCTTTGCTTACTTTGCGGTCAAAATACACAATAGTTTTGTATTTTCAACTTTGATAGAGAAAACTTATATCAAAAATTTATTTTTACCAACTTTTGTGGTTTATTTGCAATAGAGTATTTACTTTGCAAAATATGTAGTGTGAACTTCAGTCCACACAGTTTTAGTATTTCAAAGCCTTGCTTGGGCTATGTGTGGACTAAAGTCCACACTACATAATAAAAGTTCAACCACACCACCAACGATATGGAATTTATTACCTTTGAGTTTTTAGTCAAAACCGCCATTATTCTTTTGGTTTTTGTCATCACGCTGGGCATAGCAGCCTACTCCACCTTGGCAGAACGTAAAATTTCGGCTTTCTTGCAAGACCGTATAGGACCTAACCGAGCAGGTCCCTTTGGTTTGTTGCAACCTTTGGCAGATGCAGGCAAAATGTTTTTCAAAGAGGAATTTATACCTGAAACATCGAGCAAATTCTTGTTCATTTTGGGTCCCAGTTTGGCTATGCTAACGGCAATGATGGCAAGTGCCGTTATTCCTTTTGGCGATACCTTGCAATTTGGAGATACCGTAATCAATATTCAACCCGTAGAGGCAAATATTGGTATTTTGTATATTTTTGGAGTTGTTTCGTTGGGTGTATATGGCGTAATGATTGGTGGTTGGGCATCGAACAACAAATTTTCTTTGTTGGGTGCTATTCGGGCTGCCTCTCAAAATATTAGCTATGAATTGGCAATGGGATTTTCTATTATTGCTATCCTCATGATGACAGGCTCTTTGTCTTTGGGCGACATAGCCAGCCAACAAAAAGGTTCTTTCTTTGGCATTAGTTGGTTGCCTTCAGGCACAAATTGGAACATTTTTTACCAACCTTTGGGCTTTATTCTGTTCTGTACTTGTTCCTTTGCAGAGTGTAACCGTACCCCATTTGACTTGCCTGAATGTGAGTCTGAATTGGTTGGGGGCTACCACACCGAATACAGCAGTATGAAATTAGGTTTGTATTTGTTTTCTGAATACGTCAATATGTTTGTGGCAGGTTTGGTCATGTCCACCTTGTATTTTGGAGGTTACAACTACCCTGGTGTGGACTTTGTGGCAGCTAACTTCGGTCAAAACATTGCAACTTTCTTAGGTATTGGCGTGTTGTTGGGCAAAGCTCTTGCATTTATTTTCTTCTTTATGTGGATACGTTGGACTTTGCCACGCTTCCGTTACGACCAACTGATGAACTTAGGCTGGAAAAGTATGATTCCTTTGGCTATTTTAAACGTGGTGTTTACAGGCGGATTTATTATGCTAAAAGAGATGTTTTTTAGTTAAGAAAAAGGTTGTCTGACAATTTTTGTGGAATGAAAATAATGTAGGCTTATGATTTATCAAATGCTTTGCTAAAAAGGAGTTTTGATAAATCAAACCCCTACATTTCCAAAAAAATTGTCGGACAATCAGAAAAATTATCATTTTTTTTAATTAAAATATTAAAGCATTTTCCTCTTTACGCCAACCTCACTTTTAGGCTAACCACAGTAGCCGCGTTGCTACTGCTGATTTGGACTATCAAAAGTCTTTCTTTTGACTACCCCAGCCCAATTTCTCCTACCTCATTTTGTTTCAGTTCTCCACTTGCCAGCATAGCCTTGATTTCAGTCATCAACTGTTGCTGGTCTTGGGGTTTGAGTTGTTGCACTAAGGTTTTGATAGATAAATTACCAACTTGTAAACAATCTTTTATGGCTATTGCGTAAGAAGTTGGAATATTTTTGTCATTTTTTTTCTTTTTCAGACAATTATCACACACGCCACAAGTTTTGTCGGTCTGTTCGTCAAAATATTCGAGCAGCAGTTGAGTACGACAGCGTTGCGTGTGCTGCACATAAGCAGTTACGGCTTGCACCTTTTCCAAATCACGTTGCTTAAAAGCTGCCAAAGTTTGGGTGTCTATTGGCAATTCGTCTGCCTTGTAACGCGGAGTCATAAAAGTTAGTTGAGGTTTGTCTTTTTGTGGACTGTACGCCACCAACTGGGCTTGGTGCAAATAATGCAGTTGCTTGACCACCGAAGGCACGTCTGTTCGCAGTTGGCGGGCTATGTTTTGCTCGGAAATCATAGAAAAATTGACAAACAATTCGCCACCATACAACCGCAAAATGGTTTTGATAATGGCATCGAGGGCTGCATTTGCCACCTGAAAGGCATATAAATCTGCCTGTTTCACCAAAAACATCAGCTTCGAAGGGTGATAAAACGACTCCGAAAGTTGTATCAATCCTTCTTGTTCTAATTGTTTGAGGGCATAGTAAGTGCCAATAGAATCTGCCTGAAAAGTTTTTTGGAAGTCTGCCAAATCAAAATCATAACTTGCAAAATTGCTACTGCCCACTGCCAAATTAAAATAATTGGCTAAGGATTGATAAGTTTTTTGCAACAATTCTATGCTTGGATAGGCATTTTCTATGCGTTGTTTCAGTTCTTGAAGGTCTGCCTCGTGATAGAGCAAAACGGCATAAGCCTTTTTTTCATCTCTGCCTGCCCTGCCCGCCTCCTGATAATACGCCTCTAAGGTGTTGGGCAAGTCTATATGCACCACCACCCGCACATCAGGTTTGTCTATGCCCATACCAAAAGCATTAGTGGCTACGATGACACGAGTTTGGTTGCGAATCCACGAGTCTTGCTTTTGACTTCTCTCCACATTGCTCAATCCTGCGTGATAATAATCCGCCTTGATTCCTTGTCTAAGCAAAAAATCTGCTATCATTTTGGCTTTTTTGCGACTCTGCACATAGACCACTGCCGAGCCAGCCACTTTTTGGAGAATATCCAACAACTTGGCATCTTTGTTTTCCTCTTTGAAAACAGAGTAAGACAAATTGGCTCTTTCAAAACTTTTTTGGAAAATTTTTGCATTGACAAAAGCCAATTTGTCCTGAATATCGAGGGCTACAGGTTTGGTAGCCGTAGCTGTAAGGGCTATGCAAGGTACATTGGGAATAAGTTGGCGAAAATTGGCAAGTTCCAAATAAGGTGGGCGAAAATCATAGCCCCACTGCGAAATACAATGGGCTTCGTCTATTGCCAACAAGGTAATTTTCATTCGTTTGACCCTTGCCAAAAAAATTTCGGTCTGCAACCTTTCGGGTGATACATACAAAAATTTCAATCCACCTGCTGCTGCATTGTCTAGAATCCTGTCTATTTCTCTGAAACTCATGCCCGCATACACCGCATCGGCAGCTATTCCGCGTTTGCGAAGTTGCTCTACTTGGTCTTTCATTAAGGCTATCAATGGCGAAACAACCACACACAACCCCGACAAGGCAAGGGCAGGCACTTGAAAGCAAATAGATTTGCCCCCACCCGTAGGCAACAGAGCTAAGGTATCATGCCCCGCCAACACCGCCTTGATAATGTCCTCTTGCAAAGGACGAAATTTGGTGTGTTTCCAATAGTGTTGCAGGAGTTGCGTAGGATTCATTCTAGTATTCAAAACTTTTATGTCAGACTTATAATCGTAATTTTTTGGTAAGAAAGCAATAAAATAGCAACTAAGGCTAACAAAACGCCAATTTGGTTTATCCTATTGAGTTTGTCACCTAAAAAGAGGATAGAAACTAAAGTAGCTAACAAAATAATGCAAATATTGAGCATAGGGATAACAAATGCCCCATTGCCACCAAAAGCAGCTAAGGCAGCCAATAAAAAGTAGATAGAAAAATAGTTGGGAATACCCAAAATAATGCCAGCCCAAAGACTTTTGAAAACAAAAGGTTCTTTGTTTGCCACCCAATTATAGACAATTCCCACAAAACCAATGCAAGCCGCTGTTGCAAACAAGACAATAGGAAAAACTACTTCCTCGCCTTTTTGCAACAAATGTAAATTGGCGTAACTCAAGCTGGTGTCTATGATACCTCCCAAAACGAAAATACTAAGAGGCAAAAGCAAAGTAGTTTTTGTTTTGGAGTTAGTATTTTTATCAGCATTTACATTGAGATTTTCATTATTGGCGTTATTTTCTGTGGGGGTGTAGCTGCTCAACACAACGGCAGCTAAGGCAAAGACCAACCCCAAACCATTGAGCCAATCGAAGTCGGTAGTGCTTTTGAAAATAAGCAAATTAACCAAAACAGGAATAACCATCGACATTTTATTGGCAAGAGTAGTCACAGTTACGCCTGCTCGTTGGGTGGTAATGCCCATGAGGTAAAACGTACCAATGAATGTAAAGCCCAAAAAAACAGCCATACCCCACCACTGCGTAGGGTTGAAAACTTGCCAATGGGTGGAATCCGCAAAAACAAGTCCTGTCAAGACGCAAACTACATAATTAACAGCTACGGCTTGAAAAGTATTGACCTGAAACTTGGAAAAGTACCGAAAGACGATAAAAAGGCTAACCGAAGCTACAACCGAAAGAAATAAAGGTAACAAAGTTATACAAAAATTTTATTGTCTTGTTGCACGTTGCCAAGCAAGGCTTCTACTGCCTGTTCTTTGCTTTTGGTTATAATGAAAATGGCATTCAACTTGGTAATAACCAATAATTTATTTACAGAATCAGAGGGATTGACTAAGGCTATGTCGCCATCTTTGTTTCTAAATTTAGTCAATATTCGTATCAACATGCTCAAACCAGAGCTGTTCATGTAATTGATATTGGCAATATCTATGATGCAATATTTCACGTTTTCGTCTAATTCATTGCTGATAAACTCTAACAGTTGCACATCATTTTGTAAGCCTAATAAATCCCCTTCGGCTGTAACAAATAGTGTATTTTGTTGGACTTCGTGTGTAAAATTCATATTTTTTGGAATATTTTTTGAAAAACAAGTAATAAAAAACTGTTACTTTACTTTTTGTTATGCTATATTTGCAAATAAAGCAAAATTGCTTTACTTTACCAATAAAATTGAAATAGTATTTCCAATTTTAAACCAAACTTATCATGTCATTAGTCAATAAACCCGCACCTCTTTTCAAGTCAAGTGCAGTTATCAACGGCAAAGAGATAGTCAATAATTTTTCTCTTGACCAGTATATAGACAAAAAAACAGTTGTGTTTTTCTTCTTTCCCAAAGCCTTTACTTCGGTTTGTTCGTCTGAAGTTTTTGCCTTTCAAGAAAAATTGCAAGAATTTGAGAAACGTGGTGCTGTAGTAGTAGCTTGTTCTACGGATACAGATGCAAGCCTCATGGCTTGGCTCAATACCCCAAAAGAAAAAGGTGGCATTGAGCGTATTACCTATCCCATAGTGGCAGATGCAACCAAAACCATTTCGGCTAACTTTGGCGTTTTGGGTGGTGAATATTACTATGACGAACAAGGACAATTAGCCTTTGAAGGAGCACCAATAGCTTTGCGTGGCACATATTTGATAGACAAAAAAGGAATGATTCGCCACGAAACTATCAATCATTTTCCTCTGGGCAGAAATATAGACGAAACTTTGCGTATGGTGGATGCCCTGCACCACAACGAACAACATGGCGAGGCTTGCCCTGCAAATTGGAAAACAAAATAGGTAATTGTTTAGGTAGATTGACACCAATATCATTTAGAACAAAACAAAATGACTACACAATTCTTTTTTATCTTGACTTTGCTGGTAGGTTTGCTGGCAAGTGGCTGTTCGGAGGCACAAAATAAGAATAAAAATATGAAAGAAACAGATAAAAACGCAGACATGACTTCTAAAATTGCAACCAAAGAACTCATGAAAGACTCCATACAAAAAACAGAGGAGGAATGGAAAAAAATTTTAACTCCTGAACAGTTTTATGTCCTCCGTCAAAAAGGAACAGAAAGACCTTTTACAGGCAAGTTTTTGGTGCATAATGAAAAAGGAGTTTATACTTGTGCTGCTTGTGGAAACGAATTATTTACCTCCACCCAGAAGTTTGATTCGCATTGCGGCTGGCCAAGTTTCTATGACGAAATAAAAGGGGGCAAAATCAAAACAGTAACAGACAACACACACGGCATGGTGCGTACAGAAATTTTGTGTGCCAAATGCGGTGGACACTTAGGTCATGTATTTGACGATGGACCTAATCCCACAGGGTTGCGTTATTGCGTAAATTCTCTTTCGTTAGACTTTAAAAAAGACTAACAAATTTTTTTATGAACAGCCGACAACTTTTTCAGTATTGCTACCAACCACTGCACACAATTTATGACAGTCAAGAGGCAAAAAGTATTGCGTTTAGGCTAATAGAAAAATTGTATGGTTTGGACAAAACGGCTGTTTTGGTAGCTAAAGCTTTGCCATCTAATTCATTGCCTATCAAGCAATTACAAAATTATATAGAAAAATTATTAGCTTACGAACCTTTGCAATATGTAGTAGGCGAAGCCCCTTTTTTTGGGCGAAACTTTGTGGTTACGCCTGCCACCTTAATCCCAAGACCTGAAACAGAGGAATTGGTGCAGTGGATGATGGAGGAAAATAAATCTCAAAAATTACCACAAACTTTATTAGATATAGGCACAGGTTCGGGCTGTATTCCAATTACCTTATTTTTGGAGTTGCCCCAACTTAGCGTCTATGCCATAGACAACAGTGCGGCGGCTTTGGAGGTAGCCAAACAAAATGCAATGAATCTCCAAGCTACAATTCATTGGCAACTGCTCGACATTCTCCATCAATCTATCGAAAATTTGCCTTTTTTTGATGTCATCGTAAGCAACCCACCTTATGTATGTGAGAGTGAAAAAGCAATGATGCAGCCCAACGTCTTGCAATATGAACCTCCAACAGCTTTGTTTGTTCCTAATGAAAATCCTCTGCTTTTTTACCAACGCATAGCCAACTTAGCTTGGCAACGGCTCAAGCCCAACGGCAAACTCTATTTTGAAATTAATCAACAATTTGGGCAAGAAACTTATAATTTATTGGCAAGTATTGGTTTTAAAGAAATCACAATTCGCAAAGATTTGAGTGGCAATGTTAGATTTTCCAGTGCTATAAGGTAGTGCTTATACTATACACATCGGAAAGTGGTTTTGAAATTTTAATTTCAAAAATACAGCATATTTGGATTAGGATTTGTTTAAAATTTCTGCAAAAGTATGTAATTTTTATTAGAGGTTATTACGATAGTTTTTGTATAGAAAATTAACTTTTTGATTTTCAGCTCATTGACCCTGCACCCTGAAGGGTACGGTACAAGGGGGATACAAAAATTAATTCCCCACCAGCACAAAAGCACCCCACAAAGAAGGACGGGGATATTTCTCCCGAATTTGCACCTGAGCCAAACGGAAAGCATCGCGGCGGTTGCCTACTTTGAGCCAATTTTCGTAGAACTTCACCATTAGCTCCTGCGTTACTTGGTCATCTACTTTCCAGTGGCTCATCAAAATTGACCTTGCCCCTGCCACCTTAAAGGCACGTTGCAGCCCATATACGCCTTCTCCATTCTTAATTTCGCCCAAAGCTGTTTCGCAAGCCGACAAAACCACCAAATCAGTGTTTTCTAATCGCAAATCTTGGGCTTCGTGGGCAGTCAAGATGCCATCATCCACATCAAATTTCAACTCATTGCGGTAATAATTGGAAACACCCGATAGCAAAATACCCGAATTGAGCATAGGATTTTCGCCATTCAAGCCCTTGATAAAGAAACCATGCGTGGCAATGTGCAGAATAGTAGGACTTTTCAGCCCCTTGATTTTTTGCTCGGTAGCCTGCTGCAACACATATTTTTCGGTTCGCAAATCATTGTTGCGAAGCATATTGTTGATAAGCGTAACTTCTGCCTCTGTGCCTATCAAATCTGCTATTTTGTTGTTTCGCATATCTCGCATATCTCGCAGCACATAGCTTTTGGTAGTCTTTTTGTGCAGTTCTACGCTGGCTAAATAGGCTACACTGTCCATATCGTAGGCAGGACGACCAAAAAGCACTGCCCTAAACTCCTCGCTGCCCTCCGCAGCCTTGTTTACCAATGCCTCACTTTGGGGATTGGCTTGCTTGGCGTTGAGTGCCAAAATATCACTGGTGTTGGTCAGTTGTTGAATTTCCACCTCGTCAAAAATATATTGCTTGCTGTCGGGGTTTTGCAAAATATTCAGATTGATTTGGTTATAGATACCATCGGGCGAAAAATACACCTTGTCTATACCTTTTAGCTTTGCCTTGATGGGCTGCCAATACAGTTCATAGCTTTTTTTGTCTGCCACATTATAAACCACAGAATTGCGGTATCTCTTAAAAAAAACATCTTCCATTTTGTTGCCATCTGCCAGCATTACCAGTTCGGGCTGTTTAGACCTTTTGCGGATAATCAAGGCTGCATAACAGACCGTATCCGTATGCCCATAAATAGCATAGCGAGGATATTTGACAGACGAAGAGTCGGTTATTACCCTGTTTATGCCTAATTTGTTGATGCGGATAATTTCTATGGCTGCTTCTTTTCTTTTCAGTTTTTTGCGTATGTCCTGCCAAGTAATTTTTAGGGTGTCTGATAGGGTAACAAATGCCTGCGACCGTACAGACAAGGCTTTTTCCATATCGTTGCTCTTGTCTAATAGCGAATCTAAGTTGATTTTGTCTTTTTTCAAGTCCTCTTTGGGCATCTGTTTATATTTGGCAAGGTTGAGTTTAAAAGAAGCCCAATTTTCATAGTCCCTAATCAAGGTAGAATCTTGACTATCTAAAATCCTGTTTTTTATCTTTTGGGAGGCTTTGAGCAGCACCCCCTTCGACAAAAGCTGCAAATCATAGAGCTGGTCGTTGTAGCTTTGTTTTGCCCCTTTTTCGTATTGACTGACGACAAAAGCATTAAAATTTTCAAAAATCCTTTTGAATCTCTCGTCATAGATTCTTACCTTTTCGGCTTCGCTAAACAGCGGAAAAAGATGGCTGATTTGATAGATAGCACTGTTTTTGTTTTCCAAAAACAAAGGCATAGCCTTGTCTGCCTGCTGCCTTTCGTAATAAAACAAAGCCAAACACTGGCGGTTATACATTGTATGAAAACCTGCCCTGCCTTGCAGTTTTTCTATCAATGCCTCGCCCGCCACCAAGTTTTGCTCGGCTTCGGCATACCTTTTTTGGGCTGTTTGAATAAGCCCCATAATGTTGTAAGTCCAAAATAAATCACTGTTCTGATTTTTTTTAAAAATAGGATAACTGATAGTTGCCAAAGAATCGGCAAGGGCATAGTGGTCTGTATTTTTATACAATTCTGCCAAATTAGCACCTGCACGAGCATAATCGGGATGGTCTTTACCCACTAATTTTTCATAGCTTTGCAAACATTGTTTGTAGAGTTTTTCGGCTTTGGGGTAATCTTTCTTATACCAATACACAGCTCCCAAATCTCCTATCCAGAGGGCATAGTTTTTGCTATTTTCGCCTCCCACTTCTTTTTGCAAAGCCAACAACTGCTTAAAAGTCTGCTCTGCTCTGTCATAGTCATTGGTGTTTTTATAGAGATTCGCTAAATCACGCAGCGAAATTAAATAAGCCTCGTTTTTTTCGCCTACTATTTCTTTGCGTGCTTCCAGCACTGTTTTTAGGTTGAGTTCGGCTATGGGGTAGTTGCCCATTGTTTGCTGCAAAGCAGCCAGATTGGCTAAGGCTGTGAGGGTGGAAAGGTGCTTTTCGCCCAGCACTTCTTGGCGAATGGCAACCACTTCTTTGTAATATTTTTCTGCCAATACATTGTTGCCTATCTTTTTATATACAATTCCCAAATTATTTAGAGTAGTGAGATAGCTATCATTTTTTACCCCCAAAGTCTGTTTTCTTATCTGCAACACTTCTTGGTAGGTCCTTTCGGCAAGCAGGTAGTTATTGGTGGTCAGGTATAAGGTGGCTAATATTTGCAAAGCATAGGCATAATCGAGATGTTTTGTCCCTACCATTTCTTGGCGAATTTTTAAGGCTATTTGTAAATAGCCCATACTTTTATCTGCATCATTACCTCTGTTTATAGGCAAATAGAATGTGCCTATATTTAGTAAAGCCTGTGTATATAAAGTAGTTTTTTCTCCCTTTTGAATACATAAGCCTATATTCTCTGTCAAAATTTGCAAAGTCTTTTCTTTCTCTCCCGCAAAAATCATATAACGTCCCAAACTGTTGCGGGTAAGCAAATATTCATCACTGGCTTTGCCAAATTCTTTTTCGGCTAAAGGTAGGGTTTGTTCATATTGCAAAACTGATGCTTTATACAGCAATTTCTCAGCTAAGGAGTCTGCTTTTTGGTAGTTACTTTTCCAATTTTGAGCAAAAATACTTGAAATGGTTAAAAAAGGTAAAAAAAAATAAAGGGAAGCTATTTTTTTCATTTTTTTGAAGTCTAAATAAGTTAAGAAATAATATTAAATACTTCACATTACACAGACTAAATCTAAAAACTTTGTTGTTTGCTTTAAAAGCAATGAAATTTTAAAGTAAAAAAGTATTTTTAACTTTAAAATTACAATAGTCTTGTAATAGTTTGTAAAACAAAGTAACCTTTAAAATTTAGTTTTGCCAAAAATACAACTTGTATAACATTAGTTAATATGTTGCACATAGGACTATAAGATATTCCGACCCTTTGACGTTGCAAAGAAGTTATTCCTTAAAATGGTTACTACTTATCAAAAATCAATAGTTTTGTGATTTCGGTAAACTAAATAATGTTAATTTAACCTCATTATAAGTAACATTTTTCTAAGAAATATTACTTATAATGAAGTTATAGTATTACCTAAATTTGAAAATCAATTCTATTCTTGTTGTATTACAGCATCGTCCCCTTCAAGAGGATCCCCATAATAAAACTGAATACTAAATGAGTTGAGGTCATAAGTAGTTCTACCGTTGGTACATTCGGCTGTAGTTCCGTAGTCTGGGTTGGTCATAGAGAGGTAAACATCAGAAGAAAAAGACTGAGATTCTCCTGATTTAATTGTATTCAAAAGTTGCCCTCCTAACAACCTATCCCAAACACTTATGGTTTGATTAGCACTAAGTCCTTGTTTTGCTGTAATGGTAAATGGTTTGCATTTTATTGGGCTGTTTGCTGCAATTTCTGCATCAGTTCGTTTCACTTGTGCAGCTTTAATCAAAGTGCGAGGTGCTTCCAAATACCAAACTTGATTCTTTACTTTGTTTTTGTCCCAGTAGTCATTTTTCCATTCAAAGCCTATAATAGGTGTATTTTCTTCAAAATTCGCACCTTTCAAGTCCATAACCAACGAAGGAGCAGTCTGTACCGCCAATTTTAAAGGGCGAGGAGCACCTACCGAGTCCTCTAACCAATTAGGTAAAACTTGAAAGTTCCACACTATTTTTTTAGGGTCTTGCTTGAAATCATAGTGTTTTATTTCTTCAGGAGTCATTGTTACTAAATATAAGCTTTCCTGACTTTTTCCTGTGCTGGCTATGTAGTCATTGGTGTTGTAGTGTAAAATGATAAATTTCCCTATCGGATTTCGTTTTCCGTCATTTCCTCCTTCCAAAATGTTCAAATCCCACAACTGGTCTTTGAGTGCAGCAGAGGGTGTTCCTATTGCACTATTTCCTATTATCTTTTCGGTTATCAATTTGCCGTTACTTGTACCCACTGTTAGCGGTTTAGTACTTTTGTCACTTTGCAATGTCCGTATGTAAACGGTTGCTAAAAATTTAAGTCCCATTTCTTATTGTTTTAAAAGGTTCAATGCCAGACATAGTTCGTGCTTTGTGGGGAAAGTTAGCTGTTCTGTTTTTAGTAAGAAATGCTTTTTTTGCTTCACTGTTAGCCTTGCTCATATAGCACGTCCAAACCTACTGCTATTTTTTGTATTTGCAAGTTTTTGGCAAAAATTTATTCCAAAAAGTTTTAAATCCCTCTCCCCCTCTTGTACTGTACCCTTTAGGGTGCAGGACTTTGTTGTACCATACCCTTTAGGGTGCAAGGTGTATATCAGGCTCAAATTGTTGATAAGCAGCAAACTATCTGCCTGTCGCAAAGAAATTTTTAGGCTGTCTTGGGCAAAAAGGTTGGTACTAAATACCAAAAGAAGAAGTAAAAATAGAGATTGTTGCATAGTTTAGTAAATAATACAAATTGCCTAATCGAATGTAGCATACGCTTTAGCGTGTGTAAAATGTAGCATACGCTTTAGCGTATGTTACATTTTAGCGTATGCTACATTCAGAAGTGCCAATTTTGCTAACTTTTTTCAGACTAAAAAATAAAAAACATTAAAAAATGTTTAATTCTCTGTTAGTTATGAGTATTTTGGTAGTTATTTAAGATATTAGCAACCCAAAGATAATTATCCGAAAAAAAATTGCAACTTACCATTAAAAACTTAGCACTACTTATGTTCCAAACCATTCAAAAAACCATTCTTTGTAGCCTTTTGGCGTGCCTGCTGGTCAGCACGTCTTTTCAGGCTGTGGCTTGCGTCTTTGCCGACTACAAAAACGTCTATCTTTTTGGCGTTAATCTGTTGAGCAACCCCCAATATCGCAATTATTTTTACAATTCGCCTTATGCCGAAGATATGTGTTTGCCAGGCAACGAAAAAAATATAGCCGAGTGGCAACTTCGCTATGCTGCTGCCAAAAAAACAGACGACTTTCATGCCCTCATTTACAAGGCTGATTTGCAAACTCTGCAAAAAATTTATGCTGCTACGCAAGGGGGAGGAAAAAATCCTTTGGCTGACAACGAAATAGCCAATTTGTTGGTGGCAAACAAAGACCAAACTGCTTTGGCTTATTTGGTTTTTGCCAAAAAATGCGAAAGTTTTGTCGTCATGAAATTTGAAGGTTGGGAGCAAGAGCAAAAAGAAAAAGCAAACCCCAAAACCATTGCAGACTTGTTGGCAACAGGACAGGCACTGCTCGACCAAACAACTGATGCTTTTTTCAAACAACGCTATGCCTTCCAATTAGTCCGTTTGGCTTATTACCAACAGCCTGATAAACAACAAGTTGTGGACTTGTTCGATAAAATTGTGCCTACTAACGAAAAAAATTATATCTATTACCGCACCTTGTTGCACAAGGCTTTTGCTCTCAAAACCCTCAATAAAAGGTCGGAGGCTAACCTCTTATTTGCCGAAGTTTTTAACCAATCTGCCGACTTGCGTTGCTTGGCTTTCAAAAATTTTGCTATCTACAAAAACAACAAATTTTATGAAGGTATAGACGAAGCTGCTTGGAATGAAACCATAGGCAAACAGACCAATGCCGACCTCAAAGCTGCTTTGTATCTGCTCAGAGCCTCGTCTGAATACAAACTCAACCCTGTTTTTTTTGCCAATAGTTTTCAAACTGGGGCAAACATAGAGCAACTCGAAGTGTTTTTGCTCCGCCAACTCAAAGCCGCAGAATCTGAATTGTATTTGCCTAATTTGCAACAAACCGTAGCCTTAGATTCTGCCAAATTGACTTTTGGGGAAATAGCAATAGATGCAACACAAGTAGCTGATAATCAAGGTTTTTTTGGCAGAATTTGGTCTGCTATTGTCAATTTTTTTAAAGGTTTATTTGGGTCAAAAACAAGCAATAACCAAAATAATCAAACACCCGAAGTTTTGTATGGGCAAATTTATGGCTACCAAGAAACCAAAGACTATACCAAAAACCTCACTGAAAATCCTGACCTGAAAACCATAGAGGAAACTGCTGTTGCTATTGCCGAAAAATATCCGCAACAAGCTACTTTGTTTTATTTGGGGGCTGCTTACTGCCAAATTATGCGACAAAAATATGGTTTGGCTGCCGACAACCTTGCCAATGCTAAGAAAACCAAACACAACAACCCCGCTTGGACTTCTCAAACCTTGTTTTTAGAAACTTTGCTAGCGGTTGCTAAGGCTGAAACCATAGACTCTGAAACCGAAAATTTGGTAGCTACCAACAGCAAAACCTTGTGGGCAGACCTTCGCCCCGACAACAAAACGTGGCAACGCCTGATAATTTTCAGCGAATTGGCTCGCAAATACCTCAAACAAAACGACCTAAACAAAGCTGTTTTGGCTTTTCAGTATTGCAAGCAATATGATGTTGCCAATATTTTGTTAGACTTTTATTTTTTGCCAAACGACTTAGAAAATTTTGCTACCTACTGCAAAGCCAATCCAAGTGGCGAACTTGACAAGTTGTTTATTGCCGAACTACAAAATGCTAACCAACTGAAAACGAATTGGTTACAAGACATACAAGCTACCAAATTGGCAAGGGCAGGACTGTTTGCAGAAGCCTTAGCCAAATTTCAGGTTTTGCCTGCAGACTATTGGCAGGACAGCACCAGCTACTACGCCACGCCTTACAATCCGCAAGACACTACTTTCCGCCCTTCGGCTACGGCTATGGGTACAATTATGGACGGAGTAGGGGAAGGAGTTTATTATTCAGGTTCTTTTGGCGATGAATGTCGCAAAATTAAAACCTCTTTTGAAAGTTCTCCTGATAACCAAAACACTAAATATGAGGTGTATGAAAACAAGATGAAATTTTTGGAAAAATTGGTGGCTTTGCAACAAAAAGCTACCAACAGCAAAGAAAACGAAGCTGCTCAATTCTATATGCAAATGGCAAACGGCATGAGTCATACTCCTTTTTGGTTGTATAACAATTCGTTGTGGGGTTGCGGCGGTATGCTCGATGCCATGCGACACAGCAACCCTGCGGGCTATCCGTTTAACGTCAGCACAACTTTTGCTACGGAGTTTCACAACCGCAAGATGCACGTAGTCCGCAGTTATTGTGTGCCTTATTTGGCTTCCGAATACTACAAAAAAGCAAAAGAAACAGCCACAGACAAAGAATTGCAAGCACAGGCTTTGTTTGGGCAATCAGCAGCCCTGCACCACCCTTTGGCAAGTCATTGGGAAAGTGGAATTCAACTCAATGCAAAAGCTACCTTGAAACAACTTATTTCCGACTACGCCAATTCGCCTTATGCGCAGATGGCACATGGTTGTATGGGGAGTTATTAGGCTATCATATTTTTTACCACTATCTAATACAAAACTCCTTGTAAGTTGCACAACCTATAAGGAGTTTTGTTTTAAAGAATTTTACTACTAATCTATCTTATCGAAACCCGTATAAGGTCTTAACACCTTTGGTATCCAAATCCCTTCAGGAGTTTGGTTGTTTTCGAGAATAGCAGCTAAAATGCGGGGCAATGCCAAGGCACTTCCATTAAGCGTATGCAGCAGTTGCGTTTTGCCTTCTCCATCTTTCATTCGCAATTTTAGTCTGTTGGCTTGGAAAGTTTCAAAATTACTTACCGAACTCACCTCTAACCAGCGTTGTTGAGCAGCCGAATACACCTCCATATCATAGCAAAGTGCTGCCCCAAAACTGATGTCGCCACCACACAAACGCAAAACTCTGTAAGGCAATTCCAATTTTTTGAGCAAAGACTGAATATATTGCGACATTTCTTCGTGTGTTTCGTAAGACTTGTCGGGGTGCTGAATCTGCACAATTTCTACTTTGTCAAATTGGTGCAGCCTATTCAACCCCCTCACATGCGCACCCCATGAGCCTGCCTCACGTCTGAAACAAGGCGTGTAACCTGCAGTTTTGATAGGCAAATCTTTGGGATTGACAATCACATCACGATATAAATTGGTAATAGGCACTTCGGCTGTTGGTATCAAATACAAACCATCAGCATTGATAAAATACATTTGCCCCTCTTTGTCAGGTAGTTGCCCTGTGCCATAGCCCGATGCTTCATTGACCACAATAGGAGGTTGCACTTCTCCGTAACCAGCCTCAGCAGCTTGGTCTAAGAAAAAGTTTATCATTGCTCGTTGGAGTTTTGCCCCTTTGCCTTTGTAAACAGGAAACCCAGCACCCGAAATTTTTACGCCTAACTCAAAATCTATGATGTCGTATTTTTTTATCAACTCCCAATGGGGCAAGGCATCAGCAGCCAAAGGTTTCACTTCGCCATGTTCGTACAGCACCTCGTTGTCGTCCGCCCCTGCACCTTCGGGTACAGACGCATGAGGCAAGTTAGGCAACAAATAAAGCTGTTGGGTAAGTTGCGTTTCGAGGTCTGCAAACAGAGTTTCCAATTCTTTAGCTTGCGTTTTGAGGTCGGCAGTTTGTGTTTTCAGGATTTCCGCCTCTGTTTTTTTGCCCGCCTTCATCAGTTCGCCAATTTCCTTTGCCAACACACCTTGTTTTGCCCTGTTTTGGTCTAATTTTACCTGTGTTTCGCGTTTTTTGCTGTCTATTTCCAATACTTTTTCTACGGCTTCGGCTGCATTTTTCAGCCTTTTTTTCTCTAAACCAGCTAGGGTGAGAGCCTTGTTTTCTCTAATCCAATGAATTTGTAACATGACGACTTGATATGATAAGGTCTAATAAGATTTGTAAAGTTGCAAAAGTATAAAAAAAATAATGGTTTTCTATATATGATTTGTAATTTTTTTGTGCAATTTTGGATTGTAAGATAATTTTTTGGAAATGGAAACAAAAAGGTATTTCGTAGTAGGTTTTCTGCATCAAAATTTTTAATCCGTCAGTTTACCATATATTTTAAGGAACATCACTACTTTTTAACACTTAGGCACTAAGAAACACTAAGTTTCACTTAGAATTTCTTAGTGAAACTTAGTGTTTCTTAGTGCCTAAGTGTTAAAAGAAAGCTAAAAGTTTTGATGCGGAAAACCTAATTTCGTAGATTCAACTTTGAAATACAATTTTTTTATAGCTAACTTTACAAAAATCTCAATCCTCATGCAAGCATTACCCATAGGCGAACAGCATTTTGCGACCATCAGACAAAAAAACTTGTTGTATGTGGACAAAACTGCCTATATTTTTGACTTGTTAGAAGAAAGTAGCTATAATTTTTTATCTCGTCCTCGTAGATTCGGCAAATCTTTGTTAGTAAGTACACTCAAAGAAATTTTTTTGGGCAACCAACACCTTTTTAAAGGCTTATTTATTGAAAATAAAATCCAATGGATTGCCCATCCAATCGTACATTTGGATTGCAGCAAAATTGGGTTTAAAGAAATTGGGCTGACCCAAGCCCTCACAAAAGAATTGGAAAAAATAGCCAATAGCTACCAACTGAGCTTGCAAAATGAGGGAGTTAGTGGAAAATTTAAAGAATTAATAGAGAAATTGCACCAAAAAACAGGCTTAGGTGTAGTGATTTTGATAGATGAATATGATAAACCCATTACAGAGTATTTGGAAAGTGGCGAAACAGCCCTATCACAACGAGAAATTTTAAAATCTTTTTATAGCATAGTCAAGGGTAGTTCGGAGTATATTCGTTTTTTTTTCTTAACAGGTATTAGTCGTTTTTCTAAAGTTTCTCTCTTTTCTGAACTCAACCACCTCCACGATTTAACTTTTCACCCTCGTTTTGCTGCCATTTGTGGCTACACACCAATCGAACTGGAGCAATATTTTGGTGATAGATTGGAGAAAGCAGCCCAAGAAAATCAACTCCAACCCGACTTGTTGAAGGAAGAAGTGCAAAAATGGTACAATGGCTATTCGTGGGATACCAAAACAAGGCTTTACAATCCCTTTTCCATACTTAATTTTTTCAGCACCTATACATTTAGCAATTATTGGTTTGAGTCGGGAACTCCTACTTTTTTGGTTAAATTGTTGAAAAAAGATTTTCAATTTGATTTAGAAAATATGGAAGTCCCTATGACTGCCTTTAACAGCTATGCCATAGACGAAATAGAACCTACAGCTTTGCTTTTTCAGGCGGGTTATTTGACTATCAAACAAAAAACGCCGTTTAATAACTATGTGCTTGATTATCCAAACCAAGAAGTAAAGGACTCAATGTTGCAGCATTTGTTTAATGCTTATACGGAGAAAAAAACAAACTCCACCTTAACCGAAAAGTTGATTAAGGCAGTGCAACAACACAACTTTGAACTGTTAGTAGAAACTATTAATACGCTGTTTGCTGCTATTCCAAATCTTATTTTTTTGCAACACAAAGAAGCCTATTATCACTCCATTTTGTTTATAGCCTTCAAATTAGCTGGTTTTTATATTGGGGCGGAGGTTAATCAAGCCATAGGCAGGTTAGATGCTGTTTTGACATACCAAAACAGAGTCTATATTTTGGAATTTAAGTTAGACCAATCCGCAGAGGCAGCTTTGCAACAAATTAAAAGTAAAAACTACGCCCTTGCGTATGAAAACCAAGAGAAACAAATTTTTTTGGTTGGCATTAATTTTAATTCTAAACTAAAAAAAGTCGACGATTGGAAAATAGGTTGAAGTAAAGCAAAAATCACACGCTAAAGCGTATGTTACATTGTTACGCATACTTTCTTTTTCGCCAATAAAACCTTGCCACGCCAAAAGCAAGCACCACCGCCATAGGCAGAGCCAAATTGACGACTTGCCAAAAAGTTTTTTCCTCTTTTATCCTAATTTCGTCTAAGGGACGGAGGGCAATTTCTTTGCTACGGGTGTTTATCAAGCCTTGTTCGTCGAGCAAATAAGCCAATAGGTTTTGTACCAATTCTTTGTTAGCAAAAGTTTGGCGGGTAATAGGGTCGAAGCCCAAAGGCAGGGGCTGTTTGTTTTTTCGGTCTATTTCGTTGCGAATAAGGTCGCCGTCGCTGCATACAATTACTTTGGTAGGTGTACTTTCGGTGGTTGGTTTCGAGCCATCAGGTGCAAAACGGTTTTTATAGGCAGAGGTAAATTGTCCTTCGAGGAGGTAAACCACAGGCAAATATTGCTTTTGGTACAATTCCTTTTGCATATCCAACTTTAATTCGTCTAAGGAAATTTGGTTGGGTACTTTTCGCACACGAGAATAACGATTGGTAAACAACAAAGGTGTTTTTTTCACTTTGTCGGCTTTTACAGTGTCTATGGTGCTGGCAAAACGTGCATACACCGCATTCAAATTGCGAACTGTTGGGTGGTTGGCAAATTGGTTGAGGGCTATGTGATAAGGAAATCGAATGGGCTGCAAGTTGGCTGCATTGCCAAAACGACCGACATTGACCACTATATTGCCCATAAAAAGGTCTTGCAAGAGGTCTTGATTGACCCTTACACCATACCGAAACAGTAAATTGTCTATCCCCAAATCGTAGCCAAAAGCATAAGTACCTCCCAAAGGAATACTGTCCACATTCATCTGCACCGCATCTATGAAAAACAGGGCTTTGCCTCCTTTCATAATAAATTGGTCTATTTTGTAGTTGGCAATTTCGCTGTATTTGCGTTTAGGTTGGGCTACAATAATGGCATCATAGCCGTTGAGGTCGTCTTGGTTAGGATTTACCCTATCTATCAAGTAAGATTCGGCTAAGGCAGTGGTAAGGTCAGCCGTTTGGTCTGCGGTCAGTTCCTCTTGTCCCTCGATGAAAGCAAGGGCAGGTTTGCGAGTTTGCGTAAGGTTTTTGACAGCCGTAGCCAATTCATATTCTACACCCTCTACGGATTGGTTGAGTTTTTCTTTTGCCGAAGCAGCCACGTTGCCTTTGAGCAACAAAACAGGAATTTCTTTGTTTTGGTAGCTTACCAAAGCATAAGGAAAAATAATTTTTTGTACTTTTTTTCCTTCCACATTATCGAATAAGTTAGTTGGTTGCAACCCTTTTTCTACCAAACCCTGATAAAATTTGTTCCTTTCTTTTTCAGAAGTAGCCTCATCGGGGTTTATAAATTGGTACTGCACCAAATCTCCGCCATATATCCTAAATTCGTCTAAGGTTTCTTGTACGGCATTGCGAAGTCGTTTGAAATCTGCATTCAAATCTCCCGCCAAGAAAACCTGCACCGTAACGACATCATCTAAATTTTTAAGCAATTCTTTGGTATTGGGTGCAATAGAATACCTTTTTTCTTCGGTCAGGTCTAACCTAAGAAATTGTTTGGCTGCCAAGAGATTGAGCAAAATCAAGAGCAAGCCAAAGGCAGAAAATTGTAAAAAGTCTTCCCATTTTTTCATAGTTGCAATGATACAAAAAATTTAATTTATTGACTAAAATCCATCACCACAAATTCCACCCTTCGGTTGGCTTCGTGGTCTGCCCCGCCACAACGAATGCCGTTGGCACAACCATTGACTAACCGACTTTCTCCGTAGCCCACGCCTCGCAGTCGGGTGGCTGTAATGCCTTGCGTTATCAGGTAATTGACTATGTAAGAGGCTCTTTGTTGCGAAAGTTGCAAATTGTAGTCGTCATTTCCCCGCGAGTCGGTGTGAACAGCAATTTCTACTATCAAACTTTCATTGTCTTTCAGCACCTTATAAAATTTATCGAGGGCAGGATAAGTATTTTTGGTAAACGAAGTATCATTGACCTGAAAGTTTATTTTCTCTACCAACAGGGCTTTGCTCAAATAAATTTGTTTCAGGGGAAGTTGCAAAGGATAGATTTTTCGGTGTTGAAAAGTTTGCAGCTCCACTTCCTCCATTGCCAAAAAGTTTTTGTGGCTTGCCCGCAATACATACACTTTGTTTGCCTCTACCAACAAATCGAATGTGCCGTTGGCTCTGGATTGCAGATTTATCACTTCTTTGTTTGTTTTATTGCTGATGACCACCGCAGCATTGGCTATGGGCTTGCCTGTGTCTTCGTCTATCACCATGCCCTCGATGATGTAAGTCCGCAACAAAACAGGGCTGTTGTTGGTAGCCCAAACAGGCAAACAACCCAGCGAAAAGACTAATAACGTAAAGAAAAAATATAAAATAGGCATAGGATTTATCACCTTTTTGATGTTATACCTTTGTTCGTATAAAATCTGTCATTTTTTTGAAAAAAAGTGAGCATCTTTGTAAGTTCCTTAGGCTTTCAAACTATGCTCACAGTAAAATCTGATAGTTCTCAAATTTCAATGCTAATCTACGAAATGTATCATCGGGCGGCGAACCGCTATCCTGATGCAATTGTGCAAAAAAGATTTCATGTTATTTACCTAAAAATGACTAACCCCGAATTAAGTTGCACGCAAATTGGCTCTTATGCAGCCTTGCACTGCAACACCGTAAGCAGTATTATTCACACCTATAATGCTTCTGGTCTGGAGGGACTAAAATACAACAACTATGGTACAAATCAATCTGATTTGTGCAAGCATAGCCATAGAAAAGGCAAAAAAGGGAGAAATAGCCCTGCTTTTTTGCGACTCTGCTCATTTTGTGATGGGGGTATTTCTTAGTCATCTGTGGGCTATTTGTCGAGTTTTTATTCCTTCTTCAGCAGGTAGAAGCCGTTTAAATGTTACAGGTGCCATAGACGCAATCACCAAAAAACTCTATTTCCAAACCAATAACACAACAGTCAATGCACAGTCGTTTATGGAATTTTTGTTGTATTTGCGAAGTCAAATGCTTGACAAAGCCATTGTCATTGTATTGGACAATGCACGCTATCAGCATTGCAACCTAGTCAAAGAGCTGGCAGTAACTTTAGAAATTACCTTGTTGTTTTTGCCTCTCTATTCGCCAAACCTCAACAATATAGAGAGATTATGGAAATTTGTAAAGAAAAAGGCACTCTACGGGAAGTTTTATCAAAATTTTGACTTATTTCAACAAGCTATTACACAAACTCTCTATAAAACAAACACGGAATATGCAAAAGAAATAGACACCCTAATTACCCTAAAATTTCAGAAATTTTAAATGCTACTTTTTATGCAAACAAAGGTATATGTTTAACAAATTGAGTAATTTGCTGCTCAAAAAAGAAATTGCGGCTGAGGCTGTTGGTTCTTATCATTTGGTAATGACCGAAAAAGGTAGTATAGTCAATCCTGCTATGCAAGCCACTACATGCTAAAAAGCTAAAAGTAAATAAGAAATATAAAATCAAATGAAAAAAAAAGACAGACAAGGCGTTGTTTATAGCACCAATCCTGATTTTGCCTATCAAACACCCGATGAAACGCCAATAGAAACTTTGCCACCAGCCCAGCAGCAGTTGAGAATACAACTCGACAAAAAAGCAAGGGCAGGCAAACAGGTTACACTCATTACAGGTTTTATAGGTACGGAGGAGGATTTGGAAACTTTGGGTAAGTTGCTCAAAAATAAGTGTGGCACAGGGGGCAGTTGCAAAGACAACGAAATCGTCATTCAGGGAGATTGGCGAGATAAAATTCAGCAGTTGTTGGTGGAGCAAGGTTATAAAGTGAAAAAAATGTAAATTTTGAATGTAGCATACGCTTTAGCGTGTGATTTTTGGTAGTGCAAAAAATAATGCTATGAACTTATTAGCAATAACATTTCTTTGAGAAATGTTATTACGGAGCATTAAAACGCCACACGCTAAAGCGTATGTTACATTCGAGGAAACGCCACACGCTAAAGCATATGTTACATTCGAGGAAACGCCACACGCTAAAGCATATGTTACATTCGAGGAAACGCCACACGCTAAAGCGTATGTTACATTTATTTTAAAACTTAAAATTATACGTAACAGAAGGCAAGAAAGAGCCAAATACCGAAAACTCTATGGCTTGCGTTTGGGTTAGGTTGTCGGGGTTTTGGCGGAAGTAAATAGCAAAAGGATTGCGGCGGTTGTAGATATTGTAAACCGCAAAAACCCATGAGCCTTTCCAACGGCGGTTTGGTTTTGCCCTGTCCCACGTGAGAGAAACGTCTAACCTGTGGTAAGCTGGTATTCTGAAATTATTGCGACTTTCATTAGCACTGTTTGGAATATTGCCAATATCACGCAAAACAAACCTGTCTGTAGGGAAAGTACCAGGTGTACCACTTGCCAAAGTGAAGTTAGCCGATAAGGTAAGTTTTTTCGACAATTCATAAAAAGCCACTACATTTAGGTTGTGCGGTTTGTCAAAACGAGTAGGGAACCAGTCATCTTGGCTGATTCCTGCCACTTTTCTCTCTGTTCGAGCCAATGTATAGCTTACCCAACCTGTGAATCTGCCTTTGTTCTTTTTGAGGTAAAACTCCAAACCGTAAGCCCTACCGAAACCACTCAATAAATCTTGCTCAAAAAGTTCATTGAGGAACAACTCTGCACCATCTATGTAGTCTATTTGGTTTTGCATTTCTTTGTAATAGCCTTCTACCGAAAATTCGTAGCTGTCGTCTTTGAAGTTTCGGAAGTAGCCCAACGCAATTTGGTCTGCTATTTGGGGTTTTATGTTGTTTGAACTTGGTGTCCAAACGTCCAAAGGCGTAGCTGCTGCGGTGTTTGAAAGGAGGTGAATGTATTGAGCCATGCGGTTATAACTCAATTTGACTGAATTTTGCGAATTAAACACATAATTCAGGGCTGCACGAGGCTCGAAGTTGCCATAATTTGGCGAATTAGCAAAACCACCACTTGACGTTTTACTTACAAAAGGTCGGCGTGTGCCTTGTATGGCTGGGTTGCCAAAGTTATAGGTAAAATCTGTATTGTTGTTAAAATAAGAGTAACGCAAGCCGTATTGCAACGATAATTTGTCTGTAACTTTTTGCTCATTGCCTACATACAAAGCCATTTCTAAGGCAGCTTTTTCTTCCAAAACTCTCACTATGCTTGTGTTGCCAGAGGTAACGGTGGTGCTACCGGGCTTAAAGGTATGCACAATAAGTTGTCCGCCAAAGGTCAGCGTATTTTTTGGACTTACGTAGTAGGTAAATTCAGGTTTTACACTGTAATTGATAATGTTCGATGCCCATTGAAAGCCGTCGCCATTGGTAGTAGTGCCTAAAGTGCCTAAGAGGTAGTCGTAGTTGCTGTAATAACCAGTGAGGTTGAGAAACAATTTGTTGTTGAAAACGTGATTCCAACGCAAGGTGGCAGTGGCATTGCCCCAATTAAATCGGAAATTTGCCCCAAAGACATCTCTACCAAAATAACCCGACAAAAATAGCTTATCTTTTTTGCCCAGCGTATAATTGGCTTTGGCGGTGAGGTCATAAAAATAAAATTGCGAATTGCTTAAACCTCCACTTAAAAAAGGCTTTGCCAATACGTCAATATAAGACCTGCGACCTGCAATGATAAAAGAACCTTTGTCTTTCACTATCGGAGCTTCTATACTGAAACGGCTGAAAATCAAGCCCAAACCTCCTTGCATAGTAAATTTTTTGTTGTTGCCCTCTTTCAAACGGACATCGAGCAAAGAAGACAACCTACCGCCATACTGGGCAGGAATACCACCTTTGACCAACTTAATATCTTTGACTGCATCGGGATTGAAAACAGAGAAAAAACCAAACAAGTGCGAGGAGTTGAAAACAGGAGCCTCATCGAGCAGTACCAAATTTTGGTCTATGTTGCCCCCACGTACATTGAAACCTGTAGCCCCTTCGCCTACGGTGCTTACCCCAGGTAAGAGTTGAATACTCCGCACCACGTCCACCTCACCCAACAGGGCAGGCATCTTGCGGAGGGTGGACATATCCACCTTGTTCACACTCATTTCAACAGCCTGTATGTTTTCGTCTGCTGCTCTTTCTGTTACCACCACCTCCGCCAAAGCCACGTCTTCGGTAGCAAATTCTATGCTGATTTGCACGTTTTCGGTCAGCGTAATGGTTTTGGTTTGCGTTTGGTAGCCTATAAAAGTATAAACCAAAGTATAAGTGCCTTCGGGCAATGAAATGGCATAAAAACCATATTCGTTAGAGGTAGCCCCTGTTTTGAGTTCCTTCACATACATTGTAGCCCCTATCAAAGTTTCGCCACTTTTGGCATCTTTGAGGTAGCCATTGATAGTAAATTTAGGGGTTTTGGTTTGGGCAACGGCTGTAAAACAAGCCAACAAGCACCAAAGGCTTGCTAAGAGTTTAAAATTTTTCACCAGATAGAGGTCAGTTGAAGTTAGTAATGAAAATGATGCAAAATTGGTTTGCACCCTTACTAAACTCTATTAAGGTGGTGTTTGTTCCCAAAAATAGAAAACTTACCAAATAGAATGAGTAGCAGGGCAAGTCAAGACAAAGAAACTTCTGATTTAAAAATTGAAGTGGCTTGGGTTGTACGAGAGCAATAATTGCAAGTTTTTCATGATACCTACTAAAAAATAAATAATTGGACAAATTTATCGGACACTTTTAAAGTGGACTTGTTTAGTTGCCTTCAAGCAGACCACTTAGCACGCAGATAACACTGATTAAATTGATTTTTGCGGATAAAAAAAATCATTATATAATTTTGAGTTATATAACGATTTTTTACGTAGTAAAAAACTACACGCTAAAGCGTATGCCACATTTTTCCTACTTCAAAAAAGTCATCAAGTTAGCCAAAGCAGGTTCTGTTACACGCAAGAACGTAGCAGGATACATACCGACCCAAAACACCATAGCAATGAGGGGGAAAAGAGCAATTTTTTCACTCAATGTGAGGTCTGTCATGGCTTTGGTATATTTGGTTTGCTCGCCAAACATAGTACCTTGAAACAGACGCAACATATAAGCAGCACCCAAAATAATGGTTAGTCCCGATACAATGCCGTACCATAGATTGTATTTGAAAATACCTAACAAGAGCATAAATTCGCCAACAAAACCATTGGTAAGAGGCAAAGCCACACTGCCTAATAATAAAATGAGGAACATCACAGTCAAATTAGGTGTATTTTGGGTAATTCCACCCAAATTTGCCAATTCTCTTGTGCCTATTCTCGAAGAAATGGCTTCTACTATCAAAAACAAACCAACCACATTGACCCCATGGGCAAACATTTGAATAGTAGCCCCTTGCAAACCTTCGGTTGTGCCTGAAAAAATACCTGCTGCCATCAGCCCTACGTGAGCAAAAGACGAATAGGCTATCAATCTCTTAATATCTTGTTGTTGCAAAGCAATGATAGAGCCGTAAATAATACCAATGATAGACAAAATCATAGCCGTTGTCCCCCAAGTATCCACTGCCATAGGCACGATGGGCAACAACCAACGCATGAGTCCGTAAATCCCCATTTTGAGCATAATGCCCGACAAGAGCATAGTAGCTGGCGTAGGCGACTCGGTGTAAGTATCTGGCTGCCAAGTGTGGAACGGAAAAATTGGCATTTTGATAGCAAAAGCAATAAACAAACCCCAAAAAATCCACGTTTGCTCTGCCTCCGATAGTTTGGTTTGCAAAGCATACAAGTCTGTCAAAGCTGCCGAATGTGTGCCTTCGGTTTGAAAGTACAGATACATCAAGGCAAGCAACATAAATAAGCTACCAAAAATGGTGTAAACGAAAAATTTGAAGGTGATTTTAATTCGTTTTTCGCCTCCCCAAACCGCAGCAATGAAGTAAACAGGAATGAGGGCTACCTCCCAAAAGAAGTAAAACAAAACGGCATCTTGAGCCGAAAAAACACCTATTAGCCCTGTTTCCATAAACAAAATCAAGGCGTAGAAAGCCGAAGGATTTTTATAGTCGTGGTTTTGAGCAGACAAAACAATGACAGGCACAAGCAAGGTGGTCATTAAGACAAGCAAAAGGCTGATGCCGTCCATGCCTACGGAAAATTTGATGCCCGCAGATGCCAACCAGTCGTAGCTGGCTGCAAACTGCACCGAAGAGTCTGGTGTAAATTGCCACCAAGCCACCACAGCTATTGCTAAATTGGCTAAAGAACCTAACAAGGCTACTTTTTTCACCAACTCGCCATTGAGCAGCAACACCAAGAGAGCCGTAACGACAGGTATAAGCAGTAAGGTAAGCGTAAACATATTTAAGATTGTTAATTTTGCTGTTTTTAAAAATAATTAATTTAGTCAAGTGATTTCGGTTTCTTAAAACCGCAAGTACGTTGGGGTTGTAGCAACCCCTTGCACTGTTACCTTCCAAAATACTCGTCATGTTTATCACGTCTGGTGGGGTCTTCCAGCGGAAACTCTTTGCGTAGAGGGAAATAATCCATGTCCTCTATGTTTAAGATGCGAATCAAGTTGGGGTGTCCTGTAAAGACCACGCCATAAAAGTCATAAGTTTCCCTCTCCATCCAGTCTGCCGCAGCAAAAAGTTTGGTTAACGTAGGCACTTGTGGGTCTGTTATGGGGAAAAATATTTTCAACCGCAGTCTGGTGTTGGTAACTAAACTATGCAAATGATAAATCACACCTAACTCCTGCCCCTTGTTGTCGGGGTGGTGAATACCGCAAAGGTCTGTCAAAAACTGAAATTGAAACTCTTTGTGTTCGTACAAATAAGTTATCAACTCAATGATTTTTTCTCTTTTGGTGGTGATAGTAAGGAAGTTATATGGTTCCTCTGTTTTTAATATGGATTCACCAAATTTGGCTGTAATAGCTTCTATCAAAGTTTGGTTGGGTATTGGCATAACCGAATTGATTTTTATGGTCGCAAATTAGAAATAAATTGCATACTTCTATACAAAAACCAAACTTAGTTATAAAAAAAATATTTTTTGCAATTTTTGTAAAGTCTTTTTCGTAATTTTGCACTCAATTTAGGTTGTATCGAATGTAGCATACGCTTTAGCGTGTGAAGTTAGTATGAAAATCACACGCTAAAGCGTATGCTACATTCATCACACGCTAAAGCGTATGTTACGTTCACAATTTTACAACTGAAAACTGATTTATGCTTGGCAATTTAGACAACGAAGTAATTTTTAAGAAAGCCTTTACAGACCCCACTGTTTTTAAGGCTTTTGTGCGTGATATTTTGGGAATAGAAATAGAAGTAGAGAAAATAGAAACCGAAAAGAAAAGCCCCCTGCCCCCCAAAGGGGGAATAATAGAAGATTTTGAGTTGGACATATTTGCAGAAAGTACAGACAAAAGAACTTGTATTGAGATTCAACGTGTTGAATATGATACGCATTTCGATAGGTTTCTGCATTATTTTTTGATGCTCATAGCCGAACAACAAAAAAGTAGCAAAGAGTATAAGATAGAAAGAACAGTTTATGTGATTGTGGTTTTGACTGCCCCTTACAAAATCAGTGAAAAAAATGGCAAACCTGTTCTCGATGAGGTGTTGCTTTTGACCCTCAACCCACAAACTTTGCAGGGTAAAATTCGAGATTTGTACGGACACCAATTTGTTTGCTTAAATCCTAACCACCCAAACGAAGAAACGCCACAGCAGATACGAGATTGGTTGGATTTGATTTACCAATCTATTCACAGCCCTGAAAGACCTGTTTTGAATACCAAAAACGAGGGAATTAAAAAGGCGGTGGAGTTAATCAGTTTTGATAACTTGACACACGCAGAACGGACAAAGGCAAAGAACAAGGAGGCTGCAAAAATTGTTTTGACAATGGAAAGAACAGCAGAAAAAATTGAAATTGCTAAAAAGGCTATTTTAAAAGGGCTTGCCAATGAAATGATTGCTGATATTACAGACTTAACGATTGAACAAATAGAAAAACTTCGGCAAGAAATCCAATAAAAAACTATATTTAACTTTTAAAATGAAACTAATCAATTTACTTTGTGTGATTTGCCTTTTGGCAAATCTTACGGCTTGCAATACCATTCCAGAGGTATTGAGTTCGGAGGCTGATGTGAAGATTTTGGTAACAGATACCAAAAACAGACCCATAGTAGGGGCTACTGTGACTTTCTATGCTACGGAAGTGGATATGCGTAAAGACCAAAATCGTTTGGCGGTGTACGACACTTTTAAAACAGACCGCAAAGGTATATTTTATACCAAAACACAAGACTTAGGTAGTCGAGATTTGTTTGTGAGTGTAGAATATGAGCAAAACAACAACTGGGACGACAAGAAAATGTTTGTCCTTAACAATACAGATTTGACTTCTGTTAATCGTACCAAAACCATTGTGATTAAAGAGTCGGTTCGGAATTTCATAGCAGGCAGACAAGAAAAAAGGTGGAAACACACCGCCTACAAAGTAAACGGCAGAGATTTTCCCGGTTGTGGCAACCGTCTGATTTGGGGTTTCCAACGAGATGGACTCCGCAATTTCATTCGGAGGTATGCACCTGCGGGTAGTTCTTGCGTAGTCCGCAATGACGACTTTTTGGGCGTATGGCAAATAGACGAAAGCAAACCTGATAAAATTCAGGTGGATAATTCGGGTTTAGGAACAGAAATTTACACCCTTACCGAACTCAACGCCAAGACTATGAAATATTTTTATCAAGACTTTTTGCCCTCTGGACAAAAAGGTGTGTTGATAGAATATGAATTTGAGGCGGAGTAAAAAGTTGGCAAAGTGTCTTCTTACTTGCTGTCATTTTGTCAGTCTTTTTGTTTTGGCAAATAAATTGCCAAAGTAAAGCGTAACTTGTGTCTATACAAAAATTATGGAAACTAATCCTATCAACGACTCAACAGACGAAACCACAGCAGAAAATAATGCTGCCAATTCAGTTGATTCGCAAGAAGAAATAGCAAAACTCAAACAAGAAATTGGAGAGTTTAAAGATAAGTATGTACGCCTCTTTGCAGACTTCGACAACTACAAACGCCGTACAGCAAAGGAGAAATTGGAGTTTCACAAAACAGCTACCGAGTCGGTTTTATTGGCTCTGTTGCCTGTTTTAGATGACTTTGAAAGAGCAGCCAAAACTTTTACACCCGACATGACAGCCCTCGAACCTGTTAAACAAGGCTTTGATTTGATACATAACAAAATGTATAAAATCTTAGAACAACAAGGGCTAAAACCTATCCAGACCATAGGCGAAGTGTTTGATAGTGAACTGCACGAGGCTATCACGCAAATACCTGCCCCTACGCCTGAGTTGAAAGGTAAAGTGGTGGACGAGGTAGAAAAAGGGTATTTTTTGGGTGAAAAGGTCATTCGTTTTTCAAAAGTAATCATTGGGGCATAACCTTTTGTAACGTAGGCTTTAGCCTGCGTAAACTCATTGGGGTTGTCCAAAAACCTATAAGGTTTTTAAAACCTTATAGGTTTATGCCCTCAATACGTTTTCAAACAATTAAAGTATTTGAATAAAATCATACAAAAAAATCATGTCAAAAAAAGATTATTACGAGGTGTTGGGCGTAGAAAAAGGCAGTAGCACAGAGGAAATAAAGAAAGCCTATCGTAAACTTGCTATCAAATATCACCCCGACAAAAACCCAGGGGACAAAGAATCGGAGGAACTTTTTAAAGAGGCTGCGGAGGCTTATGATGTGCTAAGTGACCCTGACAAAAAAGCAAGGTATGACAGATTTGGGCATCAGGGCATGAATGGCGGCGGCAATGCTGGCGGTTTCAGCAACATGGACGATATTTTCTCTGCCTTTGGCGATATTTTTGGCGACAGTCCTTTTGGCGATATGTTTAATAGAGGACGCGGCGGACAACGTATGCGTAAAGGCTCTAACCTCCGAATCAAATTGAAGTTGAATTTAGAGGAAGTAGCCAATGGAGTGGAGAAAAAGATAAAAGTAAAACGCCAAATTATTTGTACTTCTTGCGAAGGAACAGGAGCAAAAGATGGCAAATCTTTTAAAACTTGTCCCTCTTGCAATGGTGCAGGACAAGTTCGAAAAGTGATGAACACCATGCTCGGACAAATGGTATCAGCTGCCACCTGCCCCACTTGCAACGGCGAAGGCAAAGTAATTACAGACCGTTGTGTAACTTGCAGTGGCGAAGGTGTGCAAAATGAGGAGGAAGTAATCCCAATTAAAATTCCCGCAGGCGTAGGCGAAGGTATGCAGCTTTCTATGCGTGAAAAAGGAAACTATCCGCAACGGGCTGGTAGAGATGGCGTAGCTGGCGACTTGCTCATTGCCATAGAAGAACAGGAAGACCCTTTGCTCAAACGTGATGGCACGAATTTGCATTATGAACTGCACATCAGCTTTGTAGATGCTGCCATAGGAACTACGGTGGAAGTGCCAACGGTGGGTGGAAAAGTAAAAATTGTGGTAGAACCTGGCACGCAAAGTGGCAAAATTATGCGACTAAAAGGCAAAGGACTGAAAGACATTAACGGCTATGCAAACGGCGACCAACTGATTCACATCAACATCTGGACTCCTAAGCAACTGAACAAGGACGAAAGAGCCTTGTTGGAAAAATTGCGAAATTCGCCCAATTTTAGCCCTAATCCCGATAAATCTGAAAAAGGTTTTTTCGATAAAATGAAAGACTTTTTTCAGGCATAAAAAATATTTTCATGTTAGAAATCATTGGGTATATAGCAGCTATAGGTATGGGCTTGGTGTTAGGATTAACAGGTAGTGGCGGGGCTATTTTAACAGTTCCTATTTTAGTTTACCTTTTTTCCACAGATGCTTTATTGGCTACTACTTATTCTTTGGGTATTGTGGGGGTTACAAGTTTGGTAGGTACAATTAAACAGCTGCGTTTAGGCAATGTTGTTTGGCAGACAGCCCTCACTTTTGGCTTGGCTTCGGTAGTAGGCGTGGTAGTAGCTCGGCGTTTATTGTTGCCCTTTGTGCCAGATGTCATTCAAATAGGTAGTTTGGTTTTGCCTAAAGCCATTGGCTTGTTGCTACTGTTTGCCTTCTTGATGTTGTTTGCTGCTTACAAAATGATAAAACCCCAACAATACAATCTCAATGAAATGCCAACGGCTAACAATCCTGTCATTTTTACTCTCAAAGGACTTTTGATTGGTTTGGTAACAGGTTTTGTAGGGGCTAGTGGTGGTTTTTTGATTATTCCTGTCTTAGTGCTTAGTGCCAAATTGGAAATGAAACAAGCCATTGGTACTTCCCTTTTTATAGTCATGGCAAACTGCCTGATAGGATTTGCAAGTAGTTTAAATGGGCAAATTCCAATCTCATGGGGCTTTTTCACCTGTTTTGCGGGGTTGGCAATCATAGGCATCTTGACAGGTATTCAATATGCTACTAAAATAAGCAACGCCAAACTCAAACGTGCTTTTGGCTGGTTTGTACTCTGCATGGGTTTATTTATTGTGATGAAAGAATTGGTGTTGAGATTTTAAATCCAAAAAACCACATGAAAAACCAACTCTACTACGGCGACAACTTAGCAATCTTACGCCAATGTGTGCCTGATGAAAGCGTAGCTTTGTGTTACATAGACCCGCCGTTTAACTCCAAACGGACTTATAACCAAATTTACAACAACATTGGCACAGAGGACAAGGCACAAGCACAGGCTTTTTTAGATACATGGACTTGGAATTTCGAAGCCCAAAAAGGCTATGACGAAATTATTGCCAATACATACAAAACCCAAACCCAACAAAGTATTGAGTTGCTCATGGGACTAAAAAATATTTTGGGACAAGGTGAATTGTTGGCTTATTTGGTAAGTATGACCCAAAGAATTGCTGAGATTTATCGGGTGTTGCAACCTACAGGTAGCTTTTACCTGCATTGCGACCCCACAGCCAGCCATTATTTGAAGTTGGTTTTAGATTGTATTTTTTGTGCAAGAGGCGGAGATTTTAAGAACGAAATCACTTGGAAAAGATATGCAGTGCATAGCCTTTCCAAAAACCGTTATGATGCTATTTCGGATATTATTTTTTTCTATACCAAAACAGAAAAAGCACCTTTCAAATTGCAGTATGAAAATTTATCTGCCGAAGAAATTAGCAAAAAATTTCCGCACACCGAAGCCGAAACAGGCAGACGTTATCAACACGTAGCCTTAGAGCAAAGTTCAAATAAGCAAAGTGTAGGGCAAGAACGGATAATTCAGGGCAGAAAAGTAAAAAGTGCGTTGGGGTGGCGGTGGACACAAGAAACTTTTGACGCAAGATTAGCAAAAAATCCTCACCTGATTTATTGGACAGAAACAGGTAAACCTCGTTATAAAATCTACGCAGACGAATATGCGGGCAGACCTGTTTCTAATATCTGGACAGATGTACCTTACTTGTCGGCAAGTGATGGCGAAAGATTGGGCTACCCCACCCAAAAACCCGAAGCCTTGTTGGAGAGAATTATCAAGGCAAGCAGCAATGAGGGAGATGTGGTTTTAGATTGTTATTGCGGTTGTGGCACAAGCATTGCGGTTGCCGAAAAGCTAAAACGCAAATGGATAGGCATTGACATTACCTACCAATCTATTTCGGTTATTCTCAAAAGATTTCACGAAAGTTTTGGCGGAGATTTTACCAAAGATTTGATAGACAAAGAAACTAAACAAGTCCTTCGCCCCGCCCAAATCCAATTAGTAGGTGTTCCCCAAGATTTTGCGGGGGCTTTGGCTTTGGCAAACCGCCAAGACGATAGGGTTCGCAAGGAATTTGAAAAGTGGTTTGTGCTGCGGTTTAGCAACAATCAGGCACTGATAAACGACAAAAAAGGTGGCGATGGCGGCATCGATGGCATTGCTTATTTGTTAGATACAGACGAAAAAGGCAAAGAAACTTACAAAAAAATCATTTTTTCGGTCAAGTCCAGCAAAACCCTCAATCCTTCGGTTATTCGGGATTTGGCAGGCACTTTGGAAAGAGAACAGGCTGCGGTGGGCTATTTGCTAACTTTGTATCCTATGCCCAACTTAGAAAAAGAAGCAACTAAATATGGCAACTACGAAAGCAAATTGTTTCAACGGACTGTGCAGAAAATACAAGTCATAGACGCACAAATGCTGTTCGATGGCGAATTGTTAAGCCTCCCAACTGTTGATGTGCTGCGGACTGCCGAAAGGAAAAAGAAAACAGATGTGGCGAGGGATTTGTTTGAGGAAAGAGAAGACTAAAAAAATATCCTCTCAAGGGCTTTAAACCCTTGAGAGGATACTAAAATATCAAAATAATTTAGAAGAGTAAATTAAAATTTTAATAAAAAACAAAAACTTAATATGAACAATAGTCCGTACATTTTTCAGTTAACTTTGCCCAATTTGACTAGATTTTCATAGTTTGGGTGCATTTTCATCACTTCTACATCCAAGTCTAAGTTTGTCATAATGGTTTCTAAATAGTTTTGATTGGTCTATTCACTTTTGATGTCATAGAGAGAAAATTTTTTGTTCCCTGCCAATTTATTTTCCATACGTGCCAAGTTGTAAGTCATTGCAACTGCATTCAGATGAAAATCTATACGTTGTTCTTTTCGTGTTTGTGACTCTGTTAAGCCCAAATGCTGTTTTAGAACACGAAAAATAAACTCTATCGCAACGGAGACCGTCTGAAATCTCAAACTGTAATATTGTGCAACTAAATGGGCAGCCACTTCTAAATCAGAACAAGCTAGTATTGCCATGCTTTGTTTGCCCTTTTCGGTTTTTACTATCAAAACTATTTTTAGTTTTCGTTTCCATTTGACCGAATACACCACTTTGCTATAAAGTGTAGCCCCTGCAAGTTGAGGGTATTCTTTTTCCGTCGTTGCATAACTATGTGCCAAGTCCATTTTATCGAGCAAATCAGTTGCCTTCCAATTAATCTTGCTGCCATATTTGCGTTTCCTGACCTTTGCTTTTTGCTCCCCAGCATACAACCACTTCATATTGGCATCACAACGAAGCCTGGTAAGAACCGACAAACCTGCACTGGCTGCTTTGTCCCAAGTCTTTTCTTTGGCATAAAAACCATCACAAACCAAATATTTTATGTTGTTTTCAACAAAAAAATCTTTGCTGGCTTCAACCTGTTGCAAATAAAAATCTAATCTACTCTCCTTATCGGGCAAGGTATTGGGGGTTTGTTTACTGTCCAAAGCATAGCCTGTTTTATCGGTTGCAGACACAATGGCAAGCAAACTTAATTCCAGCCCTTTCATACTTTTTTGCAGGCAACCATTCCAAAAACTCCCCAAATGAGCCGTATGATGACCACTTTTAGGAATAAAACTTGCGTCAAGATAAGCCAACAGCACCCCCTTTTTGTCACAATAGTGGGTAATGAGTTTTTGGTTAAAGCCCAATTGTAGCTACTCCAACGAGCCATATTCGTAAAGTTTTTGCGACCACGAGCTGACAAAATCACAAAAACTAAATGAGATAAAAATTTCACCAAACTTTTGTTTGGTAAAGTCATTTTGCCTACTATTGCATTGAAAATTATTTTTGTTTTCATAAAAGTATCCCCTTTGTCTTGCAATGACAAAGTAAGGGATACTTTTTTATTTGACTAGAAGTTACAAAAAATGTACGGACTATTGCTCTATAAAAAGAATAAGAAGTGTTTTTCTTTGATTTTTTTACTTTCAAAAAGTATGGGGTATCAAAATTCAAACGACTAATTATTAAATTATTCTCTTGCCCTCTAAGAATTACTTTATTTTCTATATGAATTTCAAACTCAGCCTTGTTATATTCATTTCTCAAACTTTCAATACTCCCAAAAGTATTTCTTAATGAATTTTCTAAATTTTTAACAAAAGCATTTTGCAGTACCTTATGGAAAATATTGTTCAAAACTCCTGTAATATCTATTTCATTTTTATCAGCATTTTCTTCCATGAATTTTATTAACATTTTTTTATATACTTCTTTTCTTGATTCATTGGGTGTATATAACTCTTGCAAATTTTTCAACACCAAATACACTACATAAGCAATATAGGATTTGCCTATGGAGTTTTCGCCATAAATCACGTGCAAATCCTTAGTTAAATCAAACTCAAATTCGTGAATAGCTGCAAAATTTTTGATGAGGATTTTCATAATAATAAAGTTAAAGTAGTTATTTTTATACGTTGGCAATGGCTTAGGCAGCCCCGTCCAGACCTTGACAATCGTATAAAAATTTTAAAACACAAAATTAAAATATTTTACTTTCGGTTTCTCAAAATAGAAAGCACCTAATTTGAAAAAACCGAAAGTATTTTGCAAAATGTTGAATTTATACGATTGTCAAGGTGTAAAAGCACCATTGCCAACGTATAAATTCAACATTACTACTGCCCTTTAAAAACAGCTTTGCGTTTTTCTAAAAATGCCGAAGTACCTTCTTTAAAGTCTTCAGTTTGGAAACAATTACCAAACAAATTGGCTTCAATTTGGTAACCGTTGTAGCCTGCATACCTTGCATTTACGCAATCTATGATATGTCCGATGGCAATAGGAGCTTTGGCTATGATTTTATTCACAATTTCCAAAGTTTTGTTCATCAGTTCGGCTTGGGGTACTACATAGTTTGTAAAACCTAATTGCAAAGCAGTTTCGGCATTTACCAAGTCGCCAGTGAGCAAAAACTCTAAGGCTTTGCTCTTGCCTATGAGTTGAGCCAGCCTTTGCGTGCCACCATAGCCAGGAATTAAACCCAAATTGGCTTCGGGCTGCCCAAATTTTGCGTTTTCAGAGGCTATGCGTAAGTGGCAAGCCATAGCCAACTCGCAGCCCCCACCCAAAGCAAAGCCATTGACCGCAGCCACAAAAGGCTTGTGCGAATTTTCTATTTTTGCAAAAATGTCATGCCCTTTTTCAGATATTTTTCTACCTTTGAGTTCGTTGAGCAAGGTCAATTCGGCTATGTCTGCCCCTGCCACAAAAGCCTTTTCGCCTGCTCCAGTCAAAATAGCAGCTTTGATAGCAGATGTTTCCTCGGCAAAATCGACAGCTTGGCTGATTTCCTCCATTGTTTGGAAGTTCAGGGCGTTGAGTTTTGTTGGACGATTGACCGTTATCGTCAAGATATGATTTTCAAAATGGAATAGCAGATTTTCTGCGGTTGGAAATTGTAACATGGTTTGCTATGAATAAGAGAATGTAAGTTGTGTAGTTGTAGTGTGGACTTTAGTCCACACATTTGGCTCTCCAATAACTATGTGTGGACTGAAGTCCACACTACAATCAATCAACCTGCGTTAAGAAAACCAAAATTGTATATTTTTTGGCAATTTTGCAGCAAATTAACCTAAAATTATTTACTTTTGCCTAATTTTTACCACAAACCAATAAGCACCATGCGAGTTTATCTTGACAATGCAGCCACTACGCCCTTAGACAAGGCTGTTGTAGAGGCGATGTTGCCGTATATGACCGAACATTTCGGCAATCCTTCATCTATCCATAGTTTTGGGAGCAAAGTGCGTGCTGCCATAGAGCAGGCTCGCAAAAAAGTGGCTACCTTGCTCAATACTTCGCCCTCCGAAATTTTTTTCACTTCGGGTGGTACAGAGGCAGACAACACTGCCTTGCGTTGTGCCATAGAAACCTACGAAATCAAGCATTTAATTTCCTCACCTCTCGAACACCATGCCGTTTCGCACACCTTAGAAGACTTGGCACGTTGCTACCAAATCAACTATTCTTTGCTAAAAGTAGATAGCAAGGGCAATATAAACCTCGACGAATTGGAAACTTTATTGCAAAAAAATCCCAACTCTTTAGTTTCCCTCATGCATGGCAACAACGAAATTGGCAACCTCAATGACTTGGCTGTTCTTGGCGACTTGTGCGAAAAATATCAGGCTTATTTTCATTCAGATACAGTGCAGACGGTTGGGCATTTTCCTTTGGACTTGCAAAAGCTAAAAGTTCACTCCATTGCAGGTGCTGCCCACAAATTTCATGGACCCAAAGGCGTAGGTTTTATGTATATCAAAAATGACAAAAAACTGAAACCTTTTATCACAGGTGGGTCGCAAGAACGTAATATGCGTGGGGGAACAGAAAATGTATATGGTATTGTGGGGCTTGCCAAAGCCTTAGAGTTGGCAGTAGGCGAAATGGAGGCTCACCGCCAGCACATTACCGCACTCAAAACCTATATGAAACAACGCCTTGCAGAAACTTTTGACAACATTCAATTCAATGGCGAGTCGGGCAATGTTAGCAACAGCCTTTATACTGTACTCAATGTAAGTTTTCCGCCTTCGGAGGACAATGATATGTTACTGTTTAACCTCGATATTCACAAAATAGCAGCTTCGGGTGGCAGTGCTTGTTCCAGTGGGTCAAGTGTAGGCTCTCACGTCTTGGCAGCCATTGGTGCAAGCAAAGACAGAGCCAATGTAAGGTTTTCGTTTAGTAAGTACAATACGCAAGAAGAAATTGACTATGTAGTAAGCAAATTGGCAGCGTTGTATAAGGTAGAAAGTGTGGCGGTGTAGTCGTTTGTGCGGACACAAACAACAGCAAAGGGTGTAATATACAACTTTGGAAAGTGCTTTTGGGATTAATGGGCTGCACGAAAACCTATAAGGTTTTAAAAACCTTATAGGTTTAGTCCTTGATAATGAGGTAGTTGTAAAAAATAATGTCCAGAACTAACAGTTCTCTAAAAACTGTTAGTTCTGAAATTTTCACAAACTATTTTCGAGAGTGAAGTCCAATCGTATTGCCTTCGCTGTCGATGAAAACGGAAACAAAACCAAATTCACCAATACTCATTTTAGGTTGCACCACTTTTCCGCCAGCTTTTTCAATTCTTTGCTCCTCTGCTATGCAATCTTCGGTTTCAAAATACACGACTGTATTGTTTCCTGTGGGTATAAAATCTTCTTTTTCTACCAAAGCACCTGAAATATTTCCTCCTTCGTAGTTAGAAGGGAAAAAACATTGTTTTCCCCATTCTATGGGCAAGTCGGTAAACTCTATGTTGAATACTGCGGCATAGAATTTTTTTGCTCGGTCTAAGTTGGCTACGTGAATATCGAACCAACACACTGGATTTACATTTTTCATTTTTTTAGGTTATTTTAGTTTTGTTGCAAAATTGCAATGCGGTTGTAAAGTTGTAAAAAGGTGTCGTTCAAGATGACATCTTTTCGAAAGATGTCATCTTGAATAACATCTTTTACAACTATCACGATGCAAAAATATAAGAAATTGAATAGTTAAAATTGTAAAAATGGGACAATTCAAATTTTATTTTCAAAAATCAACGACATTTTTAAGTCATCTCCGTAAAATTCTTTGGGTGTAAGTCCTGTAAACTCCTTAAAATCTTTGATAAAATGAGCTTGGTCAAAATATTCGTTTTCATAAGCCAAATCTGTAAGGCTGGTAACTTCGTTTGCCAATAGTTTTTTTAAGGGAACAGCCGTATTTTCCATTTCTTTTACTGGAATGGTGGCAAAAGGCACAAAACCATTGGGATAAAAACAAACAAAAAAAGTACCTGTTCTGCCTGTTGGTTCTACTTCGTAGGGCTTCGTTAGTTGCCCAATCAAAAAACACTTTGGCAAGGTGATACTTTCTTTGCTGTTTAGGTGGTGTTTGTAAGGGGCACCATAATGAAAAATCAGTTTCATACAACCATCAGGAACTATGGTGTTTCGGGTTGGTGTTTTCTCCTGCGGACTTTCTAACGTCCAGTAGCATTTGACAAATTCTGCCAATGCTTGACTTGGTTCAAAAATTTGGGGCTTCATTAAGCAGACTTAGTTCTTATTTATTTTTATCGTGGGTTACAATTTGCAATGACTTATCTAAAAGTGTGTCTGTAATTTTTTTACTTATTTTCTCAAAAAGTTCTTGCATTTGGGAAATATCATTGTCTAAATCTTCTGAAACAGATTGATTTTCAGTATAAGTGTGCATAATTCCTAATTTTTTCATCTCCTCCAAAACTATTTTATTCATCAAAGATTCGTTGTGAATAATTAGGTTGCGAACCTTTGAAAACCGCAACAATTCTTTCCTATCATCAGCAGTTAAAATATTTTGGTCTTTTTTCTTTATCTGAACTTTGTCTAAAATAATTTCTATTGTTTTATCAATCGTATTACTTTGCACAATGCCTTTGATAGTTTCTTCTATAATATATTCTTGGCTACTTTCTAAACTTTCGCTTAAAAAAATGTCTGTAAACCTAACGTGAAGTCTATCTTCTCCAAAACAAATTTTTGGAAATAAAGAATGTAAGGTATGCAGATGGTCGTAAAGCAATTTTTCAAAAGCCGAATAAATATCTACCAAAACTTTTTCATTGTGCAACTGCTCATAAGTTTTACTACGACCTTTCAGTTCTTGATTTACTCTTGCATACTCATTGGATAACAATAACAAATTATTGCTTGCAGAGGTGTTTATCAACTCAAAAGCCCTTTCAGAAATTTCTTTGTGCAATCTGAAAAGATTGATGAGTTCTTTCTTTTTATCAAAATTATTTTGATTTTCAGAAATCTGGGCTTTAAATAGAAAATCTTTATTCTCCATACCTACAAAAGTTTTATCCTTTCTAATAAATCATTAGCAAAGGTTTCATAACCTTGTTTGATTAGTTCCAATTCTTCTATTTTTAAGGGCATTGTTTGTTTATAATTTTTTATGTCCTCTGCCTCTTCGGGGTATTTATCAACATAAGTATCAAAATCGCATTTACCTAAGTTCCAAATAGGGGTTTTTAGTCTTTGAGCAAAATTGGGGTGTGTATTATGCGTGTGCATAATAGATTTACCTCCAATATTTTCATTCACATTTTCACTAATAGCTATATCCTTTGCAATATCTTTTTGTATGGATTGTGCTATTTGTTGAGCATAATAATAATTGCCCTTTGCTAAATCTAAGTCATTAACTCCTGTATATTTTTTAGCATTGAAAATAGTATAGCCTAAGAATTTCACAAAAGGGAAATCATAGATTTCTTTTTTACCATTTTTCAAAAGCAAACGCATCAGCTCAAACTCTTTTTTCCAAATAGTAAGTGCCTCGCCAATATTTCGGATACCATACAAAGAAAACAAATCGGGCAAACAAGGAATAAAAAAGCCATCAACAGTAGAAATAATGACTTTGTTTAAAGTTCCCAAGCTCGGAGAAGTATCAATGAGAACAAAATCGTAACCATTTATTTTGCTATACTCTTGAGCAATATTTCTGATTTTAAAAATAGTTCGCAAAGCCAAAGGGTCACTCAGCATGGCTTTACTCCATCTTTCCGAAATAATACTTTCATAAGTATTTACAGAGAGTCTGCCTACTATTAAATCTAATTTTCCTGAAATACTATCATCAGTCAGTTTGTAAGGCGGTGGAAGTGTTTCTATATCTGATTCGCCCTGCTCAGTAGGACTAAGCAAAAAATGACTACTTCTTGGTTCGTGTATAAGTTTTTGAAAATCAGGTTCTCCTATTTTTTCTTTAGCAACTTTAAAATCTTTGATGAAGTCATCTTCCTTTTCCCAAATATTACCTATCTGATTTTCTGCAATACTATAAATACTGAGATTGCATTGTGGGTCTAAATCAATCATTAGAACTTTTTTGCCCATTTCGGCAAGAATATGCCCCAAATGATAGGTTAAAGTAGTTTTTCCTACTCCACCTTTGTTGTTGAATATAGATAGGATTTTCATAAATTATTTGTTTGGTATAAAAATACTACTGAATTATTTTATTGTGAACAAAAATACCTAATCCGAAACCTGTTCAGGTACGATTGCCTTGCGAATATGCTCATTTATTCGGTCTGTTTCCACCAATCCGTCGCGGAGTCTGATGATTCGGTGTGCATAATTGGCTATGTCCTCCTCGTGTGTAACCATGATGATGGTGTTGCCTTTTTTATGCAAAATATCGAACAACTCCATAATTTCGTGAGAAGTTTTGCTGTCCAAATTCCCTGTCGGCTCGTCTGCCAAAATAATGCTGGGGTCATTTACCAATGCCCTCGCAATGGCTACGCGTTGGCGTTGCCCACCCGATAATTCGTTGGGTTTGTGGGTGGCTCTGTTGGCAAGCCCCACACTTCGCAAGGCTTCGTAGGCTTTTTCTCTACGACTGCTGCTGCTGTACCCTGCATAGACCAAAGGCAGTGCCACATTGTCTAAGGCAGTAGAACGGGGCAATAAGTTGAAAGTTTGGAACACAAAACCAATTTCTTTGTTGCGGATTTCGGCTAATTCGTCCTCGTCCATTTGGCTCACGTTTTTGCCACTCAAAAAATAGTCGCCGTTGGAAGGGGTATCTAAACAACCCACAATGTTCATTAAGGTAGATTTGCCCGACCCCGAAGGCCCCATAAAAGCTACATATTCTCCTCGTTGTACAGTGATACTCACTGATTTGAGGGCGTGGATAATCTCCTCTCCCATTTGGTAGCTGCGTGCAATATTTACTGTTCGGATAACTTCTTTTGGTGTCATAGTTTTAGAAACCCAATAGGCTTACATTTCGTTGAGGGTCTTTTTGAAGGAATTATATTTTTTCCAATCTTGCAATTTGTCGTACCAAATTTTATTGTCTGACAAACGAATGATAGGAATAAATTTGATAACCATATAGCAAACAAAATGGTGGTTGCCGTTTTGCACATCGAGTCGCAAAGGTTTGAAGGCAAAGCCCAAACTGCGGTCTTCTATGGCTCTGTACGTGGTATCGAAACCCAAATTGCAACTCAATAATTGAGAAGAAGCAAAGAGCAAATGGTGAGGTTGCCCTGTTTGGTTGTCGATGCCCTGAAAGTGAAAAAACTCCCCATCTAACCAAAAATTGCCCTTGTATTTGTGCAGAGGGTCTATAAAAGCAGCTTGGGCTTTTACCCAATCGAAAAATCCTCTGTTTTCTATGTCATCTTTGTAGATTAACAGGGTTTCTACTTTTTCGGTGTTAAAAATATTTTCTTGCATCTTCGTTTGCAATTATTTGCAATGTGGTTTAGACTGTAATTGAATAACTTAACTTTCAAAAATATCATTTGTTATGTTGTCTTGTGTTTTTCGTTCTGCTTTTTTCAACACTTCTACACTGGTGGGCAAGTGCAGTCTTTTGCCATCTAACAGTTCTTGCACAGAGATAACAGTTATTTTGGGGTAGCTATGCCCCAATAATTTGTTTTGGTAAGTTCCATATTTTTCGGCTTCTTTTACCAAGTTTGGCATGGGGTACAAAGTTAGCAAAAATCCCATGACTGCTTTTTCTCTTTCCACTGTGCCAAATAAATCACGCACTACACTTGGCGAAAGGGTTTTGTTAGATTTGACAGAGAAAATAGCTTGCTCAAAAATATGTTCTTGTTTTTCATCATAATCTACAATGAATATAGTACCGTCTATGCCTCCATCACCGCCTTTTTTAGCATTAATAATTGCCCTGTTGTTGGAGTAGGTTAAAATAATCCATTTTTCGAATTCTTTTCTCACTCTATCATCTTGCTTATTAGCTAAGGCGACAGCACTTGCAAAATCTTCTGGCACACCGTCAAGTGCTAATTTTGCAGGTCTTATGATTTGTTTTGTATCTTTATCAACCAAGTCTTTGGTAAAATCTCCTCCAAAACTATCTTCTAATCTTTTCAAAATCAAGGAAATAGATTGATAGGTAATGTCAATTCCTATCCAATTTCTTTTTAACCTTTCTGCAACTGCAATCGTGGTTCCGCAACCGCAATAGGCATCTAAAACAGTATTACCCTCATTAGAACTTGCTTTGATAATCCTTTCTAATAAACTTTCGGGTTTTTGAGTTGGGTAACCCAATCTTTCTTTTGATTGAGAATTAAGATAGGAAATTTCCCAAACATCACGCATTGCTTTTTCCCTACTTGTATCTTCTGTATAAATTTGCGTTATTACTTTACCTTTTTCAGCAGTAGATAGTCTTTTGGCTTTGTGTTTAGATTTTTTAGAATAAGGTTCATACAACAAATTAAACGTAAAATCTTTCTTCGTTTTTGTATAAAAAAATACAACATCATGCATACTTTGAAAATGTTTGGTTGCTCCTGTCCAACGCTGATAACTCCATACAATTTCGTTCTGAAACTCCCCACCCTTAGCCAAAAACACACCATCGCAAACTAACTTCAAATAATGGCTTGCCGTAGGGTCGCAATGCAAATAAAATGAACCTGTTGGTTTTAATACTCTGTAAATTTCTGCAATCCGTTGGGTCATGCTTACCAAGTAAGAAAGTAAACTTCCTTTACCTAATACTTTTTCAAGTCCTAAAATTAAGTTAATACTTTGTTTGGTAAAAACACCATTTTTATTGCTTATAATATCATCAAGTCCTTCGTTAGCTATGCTATTCCAAGTCCATGTATCTACAAAAGCCTGTGCTTGTGCCACATCTTCTTTGCCAATATTATTATAAATTTGATTATAGTTCCTTTTGGAATTAAACGGAGGGTCTATATAACACAAATCTACACTTTCATCTTTCACGTGCTTGCGTAAAACTTCTAAGTTATCTCCGTAATAAAGTAGGTTTTTCATATTAAGTTTTTTTCAAAGTTAGTATTTTTAAAATCAACACTTACCAAACTAAAAAACCCAAAGCCTACACACAAGTTGCTATTGAACTTGATAGGTAGGTGCTGGGTTTGGCGTTGGCAATTTGATAAACCTTTGTTTCTTTACTTGTGCTTTGCTACTTCGTGCTTTTTTGCGTAAGTAGGACAAGTTTTTTGGGCGCAGCCACCTGCAACTGCCAAAATTGCGACAATAGTACAAAGAAATGCTAACTTTTTCATGGGTTGTAGTGATTATTTTTCAATTAATTACGAAAGTTAGCAGAAAAAGTTTGCACAAACAAACGAATTACTAAGTTTTTGTTTCCTATAAAAAGAGGTTATTACGATTTGTACTGTACCCTTTGGCGGGGGTTGCCTCCAACTGCAGGGTCAATTAGTTGAAAATCAAGAAGTTATTTTTTTATACAAAAATTATCGTAATAACCTCTAAAGATAGAAATTATCAAAACTCATAATTTCGTTGTGCTAAGTTTACTCGCAAAGCAAGAAAAGAAAAATTAGTATTGTATTGCAAATCTGCTCTTTCGCTGGTTGCTTGCCTGATAGTTTGTTTAAAATCTATGAAAACATTGTGTTTTAGTTGGTAAGAAGCCGTAAAATCTGCAAACAAAATAGACGTAACAGCCCCTTGCCCTATGGAGTTGCCGTAGTCTTGTATGCGTGTGCTGCTGGGTTGCAAAGGATTTCCTCCGTAGTTTTTGCCATCTTTGTCTTCCCCTTTTTGGGCGTAAATTAGCTTGGTGGTTAGTTGCAAACGAGGCAAAGGTTGGTAGTTCAAAACACCAATGAACTCCGTAAAGTTTGCTCCCAAGGGGTGAGCCAAGGGCTGGCGAAAGTGCATATAATTGGTGTAGAGGTTTTCGTGTCCGTACATAAAAGGTCTTACATAGTTCATTTCAGTTTGGAGGTCGAGGTTGCGGATTCCTGCTACGTCTATGTATTTCAGCCCTAACTGAAAAGCCTGTTTGTTGCTCCACCAACCCTTGCCTGCCCGCACTTCCGAAATCACCAACTCATCTATCATCACCTGTCCGTAGAGTTGAATAGCTTTGCGAATATTCCATTTGAAATCTAAGCCAATCATGGCGTTGTCTGTCGTGCCTAATTGTTGCTCTACAAAACGGTAGAGAATAATTGGATTGAGGTAACTCAATTCATAAGGATTGGTACGGGCTACGGTGTCTTCGCGTGAAAAAATGACTCCTTCAAACACACCCAAGTTAAAGTTTTTGCCAATATTCATACTCAAATGGTGGAAATTAGCATATTTTTTAGGGTAATCTTTGTTTGCTTGCAAGACGTTTGCCGTCATTTGCGTAAACAAATTGGTGTAATTAAACCTGCCGACTTTGGTATTGATTTTTAAGAAAAAATAAGGTGCAGAAAAATCGGAGAGCATCAGAGAACGAAAACCATTGCCCCAGTTGTGTCTGTCATGCCCAAACTGTACGGCTATTTGCTTGATAGGGCTGAAAGTAATATAACCTCTGGCTGTCAAAAAGTCGACTGTTTTGTCCGTAGCTGTGCCTGTGGGTTCGGTAGTTTTCCAAAATCCTTCGTTGGGTACGGCATTGGAGAGTGCGGTGCGTTGGCGTACATAATAGGGAAAATTCATTTGGTTATCCGTAAAACTGCTGTAAAAACCCAGCCGTTTGCCTATAATGCCACGCACCTCTATTCCTCTGGTATTCAAGAAGTTAGTGCCGTTATCTCTGGCTGCATCTAAGCTGTTTTCTCTACCTGCCCCTACATAAAGCAAGGGATTGACGTGCAAATTTACATCTTTGTTATCGAGTTGATAGAAATCTGCTTTGGTCTTGTAGAAAGTTTTGAACAGTGATTTTTTGCTTACATTATCCAAACTGTCTGCCCACTCCGCATTGTCATTGAGGAGATAGAGCAAATTGAAAACATCAGCCTTAGACAAGTTTTTTTCCTTAGCCAACACCGAGTCGGCTAACAACGCAATGCCTTTTCGGCTATACGGCTTGACAGTGGTAAAAAGCTCTTCGGCAAATTTGCCTCTTTTGATTTCATACCTTTCTACCAACTGCTGATAGGCGGGGTTGTTGTTGATATAAGTCGTTTGGGCTTGCAAAGCAAAGGTTGCCAAGCCTACAAGGTAGCCACAAAGGGCAAAAAAATTGCGTAGTTTCATAAAACAGTATAAATGCTGTCTGTATTTTAGTTTGTATTTGCAATGCTACTAAATTTAGGATTAACCTTTCAAAATTAACAATTATTTTCTATTTTTTTGTTACTTTTTGTTCATTTGGTGCTTATCTTTTCAAAACAGGGTAGCTACCGTTTTTCATTTCCAAAGTTTGGTACGTGATAAATCATGTACTTACATTCACTTTTAACTTTCAAAAAAATGAAAACGGATTATCAATTTTCTTCTACGCAAGACTTCGAGAGTATTGTGTTTGAAAACCGCAACCAACAATATGGGGCTTACCAACTGAGAAAAAGCTACCCAAAAAACATGAACAGGGCTTTGTGGATAGGTGTGTTTTGCATTTCTCTTGCTCTTATTGTCCCTGTGGTCTATGGTGAATTGCAGCCCAAAGACCTTTTGCCTACATTCGAGACCGAACATTCCTTAGCTAATATCCCACCACCACCTCCCACTAATCCGAAAATGCCCAACCCTCCGCTGCCCAAATTGGAGTTGCCGAAGATAAAAACTATAGCTTTTCCTCCGCCTTTGCCCACACCTGATGCCGAATTGCCTCCTGAAACTTCCGAAATACCTACGGTGGCAGAGGTCAGCAAGGCAGTAATTGGTACGAAAAACAGTGAGGGCGAAGCAGCAGACCCTGATTTAGTGATAGACCACTCCGCAAATACAGAAAACCAGAATATAGTGGCAATAGAGCAACCCGAAGAGAATACCGTTTTTTTATACGCGGAGCAAAACCCTCAATTTCAGGGAGGTACGCAAGAATTGATGAAATATCTCATGCATAATTTACGTTATCCGCGTGCTGCCCAAAATCAAGGCATAGAAGGCAAAGTGTATGTGAGTTTTGTGGTGGGCAAAGACGGCAAAATTTATGATGTGAAAATAGCAAAAGGCTTGGGTTACGGCTGTGACGACGAGGCAATGCGTGTGGTGGCTGCTATGCCTACATGGGTGGCGGGCAAGCAAAATGGCAAAGCTGTGGCTGTTCGGTATCATTTGCCTATTGTTTTTAAGCTAAATAATAATTAATTGCTAAAAACATTTTTACAACCTCTTACCAAAAGCAATGTTTCTTTCCTATCTTTGCGGCAGTAAAATTTTTGGTAGTGCTACAGATAATGCTTAGAACTAACATTTCTCAAAGAGTTGTTAGTTCTAATGTGGTTGCAACATTACTTATGTGGAACTACTTTTTCCAATAAAGCAGCCCAACATGACCAAAAAAACATTCAATATTACAGGAAACTGCATTGCTTCGCTGCATTATATGATGGACAACAGCGAAAAAGTCAATGCTGCCTACGCTTTGGTAGAACAGGGCTACTACTATACGATTAGTCGCCCTCGCCAATATGGAAAAACCACCACTTTGTTTGCCATTGCTGAAAGACTTTTGCAAACTTCGGATTACTTGCCTATTTTGCTCAATTTTCAGGGCATTGACGACAAATGGCACCATGCAGATGAGGCATTTGCTATGATGTTTATCAATGAAGTTTGTAAATCTTTGGAATTTGTTGATAACACTTTATACACGTGGTTAGAAAATTACAAAAACAATGTAACAGACCTGAATAGTTTGTCAGCAGTTATTACTGAATTGGTACGCCAAACTCCTAAAAAATTGGTGGTTTTGATAGATGAAGTTGATTCAAGCAGCAATTATTTACCTTTTCTGCATTTCTTGGCACTTTTGCGAGCAAAGTATTTGCAACGCCAAAGTCCGCAGCACCATACGTTTTATAGTGTTGTGTTGGTAGGCGTACACGATATTAAATCACTGAAATACAAAATTCGCAACCCCGACGAAACCCACTTTAACAGCCCTTGGAATATTGCCATTGATTTTGAGTCTAACATGGAGTTCAAACCCCATGAAATAGTCCCGATGTTGGCAGCATATAGTCAAGCCGAACAAGTGCCGATGGACACCGCAGCCATTGCCCAACGGCTGTATCACTACACTTCGGGCTATCCTTTCCTGATTTGCAGGTTGTGCCAACTGATAAGCACCAAACTTTTGCCCCAACAAGCAACGCCTGAATGGACAACGGACTTGGTGGACAAAGCAGCCACGTTGATAGCCAAAGAAATCAACACCAATTTTGATAGCCTTACCAAAAATTTGGCAAACCACCCCGATTTAATGGACTTGGTTTTCAAAATGTTGTTACAAGGACAAAGTTTTTCCTTTAATCCACACAACGAAACTATACGCAAAGGCGTAACTTATGGCATATTCAAGCAGAATGGACAGCTAAAAATTCACAACAGAATTTATGAACAAGTAATTTATAATTATCTGATTTCCAAAGAGGAAACCGAAGACAAAAACAAAGTAGATAACTATGTGCAGGGCTACAAATATGAAAAAGCAGACCACAGTTTAGATTTTGTGTTGGTTTTGCAACGGTTTCAGGTCTATATGAAAGAAAACCATAGCCTCAAAGACGGAGATTTTTTAGAAAAACATTGGCGGTTGTTGTTTTTGGCTTTCTTGCGACCCATTTTGAATGGCAGAGGGCATGATTTCAAAGAAGCACAAGTATCGTTGGAAAGACGAATAGACGTGATAATTACTTATGACAGGTTTCTTTATGTAGTGGAACTCAAAAGGTGGTATGGCGAGGAGGCACACCAAGAAGGACTGCAACAACTTTGCGACTACTTGGAGGCACTGCATTTGGATACAGGTTTTCTCCTCTTGTTTGACCATCGAAAAGAGCAGCAATGGAAACAAACTTGGATAGAAACACAAGGCAAAAAGATTTTTGCGGTGTGGGTATAAGGCTGTAGTGTGGGCTTAAGCCCACACCTATTACCTCTATATGAGTACGCAGATTCAACTTTGAATTGCAAATTTTGCTTTTTGGTAAATAAAACATTTTTGCAACCTTTTTCCAAAACCAAAATTTATTCCCTACCTTTGCAGCAGTAAAAGATTTTTAGGGGTGTTAAAAGCCCCCCGCCCCCAAAGGGGAAGTTTTTGACGAATTAACGTCATTCCCCCTTTGGGGGGCAGGGGGCTTTTAACTGAGATGATACCCTTCGAACCTGATGCAATTCATATTGCCGTAGGAAAAAAGTCGAAACTTCTGGTCGTAAACCCCGCAAGGGTTTCAAACCCTTGCGGGGTTGTTTACTTCCCACATCTCCTTCCTTTAATCTTTTCATTTTCTTTTAACCTTAAAAACGTAAAAAAATGAAAGATTTAAACACAGTGCTTAATCCTATAAACCTTATAAGGTTTTTAAAACCTTATAAGGTTTTGGCTCTCCTCCTCTTTTCCTTCACCTCCTTTGCCCAAAACTACACCATTTCGGGAAAAGTAACCGCAAAAGATGATGGAACTCCGTTGCCAGGGGTTACTGTTCAGATAAAAAATACAACAACAGGCACACAAACAGACATTGATGGGCTTTATAAATTGGAATTGGTAAAAGGAAATTATACATTGATTTATTCTTTTATAGGTATGCAAGCACTTCAAAAGAAAATTGATTTACAAAAAAATGAAATTTTAGATATTGCTCTTGTTGGTAGCATTGTTTGTAATCTTAGGGCAGTAGAGGTTTACGGACAGGTAACACCTACACCTTTTACAATGACTGAGGTTTATAAGCAAGACCTCCAAAAGCAAAACTTAGGGCAAGACCTACCCATTTTGTTGAGTTTTACGCCTTCTGTTGTAACGACTACAGACGCAGGGGCAGGCGTGGGCTATACAGGTATGCGGATACGCGGAAGTGATGCCACCCGAACCAACGTTACGATTAACGGAATACCTGTAAATGATGCCGAGTCGCAAGGCGTATTTTGGGTGAATATGCCCGACTTTGCGAGTTCGGTGAGCAGTGTGCAGATTCAGCGAGGCGTGGGGACTTCGGTAAACGGAGGCGGGGCTTTTGGGGCTACGGTCAATTTGGAAACTGCCAAACCCAGCGACCAAGCCTACGCCGAAATTGGCAACAGCTACGGAAGTTTCAATACGTGGAAACACAACGCCCAATTTGGTACGGGTTTGCTCAAAAACAAGTTCAAAATAGACGCAAGGCTTTCAAAAATTACCTCTGATGGGTTTATTGACCGAGCAAAATCAAATTTGAAGTCCTTTTTTGTGGCGGGGGAGTTTAATGCTGGCAAGGCAGGGATTTTCACGAGCAACGTCTTTTCGGGCAAAGAAATTACCTACCAAGCCTGGGAGGGAGTACCCGAAAGCAGGTTGCGGGGCAACAAAGAGGGCATAGAAGCCTACATTGCCCGAAATTTTTTAGATGACAAGGCAGCCAACAACCTCCGCAATGCGAACAGCAGAACTTACAACCCCTACACCTACGACAACCAAGTGGACGACTACCAACAAGACCACTACCAATTTTTGCACAAACTTAATGTACGCAGATTCAGGTTCAACTCTGCCTTGTTTTACACCAAAGGGCGTGGTTTTTACGAACAGTTTAGAACAGAGGACAAATTGGCAAAATACAATTTGCCTAATGTAGTGGTTGGCAATGAAACCATCAAAACCACAGATTTAATTCGCAGACGTTGGTTAGACAACGATTTTTATGGTTTTGTTAGCAATGTTACCTATTCTGTTTCAAGATTGGAAGCAATTTTGGGTGGTGGTTACAACGTCTATCAAGGTAAACATTTTGGCGAAGTGATTTGGGCAAAATACGCCAGCACAGGCAACATTCGCCACCGCTATTATGACAATGATGCCACCAAAAAAGATGCAAATTTGTACGCAAAAGCTAATTTTCGTGTCATAGAATCAGCAGATTTATGGGCTTTTGCAGATTTGCAAGTTCGGAATGTGGATTATACTTTTTTGGGCTATGATACAGACAAACGCAACGTAACGCAAACAGATAACTTGACTTTTTTTAACCCAAAAGTTGGTGTAAGGTATAGTACCAACAATGCACATGATTTTTACGCCTCTTTTGCAGTTGCCAATCGGGAGCCAAACCGCAACGACTACACAGAATCAACCACCAACAGCCGACCAAAACACGAAACCTTGCACAATGTAGAGGCAGGGTATAGCTGGAACAGGGGCAAGTTTTTGTTAGCTGCCAATGTCTATTATATGTTGTATCACAACCAACTTGTAGTAACAGGCAAGCTAAATGATGTAGGGGCAGCAGTTCGCCAAAACACACCCAACAGCTACCGCACAGGCTTAGAATTGCAAGCTAATTGGTTCATTTCCAATCAATTCAAGTGGAATATTAATGCTACTTTTAGCCAAAACAAAATTGCCAACTACACCGAATATTTGGACAATTACGACACAGGAGAGCAGCAAAGTTTGAGTTACCAAAATACAGACATAGCTTTTTCGCCTGCGGTTATTGGTGCTTCGCAGTTCACAGTTTCGCCTGCCAAATGGTTCAATGTAGCTTTGCTAACTAAATATGTAGGCACACAATATTTGGACAACACGCAAAACGAAAGCCGAAAATTAGGAGAGTATCTTACCAATGATTTACGTTTAAATTGGGTGCTGAAACCCAAATTTATGAAAGAAATTAATGTAAGTTTTTTGGCAAACAATATCTTCTCTACGCTGTATGAAAGCAATGGCTACACTTTTGGCTATATTGCGGGCAACCAAACCATTCGTGAGAATTTTTATTACCCACAGGCAGGGTTTAATTGGTTGGGGCAGGTGGTGGTGAGGTTTTAGGGAGTACGATTGATAAATTTTTTGCCTGTTTTTGAATAGATGCAAAATTTTTTGTATCTATTCAAAACGGGCAATATTTGATGAAATTGCCAGTAAAGTCATGTCAAATTCTACGCACCTCGTCCTTACCCAGCCTTGCCCCAAAAAAATTGATTGTTGTTCTTTTTCTGTTAAATAAAAAAATGTTATCTTTATTGCAAAATAAGCTAGTTTTAGTATCGAAGCTAACTAACTTTTACTGATAATTGAATAGCTATGCAATTATTTTTTCTACCTGATTTTGTTGCTTATCAAAGTATTTTGCTGCCCGAAGAGGAGGCAAAGCACTGTTTAAAGGTCTTGCGTATGCAGATAGGGGAGTCCTTGCACCTCACTGATGGCAAAGGCAACTTGGCGGTGGCTACGCTGCAAAATGACAATCCCAAAAAATGTAGTTTGCAAATAAAAAACCTCACTCTCCACCCTAAAAACTACGCCCACCACACCCATATAGCTATTGCACCTACCAAAAATGCAGATAGAATAGAGTGGTTTGTGGAGAAGTGTGTGGAGATAGGCATAGACGAAATTAGTTTTTTGCAGACTGAACACACAGAAAGAGCCTACTTTAATGTGGAAAGAATAGAAAAAAAGGCTATAGCTGCTCTCAAACAATCTTTAAAATTTCATTTGCCTGTTATTAATTCGCCTGTGCCATTCAGCAATTTTTTGAAATCACAAGGGCAGAAGACGCAAGAGCAGACTCCTAAGCAACTTTTCATAGCCTATGTGGGCAAAGTGCCACCACCTCACTTGTTTGAAGTGGCAAAAAGCAACCAATCTGTTTGTGTATTGATAGGTCCTGAAGGAGATTTTAGTCCCAATGAATTGACAGAGGCATTTCAGTTTGGTTTTCAAGGAGTTAGCTTAGGAAATAGCAGGTTGCGAACAGAAACAGCAGGTGTTGTGGCTTGCCATGCTTTGCAGTTGAAAAATGAAGTTGGTGCTTAGTTGTGAGTAGGTAATTATAAATTCTTGATATGAACAGAAAAGAATTTCTTAAAAAATTAACTTTTTTAGCAGCCCTTGCCCATTTGCCTATCAGTCTGGAGGCAAAACCTACACGCAAAGAGGGCAAAGCCCTTGTAGTGGGGGCAGGCATAGCAGGCGTGGCAGCAGCAGCTACGCTCAAAAAAAATGGTTGGGAAGTGGTCGTTTTAGAGGCAAGGGACAGAGTAGGCGGCAGAGTCTGGACAGACCAAAGTTTAGGCGTGCCTTTTGATAGGGGGGCAGCGTGGATACACGGACCCGAAGGCAACCCCATTACGCCTTTGGCAAAACAGGCTGGTTGTAAACTCCACCGAACAGATGACGAAAGTTTGGAGGTTTATGACGAAAATGGCAAACCAATAGCCGAAGAAGTGATGGAAAAGTACATGAAAAAGTACGAAAAACTGTTGGCTATGGTAGAAGACGAGGCAATGCCCACCGAAAGTTTGCAGCAAGCCATTGGCAGGTTGCAGCCCGATGCTTTGCAAGACCTCAAAATGATTTATCAATTAAGTTCGTATGCCGAATTTGATGCAGGCGGCGACATCAATTTATTGTCGGGCAAAAATTGGGAAAATGATAGTAGCTTTGAGGGCGAAGATTTATTGGTTTGGAGTGGCTACCAAAGTATAGTAGAATTGTTGGCAAAAGGTTTGGATATCAGGCTCAAACAAGTGGTGCAAAGCATAGCTTACGGCAAAGAAAAAGTGCAACTAACGACCAATCAAGGCAGTTTTGAGGCTGATGTGGCAGTGGTAACAGTGCCTTTGGGTGTGCTGAAAAAAGGAAATATTCAATTTACGCCCAACTTGCCTGCTGCCAAACAACAAGCTATTCAACAGGTGGCAATGGGCAACGTGAACAAAGTAGCCTTGCTGTTTGAGCAAGCCTTTTGGGATACCAATTTGCAATATATAGGTTATACAGGCAAAATGAAAGGGGCTTATTCCTATTTTTTGAATGCACGCACTTTTTGTGATGCCAATTTGCTGGTAACATTTGGTTTTGGGCTTTTTGGCAAAACCTTAGATACCAAAACTGATGCCCAAATTCAAGACGAAGTGATGGAAGTGTTGCGAAAAATTTATGGTAGGGCTATTCCAAATCCTAAGAAAATATTGGTAACTCGTTGGGGAACAGACCCTTATAGTTTAGGGGCTTATTCCTTTGTAAATGTAGGTACAGAAAACAAACACTTCGAAACCTTGCAAGCCGCTGTAAACAACAAGCTATTTTTTGCGGGAGAACACACCATAGCAAAATACAGAGCAACAGTACATGGGGCTTACTTGTCGGGCTTGCAGGCTGCAAAAGAGGTTTTGGAGGATTGAAAGCAGAAGTAATGAGAGTTACTTGTTGCAAAATGAGCTTTTGGGCAATTAGGCTGATACGACAGATTGGAAACCTACCAAAAAATTTGCAATAAAGGTATAGCTTTTATACAAAGAGAAAAATTAAAACCAGCTATCAAAAAATCTTATTATTTGGCAAGAAAAGGTTAAAAAATATTTCCTCCTGTTAAATTTTTGTTTACTTTTACGGATGTCCGACACGTTTTTGTGGAAACATAGGTCTTTGATAAATCAAATGTAAATAAGACGTTCAGTATTTTACAAGCAACCATTATTCAAATGAAACAAATTATTTTAGCCATCTTTTTATTGGTAATTACACAACCCCTTGTTGCCCAAAATTTTATGTTAGGCGCAAAGGCAGGTCTTAATTATTCCAGACTTTCTATGAGCAATACAGAAATCTCTGTGGGTAGTCTAAATACTGCTTTCAAAGAAAATACGCAATACACCACAGGTTTTGTGGCAGGAGGCTTTGCAAGGCTTAAATTTTCGAGCCTTTACTTCCAGCCCGAATTACTTTTTGCTATGAAGGGTGGCACTTTCGACAGAATAAAATCTGGTGGCATCACAGGTGGTTTGATAGAAACCAAAACCGTAGATGTGCAGATGTATGGTGTAGATATTCCGTTGTTATTGGGTTATCAAATCAGCAAATTCAGAGTCAATGGCGGTTTGTTAGCCTCTTTCAATTTGAGTAGTATGAATGATTTTAAAGCAGCCATTCAGGAGTACAGCACCAATCCTGCTGATGCTTCAAAAACAGCTGTCTTTGGCTATTTGGTGGGTGTAGGTGTAGATTTAGGCAAATTTACAGCCGATTTGCGTTATGAAGGCAACTTTTCTGCACTTACTTCAGCACGTATTCAAGTCCCCAACAATGATTTTACCTTAGACCAACGCACCAGCCTTTTTCAGTTTACGGTAGGGTATAATTTTTTGGATTAAATTGTGTAAGAAAATTTACTTTTTAGAGTCAAATACTTACCAATGACAGTTTTGTTATTAGACAATTTCGATTCGTTTACTTATAATTTGGTGGATTATTTTCACCAACTCCATTGTCCTTGTACGGTCTTGCGAAATGACGTAAATCTTGCAACTATTAAAAACTTAGCACCACAAGCCATTATTTTGTCGCCAGGCTCAGGCACACCCGCAAAGGCTGGTGTCATGCCTGAAGTCATTGCTACTTATCATAACAAAGTACCTATCATTGGCATTTGCTTGGGTCATCAGGCAATAGGCGAATTTTTTGGGGCTACGCTGACCCATGCTACCCAGCCTATGCACGGCAAATTGTCTATGATAACTTGCCAAAAAGATGAGATTTTTGAGGGGTTGCCCACACAATTTCAGGTAGTTCGTTACCATTCTTTGGTGCTCACAGCCTTGCCATCTTCTTTGGTAGCTTTGGCACATACCACCACAGGAGAACTTATGGCTCTCAAACACCAAAAGTTACCTCTTTATGGAATACAGTTTCACCCTGAAGCTGCTTTAACTGAACATGGGTTGCAACTGTTAGGAAATTGGGTAAGGATAAATAAAATAAGTAGTTAAATAGCAATATAGTATATATTTTAGCTTGTGAGGTTTCAGAAATTTTACAATTTCTTTGCAAGTTTTGATAAGTTGCCAAAAATTGTTACTTTGCAACAAACTAAACTACTACTTCTTACAACTATTTTTATGTTGGTTGGTGCTTATTACAATCCTTTATTATCCCCGAAACGACTTGACCGTTTTTTAGCCTACGGTTGGTTTCGAAACTGCAATATGTTAGGACGACAAAAGTTGATTTGTCTCGACAAAGGTGTTTATCAAGTCATTAATATTCGAGTGCAGTTAGAAAATTACCAATATCCTAAACGGCTGAAAAAAATTCTTCGGCAAAATAACCAACGGTTTCGGTACGAAGTGCAGCCTTTGCAACTCACAGCCGAAAAAGAAGCTTTGTATGAGCAGCACAAGCATCGTTTTCTGGGCATTGTTTTGCCCACTCTCCAGCAATCCTTGTTTGGCACAGAGGAAAATGACTATTTGCATAATCCGTTTCACACCCAAGAAATTTGCGTTTATGATGACGATAAATTAGTGGCTGTTAGCTTTTTTGATTTAGGACATCGCAGTATTGCCAGCATTTTAGGGCTGTTTGACCATAACTATCAGCAATTTAGTTTGGGAATTTATACCATGTTACTCGAAATTGATTTGGGTATCAGATTAGGCAAAAAGTTTTATTACCCAGGTTATGTGCTGCACAACGAAGCTGTTTTTGATTATAAGTTGCGTTTGGGCAACTTGCAATACCACAATGGCGAAACGTATTGGCGACCCTATACAGAAATAACCAATGAAAAATGGTTAGATAAGCAAATAATAGAAAAAGTAGAAATCATTTCGCAACTTTTCCAGCAGCAAAATATCCAATACCAAGTCTTGTGGAATCCTTATTTTCCATTGGCTTATATTTTTGAGGAAGAGATTTATTTTTTGGCAAGTCCTCTCCAAATTTTTTGTGTCAATGACCGCCAACATCAGCCTTTGGTTTTGGAATATATGCCTGACAGCAAAATTTATAGGTTGAGTTATGTTATGGAAGCCGAAACCAATGAAGAAGTGGAGGAAATGAAAAGGTTATTAGGAGTTTATCCGCCAAATTTATATAGCCAAGCAATCTATGTCTATCAAGAAATAGTTTGTCAAAGTTTTGTGGTAGATGAGGTGATAGAAAGATTGGTGGTCGAAAAACTCTTATTGAGTGAGCAAGAAACTGTACTATAAAAAATTTAAGTCGTTTTTATAGAAAAATTTGGAATATCTTTTGTAGTTTGTGATTTGCAAACAAACCAACCAGTGTTATGTTTAATTCAGGGCAAACTCGAAAATTCCAACACGACTTACGCGTAGCTTCCATTCTCTCTACGGCAGCAGGGGCAGTAAACTCTGCAAGTTTTTTTGCTTTCGATGTACTTACGACCAATGTAACAGGACACGTGGCGGTATTGGCTAATGAATTGGTGGCTTTTCGGTGGCACGCAGGTTATATGAAATTGGTGTGGATGTTTGCCTTTTTGTTTGGCTCCTTCTTGTCGGGCTTGTTGGTCGACTTAATTGGCAGAAAATACCCTCGTTTTTCGCACACCATTCCCTTGTTACTTGTGATGTTTATCTTGTCGGGTGTGGCTTACTTTGGCGACCAATATTATGATTACAGCGATGGCATGATTCAGTTGTTTGCGGGGAGTTTATTGTTGGCAATGGGCTTACAAAATGGAACTGTTACCCAAGTATCTGGCTCCGTCGTGCGGACTACACACCTCACAGGTTTGTTTACAGACATAGGCATAGAAGCTGCCAAACTCCTTACCAGACCAGCCGAAGAAAGTATGGCGAAACTGCAAAGGAAATTTATTTTGCACGTAGTCATTGTACTTTGTTTTTTTTTGGGTGCTATTGGAGGCGGATTTCTCTTTTCTAAATTCTTGTTCAAGGCTTTTTTAGCTCCATTGTCTTTGATTTTGGTAGCTATTATTTACGATATTATAGATTTCCAATCTTCTAAATTACAAAAGGCTATTGTGCAGCAAAACAGCAACTAAAATCTTATTTTCAGTTTTTTACCCTAAACTTTCCACTTCACTTTTGGTTTTTTTAATATGAAAACAAATAGTGAAGTTTTTGATGTAGCCATTGTGGGCAGTGGGTTGGGTAGCCTAACGGCAGCAGCTTTGCTTGCCAAAGAAGGCAAAAAAGTGTTGGTTTTAGAGCAAAATTATTTGGCGGGAGGTTGCACAAGTTCGTATTGGCGAAAAGGTTTTGTGTTTGAGGCAGGTGCAACTACGCTGGTTGGGCTTGACGAACAGATGCCTTTGTGGGAAGTTTTGCGACAGACAGGAATAGAAATTCGGGCAACGCCCTTAGACTTGCCTATGCAGGTGCAGTTGCCCGATGGACAAGTGCTGAACAAATACCACAACTTGGAACAGTGGATAGCCGAAGCCGAAAGGGTGTTTGGCAAGGCTGGACAACGACAATTTTGGGAGTTTTGCTACCGAATTGCCTCTTTTGTGTGGCAAACTTCGCTGAAACAGACCTTTTTTCCGCCCAGCAAGTTCTCAGATTTTGGGCAACTACTCAAAAATGTTACGTGGTCGCAACTGAAATACGGCGGTTATTGCTTGGTTTCTATGCAGCAACTTCTCAAAAAATTTGGTTTGGCAACCCACAAAAATTTTGTGGCATACGTCAATGAACAACTATTAATCACTGCCCAAAACCACATAGCCGAAGTCAATGTTTTGTTTGGTGCTACTGCCCTTTGCTACACCAATTTTGGCAATTATTATGTCAATGGTGGACTTATCAATTTGGTAAATCCTTTTGTGAACTACATAGAAAAACAGGGGTCAAAGGTTTTGCTACGCCATGCAGTTGATAAAATTACGTTTGAAAACGAGGTTTTTACGTTGCAATGCACCGAAAAACAGAAAATCAAGCATAGTTTTCAGGCAAAGTACCTTATTTCGGGTATTCCTATCAACAATACCTTGCAAATTTACCAGCCTACGCACACGCACATACAGAAGCAAATGTTGAAAAAGCAAGTTTTGACTTCCGAAAAACTAAATTCGGCTTTCCAGCTGGGCGTTGGTTTTGTTCCGCACCGAGAGTTTGATAGTCTGCACCACCAAATTATTTTGCCTTCGCCTATGCCCGAAACGCAGTCGGCAAGTATTTTTGTCAGCCTAAGCCACCCCAAAGATGACAGTCGGGCAGATGTGGCAGGGCAACGGGTTTTGTCTGTGAGTACGCACTTGCACCACCCCGAAGGCAAACCTGATTTTGACAAGCAAAAAGCTACAGATTTTGTGTTGCAAACTTTGATAGCAAAAGATTTTTTGAAATCCGAAAATATTGTTTATTGCCACGCCTCTGCCCAACAAAATTGGCAACAGTGGACAAAAAGAGAATATGGTTTTGTGGGAGGCTATCCGCAATATGCAGCCACCAAAGTTTGGCAACTCAACGATGCCCGACTCGACCACCACAAAGCCTATCTTTGTGGCGACACAGCCTACCCAGGACAAGGTATTCCGGGCGTGGTATTGAGTGGCATCATTGCAGTAGAGAAATTAAAGGCAGATTGGTGGTAAATTCCCATGCACAATCACAAAAAAGTCAAGTTTTGTTAAACAATCTTTGCTACAAAAAGTTAGAAACATAAATCATAAATAACCCATTATAACTTTTTTTATGCAAAGCACAACAAGTCCTGCTGTTGCCACCGCAAATAGCACCAGCAAATATACTAAAACTCCAATCACCGTAGCCTACGGCGATGGCATAGGTCCTGAAATTATGCGTGCCACCTTAGACATTATTTTGGCAGCAGGTGCGCAGTTGGAAATAGAGGAAATAGAAATTGGCGAAAAAGTTTATTTGCGAGGCATTTCGGCAGGTATCGAGGATTCGTCTTGGGATTCGTTGCGGAGAACCAAAGTATTTTTGAAAGCCCCCATCACCACCCCACAAGGCAGTGGCTACAAAAGTCTAAACGTAACTACCCGCAAAACTTTGGGTTTGTATTCTAACATACGCCCTTGCGTGTCGTACCACCCATTTGTGGAAACCAAACACCCTGTCATGGACGTGGTAATTATTCGTGAAAACGAAGAAGACTTGTATGCAGGCATAGAACACCGCCAAACAGACGAGGTTTTTCAGTGTTTGAAAATTATATCAAGACCCGGTTGCGAAAAAATTGTGCGTTATGCTTTTGAATACGCCAAAAACAACAACCGCAAAAAATTGACTTGTTTCACCAAGGACAACATCATGAAAATGACTGATGGCTTGTTCCACCAAGTTTTTGACGAAATAGGGGCAGAGTATCCAGAAATTGAAAAAGAACATTGGATTGTGGACATTGGGGCAGCAAAAATGGCAGATACGCCACAGGCTTTTGACATGATTGTGATGCCTAATCTTTATGGCGATATTTTGTCTGATGTAGCAGCCCAAATTACAGGTTCGGTAGGTTTGGCAGGTTCGGCAAATGTTGGCGACCATGGGGCAATGTTTGAGGCTATTCACGGGTCTGCCCCACGCAGAGCAGGACAAAACTTAGCCAATCCTTCGGGTTTGTTGTTAGGTGCGGTAATGATGCTCAACCACATAGGTCAAAACGAAATTGCGACCAAAGTACACAATGCGTGGCTCAGAACTTTGGAAGATGGCGTACACACTTACGATATTTTCAAAGAAAAAACCAGCAAACAAAAAGTAGGTACGCAAGAATTTGCACAAGCCGTTATTGCACGTTTGGGACAAAGCCCAACTTTGTTGAAAGCTGTTGATTATCCTGCTGATGCCAAAAAAATAGAAGTAAAAGTTACCCGCAGAACTCCACAAGTGAAAGAAACTATTGGCGTTGATGTGTTCTTAAATTGGGTAAATGGCAGTGCCAACGACTTGGGCAAGCAAATAGAAAAAGCAAGCACCAAAAATTTGAAGTTTGTGGTGATGAGCAACAGAGGGGTAAAAGTGTATCCTAACGGCGCACCTGAAACTTTCTGTACCGACCACTGGCGTTGTCGTTTCGAACACCCCGAAGGAAAAGCCATTAGCCATGACGATATTATTGAGGTCTTGCAAAATGTGCGTAAATTGGGCTTAGACTTCATCAAAACTGAAAATCTTTGCACTTTTGACGGCAAAAAAGGCTATACATTGGCACAAGGACAGTAGTAGGTAGGCTACGTTTTTTATTTGAAAATAATACCAGCTTACTATACTACTTTTTTAACCATTTGTAAGTATAATTATACACAAACTCCACAAGGAATTAAATCCCTTGTGGAGTTAATTTTTTGCTTTTCGCAAAATTATTCATTTTCTTTGGTCGTATCTACAAACTTATAGCCTACGCCTTTCACAGTTAAAATATGATGTTCGCCAATTTTTTCTCTTACCCGTCTGATATGCACATCTACTGTTCGAGCCAAGACATAAACATCTGACCCCCAAATATTTTGCAACAATTCATCTCTACTAAAAACTTTATTTGGATTTAATGCCAAAAAAAACAGCAATTCAAATTCCTTTTTGGGCAAAGGAATCTGCTCTTTGTTTTTCATGAGGGTATAGCTGCTTCGGTCTATCACAAATTCTGCTATTTGCAACACCTCATTTTCTGCTCCTGTTACCGTTTTTTGGGCTTCACGTCTAAACAGGGCGTTGATTCGGCTCATCAAAGCACGAGGTTTGATAGGTTTCATCAGGTAGTCGTCTGCCCCTACGTCAAAAGCTGCTACTTCCGAATATTCTTCTGTACGAGCCGTAAGAAAAATGATATAACTATTGAGCATTTCAGGCATTTCTCTTAGTACTCTGCAAGCCTCTACGCCGTCCATGACAGGCATCATGATGTCCATTAAAATCAATTCGGGCAAAAAAGTTTTTGCCACTGCCACGGCTTTTTTGCCATCAGTAGCAGTTTTTACCTCATAACCTTCTTTTTCCAAATTATATTTTAACAACTCCAAAATATCTGGCTCATCATCTACAATTAATACTTTGTTTTTTTTAGCTGGGGTCATAGTATAATAATTTGCCAATGACAAAAGTAAATAATATCTTTGAGTCTCTAAGCAAAACTGGATTAATTTAGCGTGAAGTTTTTTACTGTGTTTTAAAGTTTATCAAAAGTGAGGAAAGGTGGGTTTGAAGGAACCGTCTTTTCAAGCAGTCGCATTTTTCTTTATTTTAACAATCTTTGTGATATTTTAACTAATTTTTAACACTTTGATAAGGAATTTGGATTTTACTTTGCAAAGTAGAAATTTGTACAGCAGTGTATTCGTCTTTAGGCAAAAGTATTTAAGATTAAAAATTACTTAAAAACTTGTTACTTTCTTGTCTTTTTGCTATTTTCTTTCGTATAAGCAAATAGAAACGTACTGCAATGGTAAGTTGAATCTGCGTAGTATAAATGTAGCCTACGCTTTAGCGTGTGAATGTAGCCTACGCTTTAGCGTGTGAATGTAGCATACGCTTTAGCGTGTGAAATTTGTAAAAAAGTGTTCGGTACGTAAATCCTTTACGTTGTAGTGGCATTAATTTGCTGTATGCTAAAAAATAAGCACTCAACCTTCTAAACACTTACTAAAATGGAAACGAACAAAAATGAAAACACCATTCGGAACAATTCACGTTACACAGAAAAACAACAAGGCAAAGGAGAACGGAAAACCGACCTTACTCCAAAACCCGAAATTGGTCGCAAACAACGTGAACAGCAGTCAGGCGAAAGAGCAAAGCCCCAAAACTGCTACACAAAGCCCGAACAGCCAGCCTGTTCGGGCTTTTTTTATTCGATGAAATGACAAAAATTTTCTTTTCTGAAATTTGCACCACACCAAGTTAATCACTTTCTTTGCGTAAGAAACCTAAACAAATACCCATGCCCCCTGCTGCTCGTCTGTTAGATATGCACACCTGCCCTATGCAAACTCCTGCTGTGCCACCCATTCCACACGTGGGAGGTCCTATTGCAGTGGGTTGCCCTACGGTTTTGATTGGCGGAATGCCCGCCGCCAGAGTTGGCGATATGTGTGTGTGCGTGGGTGTACCCGACAGCATTGTCAAAGGCTCAACTTCTGTGTTCATTGGCGGAATGCCTGCTGCACGCATGGGAGATAGCACTGCCCATGGCGGAACAATCGTGGTGGGTTTGCCTACGGTCTTGATTAATTAATGTAGTGTGGGCTTCAGCCCACACATGAGTTAAAATGTGTGGGCTGAAGCCCACACTACACAAATTGATAAAATTTCACTTTTTTGCCGTCAGCAAATACCTAAAAGCCCATTTCCATTCTAAATTGTAGGTTTTAATCTGGGCTTGTTGCAATAGTTTTTCCAATTCTGCCCTGTAAAAGCCACGTTTGACCGACAGGGGAGCATCATTTTTGACTAAGGTAGACCCATTGAAAATTGTTGTCAAAAATTTGATACCAAAATAAGCTACATAGTGCCGTTGCAAGTCATTGATAAGAAAACCCATTGTGCTGTTTTGGTGCATAAAAGCAAATAATTCTACCAACTGTTCATCTGTTAGATGGTGGCAAAACAAAGAGCAGATAAAAATATCGGGTGGAGTAGTCAATTTTTGGGCTATGTCCCTATAATCTGTTTGCAAAAACTGAATAGTAGGTTGGTTTTTGCAGTGCTGTTGGGCATATTCTATCACGTCAGGTTTTAAATCTACACCTGTGCATGTAAACGAAAAACCCTTTTTTTGTCCATATTGAGCCACTTGCAACAAAGTATCGCCACTGCCACAACCAATGTCTACGATATGCAAAGGCTTGGCTGTTGGCTGGGGCAATAGTTGGTCTAAACCTGCCAGCGTAATGGCATGACCTCCCAAATAATGATTGACAATATCCAATTCTCGCAAGTTTTGGAACAGCAAATCTTTGGGAATATCTTCTGCATCTAATAATTCGGCTTCGTAACTGCGTGTAAACATTTGGTTGTATTGGTAATATTTTTGTAAAACTACCCAAAAATTTGTCATTTGCTAACCAAATTTACTACCAAAAATATTGATTTTACACTAATATCTGAGTGTAATGTTTAGTGTTTTAGAATTGTTGCCAATTGTAAATTTATTGGCTTCAAAGGTTGGTGCACTCATTTTTGGCAGGTTGTTATTTGATGCACCTGAACCTTCTTTGGGAATACCCAGAAAATTTACGTCGAAGGTGTTATTGTTATTCTCATCATGGAATACTGCAAGTGCATAAGTGCCTTGTGGTAGGTTGTCAAATACTACTTTTGTGGTTTCGCCTGTAATTTTTACGCCTATACATTTGAAGGCATTTTTGCTTGGAAATCCGTCAGCTTTGTCATAGAGGCAAGCATAACACTGCCCTTTTGTATTTTTAAACTTGCTTACATTTGCAATCAATTTTTGATTGTCGTCTGTAACTTGTTTGAACCCTAACTGCAAAAAAAATGAAATTAGGAAAAGAATTGAAGTGATTGTTTTTTTCATTGTTTGTGTATTTTAATTTAAAAAATTAGTTTTAAAATAATTGAGTGTATATTTCTATTGACTGACTTTGTACTTTCTTGTTACATAGAAAAAATAATACGAAAAGCAATAGTAGTTTACTAAAACTATTCGTCATTTGGTTTATTTTGAAGGTTTTGTAGTTGTTGGATTGTTGAAACGGCATCGGAAAATGATGCCATTCTTTCACTACTTTCGGCAGAAATAGAAATTCCAAAATTGCTCTCTATTTTCATAACTAACTCAGCCACATCAAGAGAATCCAATCCCAAGTCAGTACTGAAATTTGCGTTGTCAGTAATGCTTGATTGAGCAACTCCTATTTCTACCAAAATCCTGGTAAGAATGTCTTTAACTTGTGATGGTTCCATTTTTTATTTTGTTTAAATTTCCCAAAAGCTGAAATACTTTTGGGAAATTTTGTTAAAGTGATGATTTAATACTTGTTTTTTTGAAGAATGGTAGTCGTATTTTACCTAATTTTTCTGCAATTTTATCTACTGTTAGGTATGCCATTGGCACTAAAAAAACAGTCAGCATCATAGAAGATGTTAAGCCGCCTATCAATACTAATCCTAAACCATTTTTCCATTCTGCACCCGCACCTTTGGCAATAGCGATGGGCAACATTCCTAATACCATTGCTATCGTGGTCATCAAAATTGGGCGTAAGCGTTGCTCACAAGCCTGTATAAGAGCATCATAACTGCTTTTACCTTCTTCTTTTAGTTGGTTAGCAAAATCTACAATCAATATCGCATTTTTAGCCACCAAACCTAATAGCATAATAGTACCTAACTGAGTAAATACACTCATAGGTGTCATACTAAAATTAAGTGCTGACATTGAGCCAATCAAAGCAACAGGTATAGAAAATAATACGACTAATGGATAAATAAAATTGTCGTACAATGCTACCATTAGCAAATAGACACAAAACAATCCAATAGCGAATGCCGCAAATAAAGCCCCTAAACTTTCCTCTGTTCGTTTGGTTTCGCCACCCCAAATTACTCTTACATCATTTGGCAAAAAATTGGGTTGTTGTAAAATCGTATTTATTTTGTTAGATAACGTGCCTGTGGAAGTTCCCACGTTGTAGGCAGTAATAGAAAGTGAGGGTTGTCTATCTTGACGTTCTAATTGTGATGGTCCTGATGTTTGTGCAATGGTTGCAAATTGTGATAATTTGACTTGTTGCCCTTTGTCGTTTACAAAATTCATATTGGCAACATCATCTGGATTTTTGCGGTCGTACTCGTCCACCATAATTTTGATGTCATAATCTGTGCCTTTGTCCTTAAATTTATTATCATCATTGCCGTTAAATGCAGTCCGTAAAGAAACTGCCACAGACGAAACATTTATGCCCAAAGTTGCCATTTTTTCTCTGTCTAAATTTACATTTAGTTCTGGCATACCATCTTCTACGCTTACTCTTACGTTATCAGCACCTGGCAGTTTAGCAATTTCTTTTTTTAGTTTTTGCCCTGCTGCAAGCATTGTTTTATAGTCGGGTCCTGTAAGTATAAGTTCAATGGGTGCACCACCGCCTGCAATGCCTACAACAGCCCCTTCAATATTTATACCTGTGGTTTGCCGTAAAATACTATCTCTGATGGTGAGCATAAATTGTTCTGTACCAAGTATTCGGTCTTCTTTGGGAACTAAGGCAACTGATAATTCTGAAATATTAGCAGCTCCTAAGCCTGTGCCTCCTGTAATAGAAGGTCCACCAATATTTGCAAATACAGACTTTACTGATGGATTGCTTAGTAACAAATTTTCAATTTTTTTAGTTTGAATATTTGTATTGGTTACTGATGCTCTTTTGTCAAATTCTAATTTCATTGTAAACTTACCTTGGTCACCTTGTGATACCAACTCTTCGCCCAAAATTCCTAAACTCATCATTGCTCCTAAACCTGCAAAACAAAGTAAAACAATTCCAAAACTTATTCCACGATGTTTTAATGCCCATTTAAGTCTTGCAGAATACCAATGTGTAAAGTTATCTAACTGTTTTTCAAACCATATTAAAATAGCTTGTAGTGGGTTTTTGGGATTTAAGTGTTCTAACTTTCCCCAACGAGAAGCCAACCAAGGCGTAAGGGTAAAGCAAACCAACAAACTCATTAAAGTAGAAGTAACAATCACTACTGAAAACTGGCGTAAAATTTCGCCAATGGTGGTATTTACAAAAAGAACAATTGGTAAAAAAACTACCACATCAACAAATGTGATGGCAGCAGCCGAAAAGCCAATTTCATTTCTTCCATCAAGTGCGGCAGTACGTTTGTCTTTGCCCATTTCAAGGTGGCGTTGTATATTTTCTAATACCACAATACTATCATCTACCAAAATACCTACTACCAAACTCATTGCTAACAACGTCATTAGGTTAAAAGAATAACCCAACACTTGCATAACGATTAAGGTAGCTACTAATGAAGTAGGAATGGCAATCATCACAATAATAGCATTTCGCAAACTATGCAAAAACAAAAGCATTACGGCAGCTACCAAAATTATGGCAATCAATAAGTCGTGTTGAACTGCTTCTACACTTTGTAAAGTAAAGTCTGCATTATCGTCTGCTACGACTATTTTCAACCCTTTACTGGCATATAATTTTTCTATTTGCGAAAGATTATTTTTTACCTCTTTACTAATGGCAACTGCATTGGCATCAGGTTGCTTTTTTATCAACAATGCGATGCCTTCTTTACCATTGAAACGTCCAATTGTTGAAGCATCTTTTACATCATCTCGCACTTCTGCCACATCACCTATGCGTATAGGGCTTTGGTTAGGTCCGATACCCAAAATAATCTGATTTTTAATATCATCAATATTCTTGAACTTGCCTGCCAAACGAACCGAAATCTGCTCAGCATTGTCTTTTATCTTTCCTGCAGGAACTTCAACATTAGCATCTTGCAATGTTGCATTGATTTGCAACAAAGAAAGTCCATACAATTTAAGTTTTTCAGGATTTACATTTACTCTAATTTCTCTTTCTTCTCCACCTAATAAATTTATATTGGCAATACCATTTATTTTTTGAAGTTGTGGCTTTACATCCTCATCCATCAATGTAAAAAATTCTTTTGGCGAAATATCAGCCGTAGCAATTAGTTGAATGATAGGCACGTCACTTTGCGAAACTTTGGATAATACTGGCGATTTTACATCAGTTGGAAAATCCGCTTTTATATTTTCAATTTTACGTTGTGCATCTTGCAATACCTTGTCAATGTTAGTTCCGTTTTTAAAACTAACTGTTACTACTGATACATCTTCCAAGGACTTGCTATTGATTTTGTCAATATTGTCTAATGCTGAAACCGCATCTTCAATTTTTCGGGTAACTTTACTTTCTACCTCTGATGGTGATGCACCAGGATAAGCTGTTTGAATGTTGATAATGGGTTGGGCGAAATTGGGCATTAATTGATAACCCAATTTGTTGTAGCTTACTATTCCGCCAAAAGTTAGAATCGTAAAAATAACGATAATAAGTGATGGACGTTTGATGGCTAATTCTGTTATGCTCATTGTTATTGGATTTTAAGGGTTAGATTTTTGGTTTCTTTTATGCTTACTTTAGTGTTGTCAGTGAGGTTTATTTGCCCTGCGATTACTACCATTTCACCTTCACTTATTCCTTCAGTTACTTGCACAAAGTCGCCTGAAGTTTTACTAATGGTGATGTTTTTCAGATAAGCAATGTTGTCTTTTACAACATATACTTTTTCATTTTTGTAAGAGCCAAGTATGGCACTTCTTGGAATGGTTATGCTTGTGTTACTGCTGTTTCGTTTGAGTAATACATTGCCATACATTCCTGCTTTGAGTTGAGTTTGGCTATTGGGTACAGAAATTTCAACTTCGTAATTGTGTGCAGCATCACCTTTGTTGGAAATGACAGTAACTATTCCGTTAAAAGTTTTATTGGGATAGGCATCTGTGGTTACTGTAAATTGTTGCCCTATCTTTAAACTGAATACATCAGTTTCTGGTACATTTACCATTAGTTTTAAGGTAGAAATATCCATCAATTTTATGGTAGGCACACCTGGCGAAAGTACCGAGCCTTTTTCAAACATTCTCATCAGTACTGTGCCTGAAAATGGACTTTTGATAATAGTTTGACTTATTTGCTTATTGAGCAAGTTGATTTGTGTTTCGGCTTGTATTTTACCTAATTCAACCTGGTCTAACTGTGATTTTGGCAAAGCATCTACTTCTGTTACTGCTTTTAACCTATTTACATCAAGCACAGCTTTGTTGTAACTTGCCTTTGCTGAAGTAAGCTGTGCTTGTAGTATGTCAGCATTTAAAGTAGCAATGGTATGCCCTTCACCTATGAATTGCCCTTTGGCTACACCTACATATTCTACTTTGCCATTGGCTTCAGAAAGCACATCTATCTCTCTGTTTGGTGAAAATGTGCCAAGCAAAGTCAAATCCTCTGAAAGTGTTCGACTACTTGCTTTTTGAACTTCTACAATTGGCAGAATATCAGGATTTTTTTGATACACTTTGGCATCAACTTTTTGCTTGTTACTGAACAGTAGCAAGGTTGTTCCCGCCAATGTACCCATTATACCAAGCGAAACTAAAATTGTTTTTATTATCTTATTCATTGTTTTACTAATTTTTAATGAGAGTATTGTTTAATTTTTGGATTTCTAAAACTGCCAATCGGATATTTACCATTGCTTTAAGTTGGTTAGTTTCCGTTCTAAGTAGTTCGTTTTGAGTATTAATTACTTCGGTGATGCCTACCAAACTTTGTTTGTACAATAATTGGTTATCGGCATAAATTTTTTTAGCCAATAGTACATTTTCCTCCTCCAATTTCAAGGCTTCAATACTGGAATTGTATTTGGCGATAGCATTGGTGTATTCTGTTTGGATTTGCTGGCGTACTTGGGCTATTTGCAGTTCAGTACCTTTGATTTCCACATTTTTTAGTAAAATTCTATTACGCTTGCTACCACCATCAAAAATGGGAATAGAAAGTTTTAGCCCAATCATCGAAACTGGATATGACTTTCCACTTAATCTTTTGAAGGGATTAAAACCATCGTTAAATGCCTGTGAACCATACGAACCAAACGCCATCAAAGTAGGCAAATACGATAAGGAAATACTTTTTTGCTCAATTTGTTTGATTGCTTTTTGAATTTCTAATAACTCAATATTAGTATTTCGTTTAAAGTCAATACTATCAATATTCTGTAAAAGATTAGCAGTAAAATCTTTTTGGTTGATAGTAATATTGTCTTCCATTTTTAAACCCATCAGCATTTTGAGTAGATTTAGTAAGTGATCAATAGAAGTATTTAAACTCACTTTTTGAACTTCCAAGCCTTTTTGGGATAATATCAATCTATCTACATCTGTTTTTTTGGCTAAACTGTTTTGTGCTAATGCAGAAGTCGACTTTATTAGTTTGTCCAAGTTTGTAATATTGGTATCCAACAAATTAACTGACTGATATAGTGTAAGTAAGTTGTAGTAAGTAGTGCTAATATTATAAGCAATATCTTCTTTCGTCTTGCGTAACTGTACGTCATTGATTGTTCCTGCAACCTTGACAGACTTAAAATTAATGAGTAATATTTGTGGGTTGAAAATTTGCTGACTCACTTCAATTTTGGCTTGTATAGTTTGGTTTACCCCCAACGCAGCAAAATTGTACTCGCCTGGTGGTCCTCCAAAAACAGAGGAAGGCAAGGCTTGCACAGCCAAATCGAAGTAATAGTTGTAATCTACACCTGCACTTATTTGTGGCAATGCGGCACTCTTTGCATCGCCAAGATAATACTTGGTTTTCTGCATGTCGTTTTCGACTGTCTTTATTTGCAGGTTTTGTTTCAAGCCAATGTTCACACATTGATTGAGGTCGTAATTGCTTTGGGCTTTTGCCCAAAATGATGTTGCTAATAAGATAGCAAGTAGTTTTAATTTTATCATACTTTTAAGTTTAACTTTTTTGTTGATTTTTATGTATAGAAAAGGTGTAGAAATGATGTAAATTAAGAATTAAGATAATTTATTGATTATCAAATACTTAAAAAGTAACTGTTATAACTTATTTCGCCATAATTCCATAATACAGGTTTTAATTATTTTGTTTAACAATTTTGTTAATTTTTGAATAAATTTTTTAGGGTGTAATTGCTTTGATGATAAACTGCATCAAAAAATCCTTGCGTTCCTCTAACAACTTGGTATATTGCTTTTCAGAATGTCCAAGCATTGTACGCACCATTGTTTTGGCAGCAAAAGGAAAAATGCAAAGTGCAATTATACTTAAAAATATTTGATTGGGATTACCCACAATTTCTTTCTTATCGATAGCTTTTTCTATTTCACTGGCAAAGCCTTTAATTACTGTGCCTGCATTAGATGTTTTCATCATTTCATCAAAGTATGTTGGATTCTGCCGAAATTCATTGATAATAAACAAATCAAATTCGGGATTGCTAATGGCACTTTCCGAATAGCCATGTACAAAATGTTCAATTTTTTTGAGGATAGGCAAGTCCGAAGTAATAATAGCACCCATACGTTGGTTCATTTCTGTCATTGCATCTGAAAAAATTACCTCGAATAGTTTGTCTTTTGTACGAAAATAATAATGTAGCATAGCACGGTTAATGCCTGCTTCGTCTGCAATGGCTTGCATTCTTGCTCCTTTCAGTCCATTGACTAAAAATATTTTTTTAGCGGCTTCTTTTATGGTCTGTTCAGTATCTTTTTTTTCTTCTGTCATTGTTATAAAATATACAAACAAATATGTTTAACAATTTTGTTGATGCAAATGTAGTAATAATTTACGAACTACCAAATTTTTAAAAAAATATTTTGGAATTTGGGTAAAATTATTTGTGAGGTGTTGTGCTTTTTATTTTTTTTAATCAGAGTTTCATCATTTTCAATCTGTTTCTTAGGGTGGCAGATAACGGACAAGGCTTGCACAGGTGGGGTAAACCAGCACAAAATCGGAGTGCCGACCAGCCACAAATTTAGCACTTTAGTACCACTTGCACCAAGCCAAATACTTACTTTGCCTCTCTTTTTTCAAAGAATTATTATAAGCTTTCCAATTTGTAATTTTATAACTACATTTGCTAAGGCTTTTGAAGGATTTTCCATATAATTCATTGCTTTGCAACACAAAGTTACACAAAAAGCCATTTTAAATCAAATTTAGCGATGCAACAAAGCCGTTTCTTGTTTTGATTTTGGTTTCTCAAAACCAAAACGTATTGCTACTTTCGGTTTTGAGAACAGTAACAGCCACAGACCGAAAGCACGTCAAACCTCAGCATTAAAAATTCAACATTCAAAATGAAACCTATCTATCTCGAAATACAGGCTTTTGGGGCTTTTGCCGACAAGCAAACGATTGATTTTCAGCAACTTACTAAGGATAGGTTGTTTCTTATTCACGGGGCTACGGGGGCAGGCAAAACCACCATTTTTGATGCAATATGCTTTGCTTTGTACGGAGAAACGACAACGGAGAGGAAGGGCAAAGAAATGAGGTCACAGCACGTAATAGACAGCAAAATGGCTACCAAAATCCGTTTTGTTTTTGAGAGAACCAGCAAATATTATGAAATAGAAAGGGTTTTTACGCCCAACCGAGCAGGTGATGACGTGAATGAAAAAGAGTGGTTTGCAGAAGTTTATTGGCAACCCGCCGCCCAAATACCCGAAAAGTCGGCTTTATTGACTTCGCCTGTAACAGGCAAAGAAAAAATAAAGGAAGTAGTCAAGCAATTAGTTGGTTTCGATGCCCAGCAGTTTAAGCAGTTGGTGATTTTGCCACAAGGCAAATTTCAGGAATTGTTGCTATCAAAATCTGACAAAAAACGTGAAATTCTTGCACAACTTTTCAACGCCAAATTGTATGAGGAAATTACCAAAAGCCTGAAAGACAAGGAAAAGGAACTCGAAAAAACTCTGCACAAACAAGAAACCGAATTGGCAGCTTTGCTCAAAAGTATAGACCAAGCAAATTTGGCAACTTTGCAAACAAGCATAGCAACAGAAAAAGAAAAAATACAAACTATTGAAAATCAATTAATTGGAAGTGAAAAAAATAAAAATGATTTGGCTTTGTTGTGGCAAAATGCTCAACAAATTAAAAAGTCATTTGAAAACTTTGAGCAAGCCCAAAATAATTTGGCAAAGCATTTGGCAAGTGCCGAAACGCAGCAAAAACTGAATGAGCAAATAAAAAACGCAGAAAAAGCAGAAAAATTACGCCCTCTCATGCAGCAGGGCAAAGAACTGAAAACCAAAATAGACGAACTGAAAACCAAAATAACTACGCTGCAAAGTGCAGCACAAACTGCCCAAACTGCCCAAGAACAGCAACGTCAAGCCCTTGCCATGCACCCTGAATTGTTGCAAAAAATAACAAAAAATACGCTGGCTATCAATGAGTTAGAAAAAATAAAACCTGTTTTGACTAACTTAGCGGAGGTGCAAACTGCCTTATTGAAACAGCAAAATCAATTAACTGTTTTGGAAAAAAATGTAGCAACCAAAACCGCAAATTTGCAAGTGATACAAGAGCAAATTGCAACGCTAAACCAAGAAACAACTGCGAACCAACTCCACCAATGGGCAAATCAACTCTCTGGTTTGGGAGAACAGTACAAAAATTTGCAAGCTACCGAAAAATTATTGCAAAAATATTGGGAGTTGCAGCCCAAAGTGAAGGACAAAGCAGCAGCCCTTGCCACGCAGCAAAGCCAATTTGCCGAACAACAAAAAGGTTTTTGGTTGCTCAAACAGCATTGGCATTTGGGGCAAGCTGCCGAATTAGCCACTTTGTTGGCTACCGACCAGCCCTGCCCTGTTTGTGGGGCTACGCACCACCCCGCACCTGCCCAAAAACAGGCACAGCACGTAAGCAATGAGGCATACAAACAAGCCCAAACTGCCTACGAACAAGCCCAGCAACTTTTGGCAACTGCCGAAACTGCATACAAAACTTTATTGGCTACGCTGCAAACCCAAGAACAAAATTTGGGCGACAAAGCCACCATTAGCAAAGAAAATTTTGGGCAAGAACTCAAAAAATTGGCACAAAATGAAGAACAAGCACAGCAAGCAACAGCAAGACTAAAACAAATTGAGGAGAAAATAAAGCAGTTGCAAGAGCAAAGCAAAAACTTACAACCAGAATTGGTTGCAACCCAACAAGAGTTGAACGAAGTGAAGCAGCAAGTTGCTATTTGGAGAGAAAAACAGGCAACGCAACAAGCACAAATTCCGCAAGAAATAAAAGATTTGCAGACTTTGACAAGCAAAATCTCTGCATTGGAAAAAGAAAATACAAACCTCCAAAAACAACTAAGCACCGAAACCGAAACAGCAAAACAAGCAGAAAACAAATTGGTTGCCTTGCAAACAGAACTAAAAAAAGAACAAGAATTGCTGCAAACTTACACCAACGAAAGAGAACAAATAGGCGAAAAAGTGAGGGCAGAGTCTATTCTGTTGGGTTTTGCTACGCCCATAGAGGCAAACAGTGCCTTGTTAGAAAAAAATGTATTGGAACAGTACAAAACGCAAAGCCAACAGTGGGAAACTACCAAAATCCAACTGCAAACCACTTTTGAAACTACTCAACAGCAGATAGCCAACCAAAATTTGCCCGATTTAGCAGCCACCGAACAGCAATACAAAGCAGCCGAACAACAGTACAAAACTGAAAATCAGGCACTTGCCAACAGCAAAGCATCTTTGCAAACTTTGCAGCAGGTAGAAAACAAATTGCAAAAAGCTACGGAAAGTCATCTTGCCTTTAAAGAAAAAGCCTTGCCCCTCTTAGAATTGGCAAAAATGGCAGATGGCAAAAACAGCACCAAGCAAACTTTTCAGGGTTATGTGCTGGCTGTATTTTTTGATGAAGTGTTGCAATACGCCAACCAACGGTTGAGTTTATTGTCGGGTGGTCGTTATGAATTACAAATAACAGACAAAACCTTACACGCCACCCACGAGGTTGGGCTGAACTTAGAAGTTTTAGATTATTTTACAGGCAAAACCCGCATGGTGCAGCATTTATCGGGTGGCGAAACTTTTTTTACTTCTTTGGCTTTGGCTTTGGGCTTGGCAGATGTGGCAGCAGCTCGCAGCGGTGGCTTGCACTTAGACGCAATTTTTATAGACGAAGGTTTTGGCACTTTAGACCCCGACACCTTAGACTTAGCCATTCGCACCCTGATGGATTTAGATGCAAATTACAGAATGGTGGGCATCATCTCTCACGTGCAAGAACTCAAAGACCGTATTCCTACCAAGTTGGAGGTGGTGAAAGGAAAAAATGGAAGTGTGTTAAAAGGATAGGGTAAATTTTTTTATTTCTTCGCAATTTTTCCTATCTTTGCGTAAACAAAAATATATCTACTATGGGCTACAGCAATTATAAAAACTTAAAATATACACTCAAAAAGCTGAATTTAGAGCAGTTAGATGTGGCTTTGTTCCCAACAGCAGAGGCAGTAGAACCCTCAGATTGGTTGAAACACAGCTTGTCTTTGGCAGAAAGAACTCCGCTAACCAATGAAAAGAGTAAATCGGAGAGAATTATTGCACCTATTTTATTGGAAATAGCTTTGGCATTTGAAAAAGACATTACTTTGTATTCTGGCGAAGATTTAACGGTAGATGCCAGCCAAGATTTATCTGGTGAGTGTGATTTTTTCTTTTCTAAACACCCAAGAAAAAGTGTGATGCAAGCCCCAATTATCACTTTTGCTGAGGCAAAAGATGAGGATTTTGACTACGGACAAGCCCAGTGCATAGCCCAAATGTATGCCTCCCGAATTTTTAACGAACAAGAAGGTAAACCTATTCGGATTATCTACGGCTGTGCTGTAACCGCAGGAGATTGGAAATTTTTAAAGTTAGAGGAAGACAAAATATTGATTGATAGTAAAACTTATTATTTGGTAGAATTACCCAAAATTATTGGTATTTTTCACCAAATTCTTAAATCTTATTTGGTATAGCTCACTTTGTTTTGGATTAAAACCATTGCCAATTATTTGCAAGCATACAAGCAAGACAAAGATGTATTGACCATTTGCAACCAATTTTTGCAAAGCCCCGAAGCCTCTGTATGGCGCTACCCAAAAATCCGATGAATTTTTGGGGCAATAAAATTTTTATTTTGCCACTTGTCTGCAAACTAATCAAAAAATTTTGCAATTTTGCAATTCAAATCACCAAACTATTATGTTCGAGAATTTTAGCACCCGATTAGAAAAGGCAATGAAAACCCTTAAAGGCAAGGGTTCTATCACAGATGTAAACGTAGCTGCCACTATCAAAGAAATCCGCAAGGCATTGGTAGAGGCAGACGTAAACTATAAAGTAGCAAAAGACGTAACAGACGAAATAAAAGACGAGGCAATGGGCAAAAATGTCCTCATTGCCGTAGAGCCAGGACAGTTGTTTACCAAAATTGTTTATGACAAATTGGTGGACATGATGGGTGGGCAGCAAAAAGACATTAACACCAAAGGAGAACCTGCCGTTGTGATGATAGCAGGGCTGAATGGTGCGGGGAAAACCACTTTTTGCGGTAAATTGGCACACCACCTCAAACGTCAGAACAAACAAGTCTTGTTGGCAGCTTGCGACGTGTATCGTCCAGCAGCTATGGAACAGTTGCGGGTCTTGGGCGAGCAGGTAGGCGTGGAGGTGTATCAAGAGCCAGAAAACAAAAATCCTTTGCAAATAGCCCAAAATGCTATAAAATTTGCAAAAACACACAATAAAAAGATAGTTATTGTAGATACGGCAGGTCGTTTGACGCTGGACGAGGCACTGATGAACGAAATTGCTTTGCTCAAAGCCGAATTGCAACCTACGGAAACCTTGTTTGTAGTCGACTCTATGACGGGGCAAGATGCGGTGCTTACGGCTAAGGCTTTCAACGAAAGAATAGATTTTGACGGCGTGGTGCTTACCAAATTAGACGGCGATGCCAGAGGTGGTGCAGCTTTGTCTATCCGCAGAGAGGTAAACAAACCTATCAAATTCATTAGTACGGGGGAGAAAATGGAGGCAATAGACCTGTTTTACCCCGACCGTATGGCACAGCGTATTTTGGGTTTTGGGGACGTATTGTCGTTGGTGGACAGGGCGCAACGTGCTTTTGACGAGGAGGAAGCAAAACGGATTAATCAAAAAATTCGCCAAAACTCCTTGAATTTCAACGACTTTTTGTCGCAGTTGCAACAAATCAAAAAAATGGGGAATATCAAAGACCTCGTAGGTATGATACCGGGCATGAGCAAGATGATGAAAGATATAGACATCGATGATGACTCTTTCAAACCTATCGAGGCTATTATTTTCTCTATGACCAAATACGAAAGAGAACACCCCGACTCCATAGACACCAGCCGCCGCAAAAGAATAGCCAAAGGCAGTGGTACCACTGTTCAGCAGGTAAACAACCTCATCAAACAGTTTGACCAACTCCGCAAAATGTTGAAACAGGTGAGTGGAATGGATATGCAGAAAATGCAAAAAATGGCGGGCAAACGGAGGTAAGTTTTAATTGTAAGTTTTTAGTTGTAAATTCTTTGTTTTGAATTGGTGTGTTGTCTGTGTAAAGCTACGGTATGTACACATCTTTTGTAAGTTTGTCCTTTGCTAGTTGGTATCCTTTGTGTTGTTGATTTAAAATTTTTATTCCATTCAAGCAATCTATTGGTCCTGGTGGTCTTTGCTTTTGATAGCCTGACCACCCCGCCAATCGTGCCACTACCCAGACGGCAAAAGCCAAACTGTCTTTGTTATACGGATTTTTTGACTTCTCTGTCTTGCCCTCCACTGTTGGGTTGAGTAAAGTTCTAAATAACTGCTCTATGTTCCACCTTTCTTTGTACCAACCAATAATTTGTAGGGCATCTGCCAAAGTCAAAACAGGGTGAACATAAAAACCTTTTACTTGTCCTTTATCCACTGAGCCTAAACCTGTTATTTTGCGGGAAAGGCTAAAAGATACCTGCGTCGTGTCCTCGATAAGCAACAAATGGGCTGCAACAGGACAAGAACTAACACTTTGCTCATAAAGACTGTCTTGTAAAACAGCAACACCTACACACATCGGAAAGTGCTTTTGAAATTAATAGCACTAACATTTCTTTGAGAAATGTTAGTGCTGAGCATTACTTGTGTAGTACTACCAAAAAAAGAGCTACCCAATTCTTGGATAGCCTTTTTCATTTTTTTTAGTTTAAAGTAACAACAAGAGAAGGCGTAAATATTTGCCCCAAAGGTCTATTGCGGAAGTCAGTGCCAGAAGAACCAGCACCACCAGTAAATACTCTACCATCTTTCATTGTTGCCACAAAGATTAGCTGAAACCTATCTCTTGCTTTAATAGACGCAGCACCAGCCGAAGTAGTTAATTGAGCTATAGAAAATTCTTCTCTGTTTCCAAAAGAAGTAAACTCTTTCACTAATCTTCCATAGTCACCACCAGGATTAGGCAATGCTATTACTGTAGCAAGTGTGGTACTTGGAGGTGCTAGTGCAACTAAATGTTTTACATACATTTCCACTTTTGCTATTTCATTAGCATTGGCACTGAAGGTTTTGAATGCAAAAGTACCACCAGCAGCAGGTAATGTTACAGCATTGATATTGGCATTAGAAGTAAAGACATTGTCTGGTCTCTCTAAATCAGCCACAAAACTTGCTCCGTTTTGAAGTACAGGAAAAGGATACTCTGCATCATCTCGGCAAGAAGATAACAAAGGTGCAAAAGCTACCATTGTTAGTAATAATATATAAATATGTCTTTTCATTTGAGTTCTTTGATTAAAAATGTTTTAAACAATGCCAAACTCATTCATGTGGATGAGTTTGGCTTTAAAATTATTATGGTTGCCAGAAAACTTTAGCTGCTGGCGTAGCAATTAGTTTTTGTTGCACATTAGTAGAGTTATTATCTATTTCTCTCTGCGTATAAGGGAAAGAGAAAGGAAATACACCTGAACCATTTAGAACAAAAGCAGGAACACCTGGCATAGACTTAACAAAAGTTTTAGGAAAACCTGTTCTGCGGACATCATTATAAGACTCCAAGGCATTGCCGTAGTTAGATATCCACTTTTGAGTCATGATATGCTCAAGTTTACCTTCATCTGAAGCCAAGTCAAACCTTGCTACAACAGCATTTCTGTACGCATCAATGGCTGTTTGGCTAAGAGCAGGCACTCTACCTAATCCAGCGGCTTCATTAACTTCTGCAAAGGCAGCATTTATAGCCCTAATGAACAAGTCTCTTGCATTTTCTCCGCTTACCCCAGCTTGTGCCAGCTCTGCTCTTGTGAAAAGTAGGCTATGGAAAGGTAACAATCTTTGCATACCACCTGCACCAGAGGTAGTTGTCAGACCTACTGCACCACCCAAACCATTGTCATATTTACCACCACAAGGATACAAACCTACCACACCCAAAGAATTTGATTGGTCAAAATCTCTATTAGCTCCATTAGAATTGAAATAGATAGAAATCATGCCGCCTAAACGATACTCCACAGGATTTTGAGCAGCTTGTGTAGGTAATCTTTGGTTACAGAAATAGTAAGGCACTCTTGGGTCTGCTATGCCCTTGTAAATAGGATTTGAAATCTGGGGATCTCCATTGACTACAACAGCAGAGTTATTTACCATGATTTCATAAAAATACGGGCTAATATGATTCAACCTTGAACTACCCAAGTACTCACTTACATACATAGGGTGTCTATTCTCAGGTGCACTGTTAGTACCGTAAACAAATCTAAAATCCTCGGATGCTGTAATAAAATCATTTTCAGCTATCAAAGCAGTTACCTGCGCATTCACATTTCTTACACGGCGCATTTGGTTGTATAATCGTAGTTTATACGATTTTGCTGCTTTTCTCCAAGAATCTAAATTTCCTCCATAAACAAGGTCATTAGCACCAGGTACATTGCTCGTATTTGACTTTGCTAAATCAGCAATTCCTTCATCGAGTAATTTCAATGCTCCATCATACACATCAGAGCCTTTATCATATTTAGGATTAGGAAATTTTAGTGCCTGATTAGCTTGAGAAAAAGGCACATCTCCAAATACATCAACTAAATAGGCAAAAGTAATAGCTTTAAGGATTTTAGCTACACCAGAGTAAGCAAAATCCTGTCTTGGCTCAGAAACCTTGATAATTTCACTCAAATTTTCCAAACCTGAAGTGTAAGCATTGTTCCAGCCATTCAAAATAGAAATACTACCCGGTGCAATACCATAATTGTCATTGGCTGTTCGTTGATTGTGCTGATGTACAAACACAGCTGCAGGATTACCAAAACCATTCAAGCCATCTCCTAATGCAGAAAAGATTGAGGCTTGGGCAATAGGTAGCATTAACCTTGCATTGGGTTCTGTAGCAGCATTGGGGTCTTTGTTGATATCAAGCCAATTAGAACCACAACCAAAACTGATAAACAAAAGACTTGTGCAAACTGCTACTTTAAAAATATTTTTACGTAATTTCATATTAAGAAATAAGTTTTAATGAGAAGATTAGAATGTTACGCGCAAGTTGAAACCATATCTGCGAACAGAAGGCAAACCAAAGAAATCAAAACCTTGTGCATTAGAAGCACCCAAAGAGCTAACTTCAGGGTCAAAATTACTTGTTTTAGGCACATTAGGTGCATAGTACCACAAATTTCTGCCTGTCAAAGTAAGACTTACTGCGCCTATGTATTTGCCCATAAAAGTTTTATCCAACAAGTTTTTAGGAACTGAATAGCCCAAAGAAAGTTCTCTCAAACGCACCACACTGCCATCGAAAACTATACCCTCGCTTGGAGAGTTAATAGCAAAACCACCATTAAACCAAACATTGTTTTCATTGATTTGGATTTGGTTTGTAACGGGCTTTCCATCACCACCAACCAAAGGCTTCTCGGTAGTTCTGTCGCCCAAAACACCTGGGATTACTCTTGGAATATTTCTTACATCATTTTCAGCTATTGTACCTCTACCCATTAAGAACTCCAAAGTACGAGAATACACATCACCTCCATGCTTGTAATCAAGCAAAGCAGACAAAGTAAAACCTTTGAAAGAAAAAGTATTAGTAACACCTAAAACAAATTTAGGATTAGGGTCACCTATAATTTTTTGTGTTGCAGAAATCATTGTAAAACCTGTGGCAGGGTCTATTAATAATCTGCCTTGTTCATCTCTCATAAAAGCTGTACCTCTTATGGCACCGTAAGGCTCACCAGGTCTAAGCACAGAGGTTGCATTTGTAAACAATGGACGCACATCTATTTCCTTAGAACCATTTAAGGATTCAACTTTACTTACGTTCTTTGTAAATACGGTTAAAATATTCCAACGCAAACTATTGCTAAGTTGTAGAGGAGTTACACTTAGCGAAGCTTCAATACCGCTATTTCTAACATCACCTAAGTTAGTGTTATAAAGCCTGTATCCCCCAGCTTCTGAAGTAGTTTGATTTCCTATCATCCCTGTTGTAAGACGGTCGTAGTAGCTTACATCAAATGAAATTCTACTTTTCCAAAGTTCAACATTTAAACCAGTTTCTATTTCTGTGGTAAATTCTGGTTTTAGATTGGCATCAGGTCTAACACTAGGCACATTAATAGAAGAAATAATCTGTCCATTAGCAGGGTTTGTAAATGGAAAATCGATATCTGTACCCGGACTAGCCAAAAAACCTTTTGGATTGATACCGTAAGCTGTATAAATATTGTATGGATTTGCATCTCTACCAACAAGTCCGTAACTTGCACGCAAACGCAAACTATTGAAGAAGTCAGAACGCAAAGATTTGAATGCATCTGTTACGGAAAAATTAGCACTACCTGAATAATAGAAGTAACTATTATTAGATGTAGGTAATGTGGAACTGTTGTCGTTTCTCACTGTACCGTTAATGGTAAGGAAATCACTATAATTCATCGTAACATCGGCAAATACAGCCCACAACCTTCTGCGATTGAAGAAAGGCGTATTCGGAGTCAATGTATTTATATTGCGAAGACTTTCCACACCAGGTACAACAACAGTAAGACCAGTTGCCTGTCTATCGTCACCCGTTCTTTGGTTGATATTATGACCAATAATTGTTTTGATGTCAATTTTATCACTCAATTTGTTTGAGAAAGTTGCTAACAAGTTAGATTCTATTTCTTGGAAATAGAGGTTATCCTCGTCTATCTGTCCAACAGTTTGGGCTTCTGTTAAAGAGCCTGCTGAGATACGACGAAGACGTTTGTCGGCATAGGCATTCACACCAATTTTGTAAGATAGATTCAACCAATTAAATACATTGTAGCCCAAATTCAAATTTCCAGCAACCCTTTCTACATTGCTCGATTGTTTTGAATTTCTTACAGACCAATAAGGATTGTCTGTTACGCTAAAAAACATAAATGTTTGTCCTTTGTCAGGGTCTTCATAAGGCAGGTTGCCTAAAGGCCAGTTTCTCGGCATTTGAAACATACGTGCCATAGGAGAGCCACCATTAGAACCAAATAGGGGGCTTTCTTGATTTGAGTTGGTATAAGCCATAGAGCCTCCAACAGTCAATCCATTGTCTAAGATGCTGTTACCACCTACACTAATATTTGTTCTTTCGAAAGTACTACCCGGCATATAGCTTGAGTTGGTCATACGGGAAATAACAGCAGTCAAAACTGTTTTTTCTGTACCACCTGACACGCTAATAGAGTTTTCCAATACTTCTCCATTGCGGAAGAAATCACTCACGTTGTTTGGATAGTTTCTGTAAGCCACATTGCCACCTGGTACTAAACCATATCTACGAAAAGCTTCTCCTGGATAAGACTGCGCATAGAACTCATACCCACCCCAGTTAGGGATAGAATCGACCCCTGTTGTGTTTTTAATCCAGCCACCCGCAGCATTATAGGTTCTGCCTAAACCAAACTCAGGTCCCCAGTTACCATTGGCATGGGCATAGGCTTGTGCTGTACCTGCACCGAATTTAGAGGTAAATTGAGGCATACTTGCAATTTGCTCTACAGCATAAGACAAACCATAAGTTACTTCTGTACCTCTTTTACTTTTTCTTTTTGCACCTGTCTTAGTTGTGATGACAACTACACCATTTGCTGCACGGCTACCATATAAAGCACCAGCAGCAGCACCTTTCAAGATAGTCATAGACTCTATGTTGTTAGGGTCTATATCCACCGCACGGTTAGAGGCAGCACCACCAATATCTCGCGAGTCGGCACCACCTTCATTAAAGTCGTTATTAAAAGGCACACCATCAATAACAAACAAAGGCTGGTTATTGCCTGCAATCGTATTGTTTCCGCGAATATTAATACGCGTAGCACCACCCGCAGCACCGCCAGAGCTACTTATTTGTACACCTGCAACTTTACCTTGCATGGCACGCAAAACATCAGGCTCTGATTTTTGAATCATTTTATCACCACCAATCTGTTCTACAGAATAACCTAACTTTTTGGTATTTCTTTCGATACCTACGGCAGTTACAACAACCTCACTCAAAGTAGCTGCATCAGATAGTAATGCAACATTAATAGTCGATTGGTTGCCAATAGTAACTTCTTGTGAAGTCATCCCAATAAACGAAAAGACTAAAATCTTATCGTCTGCACTGAGGGTAAGCTTATAAGCTCCCTCCACATCAGTTTGCGTACCTTTGGTGGTACCTTTTACGAGTACAGTTACGCCCGGTAGTGGTGTCCCATCATCTTTTGAGGTAACCTTTCCCGAAACTACCCTGTCTTGTGCCAACACCTGCCCATACACCAAAGTAAGCAGCAAGGTTAATAACGTGAGTAATTTTCTCATTTGTTTAATAGATTTGTTAAATTGATTGTAATAAAAGTGAAACCTTTTTACACTAAACTCGTAATAAGGATTTTTTGTTTATTTTGGTTTCAATATTTTTTTGAACAAACTAAACAAAACAGTTTATCATTTGTTTTGTGCAAATCAGTTGTACTAATTGTTAAGGTTTGTTATGAACTGTTACTATTTGTTAAAATTCACAACTTCCAAATCTATATATTAAATTAATATGAAAAAAATTTTTTAACTTTTTTCATTCATTTTTTTCGGTTTTGTGAAACGGCTATTTTTAGCAAAAAAAATAAGTTATTGATAATCAACTAATTAAAAATAAATCTATTTTTTCTAATTTTCTTTACTTGTATGATTATTGGTTTTAAGGTAAGCATTGGTAGGCTTATTTACTCCGTAACTATGTAAGAAAAAACAAGTAAATATTTTTGTTGAACAAAATTATTTTTTTTATTAAACAAAAGTACAATGCTTAGGTAATTTTAGGTAAAGCTACCTTCTATGCATCGATAGCTACTTTTGTACGAAGTCAGTTTTATAAGTAAGTGGACTAATTTATCAGACACTTTTAAAATGTCCGATAATTGGTTTTCAAGGAGTTACAAAAATAGAAACTTACTTTTATTTTGTCTTGTTACTTAAATTACCAAATTATTTTGAATCTACAAATAAATTGTTAAATTGTAAACCCAATTGATTTCAACCTTATGAAAAATATCTATCTACTACTTATTGCTTTATTGTTTTCCCCTACTTCGGCAATTTTTGCACAACAAGATATGCAAGACAGCACATTTTCGCCTTCGGTGCGTGAAGTCTTGGCTCTGCCTATCAAAAAAGTGGAGAAAGTATCCGTAGCCTCCAACGTCATTACAGACCAAGAAAAGCAACCTGCCTCTGTTACCACCGTAACCAAAGAGCAAATCCGAAACTGCGGGGCAAGAACTCTGTCTGATGTATTGACTTTATACGTACCAGGCTATTTTGCGGTAGAAGACCAAGATGACGTGATTGCAGGTTTCAGAGGATTAGCTCCTGACAATAATTCCAAAGTATTGTTATTGATTAATGGTCAAAATATGAATACTGAGTTCTTTTTTGGTCCTCCCGATGCTATTCTGAACAGCCCTGATATGGAGTACATAGAAAGAATAGAGGTTATTCGGGGACCTGGTTCTGTTACGCTGGGGCAAGGTGCTTTGTTGGGAGTTATCAACATCATTACCAAAGATGCAGGCAGCGTGGACGGCAGCAGCGTAGGTGGTTCGGTGTCTTACGGCAAAAATGATTGGCTCAGTGGCAACGCCTATTTGCAAACCAACTATAAAGGCTTAAAAGGTTTTTTCTATGCTTCGGGCATACGCTATGATGGGCAAGCCATGCGAAACGAAGGCTGGGCAAAATTGCAAGGCAATCAAGGTTTTGCAGGAGGCAAAGTGGCTGACATGGGGCATCGTATCAAAAGAACAGACAATACTACTTTTCATGGCAATATTCAATACAAAGGCTTGTCTATCAGCATTATGCAACTCAACCAACGCAGAGATTTGTATAATTTTTATAGAGATAGAGAAGTGGTGGGGCAAAATATATTGAGTTTGGGAGCAGATTATGCTTTCAGAATCAACGACAAAATTTCTAATAAAACAAGTATTTCTGCCATTGAAGACAATTATTCTACGTGGTCTTTGACAGGAACAGCTATGGGAGGTACAGCCGAAAGACGTTTAGGGCTGAAAAGTGTGTTTAATATAGACGAACTTTGGAAAAACAACAGATTAGCAGTGGGCGTGGAAGCAAGGCTTTTCCAAATGGGTTTGCCTAACCGCGAAGGCAACAATTACATAGCCAACGTCATTGGTACTTTTAACCCTCAAACCGCCAACAAAGATTTGACCGCAGTGTATGGTCAAAATGTGAGGGTGTTGAGTGTCTTTTTGGAAGATTTTTATAGTGTGAGCAAAAAATTTGACCTTTTTGCTGCCCTCCGTTTCGATAACCACCCTTTTTGGGGCAATAACTTTACGCCACGTTTTGGGGCTATTTATTCGCCAAACAAAAACCTCATTTTGCGTGGTTCTTTCCAAACAGGTTTCAGAAGTGCCGTAGGTCTGCATTATGCAGGTGGGTATCGGCGAGATGGTTTTTTGCGTGCCACCAATTATTCAGAAGTTGTAGGGGCAAATATTCCTAACGAACAAAACATCAACAGTGTAAAACCTGAAACGATGCAAAGTTTCGAGTTGGCTGTGAGTTACAAAAAAAGTGGTTTTTCGCTAAATGGTGTGGTTTTTTATACACTGGTGAGCAACGTAATAGACGTGGGCGTAATTTACAGGGACAGAGTCGACCCTCAAAACCCCAAACCCGACCAATTTAACTTGACTTCCATAGGCTCGGACTTGGCGGGAGATTGGAATGGATTTTGGTTTTTTAAAAACACACCGGGTACTTTTTCTCAAATAGGAACAGAAATTACGCTGAACTACAAATACAAATGGTTGGACGTAGGCGGAAGTTATGCTTACGCAGGCGTAGCAGCCACCACACAAGAACAAAAAGAATTGGCGGAAAAAGCAAGCAGTATGTATTTAGCCTCTGACCCAGAGGCAAAAACTGTTCACTACAAGGCTTTTCCCGAACACACTTTTAGGTTATACGGCACCGTCAACCCTATCAAACCTTTGCACCTTAGCACCAATCTGTTGGCTTATTCAAGTTGGTATTCGCCTATTGGCACAAAGGCAGGAGCAGGTTTTATACTCAACAGCAGCATTAGTTGCCAAATTACCAAAGGTTTGGAATTTTCTTTAATAGGTCGCAATTTGCTCGATGAAAATGCTTTGTATCCTATGAATAGCAATGCAGGTGGTCGTGACGTATCACCTGGTACGCCAGCTTGGGAAAGCACCACGTTTTGGGGAGTGTTGAGAGTAAGGTTGTAAGCAGTCTTGCAAACAACTAATTGGTATTCAAAAATTAATCTTGTAAAATAGGAAAGTAACGCAAAAATTTTGATTTTTGCAGCCTATACACTTAACTATTTTGGATTGTGAAAATGACAGATACACCCAAAGCATTAGGCTATGCTTTTCCTGCTGAATGGGAGCCTCATGCAGCCACTTGGCTTAGTTTTCCTCATAAAGAAGCCTCATGGCCGGGCAAAATTCACGAAATTTATGCTCCTTACATTGAATTTATCAAAGCCCTGACCGAAGGCGAAAAAGTTTGTATCAATGTGAAAGATGAGCAAATGAAGCAGGAAGTAGTCCGCCGTTTGGTGGCTGCTCATACCAAAATGGACAAAGTACAGTTGTTTATTCACCCAACCAACGATGCGTGGTGTCGTGACCATGGTCCTGCCTTTTTGGTAAATTCTGCACACAAAAAACACAAAAAAGTTGTGGTTGATTGGGGTTACAATGCGTGGGGCGACAAATATCCGCCCTATGATTTAGATGACAATATTCCAACTTTGATAGCCCAACATTATAACTTACCTGTTTTTTACCCGCAAATTGTCATGGAAGGTGGCTCGGTGGAGTTCAACGGTAAAGGCACAGTGCTGACCACTACGGCTTGCTTGCTAAACGAAAATAGAAATCCGCACCTTAATCAAGCCCAGATAGAAAGTTATTTGCAAAATTATTATGGTGTCGAGCAAGTTTTGTGGCTACACGAAGGCATAGTAGGTGATGATACAGACGGACATATAGACGATATTACCCGTTTTGTCAATCACAATACGGTTGTAACTGTTGTGGAGAGCAACAAGCAAGATGAAAACTATGAAATTTTGCAAGAGAATTTGAAACTACTCAAAAAAATGAGGTTGCTCGATGGTAGTCCGTTGAATATTGTCGAGTTGCCCATGCCTACGCCTGTCATTTATGAAGACCAACGCCTGCCTGCTTCTTATGCCAATTTTTATATTGGCAATGCTGCGGTGATAGTCCCCACTTTTCGTTGTCCACAAGATGACGTGGCTTTGCAAATTTTAGAGAAGTGTTTTACAGACCGCAAAGTAATAGGTATAGATTCTACGGATATTATTTGGGGCTTGGGTAGTTTCCATTGCTTGAGCCAACAAGAACCTTTGTAAAAGCTATCTGAAGGTATATAAGCAACTATTGAGCAGGAGGGCTACTCACAATGCCTTGCTGTTGCCTTTCCCCAAAAGATAAAACAGAAGTTTGCTGGTTTGTAGGGTAATTTATATTTTCAACAATTTGTCAGCCAATTCTCTGGTGTTGCTTAGGCGTGGCACTTTGTTTTGCCCGCCTAATTTGCCTTCCGATTTCATATATTGAATGAAAGTATCAGCCGACAAAGCCACCAAACGAGCAGGTCGCAAGATGTTGCCCACGATGAGGTCTTTGTAATAAATATTCAATTCACAAAGTTTTTTGTCGAGGGCAGACTCAAAAGCTGGCAAATTATTGGGAGGTTTAGAAAAAGCTACCAACCATTCGTGATGTGGCAAACCTTCTTTGGGTGCAACCTGCGGGGCAACAGTAAACTCTGTAATTTCGGCTTCGGGGCATTGCGACAAAGCATATTGCATAGCTTTTTCCACTTCTTCGGCTATGACATGCTCTCCGAAAGCAGAAATAAAATGCTTGATTCTCCCTGTTACGACAATTCTATACGGATTTTTGCTTACAAACTTCACTGTATCACCAATAGCATAGCCCCACAAACCTGCATTGGTATTGAGAATAATTGCATAATTGACCCCAATTTCTACTTCCTCTATGCTCAAACGGCGTGGTTGAGGGTTAAAATATTCATGGGCTGGCACAAATTCATAAAAAATTCCATTGTTTAACAGCAGCAGCAAACCTTCTGCCCGTTGGCTGTCTTGGTAGGCAATAAAACCTTCGGAGGCAGGATAGGTTTCTATCGAATCTATGCGTTTGCCTATACTTTCAAACAATTTGGCTTTGTAAGGCTCAAAATTTACTCCACCATAGACAAACAAAGAGAAATTTGGAAAAACGTCTTTTATTTTTTTGCCTGTTCGAGCCTGTATTTTGTCAAAATACATCTGCACCCAAGGCGGAATACCCGAAATGAGGGACATATCTGCACGTAAGGTTTCGGCAATAATAGCATCTAATTTTTGCTCCCAATCTTCTATGCAGTTGGTTTGATAAGTCGGTAGTTGATTAGTTCGCAAGTAGGCAGGCACATGATGATTGACTATGCCCGACAACCGTCCTGTATGCACACCACTTTTTTGGTATAATTCGGGACTGCCCGACAAAAAAATCAGGTTTTTGTCTATAAATTGGCTCTTTCCTGTTTCGTGTATGTAGGCTAAGAGGGCATTCCTCGCCGAATTAATATGATAAGGTACAGATTCTTTGGACAAAGGAATGTATTTTAAACCCGAAGTAGTACCTGAAGTTTTGGCAAAGTACAGGGGTTTACCTGTCCACAAAATATTTGCCCAGCCGTCTAAAACCAAATCCATGTAAGGTTTTAGCCCTTCGTAGTCGGTTAGGGGAACAGCCGTTTTGAAATCTTGGTAAGTTTTAATATCAGCAAAGTGGTGGTCTTTCCCAAAAGTTGTTAGCTTGGCGGTGCTGATGAGTTTTTTTAAAACCTTCTTTTGAGTTTCGGCAGGGGCAGCTATCCAGCGTTGTTGTTTGGCTATATAAGACGCAAAAACTTTGGCAAGTGTAGATTTGAGCATATAATTATTTTTCGTAAATTAAAAAACAAATTCGTAATTTTAAACTTGTGATTCATAATTTCCAAAGCTCAAACAAGATTGCAGGGTAGCTTGATACTCCTTCAATAGAGCCAATAATTTTTGTTCGGTAGCAGCCAAAGTTAATTCAGATTTTCCTCCTGCTGCGTTTTTGTGTCCACCACCGCTAAAATGTTTTTCGGCTATTTCGTTTACTGCCAATGAGCCAAAAGACCGAAACGACATTTTAACTGTGCCATCATTTTTTTCTATCAAAATAACTGCCATTCTGATACCTGCAATGGACAAAGCATAGTTTACTAATCCTTCGGTGTCGCCTGTTTGGGTGTTAAATTGCTGCTGCTCTTGAATAGAAAGGGCAAAATAAGCTGTTTTGTATTCAGGCAACAAGGTCAATTTTTGCGAAAGGGCATAGCCCAAAAAACGTAGGCGTTGTTCTGTATTATTGTCATAAATCAGGCGTTGCACTTTGTTTACTTGCAAACCCAAATCTATCAAATCTGCCACGTTGCGGTGAATTTTGCTACTTGTGCTTTCAAATTTGAAAGAACCTGTATCTGTAACCATGCCTGCATACAAACATTCGGCTAAGGGTATATCTATCAAATGCTTATGCCCCATGAGCAAAATAAAATCATAAACCAACTCACAAGTAGCTGCTGCCTCTACTTTCCATAGCTGAAAATCGGCAGGAAACGTATTACCTATGTGGTGGTCTAAGAGCAACCTTTTTGCCTTCGATGCCAGCACCATTTCGTCAAGTGGGGCTATACGAGGCAGTTGAGAAAAATCTAAGGCAATGATGAAGTCGGCAGCCAAAAACAGTTGGCGAACCTTGTCATGGTTTTTATTTTTGTCATAGACCATAACTGCTTGATTATCGGGCAACCAAAACAGAAAAGAAGGATAATCTGTTGGTGTAATGATTTGGACAATATGCCCTAATTTTTTCAGATAACCCGACATAGCCAAAGATGACCCCAAGGCATCGGCATCAGGTTTTTGGTGGGTGGTAATGACTATCTTTTTTGGGGTAGTCAAAAATTGTTGCAATGCAGCGAGGTTATCCATGTTTTTGGTGGTTTGTTACCAACTATACAAAATTAAAACAAAAAACTTTCCAATTATTTTCTTTCTACCCTTTTAATTTTTGTTGTTTGGGGCTTACTTAAAGCCTTGCATCTACTATCTTTCTATCTAAGAAAGATTTTATATCATAAACCACTGAGTTTGACTTTATTAAGTCTTTGATTGACAGACTATTAAACTTGTCGTGTTTCACAGCCAAAATCACAACATCATATTGAGTTTGCAAATTTTGAGTGAGCTGAATTTGATATTCGTGTTGTACCTCCTCAGCACTTGCCCAAGGGTCGTAAATATCTAAGGCTACATGATAGTCTTTCAACTCATTAATAATATCAATCACACGAGAATTGCGAATATCAGGGCAATTTTCTTTGAAAGTAATACCTAATACCAAAATTTTTGCTTGCTGAATGGCTATTCCTTTTTGCAACATCATTTTGATTACTTTGTTGGCAACAAAAACACCCATGTTGTCGTTGATTCGTCTGCCTGCCAAAATTACTTCGGGGTGATAGCCCAAACTTCCTGCTTTGTGTGTAAGGTAATAAGGGTCGACGCCTATGCAATGTCCGCCAACCAATCCTGGCTTGAAGGGTAAAAAGTTCCATTTGGTGCTGGCAGCCTCCAAGACTTCGGTAGTGTCTATGCCCATTCGGTCAAAAATCAATGCCAATTCATTGACAAAAGCAATATTTATATCCCTTTGGGCATTTTCTATGGCTTTGGATGCTTCCGCCACCCTGATAGAAGATGCCAAATGTGTACCTGCTGTGATAATAGATGCATACAAATTATCAACTGTTTGAGCTGTTGCGGGGGTGCTGCCACTGGTAACTTTCTTTATTTTGGTAACAGTGTGTTGTTTGTCGCCAGGATTGATTCTTTCAGGTGAGTAGCCACAAAAAAAGTCTTTGTTAAATTGTAAACCACTTAGTTTTTCCAAAATAGGCACACAGTCCTCCTCCGTACACCCAGGATAAACCGTTGATTCGTAGATTACGATGTCGCCTTTTTTCAACACTTTGCCCACTGTTTCACTTGCTTTGAGGAGAGGGGTAAGGTCAGGAGTTTTGTATTGGTCTATGGGCGTGGGTACGGTTACAATATAAAAATTTGCTTGCCTAATTTCGTCAATCGAAGAAGTAAAACGCAGTCGTTTAGATTCCTGAAATTGTGCAGCAGAAATTTCTAAGGTGTGGTCTATGCCTTGTTGCAATTCTTGAATTCGGCTTGCCTTGATGTCAAAGCCTATGACTTCATATTTTTTACCAAACTCAACGGCAAGGGGTAATCCTACATAACCTAAACCAATAACTGCAATTGTGATGTTGCTCATAGTAACAATAATAAGCCACAAAGGAAATAAAAAAAATGATACTATGCAAGTGCTATATAAGGTTGATAGTGTAAAACTTTGGCAACAAATAATTCAATAAAAAAGAAAGCAAAAAAAATAAATTTATCACTTTTTGCCCCCAAAATCTTCGAAAAGTTACAAAAATAACAGTTTTTTCTACTATTTTATTTTACGTATTTAATTAAATATATGATTTTTTCATAAAACCTTATTTTTAGCTATAAGAAGGCACTTTTTTGATACTTTTTTAAATATATCGAATTGGTGAAAAAAGTGTTAAAATTGCGAAAAAAAATTAAAATTTTTACCTCTTGTTATTTGCTGGTCTAAATGTTAAAATTTGTTTTTTTTATAAACATTTTTAACTTTTTGTTTGCATTTCTCTTTCAAAACTCCTTACCTTTGTGCCGTCAAACAGCAAGACCTTTCTTTGCTTTTGGCACAAAACTTATCAGACACTTTCAAAGTGTCTGATAAATACTTCTTATCAAACAGATAAGTAGTTCTCTTTTATTCATCTTTTAAACCTTCATGAACTCATGAAACAAAAATGGAGTATTTTTCGTGTAAGTCCTTTCGAGCCGACACACACACACACACACACACACACACACAGCAAAAGGTATTCCTTTTGGCTTAGGTTTGTATTTTTGTTAGCACTCTCTATGCTGGGCTTAGGAACTATGCAAGGCGTGCAGGCACAAACAGCCCCTCAGATTAGTGGGGCGACACAGGTGCAAAGCAACCAAGTAGAAACCTATTATTCAGATTACTTTTGCGATGACGTGCCAAAAAGGTACAGTGTAAACTGGGGAGTGTCGGGTGGTACGATTTTGGCTCAGACCGAACTCTATGTTACTGTCCGTTGGAATGCCAACGTAAGCAATGGGACTGTGAATATGTCGGTTACTGGCTCTTGTGCAAGTGCTTTCCAAAGTTGCTGTGCTTCGCTGGCAATCAATATTCAGC
>JAAFKA010000016.1 GCA_013299115.1 Cytophagales bacterium
CAAAAAACTAATCAAAAGAGGACATTTTAGCTCCAAAGAAGACCTCAAAGAAAAGCTAAACAAATTTATTGACTACTTCAATCAAACTATGGCAAAGCCTTTTAAATGGACATATGGGGGAAAGCCTTGCAAGGTATAAAGTAAACGGTTATTTATGAGATGTAACACTAGCACCAGTAAGGATGCCATATTTTAAAGTTACAGGAAAATCTTTTAGTTTGGAAAACTTTCGTTCCACTTTTCCTTTTATTACAATTTGTTCTTGAGTGATTATATTCCAATTACTATCTAAGTCGTAATTTACATATACAAAGTTCTTATTGAGATTGAATATTAAATCTTCAAGAGTTAGATAGTTACTTGCGTTAATTGCTTGTAACTTTTTTAAGTATTCAGCTTTCTGCCAAATTAAAATATTTGTGTCTACTGAGGCACTACCAAATATTTTATTGCTATTCAAGTCTATTATTTTCAGGGGGTTACAGTTTTGTAAAAAATAATTTCTCAAGCATTTACCATAATCTGCTTTTAGCCACTTGTTAGAGGTAATAAAACAACCAATTCCATTATATTTCAACAAGGTTGTTGCCTTTTCATAAAACAGACAATATAAATCACTTGATTTAGAAAACACTTTATAGTCTTGCTTTTCTAAATCAAGTTTATTTTTCACCCATTTTATTTGCACATACGGCGGATTTCCAATTACTACATCAAACCTATCTTTCACGCCAAACATCCAGTCTGCATCAAAAAATGGTGCTGTTTGGTTTTGGTCGTAGGGATTAAAGAGTGCAGCTTTTTCTATGTCTTGCAGCACAGGCAGTTGATTTATCCATTTTAGCTGTTCTGCTTCTAAGGCTGTTATTTTTGTTTGTAAGTCATCTCTTTCTTTTTTTACTATTGTTTTGTGGTCAGCACTTACCGTTTTCAAAGTTGCATTAAGTTGTTGTATTTTTATTTTCAGTTTTTCTATTTCTTTTGGCAAGTTTGCAATATATTTTTGCACTTCTTCCGAGTTTTTAAACTGTTCTTTGGTGTCATTTTCTTGCCACAATAATTGCTTAATTGCTTGTTGCAATTCGACATCTTTTTTCTCTAATTTTTGTTTTTCTTTTCTTTCTTTTACGTGCAAGTGTTGCAATCTGTTTGTCCTAAGTTTTGTTTTGAGTTCGTTAATTTGCCCCACAAATAAATTTGATTCCAAGCCTTGTGGTGCTATCAGCGTATTGGCAGCCACAATTTTTGTGTCCAAATTTGGCAGTGGCAGAATACCAAAAATTTTGTAGTCCGTAGCTCCTGCTACGGACATGGTTTGTATGGCGTAGGAACTCCGTACTACATTTTCGGTTGGTTTTTGCTCAATGATGAGGGACAAGAAAAACCGCAATTTTGTGATGTGAATAGCCACAGGTTGAATATCCAAGCCAAAAATACAATATTGTATCAAATAGAGTTTTCGGGCATAATCCAATTCGTTTTCCGACGGATTAAAGTTTTTTTCTATCTCCTTTCTTTCGTCCTCAAACTGCTGTTTGATTTTATTTTTCTCTATTTCCAACGCATTTTTGGCAGTTTCTTTCACATTTTCAGACAATAGTTGTTCTATGGTTTCTATGTCTTGCTGATTTTTATTGAGTTGAATTTCATAGCGTTGTGCTAAGGCAAGTAAGGCTTTGCGTTGTTTTTCGTTTTCATTTTCAAACACCAACTGTTTCGTAATTTCATTGTCTTTGTCTAATTTTTGCAACATGAGCAGCATTTTTTGCAGCACACCCATCGGAAAAGCCCCCGACCCGCAAGCAGGGTCAAGAATTTTGCAACTAAACAAGGTTTCTATGAGTAATTTGGTTTCAGGTTTCGTAAATTCATTTTTCTCGTTGCCATAGTCTATTAGCCTTCGTAATTTGCTTTCTATGGCTGCAATTTGGCTTTCTGTTATCTTTTTTCTGTCCACCAATACCGTTTGCACAGGCTTTGTTTGCCCAAATATATTGGTTTCTGCGGGAGGGATTACGCCCACAAAACCACGCCCTTCGTTGGCATATTCCACCAATTTATGTTTAAGATAAGCCACCAAACTCTCGTCAATCATATAGCCTACAATTTCTCTTGGCGTATAGAAAGAACCTGTGCCTTTTCGGGCAGTAGTTCCTGTTTCGGGGTTGTAGTAAGCCAGCAGATTTTCAAATACATTGCCCAATAATTCAGGGTCAAGGGCAATTTCCTCGTCGAGTGGCGTATTTTCAGTAACCGTAAATTTATAGTTATTCAAAATAGCAATCAATCCCCTTACTTTATAGGTTTTGCTTGTCGTTTCATAAATGTTGTTAAGGTCGCAGGTGGTTTCTTGCCCAAAAAACAGAAAATCTGGCACAGTTGGTTGGTTTTTTGGGTTTCGTGAAAAACCATCAACTACCACATTTTTTTTCTTGTCTGTTTCGGTTTCTATGTCTAAACAATCAAACAAACCACCATTCAGAAAAGGAATAGTAGCAAATTGTGCTAAGGCTTCTTGTGTTGTGGTTGCAAATTCCTCGTGATAACGGTAGAGGTTTTTGATGCCATAATTTTTATCACCATATTTTTTGTTGTCCGTAGCAAAACCTCTGTATGCTACGCTATTTCCCTTGTCGTCTTTGCCTTCAATGGGCATATTGAGTGTGGCAAAAAACAAATTTTGCAAAATAGCTTTGTAGAAAGAACTTTGCTTGCCTTCTGTTTCAAAGTTTTTTAGCAATTCTTTCAGTTTCTCCACCTCAAACAAGTTAGGATTGATTAAACCTTGTTCTTTCAAAAACCAAACAAAAACCAATCTTGTCGCAAAACGAATTAAAGCAGTTTCATTTGCCATTCTTTGCAATTCCACATCAGTTTTGCCCTGATTTTCAGTTTGCTTTTTCAAATATTGGTAAGGGAACTTCACATGTTGCAAAGCCCAAAAATACCAATTTGCCAACTCTCTATAAAATCTCTTGTTCAGCAGATTGGTGCTAAACACCTCCAACCACTGCAAATACAGTTCTTCAAACGCAGCTACTTCCTTGCGGGGTTTCAAATCTGCTAAGGTGTCTAAATGTCCTCTGTGCGGATTTGCCACATTTACATCTTTCAAAACATAAACTTTTTCTACGACTTCGCCCAAATACTGCGAATTTTTTATCCTCTCTCTGCGAAAACTCGATGCAATGGAAATAAATTTATCAGGTGGCTGCGAGCCACCCGATAAATTGGTTTTATTGTATCTCATCACCAAAATCATAGGTGAGGCTTCAAAATTTCGGTTAAACATACGTACCAATGCCACCAAATCTACCTTTTTTGGCTCAAAATCCAAATCAAGAGCCACCACGCCCAGCCCATTTCTGCCGTTTTCTCCTTCTTCGTTGTACTTCCCTTTTTGTGCAGCCTCCCTATCAAATAAATGCTCTATTTTGCTGTTTAGTGTATCTTCATTGACCACACCCACAAAATAGACCTTGATATTTTCATTTGCCAGCAGTTTTTTGTGCAAATCTGGAATATTGTCGGGCAAATTTGCAAGTACATCAGCCAAATTAATTGCTTCTGTATTTCCGAGCAAGGCAAAACCGAAGTCCGCAAAAAGTTGTTTTGTGGCTTGGTATAGCTGGGCTGTGTCGTTAAAAAGAAGGAGGTTCATTGTAGGATTTTGATTTATCAAAACCAAATTTAGGTAGGATTTTGATTTATCAAAATCTTTTTTCGTTAAAACCTGAATTTGATAAATCAAATTCCTACATGAAAAAGAATTTGATAAAACGAATTTAATAAAATGAGGCTGTCTGGAAAGGCAGCCTCATTTGTGATTAAATTTTTCAGATTTAGTTTTATTACACCGCAATCCACTTAAATTGATACTGCAATTCAGGGATTTTGATACGTTCTGCTATTTTGGTCAGTCTTTCAGGAAGTTTAACCAAATAGGCTTGAGCTTTTTCGGCTGCATCGGAGAGGTTGGTTTTTTGGTCTATTTTCCAACGGCGAAGTAAAGTATTGAGAATATCTATGTAGTCGTGGGTGGTATAAACGCCAATTCTTTGGGCAGCATCTGTAAAATGCCCAAAAGTTTGCCCTGCCATACAGCCTGTTTCACGCAAGAAATGGGCAGGCATCACTATTTTTTTACGCATCATGTCCTCAAAAGCTAACATAGCTTCGCTTGCATCTACTTCAAATATTTTTTCGATAAAGGTGCTGTACGCCGCCGCATGACGACCTTCGTCGGAGGCTACTGTACCGCAGATTTTTGCCAATAAATTGTCGCCAATTTCCTTAGCCAATGTTGCCACTCTGCGGTGAGAAATTTGCGTTGCTAATTCCTGAAAACTTGTATAGACAAAATTGCGGTAAGGGTCGTTGCCTGTTTGAATATCAAAACCATCGGCAATGAGGTATTGCGTAGAGGTTTCCATTTCACGCATATTGACTCTGCCCGAAAGATAAAGATACTTGTTTAAGATGTCGCCATGCCTTTTTTCTTCGGCAGTCCAGCTTTTCAGCCATTGCAACCAATTATTTTGCATACCGTTTTGGTGAGGATTGATGCCCTCTACGACATAAAGCCAAGACTCGTAAGTAGGCAAAGCCTCTTCGGTAATGGTATCGCCGATGAGTACCGCCAACAAATCATAAGGCAGAGCCTTTGATGTTTCTTGTAATTGTTTGACCTCTGCAAAAAAGGTTTCTTTGCTGGAGTCGGGCAACAAATCAGAAGGTTGCCAGTTGGTATCGACAGGACGCAAGAAAGTTGGCGATAATTCTCCAACAGTCTGTTCGAGATGCTGCATCACTTCTTGACGCGTAGGTGTTGAAAAGCCCATAAATACTGTTTGTGTTTAGAATATAAAGTAGGTAGGTGTGGTTAAAGAACAGAAACAAAGTTTCTTATTGCAAAGCTATAAATATTTTGGAAAAAAACAGCCAAGTTGCTAAAAATATAAAAATAAGAAACTATTGGGGGAAAGCAAATTTTGGAATATAACATTTATTTTGAAAATATGAAGGATTTTGGGGCTCTTTGCTTTTATCCTTTCAACCTCACTCTTGGGTCGACAACGGCATACAAAATATCTACGGCTATGCTAATGAGAATGAAAAAAATAGCCACAATCAGCGTAGAACCCATGACGACAGGAAAATCTAATTGTTCTACGGATTTAATGGTAATGTAGCCCAGTCCTTTCCACTGAAAGATGTACTCAATAAAAAAAGCCCCGCCCACTAAGGTTGCCAGCCAACCTGAAACAGCCGTAATGACAGGGTTCATTGCATTTTTTAAGGCGTGTTTGGCTATGATTTGGTATCTGTTCAGCCCTTTTGCTTTGGCTGTGCGGATATAATCTTGGGTCAAAACCTCTAACATAGAACTTCGGGTAAGCTGGACAATGATAGCCAAAGGTCGCAAACCTAATGTAAAAGCAGGCAAAATAATGTTTTTCAGTGCCAATTCTCTACCTTGCTCGTTGATAACCCAGAGGGGACCTCGCATCTCTAAACCTGTGTAGTCGTGCAAATAATAGCCAAAAAGCAGTGAAATCAGAATAGCAGCCACAAAAGAAGGGGCAGAAATTCCGATGACCGAAGCCGTAACCAACAAATGGTCTATCCATTTGTTTTGGTTGAGGGCGGCTATGATACCAAACAAAACCCCAAAAGCAGTAGCAAAAAGCATAGAGGCAAAAGCCAACCACAACGTACCAATTAGGTTTTCTATCAAAATATCATCTACCCTTTTGCCTGTTTGGTAAGACCTCCGCAGGTAAGGTGCTTTGAGTACCAGCACTTTGCTACCAATCCCCAAAGAAAGCAAATAACTATATTTTTTTTCATTGGCAATGGTATTGTCGTGCAAAGCAATAGGCGAAAAATCTTGCAAATATTGCCCTAATTGTTCGGAGAGGGGCAAATCTAAGCCCAAATCCTTAGCCATTTCACGCCGCGTCATTGCACTGGTATCACGACCAGCCAGCATATTGATAGGGTCACCGGGCAAGATGTGGAAGATGAAAAAAACCACCACCAGCACCCCGAAAATGACCATCACGCCATACAACAAACGTCTTGCAATGAATTGAAACATAAGCAATAAACAAGATAGGCTTTGAATTCTTAAATTATCACTTGCAAAAGTTTGTCGTTAAAGATGACATCTTTTAATGGTGCGACAACTCGCAAGATGTCATCTTTAACGACAAACTTTTGCAACTACCCTCAAATTTATAGTTTTTTTGATGTTTGCAATAAAGTTTGTGAATAAATCTTTCCTTATTTGTTATCTTAGTTAATTTTCTTACAAAAATGCTTAGTGTTGTATCTATTACACACTTCAAAGATGTCTGAAAAATGTATTTTTTTTTATGTTTACTAATTTTTTTGTATTTTTGGGGGTAACTCTAAAATTTAAGCAAACAACACCTTGTTACAACTATCGAAAATAACACTCAAACAAAATGACCTTTATCTTTATCCTTTTTTTCCTTGTTCTCCGTTGGTTAGTGCCTTCGCATGACGTAGCCAAAACACCAAAGGCTACAAAACCTCCTGCCGACTCGTTGGTTACAATCAGAATAACGGCAGTTGGCGACCTGATGTGCCACTCCTCGCAGTACCAATACGCCAAAAAAGCAGATGGCACTTACGATTTTGCTCCTGTGTATGCAGGCGTAAAAAACTATTTGACCTCTGCCGACTTTGCCATTGGCAATTTAGAAACTGTTTTGGCTGCTGACACCAAAGATTTTTCGGGCTACCCCGCCTTTAACACACCCAACGAATATGCAGATGCCCTGAAAGAAGTAGGTTTCGATTTGCTATTTACTGCCAATAACCACTCTTACGACAGGCACGAAAAAGGCGTATTGCGAACCATAGACGAATTGACCCAACGTGGTTTGCCCTCGATTGGCACTTTCAAAGACACCTTAGACCGTGATTCTATTCGAATACAAAACATTAAAGGTATCAAAATTGCTTTTTTGGGCTATACCGAATTTTCCAATATCCCTGTGCCTCTTGCCAAACAATATTTGGTCAATCCGATAGATACTACGCTGATAAAGAAGGACATAGCCCAAGCCCGCAGCAAAGGTGCAGAGTTGGTACTCATCAATTTTCATTGGGGCAACGAATACAAACAGCCTAACGATTACCAAAAAAGCATAGCACTTTTTGCCCAACAAGCAGGAGCAGACCTCATCATTGGCGAACACCCTCACGTGTTGCAGCCTGTAGAGTGGTTTGCAAACAAAGGAAAATCTGCCCTCGATTCGGGAATTGTAGCCTATTCTTTGGGCAATTTCTTTTCCTCCCAGCAGTGGCGTTATTCAGATGCGGGCGTGTTATTGAGTATTGGCATCACCAAAAACTTCACGACTAACAAATTGCGTATCAACCAATTAAGTTATTTGCCTACTTGGGTTTTCAAAGGACAAATGGCAAAAGAAAAGAAATTTTTTATCTTCCCTGCCGAAGTTGCTTTGCTGAAAGACTCGGTTAGTCAAAAAAGCAGACTGCCCGAAGCTCACCAATATTTGCAACCTATTCATTGGACTAAAATGAAACAGGCAAACGAAGATACCAAAAAAGTATTGCATAATTTTGGGGCTACCTTGATACAAGATAGTTTTTAAGGTTATACAAAGTTGTCATCTTTTTCGAAAGATGACAACTTTAAAAAACTCACACGCTAAAGCGTATGCTACATTCTAACTGATAACTGAAAAAAAATGGCTTTATACACTTACCTCCAACTCAAAACATTTACCGAACAAGTATTTGTTAAAATAGGCTGCCCTGCCGAAGACGCAACCTTAGCAGCCGATGCCTTAGTTGCAGCCGACTTGCGGGGCATAGATTCGCATGGCGTTGCTCGTTTGTCGGGCTACCTACGCCTGTGGGAAGCAGGGCGTATCAATCCCAAACCCCAAATCAAAATTTTGCACCAAACGCCAAGCACTGCCAGCATAGACGGCGATGGTGGGCTGGGTTTGGTAGTAGCCCCAAAAGCTATGAAAATAGCCTTAGAAAAATCCGAATTGGTGGGTAGTGGTTGGGTGGCAATCCAAAATTCCAATCATTTTGGAATTGCGGGTTATCACGCAATGATGGCACTGCCCAAAGACATGATAGGTTTTGCCATGACTAACGCAAGTCCGTTGGTTGCCCCTACGTTCTCCACCGAAAGGCTGCTGGGAACTAATCCGATTGCCGTAGCCATTCCTGCCGACAAGCAGCCTGCCTTTGTTGCTGATTTTGCGACCACCACCGCAGCCAATGGCAAACTCGAAATCTTGCAACGCAAACAACAAGATGCACCGCTGGGCTGGATACAAGACTCTACAGGCAACGCCTCCACTAACCCAAATGAACTGAAACAAGGCGGTGCTTTGTTGCCTTTGGGTGGCGACAGAGAACATGGAAGTCATAAAGGTTATTGTTTGGGTGCTATGGTAGATATTTTGTCGGCTGTGTTGTCAGGGGCAAATTATGCTTCGTGGGCGCCGCCTTTTGTGCATTTTCTGCCCTTAGCAGCCAATCCTGTGGGCAAAGGTTTAGGGCATTTTTTGGGTGCTATGCGAATAGACGGTTTCCGCCCTGCCGAAGAGTTTAAGCAACACATGGACACGTGGATTCTCCGTTTTAGAAACGCAAAACCCATAGAAGGACAGCCCAAAGTCTATATACCCGGCGACATAGAAAGAGAAACAGCCCACGAAAGACAAACCAAAGGCTGGGAATTGTTAGCCCCTGTGGAGGAAGATTTAAAAAACATTGCCCTTAAATTTCAGTTAAGTTTGTAGAAAAATACCAAAAACATGAGCAACTTAACACCCGAAGACATAGACCGTATTGTGGGCATGGCTTGGGAAGACCGTACACCTTTTGATGCCATAGAAAGGCAATTTGGGGTTTCCGAATCCGCAGTTATTGCCCTGATGCGACAAAATATGAAACCGACAAGTTTCAAAATGTGGAGAGAAAGGGTACAGGGCAGAGCCACCAAACACGAAAAAAAGAGTGGAAAATTGGGCAAATTTAAGTGTAATTTGCAAAGAAATATTACCTTGCACAAAATAAGTAAACGAAAATAAAAGTTGCAAAATTACCAAAAGCTGTTATTTTTGTTCGGCTATTTTATACATACGCTTTAGCGTGTGATTTTAGATAAGACAGGTTAAAACCCAATGCTGTTAAACTAAGAAAAGCCTTTTTTAGTGCCATAGGCACGAAATATTTATAGCAAACCATATTTCCTCTGTTTCAAAGTGCCGTAGGCACGAAATATGTCGTGCCTACGGCACTTAGGGAAGTGGGGCTACTTTCACTATAAATATTTCAGTTCTACGGACTTAAAAAAATATTTTAGTGTATTGATAATCAATTAATTATAAATTTGCTTATTTTGTTTTCTTAGCTTAACATCACACGCTAAAGCGTATGTTACATTCATCACACGCTAAAGCGTATGTTACATTCATCACACGCTAAAGCGTATGCTACATTCATCACACAAAGCGTATGCTACATTCATCACACGCTAAAGCGTATGTTACATTTTCTATAATTAAAAAATAAAAACTCAAAATTATATGACAAACAGAAAACTACTCGACAATTACACCAAAGTCTATGATGGTAAATTTGCAGAAATTTATGACATGAGCAACGAAATTCCTTTTGTGGCTTTTGCCTATTGGAAGGGTTTTTACAGACTTTCTGATGCTGATTTTGTCAAAGACATGACTTTTTCTACGGAGTATATTCACGACCAACGAATCAAGGTCTATATTTCAGACCACAGTATGCTGCAAGTGGTCAGCGAAGACGTATTGGCGTGGCTCCACCAAAATTGGTATCCCAAAGCTACCCAATATGGCTTGTTGGTAGAGGCTGCTCTCGATGCAAACAATGTATTTGGGCAACTCAGCCTACAAAAAATGCTTGATGACTCTAAAACAGGCAAAATTCTTACACCAAAGTTTACAGACTTTCTAACCGCCAAAAAATTTGTGCAAGAGTTTTTAAACTCCAAAACAAATAGTTGAATGATAATATTTCTTACATACGTGCTATTTGTTGCTTAAAATAAACGAGTTTTATAGTATTTATCAAAAAAATTATAATACTTTTGCAACGTGAAAGGTACAAAATTGCAGTGAAATAGCAAAAAATAAACCACAGACGAAAGTTATTAAAACACAGACTGAAGTCTATGCTACATCTATTTCAATAGTACAACGGCAATAAACAACAGCCGTTTCAGGCTTTACGAAGTCCAAAAATAGTTGTTTACACTCAATAACTCTTTTATGAGCTTTTTATTCCTATTATTTAGGGACAAATTTAACCTAATTATTATTATCGCAACTTGTTTGCTTGTCTATTCAACCAGTTCTTGCGACAAACAGCACAACCAACCCGATAAAACTCTTGAAGTCAAAGTAGAAATCAAACGCATAGAGAGGGCTATCCAACAAATTAACAACCCCCAAGAAGTCAAGACTTTTTTGCAGGCAAATGATTTATTTGCTCGAAATTTTTTGCAAAAAGGCGTAATGCCCGACTCCGTTGTAGAAAACAGCATCTTGCGAATAGCCCAAAGCCCCTACATAGATACCCTTACCCAACAAACTGACGAATATTTTGGCGAAATGCAAGACATAGCCAAAGAATTTGAACAGGCTTTTCAAATTGTCAAATCTCACTACCCTGAATTTGTGCCACCTACTATTTATACAGTGGTTACAGGTTTCGAAAGTGATGTCTATGTTTCAGACAGTTTGATTATTGTGGGTCTTGATGTTTTTTTGGGCGACAAAGCCAAGTATCGTATGCGTGATGTACCCCATTACATTTTTCGCCGTTATCGCAAAGAGGCTATTGTGCCTACGGTGGTGATGTTTCTCTCCAATAAATACAACGAAACGGAAACAGACTTTCGCAAGAAAAATATGTTGAGTGAAATGATTTATTTCGGCAAGACCTATTATTTTATGGAAAAAACTTTGCAAAACGTAGCCGACAGCACTATCATTGGTTATACAGGCGAAGAAATCCAAAATTGTGAGGTAAATCAATCCATTGTTTGGGGACATTTCGTAGAAAATAACCTTTTCTTTGAAACCTTACACGAGAAAATTAACCGTTATGTAGGCGAAAGACCAACCACAGGTGAAATAGGAGATGAATGTCCTGGTCGTATTGGGCGTTGGTTGGGCTGGCAAATCGTACGCAGCTACATGGAAAGCAACCCCGAAATTACCTTAGACTCCTTGATGAAAGACAAAGATGCAAAAAAGATTTTTGAACAATCTCGATACAAACCTAAATTGAGTTAAATAAGAAAATGTGGAATGAAATTAGGTTTTTTCAAAATTAATCAACTGAATAGCAAGTTGTTAGCATACGTTTGTCAAGGTCTGCGACCATTGCCAATGTATGCTAACAACCTGCCAACGTATTTTCGACTTGTTGTTCTTTTGCTATTTTTCCTTTTTTTACTTCCCTTTGGCAGTTTTGCTCAACGCCCCGATACTGTAAAAGTGGGTTGCTACCTTATCAGTCTGCACGATTTTAATTTTAGGGACAAGGAATATACTGCACGTTTCTGGATTTGGCTTTTGTATAACAACAATATCAAGAAATTTAATTTGGAGCAACAAATAGAAATACCCAATGCCAAAAGTATAGAAAAACCCGATGTGTTGATAGACCAATTAGACAGTTTGGATTGGTTGCAAATCAAGATGAAATGCGTAATGAAACAGGCTTGGCAGGTGGGAGATTATCCTTTCGACGAGCAACAACTGAAAATCTATGTAGAAAACTCCAAATTTGACAGTCGAGATTTGGTTTTTGTGGCAGATACCGCAGGCAAATCTTATGACCCAGAGCTAACCATAGACGGCTGGCGAATAGAAAAGTTTGCCGTAAAAACAGATGAAAGTGTGTACGAAACTTCTTTTGGCGACCCCAAACTAAGCAATGCAAGTACCAGATATTCGAGGTTTGTCATAGCTTTAGACCTCAAACGTGATGCGTGGGGGCTGTTTATCAAAGTTTTTTTGGGAATGTATGTAGCTTTTTGTATCTCTTTTATCAGCTTTTTTATAGAAAATGAAAATGTTGACCCTCGTTTTGGTTTGCCTGTAGGTGGCGTATTTGCTTCGGTAGGCAATAAATATGTGATAGACTCTATTTTGCCTGAAACTTCGCAACTCACTTTGGTAGATATTTTGCACGGTTTTACCTTAGTTTGTATCTTTTTTATCATTGCTTTGGCTGCTATTTCGTTGTATTATTTCAAACACGAAAAATTTGAGAAAGCACATAAAATAGATAAATACGGAGGAATTGCTATTTTTAGTTGTTTTTTACTATTTAATTTGGTGTTTATTTTATTAGCCATTTTCTAAAATGATTGAAAGTCAGCTATTTATAAAACTGCACGATACGCCAAGACACGAAACTGCGGTAGTAATTTTGAACTACAATGGTGAAAAACTATTAGCCGAATTTTTACCTTCGGTCATTCAACATACGCCTCATACAGCCCTCATCATAGCTGATAATGGGTCGACTGATAATTCAGTGGAGTTTATACAGCAAAATTTCCCAAACATACACCTGCTTAGGGCGAAGCAAAACTGGGGTTTTGCCGAAGGTTACAACAGAGCATTGGCGTTATTGAAAAAAAATTACAATTTTCGGTATTATATTTTGCTCAATTCTGATGTAGAGGTTACACCTAATTGGTTGCCACCTTTGATAGAAACTTTGAAAAAACAACCGCAAGCCGTAGCTTGCCAGCCCAAAATCAAAGCCTACCAACGCAAAACTCACTTCGAATATGCAGGGGCAGGCGGAGGTTTCATAGATTATTTGGGCTACCCTTATTGCAGAGGACGAATTTTTGATACCACCGAAGAGGACAAAGGGCAGTATGACGATACCTTGCCTGTTTTTTGGGCTTCGGGGGCTTGTTTGGCAGTGCAGGCAAAGATTTTTCACGAAGTTGGCGGTTTCGATGGAGATTTTTTTGCACACATGGAGGAGATAGACCTTTGCTGGCGGTTAAAAAACCAAAACCACCAAATTTATTATTGTGGCGAAAGTACAGTTTACCATTTAGGCGGCGGCACATTGCAAACCGACAATCCTAAAAAAATGTTGCTCAATTTTCGCAATGGATTGGTAATGTTGCTAAAAAACTTACCAGAAAAAAACTTGTTCAGCACCTTGTTTATCCGAATGGTTTTAGACGGATTGGCAGCTTTGCACTTGGTTTCAAAAGGCAAATTTTGGGGTATTGGCGTGGTTTTGCAAGCTCATTTTTATCTCTATGCCAATTTTTCTACTTTGTGGGCAAAACGCAAAGCCGAACAAGCCAAAGTTATGCAACCTCATCACCCTGAAATCAAGCAGCAAAGTGTGGTGTGGAGTTATTTTGTGAAGGGCAAAAAAATTTAATTTTTCTTTCCTAAATCATAATTTTTTTTTAGATTGAAATGTATTTTGTTTACTTTTGTGTGTTACAGCATTTTATTTCTATAAGATAATCATGAAATTACAACTCACTTTCTTTGTAGTGTGGCTCGTTGCTGCCTTTTCTGCCGTTGCTCAAGATAGCAATAGCTTAGTTTTTCATACAGAAACCTACAATTTTGGGAGATTGCCAAAGCCCAAGCAAGCTATTCAGTATGAGTTTGTCTTTCAAAACACCAGCAACAAACCTGTTTTGCTACATGATGTAGAGGTAGATTGTGCTTGTATGACCACAAATTTCCCAAAAACTCCCATAGAACCTAACGAGGAGGGTATCATTGCAGTTAGTTTTTCACCCTACCGTGCAGGGGCTTTTGACAAAGAATTTCATGTTACGGTTTTAGGCAGTTCAGAAGCACATAACTTGCGGATAAAAGGTTTTATTATGCCTTACAATGCAGAGCATACAGAAAACGACTTTGTTCACCAAAACGGCAGTTTACGGTTTCGCCAAAAAAACCTAAATTTAGGTACTTTGACTACGCACATTGCAGTTACTAAGAAATTTCATTTCCACAACAGCACCAACAAAAATGTTACTTTTACTCAAAAAATAGTAGCCCCTCCACATATCAAAGTATTTTTTGATTCGTCTATGACTGTAAAGGCAAATCAAATTGGAGCTGTGGTTTTGACTTACGAACCCAAACTAAAAAATAGTTTTGGTTATTTGTTAGACGAAATTGTATTGGAAACGCAAACCAAAGAGAAAATAAAACTAACAGTAGCTGCTGATATTCAGCCAGATACTTACATTACAACCAATGCTTCGGAAGATATGCCCAATATTTGCATCAGCGAAGCAGTGCGAACTTTGGAAAATGTATCACCCGACAAAGACCTTGTAACAGAGTTTGTAGTCCGCAATGTGGGCAAGATAGACCTCAAAATCCACAAAATAGCTGCCTCCGAAGGTTGCGAGGTCATTTCAGATGTAGATGCCATAGCCCCAAATGAAAGCCGAATTATCAAAGTAAAACTCATGCACAACGGCAAACATGGCAACCACGACAGATTTTTTACTATCTACTCCAACGACCCTTTTAAGTCTAAACAGGTCATTGCATTGCGAGCAAATGTCAAAGAATAGAACTTTTGAAAAATTTTTGAATAGGCTTATTAAATTGCATCTCCAAAATTTACTAGTTGTCAAGGCTTGCAACCTCAAAAGGGTAAAAATGTGTCAATAAGTATGAAAAAAATAATCACTTATTTTGTTATTGGTGTTTTGCTTTTCTTGTTGCCTTTTTTGGCATTTTCACAAGACAACAGAGAACTTTCTTCGTGGAAAGCCGAAAACGGTAAATATGGTTTCAGAACTTGGCAGGGACTCTGGGCAGTGAAACCTATCTACGACCAAGTGCTGGAGTTTTACGACCAACGCCATACGTGGGTGCGTATGGGAGGCTTGTGGGGACTTATCAACCGCAAAGGAGTCTATATTATACATTGCAAGTACCATAAACTGATGGACACTTTCGATACAGAAAACTTCGTTTGTGTGCAAAAGGATAGCAAATATGGTTGCGTAAATATGGTTACGGGCAAAGAAATTATCCCTTGTTTGTATGATGTGCCGTTTAGTTTTGAGAAAGTATATGGTGTAGGTTTTGTAGCAAGGTTGGTACAAAACAAAAAAGTAGGCTTGTTAGACAGCACAGGTAGGGCAGTTATTGCTTGTTTGTATGACAACCGTTGGGACAATACCTTTGAGTTTCACCCTGAAACGAATTGTTTTTTAGTGGAGCAAAACAAAAAAAAGGGCATCATTACTATAGAGGGTGCGGTGGTAGTGCCTTGCGAATTTAGTGTAATAGAAATTGTGATGAACAAAGATAATACTTTTTTTGCCTACACCCAAAAAGGTAAAAAACATGGGGCTTATCACTCCAAAAAGCAAGAAATAGTACCTTGCGTGTATGATACCTACTTTGAATTTGACAAAAAAGGTTTGGCTGTGGTGCAAAAAAATAAAAAATATCTCATCATTGACTCAAAAGGGCAAGAACTAACCATTCCTACCAAAGATAGCTATGAAGTTGATAGTTTGTTGGAGGAAATAAGCAAAGACAAGTAAAGGTTTGCAATTACTAAACAGTTTTGACAAACTTAATTACCTCCTCATTAAAAATTTCAGGAGATTCCACATTGCATACGTGTCCGCAACTTTCTATAATTTTGAGTAAGGCATGTTGGTGAAATTTCACAATTCTATCTTTGATATGGGGCAAAAACATAAAATCATCTTCACCCATGATGTATAGCGTGGGTATAGGCAATTCTTTTTTGAAAAAATCACGCAACGTGGGCATCACATGTAGTGTAAGAGCAAACCAACGCAAAAATTCGGGCTGTTCTAATTTTTGGGCTTCTTTTACAAAGTGCATTCTTGCCTCTTTGTGTCTGCCACCAGGCATCAAAATATAGGCACAGAGCAAATACAACCAATAAAACGGCACAAGGTAACGACATATTTTGGCAAAAAAGACCATAAACTGCCCAAACCAGTTGAGATTGGTAATAGCACCGCCCAAAATCATACTTTTTATTTTAGACGAGTCTATGTCGCCTATGCTGCGAATAATCAACGTGCCTAATGAAATGCCAACAAAGTGTGCTGACTGAATTTTGAGGTGATTCAAAACCTCTACCACATCTTTGCTGACGACCTCGAAAGTGTAGTTTTTTCGCAAACTTCGTTCAGGATAGTCTTTCGACTTGCCGTGCCCTCGCAAATCTACTGTCAAGACGTTGAAGTGCTTAACAAATTCTTTGAGTTGTTTGAACCAGATAGACGAATTGCTACCTGCCCCGTGTACCAAAACTAACCATTCTTGCGAGGTTTGATGGGTATATGTTTTGTGAAAAAGCATGATGAAGTATCTAATATGTGTTTTTTTTGTAACTTGCAACAAATATAGTTTTGTTAAACTAACTTTAAAAACAATTTTCAGAACTTATCTTTTCTATTCAAAAAAGAGTAATCAATAACCAATGAAACAAAATTTACATAAACTAAGAGAAGAAGAATTAAAAAACAAAATAGCCCAAAATTATTTTGGTGAGTTTGATTGCACGCAGATTATTGGCAATGTGGATTTTTGTGTGAGTAGCCAAGCCCCCCTGCCCCCCAAAGGGGGAGTTTTTGACGCATTTACTCCCCCTTTGGGGGGCAGGGGGGCTACTCCCCCTTTGGGGGCTGGGGGGCTTTGGGCTGAAGCCAAAAAAGGCGTATCAGACGTTTACAAATCTGTGGTGCAGTTGATTTTGACCATTGGCAAGGCGAGGACTTTTGACAAGGTGCTGCCTCCGCCTTTTTTGGGTGCTTTTGATGCCGAAAAAATTGCTTTTTTGCCTTATAATGCTATTCAGGAAGTTTTTTACCAAAATGATTTTAATTGGAATGTTGCCCCTTCTAACCACGAAACCAAAGAGTTTAAGCAAGTTTATGACAAAGTAAAAACCACGATTGAGAACGAAACTTTGCTGTTTTTTTATGAAAAAGACGACCAAGAACTGCGTGAATTTATCAAGACAAATTTTGTGGTTGGCAATGCTGCAACTTCAAAAGTTAGGATTGACAAAAACAATTTTATTACCATTTATACTAAGTGGTTGGCTGCTGTCAAGCCCACAATCGTATTGAATTGGGAAGTTGCTAAGAAAAATAATATCATAGACGGAGATTTTTATTTGGCTGATTTGCTTTCGCAAGAGAATGAAAGTTTAAAAGATAATTTGTATGTGTTGCTCAAAAAAGATTACTACGAATTAGACAAAATTCTTGACGAAATGGGAATGTTTCAAAGTAGAAAAACATTTTTCAACGACAAGCAAAAAGCACACACCCAATTTTGGAACAAATATGAAAGACCTCCAAAGGAACAATATTGGGATTATATTGTAGAAAGACGAGATTTGTTAGTTCCCCAAGACATAAGAGAAAGAAAAGGTAGTTTTTTTACTCCGCAGATTTGGGTGGAGTTGTCGCAAGAATATTTGGCAAAGGTGCTGGGCGAAGATTGGCAAGATGAATACTATATCTGGGATTGTGCATCAGGCACAGGCAATTTGCTAACAGGGCTGACAAATAAATTGAAAATATTTGTTTCTACTTTGGACAGACAAGATGTAGATGTAATCAAAGACCGTATTCAAAACGGGGCAAACCTGATGGAAGACAATGTTTTTCAGTTTGATTTTTTGAATGATAGTTTTGAGAAGTTGCCAAAAAAATTACAAGAAATTATAAATAGCCCTGAAAAACGCAAGAAATTGGTAATTTATATCAATCCGCCTTATGCAGAGCATACAAACAAACGAAACTTGATTAAAACTTCGTTTAAAGATGACTTTGCAAAAAATCAAACTCGTGATAGATACAGCGAAGTTTTAAAGAAGGCAAAATATGAACTGTTTGCACAATTTATGGCAAGGGTTTATCAAGAACTTTCGGGTGCATGGCTTGCCGAATTTTCTAAACTAAAACTGTTGCAATCTCCTAATTTTGCTGATTTTAGAAATTTTTTCAATGCCAAGTTAGAAAAATGTTTTGTTGTGCCTGCCAATAGTTTTGACAATGTGAAAGGACAATTTCCTATTGGTTTTAAAATTTGGAACACAGCCCAAAAAGAGAAATTTACAGCTATTTCGGTCGATGTTTATGAAAAAAATAAATTGCTTGCAGGTCAGCATACTATCTATGCTTATGATAGCAACCAATATATCAATGAATGGATAAAACAATTTGCCAATACACAAAATAGTTACATTGGTTTTTTGAATTACAGGGGCAATGATTTTCAACACCAGAATATGGTTTTTATTGAAAACTCGGGCAATACAAGTATGACACAATTAGCCATCAACAGGCACAATTTACTGGCTTGTTGTGTGTATTTTGCAGTTCGCCATTGCATTGCTGCCACTTGGCTAAATGACAGAGAACAGTTTTTATATCCCCACGAAGGTTGGCAAACAGACACAAATTTTCAACACAACTGTTTGGCTTATACCTTGTTTATCAACAACATACAAGTTAAATATGGCACAAACCATTGGCTACCTTTTACAGAAAAAGAGGTCAATGCAAGGCAGGAATTTGAGAGTAGCCTGATGACAGATTTTATATTAGGCAAACTCAAAAAGGGAAATTCTAACAATATTTTTGAAAAAGTAGAAAAAACCAAGCAAAAACCTTTGCAGTTTTCACCCGAAGCCACCGCAGTTTTTTCGGCAGGCAGAGCTTTGTGGGCATATTATCACGAGAGTATCAATAAAATTGCCCTTGCCAACTTGCCCGCTAAGGCAGTGGACGCAGCTTTTTATGATATTCGGGAATATTTTCAGGGCAGAAATACAACAGGCAAGATGAACAACAAAAGTGCAGATGAAAAATATAATGAACTATTGGCTAATTTAAGAGAAAGTTTGGACATTTTGGCAAAGAAAATTGAGCCAAAAATTTATGAATATGAGTTTTTGAAAAGATAAACAAATGGACAAACTAAATCTTTGGAACTATATTGCAGACGAATACCTTACAGCAGGGGGTTGGTCTGCCGATGGCAATTTGGCTTTTGGAGGCACAGCCTCAGGCACTTTGTTTGCGTTTCACGCCTATACAGGCGAATTGCTGTACCAAAAAGCAGCCCACAAAGGCAGTTTAACAGCCATTGGCACGTCAAGCACAGCCTTTCGAGTGGCTACGGCAGGGCATGATGGCAAAGTAAATCTCTACCACGCCCAAACAGGAGAACTGATAAAAAGCCATAGCTTAGGAAAATTTTGGATAGAACATTTGCAATTTGCACCCAACGGCAAACATTTTATAGCAGCAGGGGGCAAAACAGTAGCCTTGTTTGACACAGAGGGCAAACTCCTTTGGCAACACGACCAGCACCAAAATACAGTGGCAGCCATAGATTGGTCGGCACATAGCCACCATTTTATTACCGCCAACTACGGACAAATCCAATTTTTTAACCTCAAAACCTCAACGCCTTACGACCAACTCCAATATGCAACTTCTTTGGTGGCAGTGCAGTGGAGTCCCGATGGCAAATACATAGGGGCAGGTACGCAAGACCTCAAAATTCATTTTTGGGAGTTGCCCTATGAGCCTGAAACAGACTTACAAATGTCGGGCTACCCCACCAAAGTCAAGCACCTTGCTTGGAGTGCCGACAGTGTATATTTGGCAAGCAACTGCGACAAAATGATAGTGATTTGGAATGTATCGGGCAAAGGTCCCGCAGGTACAAAACCTATTCAACTCAACCGCCACCTAAGCAAAGTAACGCAACTTTGCTACCAAAAAAGCAACAACCTTTTGCTCTCTGGCGGAGAAGATGGTTTGGTTGTGCTTTGGCAACCTTCCAAAACTATTCAACCTCTCTACGTAGGCATGGCACAAGGCGAAGTTAGCCTACTTCGCTGGGCAGCAGACGACAGCAAAGCCCTCATAGGAACTGCACAAGGAGATATAGCCGTTTGGGATTTTAGTGAATGGAGATAATTTTGAATGTTTAGCTTTAAATGTTGAATCTGCGTATTTTGAAGCAAGAGGTAGAAAACAGAAATACTAAATATTTTTCAAAGCCCTTGCCAAATTGTCGCAAACAATACCTGTGGCAATGCCTGCATTCAAAGACTCCGCCTTGCCAAAACGTGGAATAGTGATTTGGTGGGTCAAAAGTGGCAAAATATCAACGGCAATTCCGTTGGATTCGTTGCCAATAACCACAATGCCTTGCGATTCAAATTGGGTTTGGTGCAAATTTTCTCCCTCCAATGTAGTGCCATAAATAGGTAAGTTAGTTTGTTGCCTAATTTCTTGTAAGTAAGTTACCAAGTCGCAATAATAAGGTTTTACACGCAAAAAAGACCCCATCGAGGCTATAATCACTTTGGGATTGTACCAATCTACAGTGGTGGCAGAGCAAAGTAACTGAGAAATTCCATACCAATCTGCTATCCTAATAATAGTTCCCAAATTGCCAGGGTCTCTGATGTCAGAAAGTGCCAAAACATAGCCATTAGCAAAGTTTGCTACCAAATTATTTGGAATTTTTACTATCGCCAATGCCCCATCATTGCTTTGCAACGTGCCACTTGCCTCTAACAAAGTTGCCGTTGTTTGCTGCAAAATTACCTTTGTTTGGTCTTGTGCAGCTAACAAAGTCTGATAACTTTCGTAAAATTCAGGCGTATAAAAAACAGCCTTCACTTCAAACTGCTGCGTATATTGCAACAATTCGGCTACACTTTTTGCCCCTTCTACCAAAAAAAGCTGCTCTTCTTGCCTATATTTTTTTTGGTGCAAAGATTTGATTAGTTTTTGCCAATTTTTGTGCATTTTATTTCTTTATGTTCATCTTATCCAAAGCCCTGCGATAACGGTTAGCATTTTCGTTGTGTTCTGATAAAGTTACAGCAAAATTGTGTGAGCCAGAAAAATCTTCTTTGGCACAAAAGAATAGATATTTGTGCTTTTCATAGTTCAATACCGCATCTATGGTTTGAATAGAAGGCAAATTAATGGGACCTGGTGGCAAACCCGAATATTTGTACGTATTGTAAGGCGAATCTACTTGCAAATGCGAATTTAAAACCCTTTTGAGAGAAAAATCACCAACAGCAAAGACCACCGTAGGGTCGGCTTGCAAAGGTGTGTTGCTATTCAATCTGTTTATATAAACCCCTGCTATGGTTGGTTGTTCTTTGGCTACTTTAGACTCTGCCTCCACAATGGAAGCCAAAACCGAAACTTGCGAAGGAGTTAAATTGATTTGTTGGGCTTTGTCTTTGCGTGCCTTTGTCCAAAATTTTTGGTATTCTTTGCTCATTCTCTCAAATACTTCTTCTTCTGTAATAGTCCAATAGACTTCATAAGTATTGGGCAAAAACATGGTCATAATAGTAGTGGTATCGAGGTTGTATTTTTTGGCAAGGCTTGTATTGCTCAATAATTTGAGAAATTTAACCGAATCCATCGGGAAACTCCTGCAAATTTTGCCCGCTAAGTCGGCTTTGGTTCTCACCGAGTTAAAGGTTAGCGTAACAGGCTGTTGAGGTCCCCGCAAAGTGCGAATAGCCTCTACGTTGCTCATGTTGCCACGCAAAATATAACGACCAGCCTTTACTCTCTCTCTGTATTTCATATAACGAGCCACAAAAGCAAACGACATCACGTCATTCAGGCATTGGGCAGCTTTGAGTTGCTGCACCAACTGGTCGAAGTCCGTATCGGGATAGATAAATATTTCGGCATCTTCTTTGCCAACCAAAATATTTTTTGAAAAAAAGATTTGATAAAAATAAACCGAAAAAGATGTAGTTAGCAAAGTAAAAGCCAAAAAGGCTATCAACAATACTTTTCGTTTTTTTTCTGACGTTGGCAACATAAGGTAATGATTGGTTTAGTTACGTTTTACTTCTCCGTTTACTTTCAATTTGATAACTTCTATACTTTCCAGCCCCTCATTATCAACCACTTTTACTGCAATTTTGTGTTCGCCAGCTTTAAATTGGTGGCTTTGTTTGCCTGTTCTATCTAACAAAATTTCAGGAGTAAAAAGCACCTCACTCCCTGCCCCTCTCCTACTGAGAGGGGAATCGTAGGCAAAATCCCAAGCAAAAAATTCAATACCTACTTCACTTTCGGCAGTTGCTGTAAAATTTATTACAGTAACTCCCCCTTTGGGGGGCTGGGGGGCTTCTCCTCCTTTGGGGGCTTCTCCCCCTTTGGGCTGGGCTACTTGCATCTCTATTTTCAAACTTGGTTTTTTGGCAATAGGCACAATTTCCTCTACCGTTACCAATTTTATCAACACATTTTCCTCGTTTCGCAACCTTGCAACTTCCTCTATTGCCCCTTTGCCAAACGAAAAAGCTATGATAAAACCTACGGGGGCGTGGGCTGCTTTGTGTTTTTCAAAATTTGCTTTGTCAAATCTTTCGCAAGCCGACTTAAAATTGTCTATCACATTTCTGCCCACATTATCACTTCGTTTGACCTGAATAGGAATAGCCAACCCTTCAAGGTTTTCAAAACCTTGAAGGGTTTTAGCGTTTTGAAGGTTTATGGTTTTGGTGTAGCCGTCTATTCCTGCATCTCCACGTTGTTTTGTGTTGGGAACTCCGCCAAACTGCCCTACTATCCAACTCTCAAACTCAAAAGCATCTTTGTAACGCAAGGTATCATAGTCGTATTTGTGCAGTTGCAACGAAAAAGGGTTAGAAAACAGACTTTGTTGTCTGTTCAACCTAAATTCGGTAACTTTTACCGCATTGACAGATTGGTCTATGCCTATCCACTTTCTATTAAGCTTGTCGGCAACGGCAATAGTTGTGCCACCACCCATAAAACAGTCTAAAACAGTGTCCCCTTCGTTGCTTGCCATTTTGATAATTCTTTCCAATAATTTTTCAGGCTTTTGGGTGGGATAGCCGATTCTTTCTTTGGATTTGGATTGTACGTTGTTGATGTCAGTCCAAGAATTACCGACTAAGGTTCCTTGTGAAGTGCTTAAATACCTTTTAAAACTTGGTACATTATTTTTGCTAATTTCTATAAAATTATTTTCATACAATAAATCCAATTTTTGGATTGTTGTTAGTTCTTTTGCTTTTTCTTCGCCAACCAACTTAAATACTGTTTCTTTGGGAACAGACCAACTTCGCCCTGCATTTTTTGGATGATAACCTCGCCATTCCATGTCGTTGGGATTTATTCTTGCACCTGTCAAATTATCCAATCTATAAATTCCTTTTTCGTCTTCGTGTCTGTATGTGCTGTTTTTATATTCGTCTGAAAGTTCTACATAAATTGGATTATATGTGCAAATTTCAGATTTTGAAAAATACCAAATTGTATCAGTCAAAACAGCTAATTTTTTCTTAGCATCATTGTGTGCATTGGTTCTTTTCCAAACAATATCACCTCTAAAATTTTCTGAACCAAATAGTTTATCCAAAACCGACACCCGAATATAGGCATCTGCGTGCCAATCGCAATGGACAAAAATGCTTCCTGTTGGTTTCAAAACTCGGTGGAGTTCTTGCACCCTTTCTCTTAGCCAGCCTATGTAATGTTCTATGCCTCCTGCAAACCTGTCTTCAAAGCTACGCACTTCGCCCTTATCTCCCCAGATGACCTCATAAGTTCGGTTGGAGAAAAACGGCGGGTCTATATACACAAGGTCTATGGTTTCGGAGTCTATTTTTTTGAGGACTTCGAGGCAGTCGCCAAGAATGAGTTTGTTCATGGGGTTTAGTTAAGTTTTAACCTTTCTGTTATAAATTCATCACCTCTTTTAGTATGAATATCTTTCTTGTAGCTTTTGTTTTAGGCTATCCCAGGTCATTTGCTTGTCGGGGTTTTCTTTCATGTCCTTTTCTCTTTGCAGCAAAAGTTGTTGCTGCAAAGGTGAGATAGTTGGTGTAACTGTTTCCTCCGTTAAATCAATCATTGTCTTATACTTCAAAAAAGTAACAAAGAGCCAAACTTCTTGTAGTTGCTGTGCCGACAAGGTTTGCATTTCACTTAAAATAGAGGTTTGTAAGGAAATCATAGCTGTTTTTTTTAGCAAGTTAATCCGTTTTTTTGAGTTTTGCAAGGGGAAATAATAAACAAGAAAAAAGATTACAGAGGAGTGTAATCTTTTTGGAGAACTAAATATTATGTTCTATGCCTTCTCCAGACCATACACCTGTTATATGCCAGCTTTCATAAAAATATAGCCATAAAGATAACCAAACTACAACTGTATTAGCGAGGTATTTGTTTGGTGTCCATTCTTTATATTTGGGATAATATAAACAGGGTTTTTTATCTGAATAAATGTGTGGTATTTTATCATTCTTAAAATTCCTACATAATGGTGGCGAGATAATATAAACAACAGGTTGTTTTTTAAACGTATAAACTATTTTTACCTCATAAATAGACATTTTTAAAGAAGGTTGAATAGTACCAATCGCAGTTAATTTATTATCCTTTTCATTAACAAATTTCCAATTAGGGAACTTCTTTTTGAAGTGGATGTATTGTTCAGAAATAGTTAAATTTTTTTCTTTATTCATTTAAGTTCCGTAGAAATTATTTTTAGGTATTATTATGTTATTAGCTTTATTTTCAGTTCCAATAATGCCAGATGCTGCAACATAAAGATTAGCATTTTTCCTTTGTTGTTGTATGTAATCAACTTCTACTTGATGTGATTGACCTACAATGTCTTCGCCAAGCATTTCTTTTAGTAAGCTAAAATTAGATTTAGTTCCTGTATTGTTATCAATTAGATAGCATTTAGTAGAAAAATTACGAATGAACATTACAAAAGCCTCGTTATATTGAGGGCTTTCTGCCCATTTATCAGTAAATTTTTCATCATTATTTAAAGGATTTGCAATACTAAAATTCATTCCCTCCGTTGAGAGTTTATTTAGAGTATATCTTAAAAAGTCTTTAATAATCTCAAATTCTGAAACTTCATTCACATAAGAGTTAGCCGTCAAAGTTGTTAAGATAATGCTTGAAGTCTTAAAATTTTCCAGTTCATGATTATAAAAATAGACATCTCTATGTCTTTTGATAAGCTGTATTGCTCTTAATAGTGGCAATTTATATTGATAAGGCACAGATTGCGGCAAGGGGGCTTGGGCAAGAATGGTATCTGTATAATATTTAGTTGCCCATTTTTTATCTTGTTGTTTGGCTTTCTCCAATAACTTTGTTCTATCTACTTGTTTGGCTTTATTTTCTACATGCGAAGCGAAAGGCACAGGACTACTATATTTCCATGCTTGTTGTTCTTTATCTGGCACTCGTAAATTAAGATTTTCACCCCAATAATTAGAATTTGTATTATCAGGACAAGCAGGCTGTATATCAATATGAAACTTATTATTAGGATTTGTCTCATCTTCATAATTTAGCCTTACACAACGATTTTTACGTTCTATTTTCTCTTTATATGTACCATGTTCTTTAAGCCTTTTTTCCAATTCGTCTAAAACTTCTTTTGGTAGATACGAATTGTAATCAAATTGTAAAAAGTTGATAAAGTCCAAATCAAATTCATTTTTACCTTCTTTTTCTTTGTTGTAGGGTTTAATTGTTGTTCCCAGTAAAAAAGAACCATGTGGAAATATAGAAGGTTTAAATTTCTTAAAAAAAGCCTCGTCTTGTTCCAGCCAATTTGCTACATTGTTGTAGGCTGTTTCCACTCTGTTAAATTGAGTGGTTGTAAGTTGCAATTTTTCGCCTATGATATTTAATAGGTCGTCTAATTCAAATAAAAGTTCTCTTTGCATAGTTTAAAATAAATTTAGTTTAGAAGAAGAAAAGGGGTATGATTGGCAAATTCAATTTCTGAATTATCAGCCTGAAGATTATCTATTTCCTTTGATGTTGCCCAGTAAATTTCATCATTAGGATTTTCAAATAGAGTTTTTAAGAATTGTGATTGTACTTCATTTAAAACCAATTCGTAAACTTCATGAATTTTTAATTCAGGCTTGTTGTGATGATTTATTGTAATTTCTAATGGATTTGTGGATATAAATTTGCAATCAACAAAAGGGAATAAATCAAGAGGAAATATTTTTGTTTTTACTACCTCGTCATAAAACTCTCGCCAAACACAAATTTCTCTATCTTTACGTGATTTAAACCAAGTAAAAAACATAGGAATATCCTTTTTATCTATCACTTTTGCTAAGTCATTATTACGCTGTTCTGTTTCCTTAAACAGATAATCATCTTTTATATTTATTTTTAATTTGCCCCATTCTGCAAATGCTGTTTCATAGAATTTGAATTTCCCACCAATAGGGAAATATTTTTTCTTATTTTTAATTAAAAGGTATTTACCATTATATTTAATCTTAAAAATATACGCAGTAGTAACTCTAATTTGTTCATTTCTATTAACTAATTGAGTTTTGATTAGAAATAAAAAATTATCATATCCTCTTATATCTACTATTAAATTGATAATTGTAGGAATTAAAAGTCCAATAAAGAACTTTTCATCAAGCTCCAAAGGAAATGAATACGACCAAGCTATTATTGTTGAAATAAATAATAAAAATACTGCAAACAATCCTGTTTCTATTTTTTGGAAATCATTTTTCATAAAAGAAATATTAAGGCAAAATAAACATAGCACTCCGTAACCTATTTACGTACTTCTAAATAAATTTTGCTATTTTTTTACCTTACGTAAAAAAGGAAAAATAGTTTTAAAATGATAAAAAATTTTTAATTATTTTTTTGTAGTTGGCTTTTTTTGGTTTCGGTTTCTCAAAACCGAAACTAAAACTTAAAACTTTCGGTTTTGCGAACAGTAACGACTGCCTACCGAAGGCACAAGTAAAAACTACTAAAACGCAAACAAAATATTTTCGGGATACTCTTTTTTTAGCTTTTTTCTTGCCATTTCTATTTCAGGAATGTCTATTGTGGTGTTAAAAAGCTGGGTCAAATACAATTTTGTTTCTGTATAAGTGGCGGTGGTTTCATTCTCAAATTCTACCCAAAAATCAATATCACTGTCCTCACGTTGGGTATTGGCAGCGAAAGAGCCAAATAAACCAATTTTTTGAATGTGTAATTGCTGTACCAAAAACAGCTTTTCTTCTTTTAATTTATTGATTATCAATGCCTTGTCTAATATTTTTGAATTGTCTATACAATCTACAATAATTTTTTTCTGTTCCAATCCATTTTTGCAATCCTCAAAAGCCTGTTTGTGTAAGGCAACAACCGTATAAGGCAATTTGCTTTTGTTGGCAACAGTCAAGAAAGGCAAGGGGCTTGCACTCATCGCCAATAGACGAGCAAGTTTTTTTGTATGGAGTTTGATTATTTTTTGCAAGGCTTCTTGTTGGGGGGCTTTGGTTTTGGCTTGCAAATTTTTTCTGTACCCTCTTTTTTGTGGCAAATTAGAGAACCAAACATACTCTTGCCTTTTCAACTCCTCTTTTTCTTTCCAATTCCAGTTTAAAGAGCCATAAGAATAGCTAAAAAAATTCCTGATTAAATCTTCTACAAATAACAAAAAATTATCTCCAACACTAACTAATAAAATCCCTTTTATAGACAAAACCCTTTTTATTTCAGGCAACATTTTATTGAGCCACTGCTTCATTTTCTCTTCTTCGGTTACAAATCTTCCTGAAATCCCCAAAAATTCCCCATCTGCTCCCCAACTTACTTTATAATCTCTGGTAGAGAAAAACGGCGGGTCTATATACACAAGGTCTATGGTTTCGGAGTCTATTTTTTTGAGGACTTCGAGGCAGTCGCCAAGAATGAGTTTGTTCATGAAGATTTGGCAAAAAATTAACAATAAATAGGAATACCACGCAGTTGGCAGACATCGGCAAAATCTCGGTTGTTAAACGTAATAAAGGCGTGGATAGACAAATTTACATCTAAAATCATCATTCGCAGCACCATATCCACCAAGCTGTATTGATAATTTGACATTTTTAGTGTTGCTTCTAAGGCTTTGTCCGAATATTTTGCATCATCAATCCTAATAATATGATGAGTTTTCAGGAAACTATCAAAGTTTACTTTATAATTTTTGACAAAATTTGTATTCAATGTTTCATACAAAGTTGGGAATGGCAACACAAAATAATGCTGTTGGGCTATAAACTCTGCTATTTCAGTAGCTTTTTTGTGATATTGGTCTTGCTTATCAAACAAAGCATACCAAAAACCTGTGTCTATCAAAACATATTGCATAGGCTTAGCTATCTACTTCTTCTGATTTGGGTGTAGAATAACCCTGCCAAATAGCCCTTTTTCTGCCACCAAACAAAAATTCTCCCTTCATTTTTCCTGTACTTGCTTGCAAATAAATAACATATAACCTGTTATTTTTTTCTATTTTCACTCGTTGCCCTATGCTCTCTCGTAAGTAGTCCACAAGATTTTCTTCGGCTATCTCCAATTCAAAAGTAGCTACATTTAAACCACATTCTTTGGCATTTTGCTCGTCAAGCCACTGATAAAAATTTTCATAATCTCCTATGATTCCCAAATCATAGGAAATCCAAATTCTCTTTTTGCTATTCATTTTTTTATTTTTTTAGCAAGTTACTATGTTTTTTTGAGTTTTGCAAGAGAGAAATAATAGGCATTTCTATAAATCCAACCTTAAAGCAACTAATTCAACTTAGCAAATAATTCTTCGGTAGAAATACATCGCTGAAAATCCTTATTTCTTAATCCATTGATTAGTTTTTTATCACCTGTCCACAAAAAACTTTCTGGAATAGCCAAGACAAGAGCCACAAAAGGTGTATCTTTTGCGTCTATATCTTTTGTAAGGTCGTATGCTTGCTGTTTATGAATAGGTTGTAACTGGCTTTCATTGATAAACGAAATTTTATTGAAAAAGCCATACATGATTTGCCCAATGTCTTCGGGCTTTTGCTTACTCAGTTCTACAATTTTATTGTGATATTTGAACAATTCAACCATTGTATAATGGCAGCAATATTTTTCAAAATTGTATTTGGGATTTGTTAGCAAATCTGCAATTTTACCAAAAGGTGTAAGCAAACCACTAAATAGAATATTCGTATCAACAACTATTTTCATGATAGAAATTGTTGTTTGTTAAGTTCCCACCAATTTTCTTTTACTTCTTCCGCCACTTGCATAGCCTGTTCTTCTGTTCCTCTGTTCTGAGATAGCAACTCAACGATACGCAAATATTGGATAAAACTTTCCAATAATTTCATATCAATAGTAGTTGCAATGCTAATAACAAGGTTGTTCTCTTGACGTTGTATGACCATGTTGTTGTTTTTTTAGCAATTTACCACTTTTTTTTTGAGTTTTGCAAGGATTTTTAGCCTATTTAGCAAGGCAGCTACGCCTATTTCAACGTAGCTGTTTTGCTGTCAAAAAAGAAATTTTTGTCTTTAAAGTCTGCTTTGCTATACTTTTTCAAATCACTTTGTGAAATGAAATTGTCTTTTATTTCTCCCAAAGGTACGATAAATACCTCGTCTGGATTTTCGGGTGTGCCACCCACCCCAATAGCCACAAAGACAGGAATATTCCTTTCTTTTGCAAAGTTATTGTAGTTTTTGAGTTGGTATTCTTTTGCCCATTCTACCCCGTTTTTGTAGTAGTTTTTTCGCCATTTACACTCTATTGCAAACACACTTTTCGTATCTCGCAAGGTAAATTCAAATTCCAAATCAGGATATTTATTAGCTTCGGGATACACACCATTCTCGTATTTATCACTTCGCCACTCTTTGAGTTTGAAATATTTTTTATCAAACTTGCTGATAATCAACTTCGTAAACTCTCTACCTTTTTCCTCTGCGGTTTCTTTTGTTGTTGCAACAGTTTCTTTGGGTGGAGTTTGCACCGTTGTCGTTGCAGTTTCTGTGGGTGGTGTTTGCGTTGTTGCAACGACTTCTGTGGGCAGAGTCGGCTCAGTTGTTGAGGTTTCAACAATAGTTTTTTCAGTAGTGGCAAGTGCTGTTGCGTTAGTTGCAGCAAAAGACTTTTCACTTTTCAGCACAATAATTCCTGCCACAATCAGCAGCAAGCCTACGCCAATTAATAGTATTCCTGACATTTTTTTAGTCGTTTTCATGGGTGTAAAAGTAAGAAATTTTTTATTTTGTATTGATTTTTAAGGTTGCAAAAATAGCATTATTTTTCTACTAAAACGCAAACAAAATATTTTCGGGATACTCTTTTTTTAGTTTTTTCTTGCCATTTCTATTTCAGGAATGTCCATCTGCGTATAAAAAACTTTTTCATACGTTGGCAATGGTCGCAGACCTTGACAAGCGTATGAAAAAGTTTTTTATTCCTCATCTGCAATATTGTATTGCTGTTTGAGTTTAGCAAGTTTGGCTTGAATTTCTGCATCTTCTTCAGGGTCACGGCTAAAAGAGTCAGTATAAAAATCGTTATGACCATATTTAGCTATATTGGCTGCCTTGCGTTTTTCTCTGTGCTTTTTGCCTATCTTTACAAATAGTTCTTTGCAAGCAACAACAAATTCAGGTGGTAAGTCTTTGGTGTCTTTCATTATTTCGCAACTTTTCCAAACTATTTTCCAAGCAATTTACAACTTGTCAATTTCATTTTCCAATTCCTTTTTAATTTTTTGGTAGTGCCACACAAGTAATGCAACAAACACCTTAGAACTAACATTTCTCAAAGAAATGTTAGTTCTGAGCATTATAGCTGTGGCACTACCAATTCATTTAATCCCAAATTGTCTTTGACCTTTTTTTATCAAATCCAAAATCTTCTAAACATTCAAAAAGGTCAGGCAATAAGTCGTCTGTGGCTGGCTCAATATTTCTCCAATCGAGCAAGAAATCACACGCTGAAACTATGTTATATTACTCAAAATAACAACATGAGAACAAAAAATAACTCCGCAAGGATTTTGTGAATCCCTACGGAGTTAATTATCAATAAATTGCGTGAAACAACTTATCTTTTATAGTTATTCAGTTACCAATTTTTATACGTTGGCAATGGTCGCAGACCTTGACAATCGTATAAAAATTGGTAACTAAAATAACTATCTTTTTTTGTTATTGCCACCAGCACCGCCGCCACTTTTATTTCCACCTTTGTTACCTCCTCCACCTTTTTTGTTATTGTTGTTGCGGTTGTTGTTGTTGCCACGTTTGTCATTTCCTCCGCCTCTGTTAAACTTGTCGTTGTACGGTCTGTCGTTTCCGCCACCGCCGCCACCTGTGCCAGCTTCGCGTTTAGGAGCAGAACCCGCCATCGGTGTCAAATCACGTTTACCATAAACTTCGCCTCTGAAAATCCAAACTTTGATACCAATTTTGCCATAGACTGTCAAAGCCTCTGATATAGCATAGTCGATATCTGCACGCAAGGTGTGCAAAGGTACTCTACCTTCTTTGTATTGTTCTGTACGTGCCATCTCTGCACCACCCAAACGACCCGAAACTTTTACTTTGATACCATAAGCACCCACACGCATTGCATTGCTGATGGCTTGTTTCATGGCACGACGGTAAGAAATACGAGCTTCTAATTGTTGAGCTATTTGCTCACCTACTAATTTTGCGTCTATTTCTGGACGTTTAATTTCGTAGATGTTGATTTGCACGTCTTTGCCTGTCAATTTTTGCAATTCGCCTTTGATTTTGTCCACTTCCTGACCACCTTTGCCAATCACCACACCCGGACGGGCAGTGTTGATTGTTACAGTAACTCTTTTTAGTGTACGTTCAATGACGATTTTAGAAATAGCACCTTTTTGAACCCTTGCAGTCAAGTATTCTCTTATTTTTTGGTCTTCTACCAATTTTTCAGAGAAATCTTTTGCTCCATACCAGTTGGAATCCCACCCTCTGATAACACCGAGTCTAAACCCGATTGGATTAATCTTTTGTCCCATAGTCTTTGTGGTTTAGCTGTTTTGTGTTTCTGTGTTTGCGTTTTCTTGTGTTACAATAGGCTCCAACGCATCAGCAGAAACAGGAGATTGCAACGCATCTACAACCAATGTAACATGATGTGACCTTTTACGTATTCTATAACCTCTACCTTGTGGGGCTGTACGCATTCTTTTCATACTGGCGCCACCATCGACAAATATTGTCTTTACATAGAGTTCTACACTCTCGAAATTTATTTCAGGATTTTTTGCTTGCCAATTTGCAATGGCAGAGAGTAAAAGTTTTTCTATGCCTTCTGCTCCGCTTCTCCTTTCAAACTTTAAGATACCCAATGCCTTTACAACCTTCTGCCCTCTAATCATATCGGCAACCAAACGTGCTTTACGAGGGGAAGTAGGCACATTATTTAGTTTTGCTACTGCTTCCATGATTATTTACCTTTATCTTTTTTAGCTGTGTGTCCTTTGAAAGTGCGTGTTGGGGCAAATTCGCCCAACTTATGTCCTACCATGTTTTCTGTTACATAAACAGGTATGAACTTGTTGCCGTTGTGTACGGCAAATGTATGACCAACAAAATCAGGAGAAATAGTAGAACGTCTTGCCCATGTTTTGATGACAGACTTCTTGCCTGATTTGTTCATTGCCTCGATTTTGTTTTCTAAACGAAAATCTATATAAGGTCCTTTTTTAATTGAACGTGCCATGCTTATTTTTTCCTTCTGCTGATGATTAATGAATTAGAATACTTCTTCACTGGACGAGTCTTCTTGCCTTTTGCATACAAGCCTTTGCGAGAACGTGGATGTCCACCTGAAGCACGACCTTCGCCACCGCCCATAGGGTGGTCTACTGGGTTCATGGCTACGCCTCTCACGCGAGGTCTTCTGCCCAACCAACGAGTACGACCTGCCTTGCCACCTGTGGTGTTCATGTGGTCAGGGTTAGATACTGTACCTACGGTTGCGTAGCAAGTTGCCAAAATCATACGAGTTTCGCTAGAAGGTAGTTTGATAATCACATATTTGCCTTCACGACCTAAGATTTGGGCATAAGCACCTGCACTGCGTACAAGGGCTGCTCCTTGTCCAGGACGCATCTCAATATTGTGAACTATTGTACCCAAAGGCATGATACCGAGAGGCAACGCATTGCCTAATTCGGGAGCTACGTTAGGTCCAGATACTATTTTTTGCCCTACTTTGATACCAGAAGGGGCAATGATGTATCTTTTTTCGCCATCAGCATAAAAAACGAGGGCGATGCGAGCAGAACGACATGGGTCGTATTCTACTGTTTTTACGGTGCCAGGCACACCATACTTATCACGTTTGAAGTCTATCAAACGGTAGCGTTGCTTATGACCACCGCCTATGTAGCGCATGGTCATTTTTCCTACGTGGTTACGACCACCTGATTTCTTTAACGAAGTCGTCAAAGATTTTTCAGGTTTTGCTGCCGTAATTTCCTCAAACATAGGGGCAATCCTGTGTCTTGTACCAGGTGTTACTGGTTTTAGCTTTTTAACTGCCATTGTTCTAAGAGTGTATTTAGCAAAATAGGTTATCCTGTGTTGGGCGTACATTTCGCAACGATGCTTTCACACAGCTAAAGGACTATTTTGCAACGGTTTACTACATTACACCGTTGGGTTATAATAATTGGACTGCAAACTTAGTAATTTTTTTGGTAATAACAAAGGTTGCCACGTTTTTTTATTAAGCTGTTTGCAAAAAGAAGAGAAACAAAAATTTTCTAAGCCTTTAAGAGTAGCTATGTGTTGTTTGCCTTTACACCTACGGTATGTACACATCTTTTGTTATCTTTGTTTGTTTTTTACTCTTCTATCTTCTTTTATGTTTTCTACTGTTTCCAGCGTCGACAAAAGATTAGTTCCTGTGCATCAGGCTCTTGTTGAGCGTATTGTAGCCCATCAAGCTATCTGCCTTCGTTGTATTAGTAAGCACTACAATGAGGAAGTTCAATTTGGTCGTTTTATTGGCAATAGCCGTGTAGGTGTTGCTGTTTTACAAGACAGTCTTTATGAGCAAAGTGTTAGTTCTTGTCCTGTTGCAGCCCATTTGTTGCTTATCGAGGACACGACGCAGGTATCTTTTAGCCTTGCCCGCAAAATAACAGGTTTAGGCTCAGTGGATAAAGGACAAGTAAAAGGTTTTTATGTTCACCCTGTTTTGTGTATTGATGCCGTTGATGGGGCTTGCTATGGGGTGTGTGAGTTGTCTATTTACCAACGAGATTTTGAGCAGGTGGTTGCAGTTCCCCTTAGTCGTGCAGAGAAACAAAGCCAACGGAACAAAGAACTTTTCGAAAATAAAGAGAGTTTTCGGTGGCTTTTCAGGAACTTGCCACTTGGGCTACTTTTAGCCATACCATAGACTTGCCTGCTACCGATAAACGGACGGCACACCAGGCAAAGGTTGCCATTAGTTTTGGGCAAGTAACCCTTAAAAAAGGCGAATCAGCCAACAAATTGCATACGCCCGCCACGCACCAGACTTGGGTAGTTTATGCAAAAGAGTTGCCTGAAACGGTGGTGGGGAATGAAGAACCAATAGAATGGATTTTATACACTTCGCACCCTGTTTTGACTTTGGCAGATGCCCTACAAATTATTGGTTGGTACAAAGAAAGGTGGAACATAGAGCAGTTATTTAGAACTTTACTCAACCCAACAGTGGAGGGCAAGACAGAGAAGTCAAAAAATCCGTATAACAAAGACAGTTTGGCTTTTGCCGTCTGGGTAGTGGCACGATTGGCGGGGTGGTCAGGCTGTCAAAAGCAAAGACCACCAGGACCAATAGATTGCTTGAATGGAATGAAAATTTTAAATCAACAATACAAAGGATACCAACTAGCAAAGGACAAACTTACAAAAGATGTGTACATACCGTAGAGAATGTAACATACGCTTTAGCGTGTGATTTTTCACTGAATTTACTTTGCAAATCCAGTGAAAAATCACACGATAAAGCGTATGTTACAAAAATCACACGCTAAAGTGTATGTTATATTCATACTACGTAACTTACATACTAACTACTTTTGCCCATTCGCATTTTCAGGCTCAAAATAAACTTCGCTGAAATCTCTATATTGCATGGGGTTGTTTGGGAAGTTTTTAACCTTCGATTGCAATAACCTATAACCTTCATCATACCAAAGAGCCAAAATAGGTGCTTCTCTCATGGCTGCTGTTTCAGCTTGCATAAAGGCTTTGTTTGCCTCCACATCACTTATGGCATTCAAACCTCTGTCGTAGAGTTCATCAAACTTCTTGTTAATGAAACGAGGAATGTTAGGGTATGAAGTGCCGCCTTCTGCTGGTGGTACATCTTTGCTCACCCACATCCACAAGAAGTTTTCAGGGCTTGGATAGTCTGCCACCCACGACATACGCAAGAGTTGGAAATTGCCACTTACACCTTTTTCTGCTATTTGGGCTGCGGGTATCATGTTAAAATCCAAATCGACATTCAAGTTGTCTTTCAACTGTTTTTGCACCTCTACGGCTACGTTGGTGTGTCTGTCGCCCTCTGCATTAAAGTCTAAGGTTACTTTGGGGAAACCTTTACCACCTGCATACCCTGCTTTTTTCAAGAAATAACGAGCCGAATCAGGATTGAAACTATACCCTGGCACTTTGCTGATGTCGTAATCTGAAAAAGAAGGTGGAGTCAAACCGTGCAAGCCTGCTGCATAACCTTCGCCATTGAGTACAAAATCCAATATTTTTTCTCTATCTATGGCGTAGCTGAAAGCCTTGCGAACATCGGCATTGGCAAAAATTCCTTTTTGGGTATTGAACACAAAAAGTTGAGTTTGCATTTCTGGCTCACGTTGCAGTTCGTATTTGCTGTATTTGCCTTCGGTGTCGGTAGTTGTTTCTTCCAATATTTCTATGATGTAGTCTGTTGGTAGTCTATACATCATATCCAAATTGCCTTTTTTAAATTCAAACAATTCGGTTTTTTTATCTCTGATAAATTGAATATTAATGGCATCGAGAAAAGGCAACTTGTTGTTAAATTTATCAACCCCATGATAAGTAGGGTTTTTCTTTAAAATAATTGCAATGTCGTCATCTACCTGTGCCAAACGGAATGCCCCTGTGCCTACGGCTTTGATACGCATTTCCATTCCATATTTTTCATACGCCTCTTTGGGGAACACAAAAGTTTGAGGACGTGCCAAGTGCATTAAAAACAAAGAATTTGGTTTGTTCAGGGTAAGCTGCACTGTGTAGTCATCTACTACTTTTACGCCTTCTAACTCAAAAGCAGGTTGATTGCCGCCTTTGCTGGCATCATAGTAGGCTTTTGCACCTTTTAAAATATCGTAAAACACGCCAAAGCCCAAATTATCTCTGTTTTGGGTGCAGAGTCTTGTGAAACAATATTTTACATCAGTGGCTTTGAGTTCCCTGCCTTTGCCTCCCGAAAAACATTCGTCATCGTGAAAAAACACACCTTTTTTGAGTTTAATTGTATAAACGGTGTGGCTATCGTCTATGGTATAGCTTTCTGCCAAGTTATTGACAGGTTTTAGTGAGGTGTGGTCAAATTTAAACAACCCCTCGTAGATTTGCGAAGCCACTCGGTAGGAATAGACATCTACAATGGCGTGAGGGAACAGATTGCGGATATACTCCGTTTCGTTCAGGCGAAACGTGCCACCGTAATAACGTCCTCCTGCACCTGCCGTAGTAGTTGCATTTGAGTTGTCGACTGGCTTTTCTTTGGGTCCACAACTTTGTTGTGCTACCAATGCACCCACAAGCAACAGACCAGTAAGGAGCTTTTTCATCGGACTTTTATATTTTGGGGTTTTGGTAAGGTCTTCAGATAACATATCTATATGGTTTATGAAATGCAAAAATAATACAAGTAAAGTATAAACCTTCGCTTGCAATGATAAGTTTTTTTTAATTCTTTTTCAAATTTTATGTAGAAAACTTATTTTTTTAATGTCTATAAGTAACATTTCCTAAAGAGATATTATTTATACCAAACTTATTAGACTTATTTTTTATGGTTGTCTGACAGTTTTTATGTAAATGTAGATATTTGATTTATCAAATACCCTTACAAAAGCACTTTTTTGATAAGTTATTCACAATCATAATTTTTTTTATGGTACTTTCAAAATTTTGAAAATAAAATTTGTTGGAAAACATAAGAACGAAATCTATACAGATTATTAAAGAAATTTGTCATACGACTATAGTGTTCTCCATACAACTCTAATTATTCGTCCTACGACTTGAAGTTGTAGGACGAATGAAATAGAAAACAAAGAATTGATAGTTGCTTTCAACAAACATTAAGATACGCATTAATTTGTGATTTTTTACAATTCACACGTTAATGTGTATATTCAATGCAACCTATCTGAACTGAAAATCGAATTTTTTTGGCTTTTGTAAACGACTATTTCTATACCACAAATAAGCCAAAGAGGCAATGAGCAAATAAGGTAAGGAAAGAAGGTACAAAATTCCTGAATTTAGTCCTAAACCTACTTTGCTGTTGGCATTGGTGATGTTGCTCTCCACCGAAGACCGACACATGGCACACTGGGCTTCTGCATCATTTATGCCGAAGACCAGAAAAGTGACAAGAAAAACAAAGCATACAAGATAATAATGTTTGGTAATCATGGCTGTACAGTTTTTAGTAATACAAAGGTATCAGATTGTTATGCTATTAGCAACAAGTTTATGATAAATAGTCAGTATTAACCTTATAACCAAATTTCTCCCGTTACAAAACTAAGCAAAAAAGCTATGCCTATTGCCAAAACCCAAGCCACTAAGGTTTTTGGGAGTGCTTTTGCTATTGGCTCTTCAAAAAATTGACCGTAGGCAAGGCTGATGTATCGCAAAACAAAACCAGCCATACTAATTATTAAAAGTAAACGGAACAAAATCACAAAGGTATCTAAATCTATTTTGGTGCTTTGTTCTGCCCAACGCAACAGAAATTCTACGCCAAATCCTACGACATAAACTCCACAAACATAAAAAATTACCTGCCCTGTCATAAACAAATGGGCAATTAAATGTTCGGAAAAATAATAGCCTTTGCTACCAAACAAAATGAAACAAGCAGCAGTCAAATACAAAGGGAAAAAATAAAAGCCTAAATAAGTAAAAACTTGTAGGAATTGAGCCTGTTTTTCAGCTCTTTGTTTTTCGTCATTTTCCAAATACCTTGTGTCGTGCAGTTGGCGGGCTGTTTGTTTGATTTTCATTCGCAAGGTGTCTATATTTTTCTCATTTTCGAGGCTATCTTGCAAATAGTTACCTATATTTTTGTAGTTTTGGTTATAAACTTTGTGATAATAGGCAGCTTCTTGTTCAGCTTGTTTGCTATTGTTAATGCCCATAAATTGGGTAAAATGTGCTAAAACGAGGAAAAATAGCAAACCACAAGCCACCGAAAAAAATTGCCAAGGCTGATAAAAAAGTTTGGTATTACCCGCCAAATATGCCCTTAAGGTATTGCCTGTATTAGCAGAAAGTGCTTTGAGATTATACAAAATGCCTTTCTCAAAACTAAAAGATTGCAACAATTCATTCACTACGTATGCCCACGTAAACCGACTTTCGTACTTTTTTTGCCCACAGACAGCACAATAAGCCGTTTCTAAGGTAGCTTTGCCGCAGGCACATCGGCGAGGCGGAGAAATGTTGCTGCTTTCCTTCATTTTACAAAAAAGTAGGTGTAATTTTTAATGTAATTGCTTAGAATAGCTGTCTAAGGCAACTATTCTAAGCAATTACAAAACAACTGTAAAGATAAACAACTTGTAATTAACTTAAAAGAGGTTGATAGAAAATCGTATGATTATTAGAATTATCCGACACCTCAAAGGTGTCGGATAATTGGGTTTAACTACTTACCTCACCACCACCATTTTTTTTGCAGCCCTCACGTTGCCGTTTTTCAGGTGTACTTGATAAACACCTGCGGGAAGTTGGGGCAGAGAAATTTCTTTGGTAAGTAGTTGCAAATCAAGATTTTGTTCCCAAACCAATACGCCCAAGAGGTTATAAATTTTGACTTGCAAAGGAGTAGTCAAAGGCTGGGCAAAGGTCAAGTTGAAATTGCCGTTGTTCGGATTAGGAAACAGCGTAGTCTGTGCAGCAAACAGTTCATCTTCTATGCCTGTTACCACAAAAGGTTTGGTTAGCGTAGCCGTACAACCATCGGCAGAGGTTACAGTCAGCGTAACAACAAAATCACCAAATTTGGTATAGGTTACAGTTGGATTTTTTTCTGTGCTTGTTTTGCCATCGCCAAAATTCCAATTCCATTTTACGGCATTGGTGCTTTGGTCTGTGAAGGAAATAGCTTTGTTGTCTTTCAAATCTACTGTGCTTAGGGTCGATGTGAAATTTGCCGTTGGGCTGGGCTTTTCTGTGATAACAATAGGCTGCGAATTGCTTACACAAGTCGGATTGGTGCTGGAAGTCCTTACGCTATACGTAGCCGCCGCATCTACGATAATGCTGCGTGAAGTTGCACCATTAGACCACAAATAGGTTTGCCCTCTTTGGGCTGTGAGCCTTATTTTTTCGCCTTTGCAAATGGTCGTATTGCCTGTAATGCTTACATCGGGCAAAGTTGCCAATCTTGCAGCAGCCGAAGTGCGGATACTTTCAAAAGGCTGTTCGGCATTGGAAACGTAAAATGTGGAGTCGGTTGTCAAGGCAGTAGTTGTATAACTGTTGCCTGTGGCTATGAGTTTTCCGCCGGTGATGCTGTTGTACCAATTCAATCGAGTAGCACCTGTGGCGGAGAGAGTGGCTCTGCTGTTGTAGCAAATGGTAGCCCCTGTGGTTGTTGGTTGCCTTGCTTTCATTGTTTGGTTGTAAAGTGCAGCTGCTGCTCTGGCGGAGTTTCTAAGGTCTTGAAGATTGTCGCCTGCAAGAAAAGCAAAAGCCACTTTTACAGAGTCATTTCTACCCAAATTAATGCCGTTGGCAGCTACCACGTGGCTCACGTCTTGCCCTTTGGGTTCTTTTTCGCCTGCGGTGATTTTTGTCAAGCCACTCGACAAAGTTCTGTATTTTTCGGCATCAGTAAAACCTTTGTCTGTATTACTGGTATATACGCCTACGTTCACGTTGTCGTCATTGTCTATGGCGTAGTAGTTGGGTCTAAGGTTGGTGTTGAGCAACTGCATACCGCCATATTGTCCTGTGGCTGCGGTGTGGTAGATGTAGCCCATTCGGTTGTCGTTGTCCCAATTTGCTTTGTCTTCACCACCATTTTCGCTAAGGTCCCAGTCTGCAAATAAGCCAACCGAAAGGTTGCGAACACTGTCTGCACTTGTATTGCGGACTGTGTATTCGACTATAAAAAACTTGTCGTTGGGTACTCCACTCCACACAAAAGACTTGTAATTGACTGTCAAACCTATGCGTTTGTTGCCACCACCAGCATCACTAAAAATTCCTTGCAAATCGTAAGCAGATACTTTGCTTGGCAAGACTTCTGAAACAAAATCAACAGGAGAAAAATCATTGGCAATGTTGTTACTGCCTACCCCTCGCACTGTGTTAGGGACTTTGGTAGCCGAAGTTCCCATCATTAAGCCTAATTCATAAAGTATAGGATTGCCGTTATAGACAAAACCCACGCCCCCTGTTTGTTTGCCTGTGTCCTCATAACCAATACGCCCAATGCTGCCAATGGAAGTAGTCATACTATTTTTGTTGATAACGTAGTAACTTGGGTTAATGACCAACGAAATAAATTGCCTGTCCGTTTTGCCGTTGTCCTCATAATCTAAACGCAAAACGACTTCGGTATCTTTGGCAACATTGCGTTGCAAAGCCACCCGAAATGGAAAACTGCGGTTGTTTACTTTTTGTAACATGGCTATTGCCCCTAAATTGACATCAGGCTGCAAAACCTCTATGGCGGAGTTGGTAGAACTCAACCTCACTTTGCAGTTGGGTGAAGTGGGAAACAAATAATTGACAAATTCGCCTGTCAAAGTAGCCGTATCGCCAGCTTGGGCGTTGCTGCCTCTGTCGTTTAATATTTCGTAAGTGGTGAGTTTGACTGCAAAAGGTTTTTCGGTGGCTGCCCGTTGAATGTTGAGTCTGCCGTTGCCCATTTCTTCTTTTTTGGCTGTGCCTACGGTTGCAATGTTGTCATCTGCCGTAGTCCGCAACAATTCGCCAATTTGCAAACCCGAAAAGTTAGGATAGATAGATTTCAACAGCCCTGCTGCCCCTGCCGTAATAGGCGAGGAGAAAGAAGTACCTTGCGTATTTTCATATTTGCTGTCGAAATGTGTGGTATAAATGCCTGAACCCGGTGCAGACAAATCTACTGTGAAATGGTAAGTAGAAAAATCTGTTTTTTTGTCGTCTTTGTCCGTAGCCCCTATGGACAATACGTATTGGTAAGAGGCGGGGTAGTTTGCTTCTTTTTCACCACTGTTGCCTGCTGCTGCCACTACCAAACAACCTTTGTCTATGGTGGCGTAATTAATCACGTCTTGCTCGGTTTGGCTGTAATCATCACTACCATACGAACAGTTGATAATGCTTGCCCCGTGATTGGCAGCATACAAAATACCCAAAAAAGTGCCATACAACCCTTGATTAGAGCCACCAGGTCCCCGCGTGTCGTTATCTGCTGCGTGTTTTACAGGTAAAATTTTGCAATTAAAACCCAAACCAGCCACACCTACACTATTGTCCGTATCAGCAGCTGCACAACCTGCCACGGCAGAGCCATGTGTATTGTTTCTACCAAAAATAGTGGGGTTATTGTCCCCACTTAGGTTGTTGAAATCTGCCCCTGCATAATCCCAACCTCTGGTGTTGTCTATAAAACCATCATTGTCATCGTCTATGCCGTTGATAGTTTCACGACTGTTGTATTTGATTTTGTTGCGAAGGTCGGGGTGGTTTAACTGCACACCTGAATCGACTATGGCAATGACCACCGAAGAATCTCCCTTAGAAACGTCCCATGCTTGCTCTGCCTTTACTCTGCCGAGCCAATATTGGTTGGTTAGTTGCGGGTCGTTAGGCTTGTAAGTAGTCTGCCGAATGAAAGAAGGTTCTGCATATTCTATCAAGTTGGTGGCATACAAATTGCCAATAGCCTGCTCTATGTCTATCTGGGCGGGGTTGTAATGTGCCTGATAAAAAAGTTGGAGATTAACTCCCGAAGTGGCTTGGGCAAGTTTGCCACCTGTGGCTGCTGCTTGCTGTTGCGAGTCTTGCTCTTTGAATAATTTACCACAAGTTGTATTGCCGTTTTTAGACAAAGCCTGTTGCCAACGGGCTGCTATGGTGCTGGGCTGTTGCAACAAAGTTTGGTATTCGGGCTTAAATTTAACCAAAATTTTGCCTTGTTCGTAATCCGTAGGCTTTACAGTGGCAGCCAAGTGATACGTTTTTTTAGGTTTCGAAGTCTGTGCTTGCAAAAATAGATTGGGAGTTAAACAAAAAACAGCCAATAAAGCAGCAGTGAGTAATTTGAAGTAGCTCATGTTGTTAGATAGATTGAAGTAAAACGTACAAATTTACATTTTTTTGGGTTACTTTTGCAAAGTAAGGCTTAATTTTTGGTGCTAACTTTTCAAAATGACTCGTTTTATGCAAACCAAGAAAACAAACAAAGGAGTAGGTAAACAAACCAATGAAACAGAGGGCAAAGGAAAGCAAATAGAAAATAAAGATGCCTATTTAGCAAACTTTATCAACTATATGAAAAATCCTTATCACCCCGATTTTCATGCCCCTATTTTGCAGGCTATAAAAAAAAGTAATTTTAATCAAAACCTTACACCAATACAATTAAAACCTGTTAAGGTGCAAGTTACTGGTATAACACATTTGGTTGAACTTTCAGAATTAAATTCTCTATTTTTGGGAAAGGAGGGGCAAGAAGTTGATAGTAATTCTATGCTCACAATAGAAACAGACGATAGCATTTGGTCAAGACGTGGACCTAATCAAGAAATAGACAAAAATAGACAACAAGATGCAACAGGAATAACAAGGTATTTATGGTATGGAGTTAAAAATATACAGGGTAAAAAAATGTATTTGAGAGATGAAACCTTTCGCCCCTTGCAAGACCAAAGCCTATTTAGTGATATACACATAGACCCTGCACGTAGAACTCGCAATCCAAATCCTGACCCTGCCAATCAAACAGAAACACAAAAGTTAGCCAAAAGGCAAACCAAAGCAGCAAGAAATCTAATGTATAACCCTAATGAAACTTTGAATGAGCAATTACGAGCTGCTGCGATAACTCTAATTGAAAAAATAGAAAATTTAGGAGCAAACAATATGGAGCAAGAGGGGGAACTTGGGAAAACAAAATTACAAACAGCCCTATTTGGACGTATTTTGGGTAAAGAAGGTATCATGGCGAAAAAACAACCAGAAGAAGTTATTGCCATTATAAGAAAAATAGCAGAAAAACCAGCCGAAGCTAATGCTAATGAAAGAATGTTATTGATTGCCTTGATGGGTGACATTGGTGCATTGTATGCAGATACAGGGGCAACAACTGGTGTGGAAAATAGGTCGGAGGAGCAAGCAAAAACTCTACGTAACTCCTTATTGCCTGAGCATATGAGTGGTGGGCAAGTGAAAGGAAATGGACAAATAGACAAAATCCAAAAATTAGCTGGTTCCAAAGTTGTTGGACCTAAAAAGAAGGAAGAAAGAAGCCGACCTTGGGAGGAGTTAGTGAGAATTATGGGTACAAATAAGACCAAAAAACTATCATTAATTCCACGTACGGGTATTCACAATACAGGTAATGAGATAGATAACGAATTGGGTATTGGCTTAAATCATAGAATCAAACCGACCAAATGGCAAATAGCCCACATGAATAAAAACAGAGTTAATGGTATGCAAGAACCACTGGCAGGGCATATGTCGGGTTCTCCTGCCGAAATTTTGCAAGTTTGGGATGCATTGGTTGGAATGCCCGAAAATGAACAGTATTCTTTGTATGACGACAAGGCAAAAGATGGTCAAGCAATTGACCAGCAATCTCAAGAATACACAGCAAGAGAGGCAAGAGCAGCAGGGGCAAGTGCTTTTTTGATAGCTGGTGGGTATCATAGTGCAGTGGAGGTGTTGGAAGGAACAAAAACCTATATGGGAGAAAATCCTCGTAAAGGCAAAGACTGGGATGCTGGCATGGACTATGGCAATGGAAATGCGACAGACTATACGGAAGAACTGCATAGTAAGTTTACAAAAAAATAAGAAATTTTGGCAACTTACTTCATAACTTAAACAGCTATGCCTATCAGCAACACATCATCAATTTGCTTTAAATCTCCCTGCCAATCGTCAAAAGTTTTGGCAATAATTTCTTTCTGCTCTTGCATAGGCAAATAAGCTATTTCTACTAATAATTTGCGTAGTCTTGACGACATAAATTTCTTTTTTTGCTCCCCACCAAATTGGTCTTGAAAACCATCAGAAAAAAGATACAGCATATAACGATAAGTGGTTGGCAAATCGAGAGATTGATAGCTTTCCATCGTTGTTGGCATTAAGCCTACATTGCCAAAACCATTGAGTTTATAGTGAAAATTAGCTTTTTTTAGCCCACCAATAGGCACTTTATCTGCCTTAATTTCGGTAAGCAAGGGAAGTTCTGCGGTAGCTTGCTCGTGAATAGGTATAATATAAATAGGGTTCATTGCCCCTGCATAAAGAATAATAGGCTTAAAATTTATACTTTCCGACAAATCAGGGTAAACAATAGAAATAATTGCAATGTCCATACCGTCTGCCAAAGCCTGTTCGGTCTGTAAAAAAGTCTTTTGAAGGGTGTCTTGCAGCTCATTCAAAATCAGATGTGGCTCGTGAATTTCTCTGTCATGCACAATTTGGTTCAGTATATCGTTGCCTATCATAGTCATAAAAGCACCCGAAACACCATGCCCCGTACAGTCTGCCACCGCTAATATTCTTTTGTTTCCTTTTTCTGCAAACCAATAAAAATCTCCTGAAACTATATCTCTTGGGCGAAAAAACACAAAACAATCTAAATAGCTACTCAATTTTCTCTCACTCGGAATAATAGCTTTTTGTATCCGCAAGGCATAGCTGATAGAACCCACAATGTTTTGGTTTTTCTCCTCTATTTCTTTTTTCTGCTGCTCCACCATGCTCAGAGTTTGTGCTAATTCTTCTCTTTGTTGAGTAATCTCCTCGTTTTGTGTCGTTATTTCCTCATTTGCATCTTGTAAATGCAAATTAGCCAACTGTATTTTTTCCCTATTCCTCCAAATCATCACGCCAAAAAATAGACTTAGCAACAATAAAGACAATACCAAATAATTTATCCTTTGTTGAAATTCTTTGCTCTCTTTTTCTTGGCTAAGGGCTGCATCTTTGAGTGCCATTTCTGCCTTCGTTTCCAAATTATTGATTATCTGCGATTTTTCTACACTAAACAGCGTATCTTCCAATAACTCAAATTTTTCGTGATAAAACAATGCCGTATCAAATCCTCCTTTCTGTCTATACGTTTCGTACAAGGTGTGGTATAATTCTTTTTGTTCTGCCAAATTTTTCAAATGATTTGCATAAACCAATCCCTCCTGTGCATAGGCAATAGCCTTGTGATACTGCCCTTGTTTGCGATAAACCCTTGCCAAACCATTCAACGGAAACGACAAACCTCTTTTGTTATTTATCTTTTTACCCAGCGTATAGGCTTGCAAATAATAATCAACAGCCAATTTATAGTTTTTGAGTTCCTCATAAACTTTGCCCATATTAGTCAGACTGATGGTCTGCCCTCTTTCATCTTTTATTTCTTTTCTTAGATTTAGGGCTTTTTCTATATAAGACAAGGCTATGCTATCTTTGTGTTGCGTCAAATAGGTATTGCCTATATTATTTAGGCAAGTTGCAATACCTTGTTTGTCTTGCAGTTGCTCACGAAGAGCCAAACTTTTTTGAAAATATGCCAACGCCTTGTCATATTCAGTTTCATTGTGATAAACATTTGCAATACTGTTCAGATTGGCAGCCACTCCTTCTTTGTAGCCCAGCTGTTCTTGCACTGCTATACTTTCTTGAAAAAACACCAAAGCCTGCGGATAATTACCCGTAACATAATAATACAAACCTTTTGCTCTTTTGCCCTCTGCTATACCTTTTTTGTATTTCAGTTGGGTACTATAGCTAATTGCCAACTCAGCATATTTCAGCGTAGTATCAGGCTTGTTGTTATAAACCAGATAAGCCAATTGGTTCATGGCATTGAGGCAAGCCGTATCTTTTTGATACGATTTTTTTTGCATCAACTTTTCAAGTTTCACCACTAAACTATCAACCTCCTTATTTTGCGAATAAGCTCCATTAGCAACAAAAAAGTATAGACAGAAAACCAACACAGCGAAAATCTTATACATAACAGATTTTTGGGGTTACTTGGAAAGTTGAGAGTAAAAACACACAAAATATTTATAACACCAAAAGTAATAAAATTTAACAAAAATCATTCTATATATAGAAAACTTAAATTTTTGTATTAATTTTTTCTTTCTCATTAATTTTTTGTATCTTTGTAATGGTCAGCAAAGACCATAAAAATCCGTGTTAGCTACGAGAGTGCAATGCGACCAACGGCAAGACAGCGGCGTGATTAGCTGCGGAAAGCAATGCAACCAACGGCATACAGTGGCGTGATTAGCTGCGGAAAGCAATGCAACCAACGGCAGACAGTGGCGTGATTAGCTACGGAAAGCAATGCAACCAACGGCATACAGTGGCGTGATTAGCTGCGGAAAGCAATGCAACCAACGGCATACAGTGGCGTGATTAGCTGCGGAAAGCAATGCAACCAACGGCATACAGTGGCGTATTCTCTACGTACAGAGGAAGAAAGCATTTGCAGCAATGTAAATGCTTTTCTTTTTGGCTTTGCAAAGCTAATTCTTTATTGTTTTAGTTGTCCGACAATTTTTGTGGAAACGTAGGGCTTTGATTTATCAAAGTTCCTTTGTGGGTAGAGCATTTGATAAATCATAAGCCTACATTATTCTCATTCCACAAAAATTGTCGGACAACCATTGTTTTTTACTTAAAATAGTAGAAAAGTAGCAAAAAAATCTCTTCTTTTTCAATTTTCTGTTTACTTTTGCAAAATTTATAGATACAAAATGACAAAAGACGAATGTTATGAAGTGGGCAAAGTAGTAAAGCCACATGGTTTGAAAGGCGAAATACAACTCTTGCTCGATGTAGATTATCCAGAAGACTACGAGGATATGGAGTCGGTATTTGTAGAAATCAAAGGCGAATTAGTGCCTTATTTCGTGGAGCAAATCAAAATTACAACCAACATGGTCATCGTTAAGTTTGAAGGTATAGGTAATGTGGAGGCTGCCCTCAAACTCAAAAATGCTAAACTCTACTTGCCCGAAGACCAACTGCCAGAAACCGAAGAAGATAGCTATTATTTTCACGAATTGATAGGCTTTGAGGTGAAAGACCACCAACAAGGCATATTAGGCAAAGTAATCAATGTGTTTAGTTTTCCTGCTCAAAGTCTGTTGGCAATAGCCTACAAAGGCAAAGAGGTTCTAATACCGATGGCAGACCAGATAATGAAAAAAGTGGACAAAGAAAAGAAAACCATAGCCGTAGAACTCCCCGAAGGGCTGTTGGAAATTTATACAGAGGAGGAAAAAGATACGGCATTGTAAAACGAAAAAAATAGCAGTTCAAAAGTTTGTATCTTTACAAAGAAGTACCTAAATTTGCAGCCACTAAAAAAAGTTGGAACAAATGAAAAAAGATATTCACCCAAATTACCGCGAAGTTGTGTTTTTAGACACCACCAGCAATACGCATTTTGTGACTCGTTCGACCATTAACAGTAGAGAAACAATGGAAATAGACGGCGTAACCTATCCATTAGTGAAAATAGAAATTTCTTCTGCTTCACACCCTTTTTACACAGGTAAAAAGATATTTTTGGATACAGCAGGCAGAGTGGAGAAATTCAACAAAAAATACCAAAAAGCCAAGTAGTTATTTTATTCGTCTTACAACGCAAAGTTGTGAAACAAATTTTATTGGTACTTGTTCTATTCGTCTTACAATTCAAAGTTGTAAGACGAATTTTATTGGTAGTTACTTTCCTCTTATATCAACATAATCACTAAAAAACACTATCTTTGCCCTATAACCAACTTCAAACAAAATTTTGCAAGCACCCACTTATTATACAACCTATTCAGGCAAGTTGCCTGTGTTTCGGCACCCAAAATTTGTTATCAAACAATCTATTGATTTTGAGGGAGTTAGCTATTCACATTATTACGATTGGCTGAGGCAAAGTGAAACCTCTTTGGCATTTTCGCCACTTACACACACCCATACCTTACGCCTGACGAGTAAGCACCTCATCATGCAAGACCCCCATAAAAAATTGGCATTTCCGTTGCAAAAAGTTCAAAAAGTGAGCATAGCTTTCAAAAGATTGCTTTTTCCATTGATTAGCGGTGGCATTTCCACGCCTCTGTTTGGTGTAGCCCTCTGGAACCAATTAATTAGTTTTTGGTTTGGTATTGGCGTAGTATTTATTGGTTTGTCTTTGTTATATTATGGTTGGTTAGGCACACACCAAGTAAGCATAGATTTGTCGCAAGAAACTATCAATTATTTTACAGACCATAAAACCCCCGAATTAGAAAGTTTAGTCAAGCAAACCAATGAGTTGGTAAAGCAAAGAAAAGAACATTAGAAATTTTGGGTATTTTGGTAGAGGCTTACGAAAAAGTTTTTCCCTTTTCCAAAAGCAAATCTTATTGAAACAGTAATGTTTAGAATGGAACAATTGGGAATTAGCCAGCAAGAGATGCTGACTATCTTAGCAGCCTAATTGTGTTTTTGGCACATTGTTTTAAAAGAAATTACCACATTTAATTTTACCTTAAACCAAAACTATTGCAACAACTCAAACATTTTTTCTATGCTCAAGACCACAAAAGTTTTTTTGCCATCGGGCGTATAATTTGCATTTTGGCAAGCAAACAATTCGGCAATGAGGGCAGACAATTCGGCAGCTACCAACAAAGTGCCTCGCCTGATAGCCCCTTGTTTTGCCATTGCCGTTGCTATCAGTTCACGTTTGGGCAGTTCCAATTCGGTTTTTTGCATTTTGTACTGCTCTATCAGCCCTTCGAGCAAAGATTTTTCGTTGGTGTGGCGTATGTCGGCAGGCACACCTTTGAGTTTGATTGTGTTTTTGTCTATAATTTCAATAGAAAACCCCAAAGCAGGCAATTCACTTTCGAGTTCGGTCAAAACCATGAGGTCGGCAGTATTCAGGTGGAGGAGTTGAGGAAAAAGCAACTGCTGCGATACGCCATGCCTTTGGTCTAATTCGGCTATAAATCTTTCGTACAAAATTCTTTCTGAAGCTGCCTGTTGGTCTATGAGCAAGACTCCTGATTTAATTTGACTGACAATAAAACATTTGTGCAGTTGCAATACATTTCTTTCATTGGCTGGCTCTACGGCAAGGTTGGACAGCTGTTGGTTGGGTTGGTCTTGCGAAAAAGCACTTGCCACTGTAACCGAAGTGAACAAATCGTCTTCGTTAGTCGGTTCTTCGTCGGTTTGGAGATACAAATTCTCCCAATTTTTCAGGTAACTTTGGTAGGCGTGGCTGCGTGTGAAGTTGGCATAGTCTTTTTGCTGTCCGTAGTTACTTTTTTGCGTATTTTTTTGCTCAACTGCCTGTGTATAAGCTATGGGTTGGTCTATTGCGTTGCCAAAATTTTGATTTTCTTCTGTTTGCAACTTGCCCGAAAACATATAATTGGCATCTAAATCGAAGTCAATCGGGGCTATGACGTGGCTCTTGCCCAAAGATTTTTTGACCGCAGCCTGTATCACTGCATACACCACTCTTTCGTCTTCGAACTTGATTTCGGTTTTGGTTGGGTGTACGTTGATGTCTATCCGTTGCGGGTCTATGGTGATGTAGAGAGCATAAAACGGAAAGGTATCGGCAGGCAACAGTCCCTCGAAACCCGTCATGACGGCGTGGTGCAGGTAAGGGTGCTTGATAAAACGGTTGTTAGCGAAAAAAAACTGTTCTCCTCTGGTTTTTTTGGCTAATTCAGGCTTGCCTATGTAGCCTTTGATTTGAAGGCTGGGCAGTTCTTCGCTGCAAGGAATAATCAATTCTTTGTAGTTTTTACCCATCATTGCCACTATTCTGTGGGCAATATTGCCACTTTTCAAATTATAAATTTCCTCCTCATCTACATACAAAGCAAAAGCTATTTCAGGATAAGCCAACGCCGCCCTTGTCCACTCGTCTATGATGTGGCGAAGTTCTACAGAGTTGGTTTTCAGGAAGTTACGTCTTGCAGGTATGTTATAAAACAAATTTTTGACTATAATATTTGTGCCGTTGGCAGTGAGGCAAGGCTCTTGTTTGGTGATTTTGGAGGCTTCTATCACAATGCAATTTCCCATTTCGGCATCGGCAGTCTTGGTTTTCATTTCCACCTGTGCCACCGCAGCAATGGAAGCCATAGCCTCGCCTCGAAAACCCAAAGTTTGGATATTAAACAAGTCTTCTGTGGTGCGGAGTTTGGAGGTGGCGTGCCTTTCAAAACACATTCTTGCGTCTATTTCCGACATTCCTTTGCCATCGTCTATCACTTGCAACCACGTTTTGCCAGCTTCTTTTACCACCAATCGTATGTTTTTGCTCCCCGCATCTATCGAGTTTTCCAATAGTTCTTTGACTACGGAGGCAGGACGTTGCACCACTTCGCCCGCCGCAATTTGGTTGGCAAGAAAGTCGGGCAACAAACGAATAAGGTCTTGCATGAAAATTTTAGTGTTAAGAACTATGCAAAGTTAGTCTTTTTTTGTTAATTTCATAGCTCTTACCTAATATTTCGTAGTTCCTAACTTATCTGCTCCGATAAACAAAATCTGCTGTAAATAGCAAAAAGGTAGTACCAAAATACAATACTTTTTTCACTTTATTAGCCAGATGTTTAGGTAGTTTGATGGTTTGACGTTGTGAATTGTATAGATTTTCTATCATAATTTCTTGTGTAGTAACCCAGTAAATTATTTCATTGTCAAAATTAAAATAATCTATGTTGGATTGATTTATTTTTCTCAAAAAGTTGCCCATGTTATCAAAAACCAAAATCCCCGAATTTTTGTCTATCAAAAACACTTGATTTTGGTATTCAGTCAGAAAAATTATATCGTAATTGGTAGTGCTAAAAAGCAAATCCAAAGGGGTTTTAAACAGCACTTCGCCAGTTTGTTGTTGGTATTTTTTGAGGCTAAAATCTCCGTCATCAAGCACCCAAAGCAGTTGGTCTGCCGAAGGAGCAGCCAACCGTACAAAACCCAATGCAGGGCTTTGTAAAGAAGTTGTTTTGATTAAGGTCATAAAACGGTCGAGCAAAATATATTCCTGAAATTCTCTATAAAAAATGAAAATACGCAGAGGATTACGTGCTTCAATGAGTGTACAAGCCGCATTTTTTTCAGGCGAAAACAGCAAAAAATTAGGCGAGGTGGCGGCAAAAGAAGTAGAATCTAAACGCAAAACTGCCCCTTGTGTTTGCGAAAGATAAAAATTTTTGTAACTATCTATGCTTACCTGGTCGTGGATAATAGCAAGAGAATCTGTAATTTGCAATGTTTTAGAAGATACTTGCCCGTAAACTAAATAAGGCAAAACATTGAAAACAGAACCTATGACAATGGAAAAAAAAATCCGTATCATTTTTATATACATTTTGGTGGACATGAGATAATATTATGAATAAAAACAAAACAAAGTAAAAAGCACCAACCTATTTTTTTATTTTAATTTTTTTCAGAACTTTGCAGCCTTGAATGGCAATAAGCAATTTTTGGTAGTACCACCTGAATAATGCTAGATTGATTAGAACTAACATTTCTTAAAGAAATGTTAGTTCTGAATATTAACTCTGCGGCACTACACAATTTTTTGGCTTACATACTTCAAAATCTTTACTTATCATTTAGCAATGGACAAAAATCAAACCATCGGCTTAGTGCTGATTTCTGCTTTATTAATGGCTTATTTGGCTTATTTTAGCATCAATCCACCACCCGAAACCACTGAAAATCAGCCTATTACGGCTGTTGCAGACAGTATAAAAAAATTGCAAATAGAACAGAAAAAACAAGCTGATGCGGCTACTATTCAACTACCCGACTCGGTATTGCAAGCCCAAAAAGGTGTTTTTGCAGTCGGTATGAAAGGCGAAGCCCAAGACGTGGTAATAGAAAACAAAGACCTCAAAGTTACGTTAAGCACTTTTGGGGGCAAATTAAAAGTTGTAGAGTTGAAAAACTACAAAACTTTTGACCAAAAGCCTCTGTTTTTGTACGATAACGAAAGCAAAACAAGTCTGGAAGTAGAAACTTCTATTGGTAAAGTAGATTTGTTGGGGCTATATTACAAAGTTGTGGAAGCCACACCACAAAAAGTGGTGTTCAGAATGGCTACCCAAGCCGACCAATTCATAGAGCAGACTTATGAAATAGGCAAAGAAGGTTTTACGGTGGCTTACAACCTGCGTCAGCAAGGTATGGAAAGCAGCATTAGGTCGCAAAACGGCATTTTTTCGTGGGAAAATCATCTGAAACGGACAGAAAAAAGCCTTGAAATGTGCCGTACTCAAAGTACAGTCAATTTTTATACTACTGAAGGAGATTTGGAATCTATCAACGAAACTTCTACGGATTTTGAGGAGTTGAAAGCCGAGCAGTCGGTAAAATGGTTGGCACACAAACAAAAATTCTTTAATGCAGGGATTATTACCGAAAAATCTTTTGCCAACGTCTATACAGCTACGGACACAGACGATAAAAACCCTTTGGCAGTCAAGCAGTTAAATTTTTCGTTTGCTGTTCCTTTGGCAGATTTGGCAGACAGCAAGGCAAATATTCGTTTTGCTTTTGCCCCTAACGACTACGACATAGCCGAAAATATAACTGCGGGTTACGAAAAAAATGTGTATTTGGGTTGGAAGTTTTTTGCCCCTATCAACATTTACGTAATGAAACCTGTTTTTTCTCTATTTGAAAAAGTTACTACCAATTACGGCATTGTCATTTTCTTGTTGGTCTTGTTTATCAAAACAATGCTTTTCCCTTTGGTTTACAAAGCCTATCTTTCTATGGCAAAAACAAGGGTTTTGAAACCAGAAATGGACGAAATCAGAGAAAGATGCGGTGAGGATATGATGAAAATACAGCAAGAGCAAATGGCTTTATACGGCAAAGTAGGCGTAAATCCTTTGAGTGGTTGCGTGCCTATGTTAGCCCAAATGCCTATCTTGTTGGCAATGTTTAACTTCTTCCCCAACTTGATAGACCTTCGCCAAAAAGGTTTTTTGTGGGCAGACGACCTTTCGTCTTACGATTCTATTGTCAATTTGCCTTTTATGGTGCCGTTTTATGGTGACCACGTGAGTTTATTCACTATCCTGATGACCATTTCGACTTTGGTTTATACCTATTACAACAACCAAATGACCATGAGTGCCTCCAATCCGCAGCAAGCCCCTATGATTTTTATGTCTTATGCTATGCCTGTTGTGTTTTTGTTTGTACTTAATTCGTTTTCTTCTGGTTTGACTTACTATTATTTCTTGTCAAACATCATTACCATAGCCCAACAGTTGGGTATTCGGTCTTTTGTAGATGACAAAAAAATAAGGGCAGCCTTAGATGCCAACCAAAAGAAAAATGCCACCAAACCCGCAGCCGAAAGTGGCGGCTTAATGGGCAGAATCAACAACATGATGAAAGCCCAAGCAGAATTGGCAAAACAGCAGCAAGAAGATAGAAACAAAGACAAAGATAAAAATAACAAAAAGTAACAAAGAAAAAAGCTCAAGAGCTTTTGGTAGTGCCGCAGAACTAATGTAGCAACCTTGTTTAGTACTACGTTTCTTAAAGAAGTGTTAGTGTAGAGCATTGTGTCTGAGGTACTGCCTTTTTTAAAAACCATAACTAAAATAATTTTTGGTTGATTTTTATGTAGCCAAAAATTTGTTGTTTTGTTTGTTTGCTCCCAATAAAAAACGTATTTTTGTGGTAGAGTTCAACAAGAAAAATACCATGAAAATAAACGAAGGAATGGAAGAAACAACGCAAAATATTGTTACTGACAATAGCAGCAGTGGCTACTCAGCCGATAATATTCAGGTCTTAGAAGGATTAGAGGCTGTTCGCAAACGTCCAGCTATGTATATTGGCGATATTGGTATCAAAGGTTTGCACCATTTGGTTTGGGAGGTGGTCGATAACTCCATAGACGAGGCATTGGCAGGACATTGTAACGAAATTTCTGTAACAATCAATCCAAATAATTCTATTACTGTACGAGATAACGGCAGAGGCATCCCTACGGGTATGCACTCCAAAGAAAACAAATCTGCCTTAGAAGTGGTAATGACCGTACTGCACGCAGGCGGAAAATTTGACAAAGATACTTACAAAGTTTCGGGTGGTTTGCATGGCGTGGGTGTTTCTTGCGTAAATGCCTTGTCGACAGACCTGAAAGTGAGAGTTTTTAGAGAAAATAAAATTTTTCAACAAGAATACAAAATTGGTATTCCCCAATATGCTGTAAAAGTTGTAGGCGAATCGACAGCCGAAGAAAGAGGAACAGAGGTTACTTTTTTGCCCGATGACACCATTTTTACGTTGAGCAACGTCTATAAATACGAAACCATTGCCAACCGTCTGCGTGAACTTTCTTTCCTCAATGCAGGCATCACCATTAAGCTAAAAGATTTGCGTGAAAACGACGAAACAGGCAAACCCTTGCAAGATACTTTCTTTTCGGAAGGAGGTTTGCGTGAGTTTGTGGCTTACATGGACGCAACTCGCAACCGAATTATACCTGAACCTATCTACGTAGAACGGACAACAGGTGATGTGCCTGTGCAGGTGGCTATGCTTTACAACGACTCGTACAGCGAAAATCTTTGCTCCTACGTAAACAATATCAACACCATAGAAGGCGGAACTCACGTTTCGGGTTTCAGACGTGCCTTGACTCGAACTATTAAGGCGTATGCAGACAGGTCTGGTTTGCTCGAAAAAGCAAAAGTAGAGGTCAGCGGCGATGATTTTAGAGAAGGGCTAACCGCAATTATTTCTGTAAAAGTAGCCGAACCGCAATTTGAAGGGCAGACCAAAACCAAACTCGGCAACAACGACGTGATGGGTGCAGTGGATACTTGCGTGAGTGAAATTTTGAATATTTATTTGGAGGAAAACCCAAAAGAAGCAAAAGCTATTATCCAAAAAGTGATTTTGGCAGCCCAAGCAAGGATAGCAGCCAAAAAAGCAAGGGAAATGGTGCAACGCAAAACTGTGATGTCTATTGGTGGCTTGCCCGGTAAATTGGCAGATTGTTCAGAAAAAGACCCCAGCCTTTGCGAACTGTATTTGGTCGAAGGAGACTCGGCGGGTGGAAGTGCCAAACAAGGACGCAACCGCAATTTTCAGGCTATTTTGCCCCTTAGAGGTAAGATTTTGAACGTAGAAAAAGCACAAGAGCATAGGATTTACGACAGTGAGGAAATCAAGAACATGATGACGGCTTTGGGCGTATATTTTGGCAAAGAAGATGACGAAAGAGCTTTGAACTTGTCCAAATTGCGTTACCACAAAGTAATCATCATGACCGATGCCGATATTGACGGTAGCCATATTCGAACCTTGATTTTGACTTTCTTCTTCCGTTACATGAGGTCTTTGATAGAAAACGGCTATGTGTATATAGCCCAACCGCCATTGTATTTGGTGAAAAAAGGCAAAATAGAAAGGTATTGCTGGACAGAACAGCAACGTACTGCCATCATAGCCGAAATAGCCGAAGGAAAAGAAGACTCCGTTCACATACAACGCTACAAAGGTTTGGGTGAAATGAACCCCGAACAGCTCTGGACTACGACCATGAACCCAGAAAACAGGACTCTGAAAAGAGTGGACATAGAATCTGCTGCCGAAGCCGACCACTTGTTCTCTATGCTCATGGGCGACGAAGTGCCTCCTCGCAAGGCTTTCATAGAAAAACACGCCAAGTATGCAAGGGTAGATGCGTAAAACAATATGAGATTGTGCTTTGGGTTTCTCAAAACCCGAAGTGTTTTTACGCTGTGCTTTGGGTTTCTCAAAACCCAAAGTGTTTTTACACTGTGCTTTGGGTTTCTCAAAACCCAAAGTATTGTTGTTGATAAATTAAAACCTACTCATTTCATCTCTGCACCATGCCAACAGTTTATTTATACAGGTCTGTTCGTGCTACTTACAAATTAATTGGTTTAGGTCTATTAATGACCTCAATGTCGGTTTTCGTTGTGTATATAAAACCAATGGAGTGGATAAGTTGGGCAAGTTTAGTATTTTTTGGGGCAGGTTTGGCAGTAGGCATTTATCAATTTTTTGATAAAAAACCAATGATTACCCTCAACGAAGTGGGCATTGGTAGCAGAAGTTTGGGTAAACAGTGGGTAAATTGGGAGGTTATTCAAGATGCGTATATTTTGGAAACCAACAACTTAAAATACATCTGTTTGCATATAGACGAAAATTTTACAATCCAACAATTCAAAAGTTTTTGGTATAAAACAATAGTCAAATTGAATAAGGCTTTGGGTTTTCAAGAACTTAATTTGTTGATAGATGGATTGGATTATGACAACGAAAAACTTTTATTGCTAATTTTATTGCTTTCAAAAGCAAACCAACAAGAAAAAGAAACTTTATTGCTAACGAATAATACTTAATGTAAGTTGCGTAGTACTAAGGTCTATTCTACAAATACTACGCAATTTACATTCAATAAGATAATTTTACAAAAAATCTATTGACCTTCAACGCCCAAAGCTCAGCACCAATTCTTTTGCCCTCTCTTGCAAACTAATTTCGGCATTGATAGCAGTATTTTCAACACTTTTTGCCCATACAGTAAACTCCTCGTTGTGTTGTATTTTTTTGCCCGTTTTTATATTTATCGGAATGAGTTTTGACCGCAGAATGGCTTTCAAATGATTTTGCTTCTCGTTGAGCATCAATATCTCGACAAAAAGGAGTTCTTCCGTTACCATCAATAGAGAAGATTGCAGACAAACCATTTCATTGTAAACCGCAGGTCGCAGATAGGCAATTTCGTGGTTACCAATCACCCAACCCAATCCGTTTTGATAGTAGCTTGTCATATCAAAATCATAATACTGTTTGAGGTGGTCTTCGCGGGCATCAATCATATAATCCAGATAACGAGAATTATTCAAATGCCCAAACATATCGCAGTCTGCGAAACGAATTTTGTGGGTGGAACTTGCTGTTTTGTTCATGTTTTTATTTAAGTTTTAAGAGTTAATCTAAGTTTTTGGGTTTGGTAGCAACTATTAAGATTTGTAGATTTGTACCGTACCCTTTAGGGTGCGAGGTTAATTACCCCACCTAAAAAGTTGTCGGATAAGGCTTGCAAGGCAGCAGGATAATGAATAAAATTTAAGCCCATTGCCTGCCCTTCCTGCACCACGTAAAGAACCAAAGCATTGATTTCTGAGGTGGTTTGATTTTCTAAATCCAACTGAAACGAGGATCTTGTGCCAATGGGGAAGTTGCCCAACAGTTTTAGGTTGTCAGTTATTGTATTTTCGGCTACCTCAATATGCTTTGCTTTGGCTAAGGCTAACAATTCTGCCACTAAATTGCAATACAAGTTTTTGCTTACCTCGTGTTGCAAAATTTCTGGAAACGAAACCCGATGCAAAACTGTAACAATGGCTGCGGGAGAAACAAAAATAAATTTTTTCCACAACACAGCCTCGATAGCAGTCGTAAAAATAGCCTCCACACCTGCCTCGTTTAGCAAGTTGGCAATATATCTGCCTCTGGAGTTTTCATTTGAACTTTCATTTGAACTTTCATTTGAACTTTCATTTGAACTTTCATTTGAGTTTCCAATAGCATTAGTTCCAAAAAGTAGCCTCGAAAATGTACTATTATTGTGTTGCACCCTGCCCAAACCTGCCACCATAGACGAAATATACATACAACCTTCCAAAAGCATAGCTCCTTTGGGCAAAAAAGGACTGATAAGTTCTCTGCCATTTACCATATTTTGGGTCGTAACAATGGTGGTTTGGGCAGAAAAACAAGCCTTGTACTGCATAAAAAAATCTTGCAAACCATATTGTTTCGTGCAAACAATGCACACATCTACCAAACCAACTTCTGTAGCTTCAGAAGTTACTAAGTCGGGTTTACAAATCAAGGTTTCACCACGCAAGACAAGTTCTAAACCTCTGTTTTTAATAGCTTCGGCATGCTTTCCCCTGCATATAAAAATAATTTTTACATTCGCATTATTTTGATAGTAAGCAGCCAATTTGCCACCAATATATCCGCCAATGCCGCCAATACCTGCAATGGCAATGGTTATTTTTTGTTGATTTTGCATAAAAAAGTGCTGTTGATTTTGCGTTTATTTTATTAGGCTGTCATCTGTAAAATGTTCCTTGTGTGGTGGTTTTGCAAATTTCTCGGCATTGTATTGCATAGAATTTCCTTTGGGAATAGAAAGAGAAACCCACTTTTCATTGCATATCATCTTGCCAATAAATACAATTTGACCTACATGATAAGGATAATGAGCTAATTGGCGGTTAAGAGCCTCCAAGACCGTATGTCCTTGATTGCGGATATAAATTATTTTTGTCAAGTCTTGTTCCTCCAAACTATCGAAAGCCTTAAAAAAACAAGCCCATCCTTGATACCACAGTCTTAAAACCATTTCTTTTGAATGAAAATCATTTTCAAATTCTGCCTCCCGATTTCGCCATTCTTTTTCGCCATCGGTGGTCAAAAAATCTGTCCACCGAGAAAGCATATTGCCATGCAGGTGTTTGACAATAGTTGCAATGCTGTTGCTTTCTTCATTATACTGCCAAAACAAAGTTTCTTCGGGCAGTAGGGCTAAGGTTTTGTCGCCCAACAATTTGTAATATTCAAATTGTTTTTTTGCACTTTCTAAATAATTACTTTGCATAGTTTTAGGTTTTTGTTTATTTGCTTAGTTGAATTACCTGTTCGGCTGTCAAATTCATTATTGGTGGGGTTGCTACGCCCAATAAATTCAGATAAATACACAAAGCTCCTCGATGATGAACTTCATGAATAACCAAAGCCCTCAAAAAAATTGCAATACTTACCTCTTGTTGGTTCAAAGATTTTATCTTTTTTGCCAAATCTTCGTTGCTCAAAGCCCCAAAAATTTGCATACTTTGGCGGTGCATTTCCTCAAAATAAGCCATGACATTTTCATAGCCATCTGCCAATTCTTTGCCACAGCCCTTGTAAGTAGGCGAATTGCCGACCACAAGCTGGGCAAAAACATTTCGTTCTATGGCTGCAATGTGTCTAACCAAATCGCCAACCGTAAACTTGCCCGTTTTGTAGCTAAAATCTAAGGCATCATGCGGAATAACTTGCAAAATTTTGTGTGTTCCTTCTCTGGTTTTTTCGTAATAAGATAAAAAACCTGCTGTTGTTTTTATTTCCATTGTAGTTGGTGGTTTAAATAAAATATACCGTTTGGTATATTTTTAGATAAAAAAAATAATTTTAATAACCAGATTGCCTATAACTAATATTTCTTTAAGAAATGTTAGTTATAATGATTTACTTCTACTGCCTCAACTCATTGATTAAATTTTCCAAAAAATCCATTGTAACATACAACACAGTTTTACTATTCGTAACTTTTGCCTGCATCACTGCCCCTTCTATCAAGGACATGAGAATAAAAGCAAAATCTGTAGCTTGCGTTTCGGGCTTAATTTCTCCTTTTTCTATTCCCAACTGGATAAATTTTTCTATCGAGTTTCGCCACATTTTCAAGGCTTTGGCAGCTTTTTCTCTTAGTAAAGGGTGTGTATCATCGGCTTCGGTAGAGGTATTGAGCAAGGGGCAGCCATTTTGGAGGAAAGGAATAGTCAAAAAATTTCTGTATGTTTCAGGATACACCAATAATTTATCTACATAGTTTGTTTTTTCGTCTATCTTGGCTCTCAAATAAGTTACTACTTTTCCGAAATTATAATCAAAAACCTCCAAAGCTACTTCATCTTTGTTTTCAAAGTTGCCATAAATACTTCCCTTCGTCAGCCCTGTTGCACCCATAATGTCTTGAATAGATGTACCAGCATAGCCTTTTGCATTAAACAAAGGAGCTGCTTGCTCTATAATAAATTGTTTTGTCCGTTCAGATTTTGAAAGCATTTTTGAAAGTATTTTGCAATAATTTTTACAAAGTTAAGTAAAATAAAAATACCAATCGGTATTTTTATGAAATATATTTTCAAAAAAATTAAATATTATTAAGATTTTGTACCGCAGGCTTTAGTCCAATGCTATTAAGCTAAGGAAATTCTAAATAAGCTCATTGGGGCTGTTGGCTGAGTGGACAGTGACTGGGTTATCAAAACCCGAAGTATTGTTACACTGTGCTTTGGGTTTCTCAAAACCCGAAGTATTATGAAAGTCAGTTTATTAAAATTACTGGTAGTGGTAAAAAATGTATGATAGTTTAACAAATTGACAATGAGTTAGTCGGGAGGCGTACTCTATCTTTGTAAAACCGTCTAAAATTATACTGGGTGGCACTCCACAATTATGCTAACTTGTCCTCATTGTCAAGGTACAAAAGTCCAATTCCATTGCGGAATAAAAATGGCAAAAAACAACTGGTATTCAAAACTTTTTATGCCGTACTTGTAAAAAACAGTTTCAATTAACATACAAAAAAATGGTGCAAATCCTGTCATTAAAAAATTAGTTACAAAAGCACTTTGCCGTAATTCAGGCATCACAGATATAGAAAATATCTTTGAAGGGGGCTGCCACCAGCTTAGTAAACCTTACATTTTACATACACTGGTTGATTATGCAGAAACTTTAGATATTAAACCACAAAAACAGCATTATAAAAGTTTACAAATTGCGGATTGCCGCCCAGATGAATTTTGTACAGATAATTGGAAGGCTTTTGCGAAAATATTACCTAAAAATAAACATAAAATGGGGGGACGCCTAGTCAAAAGAGTACACAAAAAACAAAGAGTACACAAAAAACATAGAAGGAAATAACAGAGGTACGCCTCCCGACTATATTCGGTCAAGAAACAGAAGAACAGTTAGAAAAACTTGTGGTTTCTCCAATGGTGTGACAACTCGCAAATTAGATAACCACGAGGCTGCTATGAAAATATGTATTTATTGTAAAAATTACAATTATTGTTGAAAAAAAGTATCATACATTTTTTACCACTACCCGTAAAAGATTTATTTTCAACCAATTATTTTTATGTGGAGGAGATAAGGGCAGGCAAAAAACAAGTCAATTTGCAAACTCTGTATAAAAGAAAAGTCCGCAAATGATAGTTTACGGACTTTTTGATATTTCATAGTGCCACATGCTATTCCTTTGCAGGTGCGTTGCGCATACGTCTGTTACGTTCTATCATATATCTATTACAAAGTTACACAAAAAAATCAAATTTCCACCCAAAAAACTACAATATTTCACTTTGTTTTTTAACTTTACTGTAAATCATTGTCTTATGCAAATAGCCATTACCAACAGAGGAAACAACCAAATACAGCCTGAGATTATTAAACAAATGAACAATGCCCAACGCAGTATTTGGATAGCGGTGGCGTGGTTTACAGACAGCGGAGTGCCGCCCAGAGAAATTTAAAACATTTCTTTACTTATTGCTTTTTCCCAAAAAATTACGTACTTGCAATAAAAATTTTTATGGCAAAGCTATTTTCAACTTTTGATTTTGCTCAACTTTCTTCACCCGATTTTAAGGAAGATAGCGTAAGAGAAGTTTTAATTATGCCAATTTTGCAGCAATTAGGCTGGCAACAACCGCAAATTATTAGGAGTAAAAGCCTCGAAAATCCTTTTATAAAAATTGGCTCTAAGAAACGTCAAATCAAACAAATTCCCGATTATTTGTTTAAAATTGAGGACAGTTATGCGTGGGTGCTTGACGCAAAAGCACCTGATGAATTGATAGTAAATAGCGACAATGTTGAGCAAGTGTATAGCTATGCTATTCACCCTGAAGTCCGCACAAAGTTTTTTGCTCTGTGCAATGGAAAAGAATTTGCTTTATACCGAGTAGATGAAGCCAAACCTATTTTGTTTTTTCCACTTTCTGAAATTGACTATTACTGGGAAAATTTAGCTACTTTTTTGTCGCCAAGTTCTTTTCAAAGTGGCAAAAAATTAAATTACACAACCTTATCTAAACCTACCATACAAAATAAAGCTAATTTTGATTATTTAGCTGCTACTTTGTTGCGAGAAATTCCTGTAAAAAAACAAGCTGTAAAACGTCATTTTGGGGTGCATGGCTATTTTACTAAGCAAAGTTGGAATGTGGTACAAGAATATATCAAAAATTTTTCACAGGTTGGTGATGTAGTGCTTGACCCTTTTGGTGGCAGTGGCGTAACAGCTATTGAAACACTAATGACAGACCGCAAGGCTATACACATTGACCTCAATCCAATGTCGGTTTTTATGGTTGATGCTCTCATTGCACCTGTGAACAATGGAGATTTGAAACACGCATTGGAGAGGATTAAGAAAGCTTATAACAAATCTGATTACCCAAATTTTGAAACCTTAGACAATGCCAAACAAAAAGAATTATTAGCAAAATATCCATATCCTAAAAATATAAAACTGCCCAAAGGCTCTGATGTGCAAACTATTGAAGAACTTTTTACAACAAAACAATTAGCCCAGTTAGCTTTTTTAAAATCTTTGATAAAAAAAGAGAAGAATAAAAATGTAAAAAAATCGTTGTTATTGGCTTTTTCAAGTACACTCAATAAATTCAATTTAACTTTTCATTATACACCCAAAAAAACAAGGAATGAAAATGGAGAAGTTATTGCGATAAACAATGAGCAAGCTGGTGGTGGTGGTGATAGTGCAGTTTTCCGTTATTATCGTTATAGGATAGCCAAAGAAGACGCAAATTTAGATTTAATGGAGATTTTTGAGAAAAAAATAGACAATCTTTATAAGGCTAAGAATGAAATTAGCCTTAAAACAGGTTTTAGTACAATAAGCAAAGATTTTGATATTACACCTAACATTATCAAAGGTACAGCAACTAATTTAAGTTTCTTAGAAAATGAAACTGTGGACTATATCTATACTGACCCTCCCTATGGCAAAAAAATTCCTTATTTAGATTTGTCTGTCATGTGGAATGGCTGGTTAGATTTGGAAGTTAGCGAGGCAGATTATGAATTGGAGGCAATAGAAGGCGGAGAACACCACAAAAGCAAAGAAAATTACAACGAATTGATGACAAAATCTATAAAAGAAATGTATAGGGTTTTGAAGTTTGACCGTTGGATGTCTTTTGTTTTTGCGCACAAAGACCCCGAATTTTGGCATTTGATTATAGAAACTGCCGAGAAATGCGGTTTTGAGTATGCAGGTGCAGTGCCACAAAAAAACGGACAAACAAGTTTCAAAAAACGACAAAATCCATTTACAGTTTTATCGGGGCAACTGATAATCAATTTTAGGAAAGTTCGCAAACCTAAATTTATTATGAAGGCTGCTTTGGGTATGAATATTGGCGAAATTGTGCAACAAACCGTAGAAGGAATTATTGCCAAAGAAAACGGTGCAACTCTTGAACAAATCAATGATGAGTTGATTATCAAGGGTTTAGAACTTGGATTTTTAGATTTACTGAAAAAAGAATATTCAGATTTAACGCCATTTCTCTTAACAGAATTTGATTATAACGAAAAAACAGAAATTTTTTCAATACGCAAAAATGTCAAATTCAAATCACATTTAGATGTAAGACTGCGTATTCAGTACTATTTGGTTTCCTATCTAAGACGTATGGAATTGGAAAAGAAGACGCCAACTTTTGACGAAATTATTTACCATATTATTCCATTACTCAAAAACGGTACAACTCCTGAAAATCAAACAGTTTTGAATGTTTTGGAGGATATAGCTGAAAGAATAGCCAATGATGGTTGGGCTTTGAAAAAAGATGGGCAGTTAAAATTATTTGGAATTTTGTAGGTTTTATGTGATAAGTTGCAAATAGCCTACACTAAATCCTTATTTATTGAGCAAACCACTCTTATTTTTTACGATTGTCAAAGTCTTGCCGACCCTTGCCAACGTAAAAAATGCCAACGTAAAAAAATGTTTTTTGCTAACCTCTTTCTATTCTTTTTCGTATCTTTGTGTTACATAAACCGTAGGAAATTATGCAAAATCCACAATTTTCAAATATGCAATTAGAGTTATTAAATCTATTTAATCGGGACATATCCGATGAAGATTTAAAAGCCATTAAAAGATTGATAACCAAATATTTAGCCGAAAAATTAAGTTTACTTGCCGACAAGGTTTGGGAAGAAAAAGGCTTGACTAATCAAGATATGGAAACTTTGTTACACACCCATTTACGCACTCCTTACAAACCATAAAATGCGAATTGTATTAGATACCAATGTTTTGTTGGTTTGTATTTCGCCCCGTTCTGCTTTTCGCTGACGATAATAAATTCGTGGATTGTGCCATTGCAGCCAATGCACATTTTATTGTAACAGAGGACAAGCATTTTAAAATTTTATCAGAAATTCCTTTCCCAAAAGTGAATGTGATTAGTGCCAAAGATTTTAAAAAACAAATAGAAATGCAGAAAAATAGTAAGGTAAATTGAGTAGATTGTATATGATTTTTTGTTCTCCAACGCCTAAATAAGTATCTTTGGAAACAAAATTAAAATTTGTTTAAAAAAAGTGTAAAGATGTCATCTTTTAGAAAGATAACATCTTTACACTTTTTTAGACAATGAACAAAAATAATCAAATTTTCCCCTCATAAAACCATTTTTTCCTAAAATTTTTTAGTTTTGGGGTAGGTGCTTTCCTACATCAGCCAATAATTTTCGTAGGTTTTAGTTCTAAATTGGCAATAACGTCATCAACTGTTGTATTTCTGATTTGAGATAACTCAATAACATAACTTAATCTTTGTGCATTGTGATTTTCAATATAGCTTGTTAAAGCTATTAGTTCCTCATAATCTGTGTCCGTCAAAGTTTCTTTTTGGCGTTTTTTAAACAAAATAGCATATCGTTTTTGTATCGTTGGCAATACGCCTGCATTGATTTTTCGCAATAGTTCGGTTTCAATAGTTGATAGATATATTCAGGACTCATGGTTGCTTCATTTTCTTTCTTTAATGCACCCACAATTTGTTCGGGGCTGTATTGTTCTTTAAGCGGAGTGCCGCCCAGTAACTTTTCAATAGAAAATTTAATTTTTTCATTAAATTTGTACTGCTTTTTATCTTTTCTGCGTTGGATTGCAAATGTATTTGCAGTGTCAGCATCGTATAAACCAGCTTTACTTTGGTTACGTTTTTTTTCATTAGAAGCGGAGTGCCGCCCAATCGCACTTTCGCTGGTCCCAACTTGCCGAGCTATTTCTTTTTGTGGTATTTTGTTTGCTAAAAGTGTAGCAATTTCATACCTTTGTTTGAGGGTTAAGTCGGTTCGCCGATGCGATGCCATGATTTTTATTTTTATTTTTTGTGTTGCAATTCAAAAATAAACATAAAATCTGACACAACTTAACCTTTTTTAATTTTTTCCAAATTTCATTTCAAACTTGATTCCAAGGTATGCTGTATTTTTGAAATTAAAATCCCAAAACCACTTTCTGATGTGTATACCTATTTTTTGCTATATTCAGCATGGCAGTTTAATATTCAACATTACCTACTCCCCACCACACATTTTAGTTGATAATCTTCGCTTGCTCCTTGTAAATTAAAGACCTGAATATGAAAGAGATAGTAGCCAATTCTTGCTTTTTTGCCCTCGTCTGTATCCCCGTCCCATCTGAATTGTCCCTCGTTGCCCAAGACCTGACTTTGCAACAAGGTCTTAACTTTTCTACCTTCGCTATCATAAATCGTAGCATTTGCCACAAAACCTGTTTGGTTGCAAGCATAACGCAAAAAAGTGAAATCCTGCCAACCATCGCCATCAGGCGTAATCACTTCGTTTTCCACCCAAAAACAGTCGGCACGTTGGCGGACTACATTGCCTCTGGCTTGAGAATTTCTATACCCTGGTGTGCCAAATTGCGGGCTTGCTGCCGAATGCCAATTATTTTTGTCATTGGTAACTACCTCAAAATCAATTCTTTCCAAACTTACCCCTCCCCTATCGTCTAACAATTTGAAGTGATAATCTTCATCATAATCCAATAAATCTGCCACTTCGCCATTCGGTAACAGCAAAACTACCGTACCCGATTTATCTGAATAGGTAGGCAATTCGGTTGCTACAAAAGTAGAGTCCACGCCTTGCGGATATTGGTTTTTAAGTTGTGTAAGATTTGGACAAAAAACAACATAACTTTTGGGTGCAACTACCAAAGTTTGGGAACTTACTATTTTGATTTGTTCTATTACCCCATTCACTTTTCTTGCCAAAGCCCAGCCTTTGAGGTCTATAAATTTATCTGAGAGGTTGTATAATTCGACAAAATCAACACCACCTACAGGCGGATTAAACAACACTTCGTTTAAAATCAATTCGCCTTTGCTGCCTTCTTCGGGTACTACCAAACTGCGTTTCTGAGGATTGACTACTGCATTTTGACTGCAATCTGCCACGCCTACCAACGACAAAGTATAGACTGTTTTAGTTTGCAAAGCCGTTGCCAACCGCAGCGTAATTTCTTGATTGGCTGCCTGACTAAAACTAACATTGGCTATTGGCAAGGGATTTGAGTTGCCTGTCGAGTTGTTAATCAAAACATAAGTAGCTGATAATGAACGGATACTGTCTAATTTTTCGTTGAAAAACAAACGCAAAGTAGTGGGTGTAAGTACGTCTATCCGTTGCAAAATCGGAAATTGCGTATCGGGATTAGGCTTGGCAACGGAGTTGGTGCTGGCGGGTGTGCCACCGTTTCGGTTTTCGGAGGCTGTCCAATTTAGTTGGGCTACACAAGGAAAATTTACATCTGTCATTTCCAAAGACCAACCTCCTTCGGCTTTTTCGGCATCTCTGTACCAACTTAATTTGTAAGCAACTTCGTGAAGTAAAACGCCGTTTGCATTTCGCAAAGTCAAAGCTGTTCCTTCGTTTGGCAAGCTGACCCAAGGCGACACTCCCAAAATAGTTGCATTAGGCAGCAATCTTTTGTACGTTTCAACGGCACTTGTCGGCACTAACAAAGTGTAAGATTTTGGCAAAATAGGCACAAAATTTAACCTTGCTTGCGTCGTGCCATTGCTCAACAGGCAGTTGCCCAAACTCAATATTTTGTTGGTTGTGTTATACAATTCTATGTACTCCGTTTCAGGCAAATTGACAACAGGGCTGGGGTCTGGTAGCAATTCACTGATAATCAAGTCGTTAGTTTGGGGTGTTTCGCCTACGCCTATGGGCAAAGTTTGCATAGTCATCATATTTCCACTGCAATCTCTTACGTTTTGCACCGCCAACGCATACACCACACCTGTACGCAAGGCTGTTTGCAAATACAACAGCACAGTTTTGTTATTGCCTAATTGTACTTTTTCCACAGCCACAGTAGGATTGAGAATATAATTTTTTGGCTCTACACTTGTCAAACTATCCAACTTTTCAGAAAAAATAATTTCTATAATAGCCTGATTGCCAATAGTTTGCAAATTAATTTTTTCGACCAAAGGCGGTGTTTTGTCTTGGTTGGTGGCTTTTACAGAATTTTCTTGGGTTGGTGTGCCTCCCCTTGCGTTTCGGCTTGCTTGCCAGTTGTCCATTTCGCCACAAGGGTTATTGGTATCTATCATTTCCAAAGACCAACCTCCCAATTTTTTCACTTCGTCTTTGTACCAATTCAAATTAAAACTTACATCATAAATTAGTCGATTGTTTGCACGCAAAGCCAAATATTCTCCTTCATTGTTGATACTCGGAAAACCAACCACACCCACTAAATTTGCCGTTGGCAACAATCTTTTGAACAAATCAACCGAAGTAGTGCCACAAAGCAAAGCATATTCTTGAGGTTTCAAAACCACAGCAGGCAAAGCCACTGCACCGCCCTCGTCTTGCAACTGCACAGTGCCTAAATTGAGCAACTTGTTGCTGTTGTTATAAACCTCAATGTACTCTCTATCAGGAAGTTGCACCACAGGGCTGGGGTCTGCCATGATTTCGGTAATTAGCAATTCGTTAGGTGCTGGGGCTGTTCCTCTCCCAAAATTTAGGGAAGTTTGCAAGGTGATATTGCCTGCACAATCTTTTATATTGGTGGCTTGCAAAACATACAAAGTATTGGTATTGAGGTTGTTAGCAAAATTTATTCTAATAGTTTTGTTGTCTTTATAGGCAATGCTTTGAATGGTGTCAACAGGTGTAATTGCAAAATTTTCTTTTTTGGTACTACTCAAACTATCCATTTTTTCGTTAAAAGCTACTTCTATTTGCGTGGGCGAAAGCCACAAAATAGACGTAAGAAAAGGGAAGATTTTGTCGGGATTGGTAGCTGCCACCGAATTTTTTTGGGCAGGTGTGCCACCCAAAGCAGCCACCGAAGCAGTCCAATTTTCTCCTTCGCCACAAAGGTTGTTCAGGTCTATCATTTCCAAAGTCCAGCCGCCGTTGCGTTTATTTTCATCTTTATACCACGTATCTGAGTAGTTTATGTTGTGCAAGACCTCGTTTTGGGCTGTTCGCAAAGTCAAATTTTCGCCTGCATTGCTTAGACTTGGAAAACCTACTACACCCACCACACTACTCCGATTGACTACTTTTGCCAGACTGTCTATTCTACTCGTGGCACATAAGACCATGTAAGTTTTTGGCTGCATGACAACAGCAGGCAAAGTAGCTGTACCTCCTTCATCACTCAATTTTACGCCTTGCAAATTGATAAGGTCGTTGCTGTTGTTATAAACTTCAATCCACTCTGCCAATGGCAAACCCACCGCAGGACTTTCATCTGCCATCATTTCGGTCAATAGCAAGTCGCCAACTTTGGGACTTCTGCCAATTCCTATGGTAAAAGTGGAGTTTGCCAACAAATTACCACTACAATCTCTTAGATTTGAAACCAACAACTGATAAATTTGGGTGCTGTTCAGGGCTGTTTGCAAGGTAAGTCGGGCTGTTCTGTCATTGACTAAGGCAATGGTTTGGATAGCAGGTACTTGTCCGCCATTGGAAGTAAGACTATAATTGGTAGCTACCAGCAAACTATTTTCGTTCATTTTTTCATTAAAACTTACTTCAATTACTTGGGTCGTATTGAGGTTTACACTCAACACTTGGGGAGGCGTGGTGTCTGCATTGGCGGCGGCTACGGAGTTTTGTTTGTTCGGTGTACCTCCTTTTGGGTCGTTGCTTGCTGTCCAGTTGTTGCCTTCGCCACAAAAATTGTTGGTGTCTATCATTTCCAAAGTCCAACCTCCTTGCCGTTTGGTTTCGTTTCTGTACCACGAGTCGGAGTAGATTAAGGCAAAAATGGTGTAGCCTGTGCTGTCTAACAAAGCCAATCTTTCGCCTGTATTTGCCAAACTTGGAAAATTTGATACTGCCAACGCCTGTAAACTGTCGGCTTTGGTGCTGTTTGCCAATGTAAGGTATTCATTCGGTTTGATAATTTTTTGGGGCAAAGCCGTACTGCCACTTTCGTCTTGCAACCGCACTGCCCCCAAATTAATAATACGGTTGCTGCGGTTATAAATTTCTATCCATTCGGCTAAGGGCAAGCCAACTCTTGGCGTTTCGTCTGCCATAATTTCAGTAATGAGCAAGTCGTTTGCCTTTGCTTTTGTGCCTATTCCAAATTCTAATTTTGTAATTGCCTGATTACCAGCACAATCTTTGACATTGGAGGCTGTCAAAAGATACAAAACAGCCGAGTCTAAATTGTTGGTTAGATTGAGCAACACATTGCTTGCATTGACAAATTGCAAATTATTGATAGCTATGTTATTGTTTATCAAATAGTTAGCAACTTTTACCAATTCTATGCTATCTGTTTCTTCGCTAAATCTGACCTCCAACTGGCGAGGGTTGCGTACCAAAATATTTTGAACAGTAGGCGGCGTATTATCAGGGCTTTGTTTCCAATAAGAGTTTTTGCGAGTCGGCGTACCTCCTGTGGAGTCTTGACTGGCTATCCAATTCGGGGCTTTGGCAAGGCAGGCAGACAAAGGATTTATCATTTCCAATGCCCAGCCACCGTTGCGTTTGTTTGCATCTCTGTACCACGTATCGGAGTAGTTTAGGCTGAAAATCAGACGGTTATCTTGGTCTAAGAGTTGAATTTCCTCACCTGAATTAGTCAAAGAAAAAGCAGGACTTACTTCCATAATTTTGCTTTGCAGGGCAATAGGGAAATTATTTTTTTGCCCATTATTTACCACCAACACATAATCATCGGCAGCTAACAAATAATCTTTCAACGCAATAGTGTTTGCCCCTTCTTTAATTTGCAAGCCAACCAACTGAAAAGATTGGTTGCTGTTGTTGTAAATTTCTATGTATTCCGTATTTGGCAACTGCCGAACAGGGTCGGGGTCGGGCATAATTTCGGTGATTAGCAATTCATTTGGGCGAGGTTGAGTAGGTCTTTGGAAGGTCAAACTCTGTGGCGTAATGGTATTGCCTATTCTATCTTTTATCCTTTCTACGCTCAACGTGTATGTAAGGTTTTGTTGCAAATTTGCACCCAATTTTAAATACACCACACGAGGATTTGCATTGTCTAAGGTGGCTTGCGTGGGATTGCCAATTCCCGAAATGTTGTAGTGATTCAGGGCTTGGGCAGTAGTTAAATCCAAATTTTTTGAAAATGTTACAACCAAATCTCTTGCACTGGTGGCAACTACACTTTGCAAAATGGGTGGATTTCGGTCTTCTGCAAAAGAAAAAGAGGAAGTAGTCACAAATTCTTGGCAGTCTATTGCAAAACCTGTAACAGTCAAGGTATAATTGGTGTTGGGTTGCAAGACGTTACGCAAAAGCAAGTGAACTAAGGTAGAGTCGTCTGCATTGCGGGTAAGCGAAGCAGGTCTTCCTATGTTGTTGGTAATGAAGTAGTTAGCCGTATCTGCAAGAGTTTGCAAAGGAACAACTTTGGAAAACTTGACATCGAGCAGACGCGGGGCTATAATCGTAGCAGTTTGAATAAAATTGTTGATACTAAAATTTGCGGTGGTGTTTGCAGCAATCGAATTGTTTGTACGGTCTTGCAAATTATTGATTATCAGGTTATTAGTTGGTGGCAAATCATTGGCAAAACGCAATTCTACGATAGAAGAGTCATTGGCATTTCGCAAGGCTTGATTGGGCAATGTGCCGTTGGCAAGTCGATAATTGCTAAGAGTTTCGGCAGAGGTTTTGGAAATAATTTCAGAAAAAAAAAGACGCAAGTTGCGTGCATCTCTCACGTGCAGGTGCGAAAAAGTCGGGGTTATGGTGCTAAACGGCAAGGTAATTGGCACTATCACGTTGTTTTGCCTGTCCCTCACGTTGCGAACAGTTAAAGTAAAATTTTGATTATCAATTAGTTGCGTAGCTGGTCTGATGAAAACCGAAGTAAAAGTTTTGTCGCACAACCAAGCAGTGGCAATGGGCAAAGTCGTGTTGCCTTGTTTGAGTTCGTAATTGGCGAGCAAAGCAGCAAAATTTGGGTCTAAGGGTTCAGAAAAATCTAAAGTTAATAAAGTTCGGTTTTGCGAAAGTTTTGGGGGCTGCACTGTTGGTGGTATTTTGTCATAGACAAAAGGCACGTTGCGCGTTGTCATTTGGTTGCCGTTTTGGTCTGCTACCCTTGTTACGCGCAAGGTATAGCTGTTTCCCTGCACAAAAGTAGTGGCAAAAGTAAGGTGTACCCTTGTAAAGTCTTGATTATCAAGCCTTGCGGTTTGCGGAAAACCAAAATTGTCGAGCAAATAATTGTTTAGCAATTCGGCACTTATCAACTCTACAGGTTCAGAAAAAACCAACGTAATACGGTTATTGGCGGGTGTCAAAAGGCTGTCTATGGTAGGTCTGCGGGTGTCGAGCATAAAATTGGTAGCAGTTTCGAGATTGGCATTGCCTTGTAAATCCGTTAAGTTGCGTGCAGTGATAGTGCGTAAGCTATTTTCAGTCAAGTTTGATGTTACTAACAAATGCACCAAAGCAGGGTTGGTGTTGTCCCGAACTGCACCAATAACGGCAGGCTCATTGCAAATACTGTAATTGGCTGCATTTTGGGAGGAGGCAAGGTTGAGAGGTTCGGAAAAATAGAGGTCGAGGCTGTTGTTGGCAGCAATTTCGCAAGTTAGCAGCGTGGGTTGGCGTGGGTCGTTGTAAGTAAAATTTTGGGTTAAATTATTGGCAATATTGTTTGCAAAATCTCTTAACGTATTGATAGTCAAGCTATAATTTTGTGCCAAAGTCAAAGAATTTTGAAAATTTAAGAACACCAAAGACGAGTCGGGAGTCTGAATTTGGGCTTGGTTGGGGTTGCCAACTCCTCCGTTTACAGCAAAATTAGTCAAGTTATTGAGGTCGTTGCTTTGCACTTTTTCACTAAATTTTAACGCAATTTGTTTGGGATTGACCACCCAAACCGCAGCAAGGGCAGGAGGCAAAACGTCTGCAAAAACATTTGTGCTGCCTGTGAGGGCAACCGAAAGGATACGCCACGTACCTGTGCAGTTGGTTGAGTTGAAACCATACAACCTAAATTCGACAAAACCTGTGGCTAAGTTATTGATAGTCAAGGGAATGTTATGCGTTTGTACGGCAGTGGTGGGGAGGGCAAGGGCAGCAGCATTGAGATTGGCGGTAAAATTGTCTATGCTCGAACGGACTACAAAATTTCTTACGCCATTGGTATTTCTATCTGAAACTACTTGCAAATTGGTGAGATTGAGCCGTTGCCCCGATTGAATATTGACAAAAAAACTGTAATAGTCGGCATCGGAGGGCAAAGTGGGCAGTGTAGTCCAGTCGGTAGCGGCTAACCTGTCCATAGCCGATGCGGGGACAATTCCCTTGCTTCGGGCAAGAGGACTAACACGCAAAGCAGAATTTGTAAGGTTTTGAGGGACAAGGACTTGCGTAGTTCCTGTGGTGTTGGTGGCGTTGTAAGTGAATAGTTGGGCGTGGCTGCAAAACCAAATTTGCAGGCAAATGAGGGTGAGTAGGAAACGCATAAAGGTTAATTTTTTAATGTTGAATTTTTAGTTTTGAATGTTGGTGGGTACGTTGGCAATGGTGCTTTTCGCACCTTGACAATCGTACCTTTACCACTTTTATACGATTGTCAAGGTCTTGACGGGGCTACCTAAGCCATTGCCAACGTATAAAAGTTAATGCCTAAGCAGTTACGAATGTTACAAAAATAACTTTTTGGACAAAACATAGGGAAAAGTAGGGTTTTTGGCTTAAATTGCAAAAAAATGTAGCTAAAAAATTATGTTTCGGTGTTTTTTCCGTAAGATAGAGTTTGCAACCCCCTATCCGAAGTAGCTAAACCCAATTATCCGACACCTTTGAGGTGTCGGATAATTCTGATAATCAGATACATAGATATTAAAACACTGTCGAATAAAATTGCTTATAAAATCTCAAAGAAATAATGAAAAAAATTAGTGTTTGCCTCACGCCGCAGTTGTTATCTTTGTATGAAGTTTCGGACAAAGTGGTGGTGGTGGTAGATATTTTGCGTGCTACTTCGTCTATTACGGCGGGCATAGCCACTGGCGTAAAAAGCATTATTCCTGTGGCAGAGGTGGAGGCTTGCCGAGCCTTGCAAGCACAAGGCTATTTGGCAGCAGGCGAAAGAGATGGCAAAATGGTGGAGGGGTTTACGCTGGGCAATTCGCCTTTTGACTATATGGCTGACCACGTAAAAGGCAAAACCATAGCCATGACCACCACAAACGGCACGTTGGCAATCCACAAATCCAGCAAAGCCAAAGAAATTTTGATAGGTTCTTTGCTCAACTTAACCGCCATAGCCAATTATTTGAAACAACAACCTTATGATGCCTTAGTGGTGTGTGCAGGTTGGAAAGGCAATTTTAATCTGGAAGATACGCTGTTTGCAGGGGCATTGGTGGAGAAATTAACCGACCACTTCGCCTTTGATGACGACTCTGCCTTGACATCTTTTTATTTGTTTCAAGCAGCCAAAAATGACCTGATGAATTTTATGCGAAACTCCTCTCACTACCGCCGTCTAAAACATTTAGATATAGTGGACGACATTGCGTTTTGTCTGTCTATCGACCATTTTGATGTGGTGCCTTACCTTGTGGAAGGCGGGGAAATTGTAGCAAAAAAATAATTTAAGATTGCTTAGTACGTTGGCAATGGTGCTTTTGCACCTTGACAATCGTACTACCTCTGCTTTTATACGATTGTCAAGGTGCAAAAGCACCTTGACAACGTATAAAAAACTCTATACTTTTTCTAAGGTAAACTCAAAAGTTTCCATTATCAAGTTGGCGAGTAGTTTGCTGCAAGCTGTTTTGATTACCTCATTGGCTTCGGTTTCATTGGCTGCCTCAAAAGCTACGGTGATGTGTTTTCCAATCCGTACATCTTCCACCCCTCCAATTCCCAAATTTTTAAGCCCTAACTTGACAGCCTTACCTTGTGGGTCGAGGATTTCTTGTTGGGGCATTACGTTAATGTGTGCAATAAATTTCATATCAGTTAGTTAAAGTTAAGTTAAAATTTAAACCCCACTTGGTCATGTATTACCTTGTTGTCTTCGCAGAGAAAAATTAGTTTTTCTTTTATCCAACGGTCTATAGTGGAACTTATTTGCTCAGGAAAAAGCAAATGAATATTAGGTCCTGCATCTAAGGTAAAGCAAATAGGTAATTCCGTTTTTTCTCTAAATTCTATAATTCTTTTCATCAACCTTACAGTCTTAGAATGCATGAGCAAAACAGAAGGTTGTGAATTCATCATTAAGGCGTGCAAAGTCAAAGCCTCATTTTCTACTATTTGTCCAAATAATTCTAAGTTTCCATTTTTCATAGCCTGCAACAGATTTTTCAGATTGTCTTGGGCTTGGGCATAACGAGCTGCTGCAAAAGGGTGTGTGTCCATTAAGGCATGACCTGCCCTACTCGATACGTCTTTTTCCTCTGAACTAACAATGAGAATACGATTTTGGTAGGTTTTGAAAATGGGTGCAATCGTATCTACTGCCACCGCATACTCATCTGACGACCCCGCCACCAAAGGAGTTTCTCCCCACAAAGCCAAACGAGGAAACAAAGACCTGCAAGCACTGCCCGATGCCAATCTTGCCAAAGAAGAGGCTTTTTGCGAATAAGCCAAAGAGGATTTATCTACTGGTTGCCCTGATAATTCTTGTTCTATGCTACACAAACACATAGCCAAAGCTGCCATGCTGGAAGCAGACGAAGCTATACCCGCCGAGTGAGGAAAAGAATTGCTCGACTTGATAGACAATTTAAAGTTTCGCAAAAAAGGAAAATTTTTAGCTTGGCTATTTAAAAAACTATCAATTTTTGCTTTGAACTTTGGATTTGGTTTTCCTTCAAACTGAAACTTGGCAGTAATGGTGGTTTGCGGTTTCGTTGTCGGTTCATATTGTATTTCCATTTCGGTATAAGAAGCCGACAAGGTAAAACTCAATGAAGGGTTAGCAGGTAGTTGATTACCTTTTTTGCCCCAATATTTCACTAAGGCTATGTTAGACGGGCAACGATGGCTTACAATAGGCATAGGTAAGATGTTTATAAACAGCCCAAAATTATCTAAATTTATTGAACTTGCGAAAGATTAATATTAAAATTTAATGCAAATACCTATTCAATAGGTGGCACATTTACTTTAACAGAAATAAGTATTAGATAAGTAGCTGGAAAACAGCACGTTAAAAAGCATACGAAAATGGTAATCTGAGGTATCTTAACCTATCGCAAATCATCACCCGTTATCTATCATCTAAAAAAACATAACTTTACAGAATTTCCTAAAAAATGGTTTGGTTATTGTTTATAGTCTTGCTAAATTTGCAATTACGTTTCTATTGCAAATTTTATTATCTTCTAAAACTAAAAAAACTTTGTACAATGAAAAAAATAGCATTAGTAATCATTGGTTTGGCAATAGCTGGCATTTCTTTCGATGCCCAAGCACAGAAAAAAGAAAGTGCAGCCGAAAAAGCAAAAAGAGAAAAAATGGAGTCTTTGCAACGTGAGCTGGAAGCCATGAAACAAGACAAGGCACGTGCAGCCGAAGCTGTAGCCAAAGAAAAAGAACTAATTGCCAGCTTGCCTGAAAGTGGCGAATTGATTTTGACAGGACACATTCAACAAGTAGGCGACCAAACTGCACCTATTGTATCCAAACCAACGATTGGCACAAAAGGGCAAAGCCGCCGCTTAGAAGGTTTTGGTATCAAAATAAACGAACCTTCTTTGAGAGATAAATTGAGCATCACTTACACTGCAACTTTGGGTCCTTCTACGGACTCCGACAAAGCTAAAAAATCTGCTGAATGTCGTAACTCTAAAACAGGAAAAGACGGAGAATTTGCAGGTTCTAAAGGTAGCTCTTGCGAAGTAGTAGCTGTTACCGTTTCTTTATCGGGTGATTATGCAAAATATTACACTGTTAATTACAAAGTACACCAAGCCTCTGTTGGCGACAGTGCCGAAGCCAAAGATGGTGCTTCTTGTGGCACAGGTGCAAAAAGAATAGAAGAATTGACTGTTTGGTTGACTAAAAAACAATAAAACAACAATAAACCAAATACAAAAATACAGATAGCCTACTTACAAGTTTTACTATCTGTATTTTTGTTTGGGTAGTTGCAAAATAGATGTCCACAGATGACATCTTTCTAAAAGATGTCATCTATGGACATCTATTTTGTAACTATATTTGTTTGTAAACCAAAGCATACAGTCTAACTAATTTTGTTCACAAAAATTTATTCATAAACTATTCTACTCTTTTTACAATTTTTGTATAAATTGCGACCTCATTCATTGTTTTGAATATTTAATTAAAAAATGTTAATTTTTTTTCATTTCTATCTGCTTGATTATCAGCAACTTTGAAAAAAATAAAACAAAAAAAGTTCGAATGATGATTGACCTTTGCATTGTTTTTGCAATGAAAGAGCAAAATAGGTTTGCCTAAAATAATCTTTCGTAGTATGCTTATCGTATTTAAAACCTTATTCAATAGAGTATTCAATTAACAGTTTGTATATTTTACCTACTTCGTCTTACAAAGTAGTTCAAAACAGATAAAAGATTTGGCGTTAAAAAGCATTACCATTATGACTAAAAGAAGTTTCTTTAGACTCAATTACACCCTTTTGTTGTTTGCATTGGCAATCAATATGCAGAGTTGTATTTTTGGCGGAAAAGGCAAAGGGGACAACGGAGAATTGATAGGGGTACAAGGCAGAGAAGGCTGGAAACAAGAACTACCTTATGGTATGATTACTGTGCCGCCCGGTACTTTCCACATGGGACAAGCCGACCAAGACGTGGCTTCTTCCAAAATCAACATGAACAAACAAATTACCATTAGTGGTTTTTACATGGACGATACCGAAATTACAAATAACGAATATCGTCAGTTTATCGACTACATGAAAGAAAATGCAGGCGGTGCAATTACCGTAGGTGGTGATAGTTCTATTTTTACCCGTTACAGAAAAGTATTGCCAAATATTCAGGCAGAGCAAGACATCATGGATTTCTTATATCCTGATACAGCTGTGTGGATGAATGACTTTACCTACCATATGGGTGACCCCATGACTACCTATTATTACGACCACCCTGCGTTTGACGACTACCCTGTAGTAGGCGTAACTTGGAAAGCCTCCGTCATGTTCTGCGAATGGAGAACCAAATACATGAACGAAGCACGTTTGGGCGAAGGTAAATTCCCGATGCCAAACTTCCGCCTTCCTTCTGAGGCTGAATGGGAATATGCAGCAAGAGGTGGCAGAGATATGGCAAAATATCCTTGGGGTGGACCTTATGTAAGAAATGCAAAGGGCTGTGCCTTAGCAAACTTCAAACCGGGCAGAGGTAACTATTTTGACGATGGTTTCTCTTACACAAACCCAGTAGCTGCTTACTTTGCAAACGACTATGGTTTGTACGACATGGCAGGAAATACCTCAGAATGGTGCGAAGATGCTTTCAGTCCGCAAAGTGTGCCGTTGGTCTGGGACTTAAACCCAACTTACTATGACGAAAATGAGCCTAAAAAACTCATACGTGGTGGCTCTTGGAAAGATGTAGCTTTCTTGATAGAAACAGGTACTCGTGATTTTCAACACCAAGACTCTGCAAGGTCATTCATCAGTTTCCGTTGTGCAATGACTTACTTAGGCAGGTCTGCTGGTTCAGAATTCTAAAAAAAAATTACTTTTACGTTGCCAATGGTGCTTTTCGCATCTTGGCAATCGTAAAACAATATACTTACGTTGGCAATAGTCGATAAGACCTTGACAATCGTAAAACAATATATTCTTACGTTGGCAATAGTGTTTTTACACCTTGACAATCGTAAAAAATCTTACTAAAACACGAAAGTACAAAACCCTTTTGACAAAGTAAATTAGTTGCCTGAAAGCAACTATTCTAAAAATGTTAAAAAACTTTCACTAAAACTATTAGGAATAAACAATTCTTTCACTAACTTTACTTTTCAAAATAGCGTGCTAAGTTGCAAAACAAAGTAATGTTTTAAGTATGTTTTGTTACTTTTCAACTCTACTACATCAGCAACTATATTCGCTAAAAGAAGTATTTTGTAATTGGAAAATTTCTATGCTAATTAGCGTAGGTTACAATGAAAAATTACTTATTTTAGACTTTCTATAAAAGTGTGAGTGTTTTGCAAGCCATGGAACGTAAAGCAACTACGCACAAACAACAAGTAAAGACCTAAAAAAGAAGGCATGATTTTTTGTGCAAAAGGTATTTCCAGCCGACTTTTAATAAGGGTGCTTTGCAACACACAAGACAAGCATTTATAAACAAACCTCTCAGGTATAATATATTTGAGAAAAAAATGTAATTTTTCTTTGTAGTTGTTTTGAAAAAACAAAAAAAATTACATTATTGCATAAAATATCAAAAATAATCCATTAAATTCTTAAACTTTAAACCTAAAACCAGACAAAAAAATGGCTTTACATGCTGAATCAAAGTTAGATTATTTCTACAGAGTGATTGCCCCAAAGGTTACATCTATGGGTGCTGCTGTCGTTATCTTCGGTGCGATGTTTAAAATCCTCCACTTGCCAGGTGCCAGTGTGATGTTAGGTGTCGGTTTGACTCTCGAAGCATTACTCTTTATCATGTTTGCATTTCAACCTGCTCCTCCTCCAGATGCTCATTATAGCTGGGAGTTGGCGTATCCTGAATTGTTAGGCAATGCAAAAGACGTGAAGTACAAACCAAAAGAAGTAAAAGCAGAAGACAATACACAAAAACTTTCTGCGGTTGCTATGGGTGCTATTGACAGTATGTTGTCAAGTGGAGAAGTAAGTGCAGATGCTTTCAAAAAATTTGGTACAGGTATCAAATCTTTGAACGACACCACTTCAAAAATGAAAGACATGACCGAAGCTGTAAACGTAACAAACGACTACGCTAACAACGTAAAACAAGCTTCGTCTTCTTTGGCTAACTTGAACAAAGCTTATGCTACAACTGTTCAATCTATGCAAGATATGTCGAATGCTGCAAAAGACGCAAAAGAGTTTCATGGTCAAGTACAGTTAATCACCAAAAACTTAGGTGCTTTGAATGCAGTATATGAAATGGAGTTGAAAGATGCAAACAGCCACTTAAAAGCCCTTAACAAGTTCTACAGCAACTTGACTACGGCTATGGAAAGTATGGCAGATGCAAGCAAAGAATCGCAGACATTCAAAGACCAAATGACTAAATTGACTGCCAACATCACTACTTTGAACAAAGTGTATGGCAATATGCTGACTGCTATGAAAGGTTAATTTGGGGAGTTTGCAAAAATTTATTTAACAACTTAACTTTTAAACTCAACAAATTAATATGGCAGGCGGTAAGGAAACACCACGTCAAAAAATGATAGGCTTGATGTACCTCGTACTGACGGCACTCTTGGCGTTACAAGTTAGTAACACCATCTTGGATAAGTTCGTATTTATCGACGAGAGTTTGCAATACTCCGTTGAAGTAACTCGTAAAAACACTGACAAGCAAATCAAGGGCGGTGCAGACCTCGTTGAAAAACAAGGAAATACACCAAAAGACGTTGCCTTGTTGAAAAAAGCAGAAGAGGTAAAAAAGAAATCTGAAGAGATTTATGCTTACATCAACAAAGTGAGAGAAGACTTGATTAAAATGACAGGTGGAAAAGACGAAAAAGGTGGTTATGTAGGAGCAAAAAATGACAACGAAGTAATGTTGCTCATGTTGGGTGATGTTTCAAAAGGTATTCCTGGCGAAGCAAAGAAAATGAAAGAAACACTGAACAACTACACTAAGTCTATTGCTGCAATGGATAGTTCTTTGGCAGATTTAGCAGCTCCTATTGCTGTTGATGCGAAAGATATGCCTATGTACACAAAGAATCCTGAGCAAAACGGTAAAGATTTTGGTTTGATTACTTTTGACCAAACTCCTACTGTGGCTGCCTTAGCTATTCTTTCAGACATTGAAGCCAAAGTTGCAAGAGTTGAAACAAAAGCAGTTGATAAAATCATCTCTAAAATTGGTGGTGTGGTTATCAAATTTGATAAAATTTTAGCTATGGCATCGGCAGAATCACAAGTAGTGGCTGCGGGTACTAAATACAAAGCGAAGATGTTTATCTCTGCCTCTTCTACCCAAATCAAACCTTCTATGAGTGTGTCGCAAGGCTCTGTAAACGTAAAAGGTGATGTGGGCGAAGTAGAATTTACTGCACAACCTGCAAGTGATTACAACGACCAAGGTTTAGCAAAACGCAAATGGCAAGGCTCTATCAGAATTAAGAAAGCTGATGGACAAGATACAACTTTCAAATTTGAACAAGAATACTTTATTGCAAGACCTGTAATTAAAGTACAGTCTGGTAACGTATCTGCCTTGTATCTAAACTGCGGTAACGATTTGCAAATAGACGTACCTGCTTTGGGTGCTTCTTACAACCCTTCTTTCTCTGCTACTGGTGCTGAGGTTATCAAAGGTGGTAAAGTGGGTGCTATTACAGTAGTTCCAAGTGCTGCCAATGTAGAACTCAATGTATCGAGTGATGGAAACAGAATTGGTACAGAGAAATTCAAAGTGAAACTATTGCCTAAACCTGAATTGAAAGTCTTGAACAATGGCAAACCTCTTGACGAAAAACAAGGTGGTGCTTGTCCAAGAAACTTGAAAGCAGTGGCAGCAGCAGAGGCAAGCATCAGAGAGGCTATTCCTAAAGATGCTCGTTACAAAGTTACAGAATGGGAAATTACTTTAGCACGTGGTCGTAGAGCAATAAAAACCCAAAAATTCTCAAGTGATGAGGCTGGAATGTCGGACTTTGCACAACAAGCAAAAGAGGGTGACCGTCTTGTCATTGAAATCAAGGGTGCTATGCGTATGAACTTCAAAAATGCAACAGAAAAAGTAAATGGTGTGAGCCAGATATTCCAATATCCTATTACACAATAATTTTGCAATTTTTCTTTGTGTGTAATTTACAAAAAGCCAACTTCGAAAGAGGTTGGCTTTTATGTTAGTGGGTTTCAACTTTTAATATAAACAACGCATTTTGATGCGTTTTCTAACTTCTCTTGATGGTGGTCATAATTCTCTAACAACTATTTTTCAAATACCTGTACCCCCTCAGCTAAATACTTTTACCACCTTTCCCTGCAAAGTTTGCCCCACGAAGGGAGAATTTTGAGATTTGGAAACAATAGCTGCTGCCGAAAAAGTCCACGTTTGGTTGGGGTGAAACAAAGTACAATTAGCTTTTTCGCCTATGGCTATACGTTGTTGAGGCAAATTGAGTAGTTGGCGAGGCTTAGTAGTCATTTTTTCTATCAAATCAGGCAAAGGCAGATAGGTAGCTGTAGCTTTGCGAATAGCCCCAAAAGCTGTTTCTAAACCAATGCAGCCAAAATCTGCTAAATCAAATTCCAATTTTTTGCCTTCCTCATCACAAGGCAAGTGTGCCGAACAAACATGGTCTATCGTACCATCTACCAATCCTTGCAACAGGGCTTGGCGGTCTGCTTCTCCTCTAAATGGTGGTTTTACTTTGAGGTTGGTATCAAAACTTTGCATAGCTTGGTCTAAAAACGAAAGTTGGTGGGCTGCTATGTCGCAACTTACTGCCAAACCCCGTGTTTTTGCCTCTCTAATCAGTGCTACACTTTCTGCCGTAGAAATACAACTCACGTGCAGACGACCACCTGTATAACCTAACAAATGTAAATCTCGTTGCAAACCCAAAACTTCTGCAAGGTGTGGAATACCTTTTAAGCCCAAAAAAACAGATATTTCACTTTCATTCATCTGTCCGTATTTACTTAGGTGCTTTTCGTCTGCTCGGTTTATTAACAAGCCATTGCAATGTTGTAAATACAATAAACATTTGAGTAACAAAGCTGTATTGGTAACAGGCAACAATCCATCTGAAAAAGCTACTGCTCCTGCGTGATACATATCCAACAATTCGGTCATTTCCTCGCCTTGCCCTTGCACACTCAACCCTGCTATGGGCAAAAGTTGCACACCTAATTGCGATTGACTGCGAATATAGCCAATAGACTCTTTATGTTGCACAAAAGGCTGCATATTAGGCAGTATCAAAACCTCTGTGAATCCTCCTGCTGCTGCTGCTCGGCAGAGCGAAGAGAAATCCTCGCGATGTTCGTAGCCCACGCCACCCGACCACGCACACATATCTACCCATCCCGCGGACATGCTCAACTCGTGACAATCTATGATAGGAGTATTTTCAGGCACTTTTAATGCATCACCAATAGCTACAATAGTTCCTTGTTGGAAGTAAATATCAGTTCGTTGGAGATGAAATGGCGAAGTTTTGTCTATGATTTGAACAGTTTGTAAGAGCATAGTTTTTATTTTGTGCAAAGATAAAAAAAATAAAAAGCAAGTGCTGTTTAGAATCAACATTTTTGGTCTTATAAAAATAAATAACCTGAAATGTTGGTTGTCCGACGATTTTTGTGGAAACGTAGGTCTTCGATAGTCATACTTTTGATAAAGAAAGAACACTATATGAACAACAAATAAACATTTTAACCCAAGAAAACCAGCATTTAAAGTTATTGATAGAAAATTATTGCTAATAAAAATGCAGAATCAGCATAAAACTTTAAGATGTTTGGTAATTTTTTTATTGTCCCCAAAGTTTATTTATTGCCTATTTTCGTGCTTCCTGCTTGTTATTCCAAAAAAAAACTGTACCTTGTCAAAGGTTTAGTAAGAAATAACTAAACGACCAAACAAACTTTTAAAAACTAAGCACAACTTGCAAAATAGTAACAACAATTTTGCAATCATTTGGTTTTTTCAATTACCTTCTTATCTAAGTAAATGTTGTAAAAAATGCAGAAAAGTCCAAGATTTATCGACCAGCAACAGGCTGACTTCTTCGCCACCGTTAAACGCCGCGTAGATGAGTATTTTCTAACTAACAAACTGTCTAAAAATGCCAACGGCATGATGTATTTCAAATCCTTTTTGTTTTTGGGTGGTTATTTGTTGTTTTACAGTTTAATTTTATCGGGGCAATTTTCACTGCCTATGCTTTGGGTTTTTGCTCTCTTTCTGGGGGCTTGCTGTGCTTTTATTGGTTTCAATGTAAGCCATGATGCCATTCATGGGTCTTATTCAGCCAATCCATTGGTAAACAAAATAATGAGTTGGAGTTTTATAGCCATTGGTGGTGATATACACATGTGGACTATTTCGCACAACATGGTACATCATACTTACACCAACATACCTGAACATGATGAAGACATAGAAATTGCACCAGGACTATTGCGTGCCTCACCTACCCAACCTCTCAAAGGTTTTATGCGTTATCAACACTATTACGGCTTTGCGTTGTATAGTTTGGCTTCTTTGGCTTGGGTCTTTCGCAAAGACTACTTCAAGTTTTTCAAACCTACTTTGGGTAGTTTTCCTTTGAAACACAAGCCGATGGACTATTTTAACTTGTTTTTCCACAAAGCTATTTATTATACCTTGTTCATTATTTTGCCTCTTGTTTTACTCGATATTACGTGGTGGCAATTTATCATAGGCTTTTTGTCTATGCACTTCGTAACAGGGTTGATTTTGGGTTTGGTCTTCCAATTGGCTCACGTAGTAGAAGGTCCCGAATTTCCTATGCCCAACTACGAAGGCGACATAGAAAATGCTTGGGCTATACACCAAATGCAAACCACTGCCAATTTTGCTACCAACAGCTGGGCTGCTAACTTCCTTTGTGGAGGCTTGAATATGCAAATAGAACATCATTTGTTCCCAAAAGTTTGCCATACGCACTATACTGCCCTGCAACCCATCGTAAAAGAAACAGCCTTAGAATTTGGCGTACCTTATTACGAAAACGAAACTTTTTGGGGTGCATTAAAATCTCACCAAGTTGCTTTGCGTAAATTTGGAAAAGATGCCTTAGAAGCACAAGAAAATCTGATGCAAGATTTGATAGCACCCAAAACAGCTATTGCAAGTTAAAAAATTACCTTAAACCTTATAAGGTTTTGAAAACCTTATAAGGTTTAGTCATTGAAAACATATCATGCCCTTGTGGGCAATCCTACCTTACCCCGCATTTTTTTATTAAACTGCTTAGTGCCTTGTTACTCAAAGCTGTAAATGTAGAAAAGACCTATTCCAATGCCGATATTGCTACTTTAGCCCTCAATAAAGTCAATTTGGAAATAGCAACAGGTGAATTTGTGGCTATCATGGGTCCTTCGGGTTGTGGCAAATCTACTTTGCTCAACTTGTTGGGCTTGTTGGACTTGCCCACTGGTGGCAAACTTCTCTTTGACGGCAACGACACTACCAAACTAAGTAGTGCAGGCAGGGCAGAACTTCGCAAAAAATATATTGGTTTTGTGTTCCAAAGTTTCAATCTCATAGACGAATTGTCAGTTTATGAAAACGTAGAATTACCTTTGGTTTATCAAAAAATTCCACTTGCCGAAAGGAAAAAAAGAGTAATGGAGGTATTGGAGAAAATGGAAGTGGCACACAAACAAAATATTTTCCCTCCTCAACTCTCTGGCGGTATTCAGCAACGGGTGGCGGTGGCACGTGCCATTGTGTCTAAGCCTCGTTTGTTGTTGGCAGACGAACCTACGGGCAATTTAGACTCCAAACATGGGCAAGATGTAATGGAAATTTTGACAAGGCTCAACGATGAAGGCAGCACCATTGTCATTGTTACACACTCGGCAGAATATGCAGCCTATAGCAACCGTATTATCTATATGCTCGATGGGCAAATTGTTACGCAAAACATTGTGAGTTAATTATTGTGAGTTAATTATTGTGTGTTCTTGCTTATTTTTTTGCTAATCAATATTTTTTTTATACTTTTGTGGCTCATTGGGATTTTCCCAACAATACCAACCACATCAACCGTATGCTCAACAGGAGGATATTGCGGGCAAAAGCAATGCAAGCCCTATACAGTTTTCGTCAATGCAAAGAGGCTGATTTTCAGGTAGCTATGGACAAAATAGCCGACAAGTTTATGCCTGACCTCAATGCTGCCGAATCCCCCAATTATGCTAAACTCAAAGAAGATAAAGCAACAGCTACTGCCTTGTTTAAAAATCAATACCAATCGAAAGAAACCATTAGAGATGCAAGCATTACGCCCACCATACGCCAAGCAGCCAGCGAAGCCATTGCTTTTTATCACAACCAAGTGCGAAAAGATTACGAGCAAATCAAAGACACCATGCTCAGACAAGCCGACAAACTCTATGACCGTTATTTGAGTGTGTTGCAATTATTGGTAGAGTTTTCAGATTTTACAGACAAAGAAGTAAAAGAAAGGCAAAAACGCCAACTGATTCCTGCCCCTGTATTTGAGCATGAACAAAAATATTTTATCAACAAAACCATTGGTATTTTTCGAAACCACCGAGAGTTCAATAGAGAAGTGCTAAACCGCAAACTCTACTGGGACATAGATTTGGTAAGGCAATGGTACAAAGTATTGCTCAAAGATGAAGCTTATATAGAATACCAACAACGCACCGAAACCGACTCTACACAAGATGCCGAAATTGTAGAACATATCTTGCGAAATTTTATACTCAATAACGACATAGTAGAAACCTACTTCAAAGATACAGACCCCAACTGGGAGGAGGACAAAGCAACCGTAAGAAGTATGGCAAGCAAAACCCTCAAAAGTTTGCAAGAGGAAGGGGCAGAGGCAGAATTAGCCAAATTATCGCCAAACTGGGACGATGACCGTGATTTTTTCAAAGAAATTTACGAACTCACAGTCAGCAATGACGAGGAATGTTCGCAAATTTTGGCATCGAAAACCCAAAACTGGGACATCAACCGCATTACGCCTGTAGATAATATTTTGCTCAAAATGGCAATGTGCGAAATGCTGCACTTCCCAAGTATTCCTGTAAAAGTTACTATCAACGAATACATAGAGATTTGCAAAATTTACAGCACACCCAAAAGCAAAGAGTTTATCAATGGTTTGCTCGATGTGATTACAGTAGAATTGGAGAGAAACGGCAGAATTAAGAAAAGTGGTCGTGGGTTGTTGGATAATAAATAAAAAAGCTATTTTTATACGTTGGCAATGGTGCTTGCACCTTGACAATCGTATAAAAATAAAATGCCAGCTAAATTCTAAATGCTAACTACTATTATGCAACCCTCTGAATTATTACAAACCATATTCAGCCAGAAAGCCGTAAAAACGCCAACAGGTGAGGTGTTGCCTCTCCACAGTTCCATAGACCCCGCAGAAGGGAGTTTTTTGCGTACCCTCATCAGCCAATACCAACCCGAAAACACCTTAGAAATTGGTTGTGCTTACGGACTATCGAGTTTGTATATTTGCGATGGATTGCAAAAAAATAAAATAAAGTTGCAACAAGAAGGTGGCAATTACAACCCAAAACATTACATCATAGACCCTTACCAAAAAACACAATGGCAGGGCGTGGGTATTCACCAATTACAAACTTGTGGAATAGATTTTTTTCACCTCATAGAAAAACCTTCGGAGTTGGCACTGCCCGAACTGCTGGCACAGGGCAAACAATTTGATTTTGTGTTTATTGACGGCTGGCACACCTTAGACCACACTTTGCTCGACCTTTTTTACGCCAATCAGTTGCTCAAAGTAGGCGGCGTGGTGGTGGTAGATGACGTGCTGACCATAAAACCTGTCAATAAAGCTGTTCGGTATTTTCTCAATTACCCCGCCTACCAATTTATTGGCAAAGCACCTTACAAACATTCTTTGAAAAGGCAAGTTTATTACACTGTTACTGAGTTTTTTGCTTTGCTCACTTATCTCATTCCTCTCCGCAAAAAGATTTTTAATCCTTATTGGTTGCAATCTGACCGCAATTTGCAAGTAGATTCGCCAATGGTGGCTATGGAAAAAATAGCAACAGACCAACGAAGTTGGAATTGGTATGAGGAGTTTTAAAATATGTAAAGCATTTTGCAACTAACCAACTTAAAACTTACAACGCCCTCTATTGTTTTATTGCGGTTTCTTGCCTAATTTTGGACTTTTACAAAACATATTCTTACAGATGCGAAAAAAAATTGGTACTCAACAGCTCATTGCCTATATTTTATTGATTGCTTTTGCTGCCCCTGTCTTGGTTTTTATCTTCCAAAAATGCAAAGGAGATAGTTCAAACAGTGAGGCACGAGAAATTATGGAGGCGCATAACCGACAACAACAAAATAACAAACAAACTACTGCCACAAGTTTTTATAAAGAAGGTGAATTGGACTTTTTGGATACCAATGGCAAACTAACAAAGAAAATAAGCATAGAATTTGCTGCTACTGAAGAAAAAAGGTCGCAAGGCTTGATGTACAGACAAAGTTTGGGAGAAAATGAAGGAATGTTATTTATTTTTGACAAAGAAGAACCTCAATCTTTTTGGATGAGAAACACTTACATTACGTTAGACCTTATTTATGTCAATGCAAACAAAGAAATTGTAAACATAGCAAAAATGGCAACTCCGCAATCAGAAGCACAAATTCTCTCTGAAAAACCTGCTCAATATGTGTTGGAAGTCAATGGTGGTTTTTGCGATAGATACCAAATCAAGGCTGGCGATAAAGTGCAGTGGATTACCCAAACAACACAATAGTCTAACTTTTGAAATAACAGAACACTGCAACGCTTAAATTCTTGCGGTATTCTGTTATTTACCAAAACCTTGCAAGGTTTTTTGTTTTGTTACTTAGCTTTTGCTTTCTATCTCTGTACTACTACTACCTTTTTCCATCATCACTTTTCCTTTGTAGTACAATTTATTTTCGTGCCAATAAGCACGATGCCAAAGGTGAGCCTCGCCTGTTACTGGGCAGATAGCAAAAGTTTGCGGTGTCAAAGCATCATGCGTACGTCTTTTATCACGTCTGGTAGATGATATCTTATGTTTAGGATGTGCCATTGTTATAAATGTTATGAGGTTTTAAAATATTTTTACAAAATTACGTCATTATTAGGTATGTTGGCAATGGTTTAAACAACTTTCTGCTTTTCGCACCTTGACAATCATGCCAACTCTTAAACACAGGCTAAAGCCTGTGTTACATTCAAGTTGCTACAATAATTTTTTTAGATTAGCCCAGCGAGGGTCAATCAGGACTTTATCGTCTATTGTTTCCTCTTGCGAGACAGATTTATAAATCAAAATTTCCTCTTCTCCTTCGCTACTCTCTTCACCGGCAAATTTTGGGTGCAATTTTTTCATAGGTACTTCCAAACTTACCAATTCGTAGAGATAGTTCTCAAGCTCTAATGTAGCAATGTTGCGTGGTATTACCACTACATCTTCGCTTAACTCCGCTGCTTTTTCCCCAAATTTAAAGAAAATGGTAGTTAATACATGAATTGGAAAATCAAAAACCTCCAAACTCCTGTCACAAACCAACTCTATTGTACCTTTTATATCAAAAACAACGGTAAGCATCGTTTCTGATTTGGTCAAGGTAAGCCCTATCTCACAACTTCCTGTTGCGAATAAAGAGTTTTCAAAACAAGCAAAAAAATCTTTGTTACACACCCAAGCATATTGATAGGTTTTGTGTTGCAAGGCAACTATATCAATATGGTATTGACTAAGTAGTTTTTCTTTTGCTTTTTCCTCTTTGTCTTTCATTGGTTTAAACAAGTTGTTAAGAACCTATCTAATTTTCGGATTGCAAAGTTAGAAAAATAATTTAGATTTTGCAAAAAAAATAAAGTTTTTTATTGTGTCCCTACATGACACCAATAGGTCTTTTATCAGTCCTATTTTTTGAAATAGCAGCGCTACGTGTTTTAGAGGATAAATCAATTAGTTTTTCAAAAAAATCAGAAAGCAAACCGTGATTTGAACCACTTTGCATATAATCATCAAGCACTTTTTGAATGTTTTGCAAAAAGTCCATAAAAAACAACTCTTTGATTTCGTTAGTTTTTTGTGAATACTTTTCTACAAGGTTACGAATATCTTTTATTGTTCTACTTGCTTGTGTATCACTTTCCCAATCTCTAAAATGCTGCCCTACACCTTTTGCTGCTTGTTCAGCATTAAAGTATTTAAAACTAAAAACAATTTCAGGTTCAGGGCTTTTGATAAGAAGTTCTTTTTTTCCTACTTTATCCTCTCTACCCATAAATAAAGTTGGTTAAAAATTTGTCAATGTTACCCAAATAAGGAATAGCACCATATCTGCCTTCTAAATAGCCTTCTTCAAAAGATATTTTATGGGGGGCAAAAAGAGCATCTTTAAACTCTACCAAAGAATATAAATCAGTAGCACCTATTTCGTTGTTTTTTTCAGCAAACCAGATTTAGTCACGTCTAAAAATTTTTCCTGTTAATAAATTTGTATCGTGAACTGCAAAAATAAGCTGCCCTTGTTGATTAGTTTTGGTATGAAAAAGTTTAATCAGTTCTTGTGTGAGCAAGGTGTGTAGGCTGGCATCCAACTCGTCAATAATGAGTACAGTGCCTTTTTCTATACACTCTATCCAAATACCAAAAAGAGAAAACAGCTTTTGTGTACCAAAAGCATTGATAATGGTTATATTTTTACGAAACCAATTTTGTATTTTCTGTGAAATGTCGCCATTAAATTGGGCTAAGGCAGACAAAAACAAAGAATTTTTGCGAGTAGCTTTTTGAAAATCCTTATTCTTAAATTCTGTTTTGGATTTAGCTTTTACTTCATTTTCTGCGGTTCTTATAAAAAAGTTTGGTTTCTCTTTTTGCTCCTTTTTCAAAAGCATATAGCCATTCTTGATTTACTTTTTCTCTATCTAACTCAAAACCATAACGAAACTGTGTGTGTTCAATAACGAATACCATTTCAAAAAAAGAGGGCATTTTTTCTGTTTCCTCACTTAGCATAAAAGGAACAATGCCTGCTATTTCCTCATCTGGTTTTTGTTCGTTATAAGAGCCTAAAATAAATTTTTTAAAAAATTCTAATGCTTTAATCAAGTTACTTTTTCCACTGTTATTTGCCCCATAAAAAATGCTACTTTTTAACAATTTGGTTTGTTTTGGGCTATAAAATATATTTTCAAGTTCGTCTTCTTGTCCCTCGTGATTAGTCATAGCTTTTGTTCCCTCCATACTAAAAGTCTGGGGTTCTTTGAAAGATAAAAAGTTGCCAACTGTAAATTCTACGAGCATAAATAATGACTTAAATTCAAATAGCTGAAATAATTGCAAATATACAAAAAGTTTCAAAAACTTAGAATGAGTTTGTTGTATGTAGATTCACTTTATGTTCTTAATTGCTTCTTTAGAAATGTCTACTGGCAAACCCACTCGCATAAAATAGCGTGCAAAAGCCTGTGATAAATGCTCTCTATATGGAGGCAATAACCTAATTCGTGTGTCTTTTGTTTTAGCAATAGCTTTAAGATAGGTTTTAGGCAAAGTATAAACGTCCCTAAAATCTACAACAGAAAAAGGAAACATAAATTCATTTAATATATACTCGTTAAGGAGGTGATAGATTGGTTGTAAACCTTGTCTTAATTTTTCTCTGGCATCAGAACTTTGATAAAATTTCTCTGTTGCCATTAAGTCCTTTAAAGTCCATATCGGACAAATAATTATGCTATCTAACTTGTCATTTGTAATATCACAAGCCTGTGATAAAATAATAGCATTAAGTTTGATTATATCAATTTCATTATTAACAACTTCGCCCTCATTAGTTTTTAAAAGTTCTGTATAAAAGACATCTCCAATAACAGGCACAAGACAGTCAAGAATAATATCTCCTTGTGTAATATCATCACTTTTCTGAATAAGACTATACCAGTCAAAATTATGCTCTTTCATTATCATTGCTTTCCTTGAGTGAAAGTGTTTTTATTTTACCTAATTTCACTTTTACTTTCTTAAAAACTGGTGGCTTCATTACAATATTAAAGTCTTCATAACTAACTTCATAACTTTCTAAATAACTTAGAGTAGTATTAGTTATTAAAGGTTTATCTAATATAGGAATTGTTAGTTCTTGAGAAAAAACAGAAAGCAATAATAAAGTTACAGACCCTGCTTTCCAATAATTAACACCATTATTGGATACCACAAGACGTATAGATTCGGGTTGGGAACAATCAATATTGCTGTACATTGTTAAATTGGTTTATTAGTTTTTTTTCAATGATACCGAAGAAACTTTTTTCAATTACTTCATGTGCATCATGCAACCACATATTAAAATTTTGAGAAATATTTATAACATCTTTGTCTGCAGAAATAAATAATATTTCCCAAATCAATGCGTCTTTACCATCTTTTCGTCCTCTGCGGAAACTATAACCTAATGCACCTTTTGGATTTTGAACAGGCAATAATATGTTTAAATGAAAATTATAAGGGTCTGCACTAATATTGCCATCTTCAAATAAAATATTTGGTAAACTAATTTCAAAACCAAAATATTCTTTCAAATAGTCTAAGGGACTAATTTTACTAAAATCTACCTCAATGGCATTAATATAACTCAATTTTATTTCTTCTATACTAATATTATTAATATTTATTGAGGCTATAAAGTTAGCTATTGTTTCATTACAATATTTCTCAAAATGATTATTCCATGTATAGCTTTGTAGTTCATTAATGGTTAAAATTCCGTTGCCAATTTGTACAATAGGTGAATGATGATCTCTATTAAATTGATATTGAGGCACAAAGGGTAACTGCTCACTTGGAATTTGAGAACTTGGCAATCCTACATGATTTGGGAAATTATGTTTAATCTTTTCATAAAATTTACCAACAAAAAAATTATATTCATTGCCAGCTCCCTCTGTACTTGTCCATTTTAAGCCTAAAACGGCTTCTACAAGTGGTTTATTTATCAAGTTCTTATTCATTTTACTTAATTTAAGTATATTTTAAACAAATATAATAAAATAAACACAACAGAACAAACATAATAAAAACCTTCTAATTTTAAAAAGTTTTTATTATGTTTACTTAAAACTCCTTATCTCCTTCCTTACTTCACATTCATCACCACCTCAACTTTTTTCATCTCTTGTTGTTTCAACAACTCCGCATCAGAAATCAGCTTTTTGCCACCGTGCAAACTTGGGGCAATGACTAAGGAAACAATAGACATCAATTTGATTAAGATGTTCATCGACGGACCCGAAGTATCTTTGAAAGGGTCGCCGACTGTATCACCTGTTACAGAGGCTTTGTGTGGCTCCGATTTTTTGTAATACACCACGCCTTTGATTGTTACGCCTTTTTCAAATGATTTTTTCGCATTGTCCCACGCACCACCTGCGTTAGATTGGAACATTGCCATCAACACACCCGATACGGTTACGCCTGCCAAAGTGCCACCCAATACTTCTGCACCAAAGGTAAAACCAATGACAATAGGCGTAATAAGGGCAATAGCCCCTGGCAAAATCATTTCGCGAATAGCTGCTTGGGTAGAAATGGCTACGCATTTTTCATATTCTGGTCTTGCTTTGCCCTCCATGATGCCTTTAATTTCTCTAAATTGGCGGCGAACTTCCTCCACCATATCCATCGCTGCCTTGCCTACTGCGTCTATTGCCAATGCAGAAAACACAAAAGGTATCATGGCACCGACAAACAAACCAGCCAATACTCTTGAATTAGAAATATCAATTTTGTCAATTCCCGCAGTTCCCATGAAGGCTGCAAACAACGCCAACGAAGTCAAGGCTGCCGAAGCAATGGCAAAACCTTTGCCAATGGCTGCTGTCGTGTTACCCACTGCATCGAGAATATCTGTTTTTTCACGTACTTCTTTTGGTAAATCTGACATTTCGGCAATTCCGCCTGCATTGTCCGCAATAGGACCAAAAGCATCAATAGCTAATTGCATGGCGGTTGTTGCCATCATACCTGCTGCTGCTATGGAAACGCCATACAAACCCGCAGCCTCATAACTCAAAATAATACCTGCTGCCAACACAATGATTGGGAAAACAGTTGAGTACATACCCACTGCCAAACCTCCAATTACGTTGGTTGCGTGTCCTGTTCCTGACCTTTCTATGATAGACAGAACAGGTTTTTTGCCCATTGCTGTATAGTATTCGGTTAGCATAGACATCAATGCACCCACTACCAAACCAACCACTACCGCAGCAAAAACACCATTGGAAGTAAATTCATACCCTCTGATAGTCAAGCTTGATGCAGGCAACATCCATTTGATAAGGAAATAAGACGAAACGGCAGTCAAAGCAACCGAAACCCAGTTGCCCATGTTCAACGCACCTTGTACGTGCTTGTTTTCGCCACCTTCTTTCACTTTCACAAACATAAATCCGATAGCCGAAAACAAAATACCCAAACCACAAAGCACCATTGGCAATAAAATTGGAGCCATGCCACCAAAGTTATCAGGTGAGGCAACCTCACGACCTAAGACCATGGTAGCCAAAATAGTAGCCACATAAGAGCCGAACAAATCTGCACCCATACCCGCCACATCACCCACATTGTCGCCTACGTTGTCGGCAATGGTTGCAGGGTTGCGAGGGTCGTCTTCGGGAATACCAGCCTCCACTTTGCCCACTAAATCTGCCCCAACGTCAGCAGCTTTGGTGTAGATACCACCACCCACACGAGCAAACAAAGCTATACTTTCTGCACCCAACGAGAAACCTGTCAAAACCTCTAAGGCTTTTTCCATTTCCACGCCATTCACCCCCGCATTGCCCACGAACATTGCTTTAAAAACAATGAACAAAGAGCCTAAGCCCAACACAGCCAAACCAGCCACGCCCATGCCCATCACAGTTCCGCCTGTAAAAGATACGTTTAGGGCTTTTGACAAACTTGTGCGAGCAGCTTCGGCCGTTCTTACATTGGCTTTGGTTGCAATACGCATACCGATAAAGCCCGCCAAAGCAGAGAAAAAAGCCCCAATAATAAAGGCAACCACAATCATAGGGCTTGATTTTGAATTGGTGCTACCCAAAATACCCAAGAAAATACAAGCAATAACCACAAAGTAAGACAATACTTTGTATTCTGCCTTCAAAAAAGCCATAGCACCGTCTGCTATGTAGGTCGATATTTCAACCATTCTGTCGTTACCAGCCTCTTGCTGCGTCACCCAATTTGATTTTACATAGGTGTAAAGCAACGCCAAAATCCCAAATACAGGGACTGCGTACATGATGTTTTCCATTGTTTAATAATGTGTAATAGGTAGAATTTTGAAAAAATGTTTTTAGGTTGCGAATTTGGGGTTTATAATTCTAAATTCCAAATTCGCAGCTATTTTAGGTAAGCAAAGTTATGAAGATTAGCAGAATTGTCCGTTAAAGATGATATCTCTTAAAAAGATGTCATCTTTAACACACCTTTTTACCACGCTTACTTTTTCTTTTTTTCTACCACTTTTGCAGGTTCTGCTTTCTTGGCTTGGTCTTCTGCCAACATTTTTTCGTGGTCTGCTTTCATTGTGGCGTGGTCTGTTTCCATTTGTTTGTGGTCTGCAAGCATTTGGTCGTGGTCTGCTTTCAGTTGGTCGTGTTCTTTTGTAACCATTTCATCTGTCATTTCGCCTTTGGTGTGTTTAGCCTCCAACTCCTCATGTTGTTTCATCACTTCTTCGTGTTTAGCAATCATCGTATTGTGCTTTTCTATCAACGCCTGATGGCTGACCTCTAAGGCTTTGTGTGTCGTATCTGTTTCGGGCAGCGCATTGTGTTCTTCTACAAATTTTTTGTGTTCTGCCTCCAACTGTTCATGCGAAGCCTCCATTGTTTTGTGTTCTTGCTCCATTTGTGCGTGAGCCTCCACTAATTGCTTGTGCAATTCTTCATTAAATTTGGGTTTGCAAGCCAAAGCAACTGCTGCCAAAACCACAAAGTAAAATAAGTTTTTTAACATAACTGTAAATTTTTTTAAGATTTGACTAATTGGCTGCAAAGGTAAAACTATTTTTTTGAAAGAAAAATTATTTTCACAAATGCAACAATGTTGCATTTGTGAAAATAATTACTACCTTTGCATACTAAAAATAAAAATACTTGACAATGAATTTATCAAACTTACCTTCAAAATCCGACCTTATTGGCGTTATTTCAGCGTCTTTGTGTATGGTGCATTGCTTTTTTACGCCTTTGCTCTTGCTTCTATTTGCTGCTTTTGAGTGGTTTCACGCCATTTCATACATCTTTTTATTTATCAGTTTTGTGTCAGCTTTTGAAGCCACAAAGCATAGTAAAAACCTAAAAGTATTAACATTGATTTGGGGAAGTTTTGTGCTTTTTGCTATTGCCATTATTTTTGAAGATGACTTCGAATTTTTGCACAAACTTAGTTATGTGGCAAGTTTGGGGCTAATTATAGGACATATTTTAAATATTCGTTATTGCCAAAAATGTAAATAAGAAAAATATTGTAAATAATTTTTGCAACATTGTTGCACAAATTATTTTATTTCTATATTTGCAACATTGTTGCATTTTTATCATTGCAATATTTATTTCTTAAACTAAACTTATTTACAAAAAATGAAAACAAATAACCTCGTAAAACTTAGTTTGGCAGCATTGTTTGCTACAACTTTTGCTGCCTGCCAAAAATCTGATGAAGTTGCTCCCGAAGATACTCGTGAGTATAAGTTTATCAATCTATTAGTTAGTGATGCAAATACTTCTCAACTTTCTTTAATTGCTCCCCAGACAGGTTTAATTAAAAATTTTAATGCAAAATTTGCAAAATCAGCTCTTTATACTACTGCTTCTGGTCGTTTTGCGGTACTAATTCACCGAGAAAACAATTTTGTTGAAACATTTGATACAGGTTTTGAAGTTCATTCTGACCACGTAGATATAAAAGGTACGCCAAAATTTGGTGCTTTGATAGGAGATAGTAAACTACCAACGCACTTTAAAACACACGGCAGCGAAATTGCAGTTTTTAATGACGGCGACGGCACCATGAACCTTGCCAACGAAAATGATTTTCATACAACAGGTATGAAAATGAAGGCTATGACAACTAACAACATTGCCCACCACGGTGCTATGGCTAAGTTTGATAATGGCTACTATGCAGTTACTGAAAAAGATGGTTCAGTAGCTGGTTCTTTGCCCGAAAGAGTAAAAATTATGGACACACAGGGCAATCTTATTTATGCTTCTACGGTGCAAACAAAGGGTATTCATGGCAATGCAACAAATGGTAAATATGCTGTTTTTGGCTCTGCAAGTGGTATTTTGGTGGTAGAAAGTAACGGACTACAGAAACTTATCAATCACCCCGCAGATTTTGGTACAGCTTGGTTTGGAACTATTTTAGAAGGACAAGGCAGTAAATTTATTGGTTATACGGCTGCAAAAGGTGCTTATTTTATTGACGTACAGACAGATAAAGTTACGCCAATTATAGAAAATACAGACATTATGCAATGTAAAGTAGATTATAAAGGTAATAATTTGCTTGTTTTACTGCATAGTGGCGAATTGCATATTTTCAATTTAACAACGGGAATGTTGAAAAACAAAGCATCAGTTTTGGGTGCAACAGCTAAAACCGAAACTGCCAAACCACAAATAGAGGCAACCGCAAAATATGTCTATATCACTTCGCCACAAACAGGAGAAATTATCCAAATTTCTGCCTTGACGCTGACGAATAGCACAAAAATAAAAGTTGGTGGTAGCCCTTATCGTTTAGTTGTTTTGGGTGATGAAACCAGCAAAGGACACGAATAAGGAATATTTTGTAAAACACATTTCCAGCAACCCTGCAAGGGTTTTGAACCCTTGCGGGGATATTTTTCAAACAAAACTATGCTTAAAACCAAAGACCTTAGCAAAGAATATGGCAATTTTGTTGCCCTCAATGCTTTAAATTTAGACATAAAAAGTGGCGATATTTATTGCCTGTTGGGTGCAAATGGTGCAGGCAAATCTACTACTATCAACTTATTTTTAGGATTTATTGAGCCAACAAAAGGCAAAGTTGAGATAAATAATTTAGATGTGAGCCAACACCCAATAGCTACCAAAGAATATATTGCTTATATTCCCGAAAACTTGATGCTCTATCCAAATTTTACGGGCTTAGAAAATTTGGAATATTTTGCAGGTTTGGCAAATAAAAAATATCCAAAAACACAACTCATTAGTTTTTTGCAAGAAGCTGGTTTACAGGCAGATGCACACCAAAAAAGAGTTTCAGCCTACTCAAAAGGTATGCGACAAAAAGTAGGAATTGCCATTGCCTTAGCAAAAAATGCAAAGGCTTTGCTCCTCGACGAACCCACTTCAGGGCTTGACCCGCAGGCAAGTAATGAGTTTTCTAACTTGCTACTCCAATTACAAGCAAAAGGAATGGCAACGCTAATGGCTACTCACGATATTTTTCGGGCAAAACAAATTGCCACGCATATAGGAATTATGAAACAAGGAAATTTGCTAAAATCTTTCAAGGCAGACGAGCTAAGTCTGCAAGAATTGGAAAATTTGTATTTAGAAACCATAAAATAAACTGTAGCTAAGGACTTCAGTCCGCAGTTGTACCGTAGGCTTTAGCCTGCAAGGTCTTTTTTTGTAAAAGTTGTAACCAAAATGACCTTGCAGGCTAAAGCCCAATGCTATTAAGCTAAGAAGTAGTTTTTAGTGCCATAGGCACGAAATATTTATAGCAGAGGCATATTTCCACCTCCCAAAGTGCCGTAGGCACGAAATATGTCGTGCCTACGGCACTTTGGGGGGAGTTGGGTCTTGTTTTTTCTATAAATATGTCGTTCCTATCGGAACTTAATAAATCCAACTAACTGATAATCAAATAATTATAAAATTTATAATCTACTTTCTTAGCCGAACAGCATTGGACTTTAGTCTATGATTTTTGATAAGCAACAGACTAAAGTCTGTGGTACACAAAGGTAATGTCCTTATAAAAACTGCGGGCTGAAGCCCGCAGCTACAGTAAAAAACACCTCAAAAATTATGATTTTACACATAGCCAAAAAAGAATTTAGGGAAGCCCTGCGAGATAATAAATTTCGGATAAGTGCAGGCCTACTAACTATTTTAGTAGTTTTTGCCATGCTTGTGAGTTGGAATTATTACCAAAAAGTAAATCAAGAATACCAGCAAGCAAATCAAACCATTCGCAGCCAATGGGAAACGCAAACGCCAAAAAATCCACATTCGGCTGCACATTTTGGCACTTTTGCCTTCAAACCTGTGCAAACTTTGTCCTTGATAGACAATGGTTTGGATAAATATTTGGGAGTTTCTGTGTTTTTGGAGGCACACAAACAAAACACCGCAGCCTATAAACAAATTGCAGACCAAAACGACTTGGCACGTTTTGCAGAACTTACGCCAGCTTTTGTGTTTGTCTATCTGTTGCCTTTGCTCATCATTCTGTTGGCTTTCAACACCATAACTGCCGAAAAAGAAAATGATACCTTGCGATTATTGCTTAGTCAGGGCATCAGTTTTAGGCAACTTGCTATGGGCAAAATGGCAGGAATTTGGTTGATTTTACTCACTTTATTATTGCCTATTTTTAGTGTAGGTTTGGTGTTGATTTTGGTTTCCGAAAATAAAAGTTCAGCTATTGGAAACTACATCTTGTTGATTTTCAGTTTATTATTATATTATACAGTCTTTGTAAATATAGCTGTTGCGGTGTCTGCTTGGGCAAAAAATAGCAATATTGCCTTAGTCTGTTTGCTTGGTTTTTGGATAACTTCGGCTTTGTTGTTGCCAAAAATAAGTTCCAATTTATCAAAAACAATGTATCCTACACCTTCGGCTATTGCTTATCAAAAACAGTTGAAAGAAGATTTAGAAAAAGGAGTTGATGGACATAATCCGTTTTCCGAAAAATCTAAACAGTTTGAAGACAGTGTTTTAAAGGCAAACAAAGTAGATAGTGTGCATAAATTGCCTTTTAATTATGATGGTTTGAGTATGCAGGCAGGCGAAGAACACGAAACTGTTGTGTATGCACGTGCCTTGAAAAACTTGAACAATATTTATTTTTCGCAACTTGGATTTTATCAAAGTACAGCCTTATTTTCTCCTACAATTTTGCTAAAAATGTTGTCTATGCAATTTGCCAAAACAGATTTGCAAACACATTATGAATTTACGCAACAAGCCGAAAATTATAGAATTGCCCTTGTGCGTGATTTAAACTATGATTTGAAAGACAATTCCAACTATGGAGATTGGGATTATGTGTCAAAAGACAAAGATTTTTTTAAGAAAAACGTAAAATTTGATTACCAGCCCATTTCATTTTCACAAACCTTAGCCAACACAAGTTTAGCTTTAACTTTATTGGTTTTGTGGGTTTTGGCAAGTGTTTTTTTATTGCAACAAACAACAAAAAAAGTAGTTTGGTAGCCTCAAAGGTTGTTTAAAAATTGTATAAAGATGTCATCTTTTCAAAAGATGACATCTTTACACAATTTTTAAACAACTAAAAAAATGCCAAATTTCATATTTTAATACATCTATTTCTATGTTACATTTTATACAATTTGAGATTAAAAACTTATTGCGAAGTCCATTTTTTGGAATTTTGTCAATATTGCTACTTGTATTCATTCTTTTTGCTGCCTACAATGGCAAAAAAAGAGTTGATAATCAATTACTTGCCATAGAAACTGTTAAGAAAACAGAACAAGAGTTTTATGATAACCATAAAATTCTTTTAGACAGCATAGAAAAAGGTTTGCGAAAATCACCACCACAATGGTTTAAAAATCCTGAAAATCCCTTGCCTTTGGGGGCTTTTCGTGGGGCAGGAAGTTATGCAATTTTGCCACCTGCACTACTTTCGGCAATCAGCACAGGGCAGAGTGATATTTTCCCAACTTATGCAAAAGTTGCGATTGGCAACACGAATGCAGGCAAAGACAATGACAATTTTGAAAATCCATTTAGCACTGCTATCGGGCAGTTTGATTTGGCTTTTGTGTTGGGTTTTATTTTTCCTTTGCTGATAATAGCCTTTTCTTATAATCTTTTATCGGCAGAAAGAGAACAAGGAACTTTGCGTTTATTGCTTTCTATGCCCTTGAATATCAATGTGTTGTTAGCCAAAAAAATAGTTTTTCGCTATCTTTTGTTGTTTGGTTTAATCATTTTTTTGCTTATTATTTCTTTCCTACTTTTTGGTATTTCGCTAACAAATTTTGATTTCGTCAGCTTTATTTTGGTGCTTGGTGCTTATAGTTTTTTCTGGTTTTTATTGGCTTTTATGGTCAATTTATTAGCCAAAAGTTCGGCTACCAATGCAATGATTTTGTTAGGCAGTTGGTTATTTTTTGCCTTTATCATTCCGAGTACGGTCAATATGTTGGCGGGCAGTTTATATCCTGTGCCTTCGAGAGTTGAATTTGTTACGGCACAAAGAGAAATTGACAAACAAGCTGAAACAGAAAAAGAGAAAATTTTGGTGGACTTTTATGCAAAAAATCCACAATTTAAACGACCAGCTACTGAAGGCGAAAAAACGTGGAAAGATTGGTGGCGTGAGGGTTTTGCAGAAGATAATTATGTGTTGCAGCTGAAAAATAAACTCCAAAAACAGTATGCAGAACAAGCACAAGCACAACGCAATTTTGCAAATAGCTTTCAATATTTTTCGCCTACTATTCTGTTTCAAAACAAGCTAAACAAAATTGCAGCAACAGACACAGAAACGTATCTAAGTTTTCAAAATAGCATAGAAGTTTTTGAAAGAAAGTGGACAGCGTATTTTGAAACTAAGTTTATGAAAGATGAAAAATTAACGGTAAAAGATTTTGAGAGTTTTCCGAAGTATGCAAGTGTGCAAAGATGACATCTTTGCACATCTTTTTTCACAACTATAATTTTTCAGGTTGCAAGGATAGGAAACTATTTGAAACGCAAGGCGTGTTTGGCGAAATTTTGCAAAAGAGGGGAAATTTTTTGGGTAAATTGGTAATGAAATTATTTTTTCTCTGTCATACAACCTTTTTGCAACTTAGTTACCCTTTACTGTAGAACGGACTTTAGTCCGTTTATTAACATTGCTTTATCTTTAAGACCAAACGGACTAAAGTCCGTTCTACAGAAAACCATGAAAAACCTAAACACATTCCTTTGGCTGCTGACTTTTGGCGTTGCCACCTATTTTGCCTATCACACTTATACACACACCTGCATAAGGCACAAGGATTTGGAGGCGGTGATGATGCAGAATTTGGCGGTGAAAAAAGGAATTGCTACCAATTTTGGTTTGCCCTATTGCTATGTCTTTTTCTTGTGCTTGCTTTTGATAGAGTCTAATTGTATGCCCAAGCAAAGATTGCACTTTATCAAAATAGTGCATACGTCCATCGGCAGCAAATTTATTTTTTAATTCTTCTGTAGTCATCAGGATATTGTTTTGCAAGCAATGATATACTTGTAGAGTTGGATTCACACGCTAAAGCGTAGTTACATTCACACGCTAAAGCGTAGTTACATTCACACGCTAAAGCGTATGTTACATTCAACGTAAGCAATTAATTAGTTACAAAAAAATCTGTTAAACTTTTTTATAAGCTAACAGATTTTTTGCTATTAAAAAAAGTGATGTAACAAGCATTACACCCCACCAATTCCGATACGTTTGTAAGCATTTACGGTCATACCTTTGCTTACGCTGTCCAAATATTGAGATACAGATAATTTGTTATCTTTGATAAACTCTTGATTCAACAAAGTATAATCTTTGTAGAATTTAGTCAATTTACCCATTGCAATTTTTTCGAGCATAGCTTCAGGTTTGCCTTCGGCTCTGGCTTGTTCTTTGCCAATTTCGATTTCTCTTTCGATTAAGTCGGTAGGTACGCCGTCTTTGTCTAAGGAAATAGGACGCATCGCAGCTATTTGCATTGCCACGTCTTTGCCTGCGGTTTCGGCATCTCCACCTACTTTGGTCAAAGCTACCAATACACCAATTTTAGCACCATGCAAGTAAGCTACTACTCTTTCGCCTGTGATGACTTCGTAAGTCAAAATTTCGATTTTCTCGCCAATTTTGCCCATCATATCAGTCAAATGTTCGGCTATACTACGTCCTTCGATAGCCAAGCTGTTCAAGGCTTCGATAGAATCTGGTTTTTGGCTGTAAGCAACTTCCAAAATGGCATTGCCCATCTTGATAAAGCCTTCTGTTTTTGCTACGAAGTCTGTTTCGCAACCCAACGCCACCGCAACGGCTTGTTTGCCATCGGGGCTGGTTTTAGCAAAAACAGTTCCTTCGCCAGAAGTACGGTCTGCACGTGCAGCAGCTATTTTCTGACCTTTTTTGCGGAGAATGTCTATCGCCGTTTCAAAATCACCATTGGCTTCGGTAAGGGCTTTTTTGCAGTCCATCATACCTGCACCAGTCATTTGTCTTAGCTTATTTACGTCAGCAGCAGAAATATTCATGATTGTAATGTGGTTGTAAATGAATTATTATTTTTTAGCTCTATACAAAACAGCAGCTTGGTCTTTCAATTCGTTCATCTCTTTGCGAATTGCCTCTAATTCTGCGGCGTTGCGTTGTGCTTTTTGTACTTTGAAATTTGCAGCTTGTTTGCCTTTCAATTCGTGCAAACGGGCTTCTATTGCTTTTTTGTCCATGATAGTAAGAAACTTTTATGTTGAGATAGTATGTAAATACGTGAGCAAAAATAAGTTTGCAAAGGTAGTAAAATTTTATTGTGATTCATAATGTATTGCAAAAAAAAATCTTATTTTTGTTTCTATGAAACATATTCTTATTCCAACAGATTTTTCGGCTCATGCAGAACAGGCTGCCATTTTTGGTGTGGGAGTAGCTTTGTCGCAAGAGGCAACCATTACGTTTTTCCACCTCGACTCGTTTGTGGGGTCTGTGAGTGCTGCCCCTACGGGAGATTATAAGGCTGAAATTCAGGCTCATGTGGCAGAAAGCACCACCAAATTGCAGCATTTTGCGAAGAAAGTCTATGGGCTTATGGGTGTGGCGGAGGGCAAAATCCCCACAAATTATGTAGTGGTAGAAGGCATTGCTTTTGCAGACCAAGCCTCTGTTTATGCTAAAAAACACCACATAGACCTTATTGTATTAGGCACAAAAGGACAAACAGGCTTAGCAACAGCTATTTTTGGTAGCAATGCAAGCAGTTTAATAAGCAAAGCCCACTGCCCTGTATTGGCTATTCCTGCCAAATGCAAATATGAGCATATCAATTACATTGCCTTTGCTACTACCCTCGAAAATACAGAAAAAGCCGTAGCTGGAGTCATAGATTTTGTGAGATTATTCAAATGTTCTTTGCAATTATTCTACATTTATCCTTGTTTCCCCGCCAATATCAACCTCGATACCTTTGACAACCACGCCTTAGTAGCCGATTTACGCAAAAAGTTTGATTATGAAAAAATCAGGTTGTATTTCCAACACACAAGTAAAGAAAATGACGTGCAAGGTGGTATCAATGAGTTTTTGCGGGTTTACAAACCAAGTATGTTGGCACTTTACACACACGAAAGAACATGGCTCGAAAAAATACTCAATGCAAGTGTTACCGAAAGTATTGCTTTGCAAATAGAACTGCCTTTATTGGCTTTGAAAGAATAAGAGAACTTGATAAATTAAATTCTTGCCTAATTAAATTTTGGTAGTGCCACAGATGTAATGCTCAGAACTAACATTTCTTTGAGAAATGTTACTTCTAAAGGGGTTGCAGCATTACTTGTGTGGCACTACCTAAGTGTGTATTATGGAGAGCAAAAAGCAAGCTATGAAACTAATTATTTGATTATCAAGTAATTAGTTTCATAGCTTGTTTTTCTTAGCTTTTATTTCTTGGCTTAAATATGTGCTTTAATTCTTTTTTCTAATTCTGCTTTTGGTTGCACACCCACCATTTTTTCCACCACGACACCGTTTTTAAACACCATTAAGGCAGGAATACTGCGGATACCAAACTGAACAGAAAGATTGGGGTTGCTGTCCACATCTACTTTGGCTATTACGGCTTTGCCATCCATTTCTGTTGCCAATTCTTCTACTACGGGGCCAATCATACGGCAGGGGCCACACCACTCCGCCCAAAAATCTATTAATACAGGTTTATCTGTGCTGATAAGGCTTTGAAAATTAGCTTCGTTAGCTACCAATGCTTTTGCCATGGGTTTGAGATATTTAGAATGAAAATGATTTGTTATATTTTGTTTAACTATTCGCAATGGTTTTTTGTTCCTTAAAAAGTTTTTTTAATTTTTATTGGCATTGTCAAACTTTGCAGCCAAATTTGTAGGCTAATTTGGCATTTGCATTTACAACAAGAACTTACATTTCTATCTTGTCATTCTGAGCGTAGCGAAGAATCTAATTCAGATTCTTCGCTACGCTCAGAATGACAAAAACACAATATTAATGTCAGTCCTAACACAAAAAATATTCTACAAACTTAGTAAAGTTTCAAAAAACATGAACTTAAAAGAAATAGCTGCCATAGCAGGCAAATCTGGCTTATTCAAAATCTTAAAACCTTCACGCACAGGTGTAATTTTAGAATCTCTTGACGAGAAAAAAACTAAAATGGTGGCTTCTCTCAGCTACAAAGTATCTATTTTGAGTGAGATTTCTGTCTATACGCACACTAAAGATGGTTCAACAGCTTTGGGCGAAGTATTCAAAAATATCAAAGAAAAATACGGAAAAGAGGTTGCAGTAGATACTAACAATAACAATGCCCTCATGAAATTTTTGGAAGAGGTGTTGCCCGACTACGATAAAGGTCGTGTCTATGCCTCTGATGTAAAAAAAATGGTCAATTGGTACAAAACCATCTGCACCAATGCCCCCGAAGTTTACGAATCGGAAATAGCAGCTTAACAAGTAAGAGAACAAATTTATCAGACACTTTTAAAGTGTCTGATAATTGATTATTGGTAAATAGCTTACGATGCAACTCAATTTTTATAAATATCAAGGCACAGGCAACGACTTTGTGGTGATAGACGATAGGCAAAAAACTTTTGCTATTGACAATCAACACTTGGTTAGCCACCTTTGTGATAGACGTTTTGGCATAGGAGCAGATGGGTTGATGTTGCTTCGCCCTGCCCAAACGCCTGCCACTGACTTTCAAATGGTGTATTTTAATGCCGATGGCAAGCAAAGCACCCTTTGTGGCAATGGTGGCAGGTGTATAGTGGCTTTTGCCAATTTTTTGGGCTTATTTCAAAACCACACCACCTTTGAGGCAATAGACGGACTGCACCAAGCCTCAATAACAGGCAATAAAGTTGCCCTCAAAATGAATGAGGTAACAGGGTTGCAAACTTTCAAACAAGGCTATTTTCTCAATACAGGTTCGCCGCACTATGTAGAGGTAGTAGAAAATGTGAAAACTTATGAGGTGGTAGGCAAAGGCAAAGCCATTCGCCATGACGAGTTTTTTCGGTCTATCAACGGCACAAATGCCAATTTTATGGAGGTTTTAGCACCCAACCATATTTTTGTCCGCACTTTTGAGCGGGGCGTAGAAGACGAAACCTATTCTTGTGGCACAGGCGTAACGGCGGCGGCCATTCTTTACTCTTTTATGACTTTTGGTAATTTTCAAACCAATTCGGTGCAAGTTCAAACTTTGGGGGGAGAATTGGCAGTAACACTGAACCAAACCAATGGAGTTTACACCAATATTGTCCTTACAGGCACAGCCAAACAAGTGTTTCACGGAACCTGTCAAGTAGATTAGCTTTTGCTCAATACCACACCTTTGATTTCTATTTTCATATATTGCACTAATTCTTCAGATATTTCCTTTGCCAACTCTATCAAATTAGGTGTAAAAGGAGCAAAACTTGCAATTTCTAATACCCCAACCACTAGCTCTTCTTTTTTGAGAGGCAAGACCAGCATATATTTTGGTGTGGTGCTGCCCAAACCAGATACAACAGTAATGTAGTTTTCAGGAACTTTTGTTATGTTTATCATTCTGCCATCTTTTGCCACTTGCCCTGCTATTCCTTCTCCGTATTCGTAAAGCAAAGTTTGACTTTCAGGCAGTTGGTAGGCGTAGCCTGCTATGTATTCTATATACCTACGGCTGTGAATTTCTTTACTCATAAACAAAGCACCAATAGAAGCCTGTGTTTGCATACAGAGTTGGTTTAGCCCTATTTGCAACTTATCTTTGTCTGTAGCTCCATTTTGGATTTCTTTACATATCGTATCTAAAAGAACTTGATGAGTGGAACTTTCGCCCTGTGTAGAGTCTGTTTGGCTTTTATCTTGTTTGTTGTTGCCATAATTGGTAACATAAACTATGCTTTCTGTGCCAATAAATTGTTTGTTATTTGCCAACAAAACCATAATCAAAATCAACCCCAGCAACAATTCGCCCGCCACCAAAAGCAAGGTGTTGAGTGTGGCTTGTTTTGCCAAATCAAGTTTAGTATGGTCTATGTTAATGATACCTACTCGTTGCAAAATAGTTTCAGGGGTTACAAAAAAAACAAAATACAAAGAAGCAAAAATACCCACAATAAACAAGGCAAAAGCAATGAGGGTAAATGGTCTGATTAAATTTTTCATACTATTTTTAGGAAAAGTACAACACTTTTTTGGGAAACAATTTATTTACAAATATAGTATTTTGGATTGAATATAAAACTTTAATCTAAATTAATCACTTGATTGTATATGAAATACTATCAAAATTAAAAAACACTAAGGGTTTCAAAAGCCCTTAGTGTTTAAATAAACAAATTTTCCTACAATTTTACAACCCCAACGACCTCAAAAATGCTTCGCTGTTGGGTTCTCTGCCCAAAAAAGCCACTACTTGTAGCAGTTCATCGGTTGTGCCTCCTTTGCTCAATATTTCTTTCCTAAATTTTTTGCCTGTTGTGGTATCAAACATTCCGTTTTGCTCGAATAGGCTGATGCAATCTTCGGCATAGACTTTTGCCCACATATAGCCGTAATAGCTGGCTGCATAGCCTGTCAAATGCCCAAAAGCAGCCTGAAAATGTGTGCCTGTGAGGTAAGGAAATTGGGTGTATTTGCTTTGCAATTCACGCAAAACATCGGTGGTGGTTTGTTGCCCTGTTGGGTCGTAAGTGTCGTGGAGGGTAAGGTCGTACAAAGCATAGAGCAGTTGCGACTGGGCAAAAAGTCCTGACCCTAAGTTCTTGGCTGCCAGCATTTTATCAAACAAAGTTTTAGGCAATACTTCCCCTGTTTGGTAGTGTGTAGCAAAGCAAGCCAACGACTCGTAGTTCCACGCCCATGCCTCAAACCACTGCGAAGGTACTTCTACAAAATCTCGTTTGGTGCTTGTGCCTGCATATAGACATACTGGCGACTCGGTGAGCAAGACGTGCAAACCATGCCCAAACTCGTGAAAAAAAGTTTCTACTTCTTGGTGAGTGAGCAACGAAGGTTTGTCGGCAGTAGGCGAAGGAAAATTGCAAACCAAAGCCAAAGTTGGCAGTTGATAGCTACCATCGGGCAAGGTTTTGCCCATGACCAACGGAAAACAAGCTGCATGGTTGTATTTATTTGGGCGTGGAAACAAGTCTAAATAAACATAGCCAATCAATTTTTTGTCTTCCCAAACTTCCAAACAACGAACTTCCTCGTGCCAAACATTGGGCTTTTTTTGCTCCTCAAACCGAATACCAAACAGTTTTTCGGTAATAGCAAGCAAACCTTTCAACACATTGGAAGTTTCAAAATATTCTTTTACTTTCAGGTTATCTACTTCATACTTTTCTTTGAGTAGCAAAGTCCTGTAATAAGCTGTCTCCCAAGTGTCTAGCGTAGTGTCAGGCTGTATGTTGGGTTTATTTTTTTGTTGGTAATTTTGTTTATATTCCAACAGTTCTTGATAATCTGCTTGTGCTTTTTGGCGTACTTTTTCTACCAAATCCAATTCAAATTTCCAAACAGTGTCTGGTTTTTTTACCATCAACGTACTATGACGATAGGCAGCATAAGAAGGAAAATGCAGCAAAGTAGCCAACTGGTTTCGCAAGGTCAAGATTTTTTGCAAAACCTCTAAATTTTTGTCGGCAGCCCTGTTGAGATACAGCACCAGCAATTTTTTGCGAACTTCCTCCGCGTGTGCATACTGCATAAAAGGCGTATAGGAAGGATAAGTGAGCAAAATTTTATAATTGCCGTTGGACAGTTGGTGGGCTTTTTTGTAGTCTTCGGGCAGTCCATCTATTTCTTGTGGGCTAACTTCCAAAGAATCTGCAACTTCTGAAATGTTTTGCTGAAATTCATTAGTCGTTGCAATTAATTGATTTTGAAGGGTTTGCAATATTTTTTGTTGCTCTTGGGGCAGAGCCAAACCATTTTGCTTAAACTCCAACAACAAATCATCGAGCATTTTTCTTCGGTAGCCCAGCAGAGTCCTCCCTTCTGCGGTTTCGGCATAAGCCTGCACCGCAGCGTATAATTGCGAGTCTAACGCCAAATTGGTCGTAAACTGTTCTATTTCTTGAGCAGTTTGGTTGCAACTTTGGCGAAGTGCCTCCGCAGGTGAGGTACAAAAAAGCAAAAAAGCTATACTTCCCAAATTGCTTAGGGCATTTAGCATATCGTCATAAGCACGTAGTGTATTGTCAAAGTTGCGTTGGTTGGCAGCCACACCATAAATAGCAGCCAACTGGTCTTGTGCCTGTGCTAAGATGCTTTGGGCTATTTCGGTTATTCTTTCAGAGGTAATTCCTTGAAAATCAATGATTTGTTTGGCAGAAAAAAGCATTTTTTTTTAAATCTCTGAAAACTACGCAAAGATAATTGAATTTTTATAATTTAGCAAGCAAAATACTTGGTTGTCCGACAATTTTTGTGGAATAGAAATAATGTAGGCTTATGATTTTATCCTATTATTGTTCAACCTCTTCGAGGGTGGCAGGAATTTATAATTTTTTAATTTACGACTAATCACAATGAAATTTTTTTGCTTATTTTGGGTTTGTTGTTACTGGTCATTTGCTGTTTTTGGGCAAACTGCGGACACGTTGGTTATTGCAAAAGAATTGGATTTGCAGCAATGTTTGCCTAAATTTTATTACCAAAAACCTCTGAAAAAAATAGTTATTCCCGATTCTATCGAAAATCTTTTGCCTTATCTAAAACCTTTGAGCAAAGCAGAAACCAAACACCTTGCCCTTGTTACGACTTGGTTTGATACAACATTTACAGATATTGAGGCATATTTTTATTCCTTTCAGCAAGAAACAAACACTTACAAAGCTGTTACTTTTTTGGTAGTGGACAGAGAAAGTTGGTGGTCTTACTATATATTGATAATCAATTATTTATTTCCATATTTCATATACAATACTTCTTTTTTACTTCAATCTCCAATGAAACACCAAAAGCTACTTTTTATTTGTTGTTTGCTATTGATTGCTTGTGGCAACCAAACACCAACCCCCACAAACCAGCAAATTCCTGCTTTACCTTTTGGAGAAAGGCAACAGCAAGGCGTGGCAAGTAGCCCTGCCCTCAGCGAAGCCTCAGGATTAGCTCCCAGCCTGCAAAACAGACAATATTTGTGGACTCACAACGACAGTGGTGGCGAGGCTGCTCTTTTTTTAATGGGGGGTGATGGCAAAGAGTTGGCAAAATTGCCTTTGCCCAACTTCCAAAACAGAGATTGGGAGGATATGGCTACGGCTTTGCACCAAAACACACCTTATTTGTATGTGGCAGACATAGGCGACAACAACGCAACTTATCCCAATTATACCATTATCAAGTTGAAAGAACCCACTTTGGTAAATTTGACCTCCCTTGTTGCTGCCGCCGTTCAGACCATTACTTTTCAGTATGCAGATGGCAGTCGTGATTCCGAAACTTTGTTGGTCGACCCGCAGACGCAAGACATTTATATTGTATCTAAAAGAGATGCAAAAAGTCGACTGTACGTTTTGCGTTTTCCTTACCAAAACCCGATGAATACCGCCCAGTTTGTAGCAGAATTGCCTTTTTCGGGTGCTGTGGGTGGCAGTGTTTCGCCTTCGGGCAACGAAGTGTTGATTAAAAACTACGGCAGGGTTTATTATTGGAAAAAGAAGGCAAACGAAACCATAGCCACTTTATTGCAACAACCACCAACAGAATTGCCTTATCTTGCAGAGCCACAAGGAGAAGCCATAGCTTGGAAAGCAGACGAATCTGGCTATTTTACTCTCAGCGAAAAGGTTGGAACTAATCCCCAAGTTTTGTTTTTTTATAAAAGGAATTGAAAAATCCAAATAGATTTAAAATCTTTGGCTTAAAAAAGTAAAATTACTTATAAACAGGACTTACGCAAAAATTATACAACAATGATAAATGGGCTTAAAATGCCCTAAAATACAAAATTTTATGTGTGTGATGAGAGGGACAACCCTTAGTGTTAAAGTTACATTATTTTCTATGTGTTATTTTCTCATTTTAGAGGCTTTTAAGACCTCTAAATTTCAGTAATAAATTTTTGCGTAAGTCCTGTAAAATTAAAAATCTTATTTTAACTTTGTAAAAAAACATATTGACTATGCTTACAAATATTTATGTAAAAAATTTTAGATGTTTTTCTGAAATAGAAGTTAATAATTTTAAAACTATTAACTTGATTGGAGGTGATAATAATTCAGGAAAAACAGCTTTATTAGAAGCAGTCTTTCTTTCTTCTTTTCATGACTATCCAGTAGTTTCTATATTAAGACAACTTAGAGGAGAAGGTGAAAATATTATAAAAATAACTCCTGAAAAAACATGGGATTATTTTTTCTACAATTTTAACAAAGATAAAAATATACAATTTAATAGTGAATATCATGGTGGTGGTACTTCATCTATGGAATTAAGTCATTTATATGGCGTAGAACCAGTTTTAAAAGCATTGTCCAACTTCACTGATAGTAAAGGGAAACTATCAGAACTTTTATCAAGTAAGTTTTCGGATACGGTATTTCTAAATATGTTGGGTAATCATGAAGGCAATTCTTTTAACTATCTTTACTACCCTGATAAGGAAAATGGGAAAATAGGTAGCTTTAAAAGTCCAAAAGATTTTAAGACTACACCCTTTTTACACTCTATAAAACGTATTCAAAATAAATCTATAGCCAAATTATATACTGATGCAAAACCTTTCAGGGATATATTTGATAAAATATTACAGACTATAGATTCAAGAATTATTAAGTCTGTAATAGAAACACCATGGGAAGAATCTATACTTCATCTCGAACTTAACAATGGGATGCCTGTACCTATCAATATGTTTGGAGATGCTGTAAAAAAAGTAGTGGAAATTGCTTTGGTAATGCTAAATACCCAGAATAGCATGATTTTCATAGATGAAATCGAAAATGGTATTCATTATACAAAACATCATGAGTTATGGCGTTTTCTTTTCCAAATAGCCAAAGATAATAAATTACAAATCTTTGCAACTTCGCATAGTGGGGAAATGATACGAACTTTTAATGAAGTTGCACACAATACAGAATTTGATAAAGATGCTATGTATTTTGAGATGTATAAAGACCCAAGAGGCTTTATTGTTGCCAATCCTTTGGATATGGATATGCTTAATTACGCTATTTTAACAAATAATTTCATAAGAGGAGAAAGATAACCATGTCAAGAAATATTGTAATTGTAGAAGGGAATGATGACAAATATAGCTTGGAAGCTATTCTGGTTTCTATGTCCATAAATGCAAGTGTAAACCCTATATTTGAACCAATTAAAGGCGGAGGAATAGACCCTAATGAACAAAAACCTACCAAATTGATTAACACGCTGAAAGACCAAAAAAGGTTTTTAGAAGATGGTAGCAAATTAGGTATCATATTAGATTTAGATACTAAAACAACTGCCGATAGGTTAAAAATGATCAATAATGCTATCTCAGATGCCTATGGTATAGTAGGAAAAGAATTAGCTAATACTAATATTCCTATTGATATTGTATTCGATGAAGGGAAATTAAACCAAAAGAAAATATCAATTGCTTGTCATTTCATCAATGTTGGCGGTAGTGGAGAAATGGAAAACTTATTACGAAAAATAAAGAAGAAGAATGCCTCATTTGCAGATTGTCTTGAGGAAGGATGGCAAACTTGTTTTGAGAGAAAAGGTAAAATTCTTTCTGATACAGACCCTGACAAAAATATCACTCCAAAAGAAATGATTAAACTTTGGCTTGAATTTTATCAGAAATTCGATATTTTACAAACCAAAACAAAACGAAGGGAATACGAAAGTTGGAAAGACTTTATATCAACTTATGCCAAAGAGGCTTTTGATTTCTCAAATACTACAGTCCCTGAATTTGTAAAATTGAAAGAGTTTTTAAAAATGTTTTCTTAAAATAAAGGAAAAATTAATCCCAAATCCCTACCTTTGCGGTTTAGTTTAACTTCCAATTACGAACTCATGTTTATACAAAAATTCGGTGGTACTTCGGTTGGCTCGGCAGATAGAATGAAGGCAGTAGTGCAGTTGATAAACGACCAACAACCCAAAATAGTAGTTTTGTCCGCCATGTCTGGCACTACCAATGCCTTAGTAGAAATTTCAACAGCTTTTTATGCTTTGCAAGATGCCCACGCCAAAGAGTTGATTGAAACCTTAGAACAAAAATATTTGCTCACTATCAAGCAATTATATAAAACAGAAACAGCCAAAGTCAAAGCCCAAGACGTATTGAAAGAGTGGTTTACCTACCTCCGCAGTTTGGCAGGTGGTGTGTTTTCCAACTTGCAAGAAAGGGCAGTTTTAGCCATTGGCGAAATTTTATCTACCCATTTAGTCCAGTTTTATTTGGAGGAGCAGGGGATTCAATCTGTTTTGATAGATGCCCTTAGTTTTATGAAAATCAATACTCACGAAGAACCCGACATGGCTTACATTTCCAAAAACCTCAATGAGTTATTGGCAATGCACCCAAGCAACCAACTTTTTTTAACGCAAGGTTACATTTGTCGCAATGCAGTGGGCGAAACCGACAACCTCAAAAGAGGAGGCAGTGATTATACGGCTTCTATCATTGGGGCTGCGGTCAATGCATCTGAAATCCAAATCTGGACAGACATAGACGGGATGCACAACAACGACCCTCGTTTTGTGGACAAAACCTATCCCATTAACGAACTTACCTTTGACGAGGCAGCCGAATTAGCCTATTTTGGTGCTAAAATCTTGCACCCTTCTACCATTTTGCCCGCTAAACTCAAAAATATACCTGTTCGTATCTTGAACACAATGCAGCCCACCGCCCAAGGCACTTTAATCACTGCCAAAGTGCAAAACGAGGGCTATGATGCCAAAGCCGTAGCTGCCAAAGATGGAATTATTGCTATCAAAATCAAGTCGGGGCGTATGCTGTTGGCTTATGGTTTCTTGCGAAAAGTATTTGAGGTTTTCGAGAAATACAAAACAGCCATAGACCTCATCACTACTTCCGAAGTTGCCGTTTCGCTGACCATAGACAATTCAAAAAATTTAGACCTGATTGTCAAGGAGTTAAAAGATTTTTGCACCGTAGAGGTAGAGCATTTTCAAACCATTGTTTGCATTGTTGGCAATTTTTCGGGCAACAAAGCTGGCGTTGCCCATAAGGTATTGGCTGCCCTTGCTGCCATTCCTGTCCGTATGATTTCTTATGGAGGGAGTGAAAATAACATTTCTATTTTGGTTGAATCTAATCACAAGACCGAAGTGTTGCAGGCTTTGAATAAGGGAGTGTTTGGGTTGTAGGCAATTCCAAAACAAAAGTAAACAATAAAAATAAAGCCAACCAAGACCTTAAAAATCTTAGTGGGCTTTGTGAGTCTAAAATAGCCTATAAAGTGAGTTTGTAAACTTATCGGACACTTTTAAAGTGTCCGATAAGTAATTTTCCTTGTTGTTCGACAATTTTTGTGAAATGGAAACAATGTAGGCATTTGATTTATCAAATGCTTTGCCTGAAACAGTCTTTGATAAATCAAAGACCTACGTTTCCACAAAAATTGTTGGACAATCATTTTTCTTAATAGTCTTTTTTAGTTTTCTTCTCTTGTTTTGCTGCTCTCTTTTCTTTCAAAGTTTTTGCAGGCTCTTTTGTCTTTTCTTTGACAGGATTTTTTCCCTTTGCCATGATTTGATAGGAGTTTAAGGTTAATAAACTACGAATGTAACATACGCTTTAGCGTGTGGTGTTTTGCATAAAAATCAACTTCGTAGGCTTTTTTCTGAAATTTGTTCTGCAAATTCAGAAAAAAAATCATACGTTAAAGCGTATGCTACATTTTTTTTTATAAAACGCAAAATAAAACAAAAAGTTGCAATTTCCTAACTAAAAAATAGCAAAACTTAATTGTTTATTGTTTGTTATCGAAAAGTGAGTAAGTGCCTTTTTTGTCCCGTAGGGACTTTATATTGGTAGTAATAGAGAAAATACTTTCTCTCTCTTTTTGTCCCGTAGGGACTGTATAAGGCAAGGCTACTCAAATAGGCTACCAATATGCAGTCCCTAAAGGGACAAAACTCTATTGGTAATACTTTTTATACCAATATAAAGTCCCTACGGGACAAAAATTAATTTACTGCCATTGTTTGTGTCCTCACAAACGACAAAAAAATACGATTGTCAAGGTCTGCGACCATTGCCAACGTACACTATTGCCAACGTATTTTAATAATTGCAAAAACTTACAATTAACAACTACTTGCTTGATAACCTATTTTTTTGTCTTACTTTTTGTCTGCTTTGCCCTGCCTTGTAGCTTGTTGGCACAGCCCCTTCAAATGCAATTTGAGAGAATTGGCGTGAAAGAAGGGTTGTCTGTTCCTACTATTCGCAAGGTAGTTCAAGACCAGCAAGGTTTTATTTGGGTGGCTACGGCAGACGGGCTGAACAGGTATGATGGTTTGCAGGTGAAAGTATATAGACATTTGGCAAAAGACTCCACTTCTTTGGCTAACAATTATGTGCGGACTCTGCTCATAGACTCGCAGCAACGCCTTTGGGTGGGTATGTGGTGGGGTGGACTTTGCCTCTACCAACCCGACAAAGATAGTTTTGTGCGGTTTGCGAAACAAGAAAAAGACAGCACCTCGTTGAGCCACAACAACGTGAATACGATTTATGAAGACAGGCAAGGCAACATCTGGGTAGGCACATGGGAAGGGTTGAATCTTTGGCAACCGCAAACCAAAAACTTCAAAAGGTATCTGCACCATGCAAAAATCCCCACTTCTTTGGGTACGGCTTCGGTCAATACCATCTGCCAAGACACGCAAGACGACCATGTGCTTTGGGTAGGCACGTACTTAGACGGTGTGGACAAATTTAACACCCAAACCCAACATTTTCAGCACTTTAAGCACCAACTTAACAACGAGCAAAGCATTACGCATGACGACATACGCGAGGCTTGTGCAGACCGAAAAGGGCAAATTTGGTTTGCTACGCCCCAAGGTTTGACTGTTTATGACCCAAAAAAGCAAAGTTTTAGGCGAATACAGCAAGAGAATTATAAGCAAAAAGGGTTGCAAACGAATGACATTTTGAGTCTTCGCTGCGACTCTAAGGACAGGTTGTGGATTGGAACAGGGCAGGGCTTGTATTACTATGACGACAAGCAAGATTATTTCTATCACTACGCCAATTCTTCGGAAGACGCCATGAGTTTGAGTGAAAATAGCATATTGTGTATTTATGAAGATACTGCAAACATACTTTGGGTAGGCACTTGGGCGGGGCTGAACAAATACAATCCCTTGACCAACCAATTACGCACTTTTAAACACAAGGCAGATGACAAAAATAGCTTGGCAAATAATATGGTCTGGTCTATCAATGCAGACTCGCAGGGTGCAGTGTGGATTGGCACGCAGCAAGGCGTAAGTTGTTGGAAACCAAAGGAAAACCAATTTTTAAATTATACAATCAATTCGGTTGCACCTTTCAAAATTCCCTACGACAACATAGGCGAGGTGCTTTTAGACAAGGAGGGTACACTTTGGATTGGCACGTGGGGTGGCGGTTTGATAGCCATAGATACGGCAACAGGTGCATACAAACATTGGCGAACAGACAACAAAAAATATTTGGTTTCGCCTATCAAAAGTGATAATATTCACAATATTTTTCAGGACAGCAAGGGCAGGTTGTGGTTGGGTACTTTTGGGGCTGGTTTGTATCTGTACGAAAAGCAAAGCCAACAATTTACGCAATTTAATTATGAAATTGGCAACCCAAAAAGTTTAGTAGATGTCAATATTCGGTTTATTACGGAGGACAAGCAAGGGCGTATTTGGATTGGCACTAATCAAGGACTAAGTTTATTCGATGAAAAAAGCAAGCAATTTGTAAATTTCAAAAATGACCCGAATAACCTCAATTCATTGGGTCATCACACTATCAATGCCTTGCACGCACATAGCAACGGCACGCAACTTTGGGTGGGAACTATGGCATCACTGGATTGCTACAACCTTCAAACTCAACAGTGGAAAAGCTATGCTGTGCAGCCTGATTTGGGTACGGTAAGTGTCAATGCAATTTTGGAAGATGCAAAAGGCAAACTTTGGCTGGCAACCAGCAAAGGAATCTTGTGTTTTGATACCCAAACGCAACAATTTAAAGTTTATGCCTCCGAAGAAATGCTCAACGGCAACGAACTGCACCTGAAAGCCTCCGAAAAAACCAAAGACGGCTATATGTTATTTGGCGGTACGAATGGTTTTTTGTACTTCCACCCCGATAGTTTGCAAACCAATACTTTGCCTGTGCGTATGGTGCTGACGAATTTGCGAATTAACAACGAAATTGTACAAGTTGGCAACTATGAGTTTTTGCCTCGCCACATCAGCCAATTAACTTCCCTCGATTTATCTCACGACCAGTCTTCATTTACCCTCGACTTTGCGGGTATCAACTACACCTTGCCCCAAAAAAACCAATTTATTTATAAAATTGAAGGTTTGGAGGACAAGTGGCAACAGTTAGGCAACCAAAATTTCTTGTCTTTTTTGCACCTGCCCAATGGAAGTTATACCTTGTATTTGCAAGGTATCAACAGTGACGGCGTGAAGTCGGAGGAAGGAATTAAACTAAAAATTACTATCCGCCCTCCTTGGTGGCAAACCACGTGGGCAAAAACTTTGGCTGTGTTGTTGGTGGCTTTGCTGTTGTATGCTATTTACAAAAGTAGAATCAGGCAAATTAAAACGCAAAAAGAGAAATTGGAACACATTGTTTCGTTGCGTACCCAAGAAATTTTGAATCAAAAAGAGGAGATTAACGTCATAGCCGAAAATTTGCAACTTGCCAACAACGATATTTTGCAAAAAACAGCAGCCATTCAGCAAGCCTACAATTTGATAGAAGTTCAGAACAAAGAAATTACGGACAGTATGCGGTACGCCAGCCGTATTCAACAAGCTATGTTGCCTTTTACGGAGAGAATACAACAAGTTTTTAGTCCTGAACAGTATTTTATTTTGTATAAACCCAAAGATATTGTAAGTGGAGATTTTTATTGGTTTGAAGCCTCAGCACACAAAGTGGTTTGGGTGGTGGCAGACTGCACAGGGCATGGTATTCCTGGGGCTTTTATGTCTTTTATTGGTATTGCCTACCTCGAAAACATAGTGATAGCCCAAAAAATATGGAGTCCCAACCAAATTTTGGCTGAGTTGCACAAAGGAATCAACCACGCCTTGAAACAGGCTACTACCGACAACAGAGATGGAATGGATATTGTAATTGTGGTTTTAGACAAAGCTGAAAATCAAATTGAAAACCAAGTTGAAAGCAAAACAGCAAGCAAAACCAAACAAAATTTTACCACCTTAACGTATAGTGGAGCTATGAATCCTTTGTATTTTGTTCAAAATCAAACCAATGAACAGACAGGCAAGCAGGAAAAAGTTTTGGTAGAAATCAAGGCAGACAAAATGCCTATTGGTGGCGAAAGTTCGCAACAACGGAACTACCACAACCACGTAATTCCTCTCGAATCCGCAGGACTAACACACCTATACCTATGTAGTGATGGCTACCAAGACCAATTTGGTGGGGAGCAAAACAAGAAATTTAAGGTCAAAAACTTCAAGGATTTGTTGCAAGCCGTTCACGAAAAACCAATGGCTCAACAAAAAACAGCCTTAGACCAGACCATTACCAAGTGGATAGAAATAGGCAAAGAAACCCAAACAGATGATATTACGGTGGTGGGGGTAAGGTTGTGATTTTGGTGTCTTACTTATAAAAATCGGTAGTGGAAAAAAAAGTATGATAGTTTTTTCAACAATAATTGTAATTTTTACAATAAATACATATTTTCATAGCAGCCTCATGGTTCTCTAATTTGCGAGTTGTCGCACCATTGGAGAAACCACAAGTTTTTCTAACTGTTCTTCTGTTTCTTGACCGAATATAGTCGGGAGGCGTACCTCTGTTATTTCCTTCTATGTCTTTTGTGTACTCTTTTGACTAGGCGTCCCCCCATTTTATGCTTATTTTTTGGCGGAGTGCCGCCCAGCAATATCTTCGCAAAAGCTTTCCAGTTATCAGTACAAAATTCGTCTGGGCGGCAATCCGCTACTGTAATTTTATTTGTTGCTAATTGTGCATACAAGTTTTTGATAGTGTCCTCACTCGTGTCACCAAAAACATAACCTACTATTTCACTATTTTGCGGGCAATAAGCATAGAGAAGCCATTTTTTATTATTTTTACTACCAACATAAGTCCAAAATTCATCAATTTGTAAACTTTTATAATGCTGTTTTTGTGGTTTAATATCTAAAGTTTCTGCATAATCAACCAGTGTATGTAAAATGTAAGGTTTACTAAGCTGGTGGCAGCCCCCTTCAAAGATATTTTCTATATCTGTGATGCCTGAATTACGGCAAAGTGCTTTTGTAACTAATTTTTTAATGACAGGATTTGCACCATTTTTTTTGTACGTTAATTGAAACTGTTTTTTACAAGTACGGCATAAAAAGTTTTGAATACCAGTTGTTTTTTTACCATTGGGCGGCACTCCGCTTTTATTTATTTTTGTACCTTGACAATGAGGACAAGTTAGCATAATTGTGGAGTGCCACCCAGTATAATTTTAGACGGTTTTACAAAGATAACTAACTCATTGTCAATTACTTAGATTATCATTTTTTTACCACTACCAAAGTTTTGAATACCTGTTGACTTTTTGGCATATCGTACGATTTTAGAGATTTTACACAAATAACTAGCTCATTATCAATATATTAGGCTATCATTTTTTACTACTACCGACTATTATACTTTTTTACCACTACCCCCAAATAAAACAACCGACTTTTTCCCTTTCAGAGAACAAAGTCGGTTACTTTTG
>JAAFKA010000017.1 GCA_013299115.1 Cytophagales bacterium
ATAATTGTAATCTGCCCAATTCAATTTGTCTGCTATCCACAATCCTTCAAACAATTCTTTTTTGCCCTGAAACAAATATTTCAGTGTACTCAATAGCAAAGATTTCCCAAAACGGCGAGGGTGAGAGTAGAAGTAGCAATGATATTGCAATAAATCATAAATCAATGCTGTTTTGTCCACGTAGGTACACTTTTCTGTACGCAGTTTGGCAAAATCTTGAATACCGAGAGAATATTTAATAGGCTGCATCTGAGTTAAATTTAAGGCAAAGTTACAATTTTTATTTCCATTTTTCCACTTCATACTCCCCAATAGTTTTGTCTTTGCACACAGCCCCAATCAAGAAAACTGCCTTGCTTGTGCCTTCATACTGTTGGTAATATTTTTGGTCGTGGATTTGCTGCATTGCTTCTTTCAATGTACCATTAACTTTAAATTCTAAGATAAAAATGCTGTCTTGCGTTTCCACTACTACGTCAATTCTGCCTTCGCTGACGCTGGGTTCTGCCTGCGTATAGTAGCCCATGAGCCTGAAAGTCAAGAAGATAATGGCGTGGTAATATTTTTCTTTATGGGCATCAAAAATTTGATAGGGAATAGCCCCAAACAAGCCATTCATTAGCTTAAAAAGTTGGGCAAAGTTGTGTTGTTTGATTGCCTCATACAATTCTCTTACCAGTGGTTTCACACTTTGGCGGTGGCTATATTTCCGCAACAAGTGCAAAGTCATCGAATCTCGTACCTCTTGATTAGGGTAAGTCAATTCATAGACATCACCATCTTTGTCTTTAATCGTGAGATAACCTGTTTGAAAAAGTAAGGTAACATCATTAACTTCTTCTATCTGAAAACTGAGTAATAAATCTACTTCAGCATAAATTTTTTCAATATTATATTTCCATTCTTGGCTCAATAATTCTACCAAAAACGTAGGCGTGCCTGTTTCAAACCAATAGTTACGAAATTCGGCATACTTCAAAAATGTTAAAAGAGAAGTTGGGTTATAGACTTTATCTATTCCATTCCACGAATAGCCGTTGTACCAGAGTCGCATTTTGGCATACAAAGCCTCGTAAGTTAGTCCTTTTTTTTGTGCAATTTGTTCCAGTCGTTGCCCAAAATAATGGACAATTTCCTCATCTGTATAGCCTAACAAAGTGGCAAATTCACTTTGCAAAGTAATATCCTCTAATTGATTGAGGTCAGAAAACAACGACACTTTGCTAAACTTTGCTACGCCTGTGATAAAAACAAATTTCAGATAAGGGTCAAGTTCTTTTAAAGGCGAATAAAAACTACGCAACCATTGTTTGTTTTCTTGCACAATAGCCAATTGGTCGTTGCCCAAATATTCGTTGATGGGTTTGTCATATTCGTCCACCAAAAATACCACTTTTTGTTGGTGCTTGTCGTGTAATTTTTGCACCAATTCGGTAACTCTATCCGAAATGCTATCTTTGGTTAGTATAATGCCATGTTCTGCTGCTTGTTGTTGCAATTTGCTATGAATATCTTTTTGCAGCCCAATTTCTTTGAAACCTCCCTGAATAAAACTAAAATGCAGCACAGGATAATTATAGTCTGCCCAATTCAATTTATCTGCTATCCACAACCCTTCAAATAACTCCTTTTTACCCTGAAACAAATATTTGAGGGTACTCAATAGCAAAGACTTCCCAAAACGGCGAGGGTGAGAGTAGAAGTAGCAATGATATTGCAATAAATCATAAATCAATGCTGTTTTGTCCACGTAGGTACACTTTTCTGTACGCAGTTTGGCAAAATCTTGAATACCGAGAGAATATTTAATAGGCTGCATCTGAGTTAAATTTAAGGCAAAGTTACAATTTTTATTTCCATTTTTCCACTTCATACTCCCCAATAGTTTTGTCTTTGCACACAGCCCCAATCAAGAAAACTGCCTTGCTTGTGCCTTCATACTGTTGGTAATATTTTTGGTCGTGGATTTGCTGCATTGCTTCTTTCAATGTACCATTAACTTTAAATTCTAAGATAAAAATGCTGTCTTGCGTTTCCACTACTACGTCAATTCTGCCTTCGCTGACGCTGGGTTCTGCCTGCGTATAGTAGCCCATGAGCCTGAAAGTCAAGAAGATAATGGCGTGGTAATATTTTTCTTTATGGGCATCAAAAATTTGATAGGGAATAGCCCCAAACAAGCCATTCATTAGCTTAAAAAGTTGGGCAAAGTTGTGTTGTTTGATTGCCTCATACAATTCTCTTACCAGTGGTTTCACACTTTGGCGGTGGCTATATTTCCGCAACAAGTGCAAAGTCATCGAATCTCGTACCTCTTGATTAGGGTAAGTCAATTCATAGACATCACCATCTTTGTCTTTAATCGTGAGATAACCTGTTTGAAAAAGTAAGGTAACATCATTAACTTCTTCTATCTGAAAACTGAGTAATAAATCTACTTCAGCATAAATTTTTTCAATATTATATTTCCATTCTTGGCTCAATAATTCTACCAAAAACGTAGGCGTGCCTGTTTCAAACCAATAGTTACGAAATTCGGCATACTTCAAAAATGTTAAAAGAGAAGTTGGGTTATAGACTTTATCTATTCCATTCCACGAATAGCCGTTGTACCAGAGTCGCATTTTGGCATACAAAGCCTCGTAAGTTAGTCCTTTTTTTTGTGCAATTTGTTCCAGTCGTTGCCCAAAATAATGGACAATTTCCTCATCTGTATAGCCTAACAAAGTGGCAAATTCACTTTGCAAAGTAATATCCTCTAATTGATTGAGGTCAGAAAACAACGACACTTTGCTAAACTTTGCTACGCCTGTGATAAAAACAAATTTCAGATAAGGGTCAAGTTCTTTTAAAGGCGAATAAAAACTACGCAACCATTGTTTGTTTTCTTGCACAATAGCCAATTGGTCGTTGCCCAAATATTCGTTGATGGGTTTGTCGTATTCGTCCACCAAAAATACTACTTTTTGTTGGTGTTTGTCATGTAATTTTTTTACCAATTCGGTAATTTTACTCGAAATACTGTTTTCAGTTAATACAATGCCATGTTCATTGGCTTGTTCTTGCAATTTGCTATGAATATCACTTTGCAATCCAACTTCTTTGAAACCTCCCTGAATAAAACTAAAATGCAGCACAGGATAATTGTAATCTGCCCAATTCAATTTGTCTGCTATCCACAATCCTTCAAACAATTCTTTTTTGCCCTGAAACAAATATTTCAGTGTACTCAATAGCAAAGATTTCCCAAAACGGCGAGGGTGAGAATAGAAGTAAGTTTTTCCCTCTAAAAGTTGATAAATCAAGGCAGTTTTGTCCACATAAGTACAGTTTCTTGTGCGGAGTTCCTGAAAATCTTGGATACCGAGAGGATATTTGATAGGGTGTGCCATACGTTTTATTTATCTTTTGGCAAATATACAACTTCTGAATAAAACTTGCAACAGCCCTTATTTTACCAATTTCATCACTTCTTGGGCTATTTGTTCGGCTGCTTGTGGTTTAGCAAAAGTTTGGATATGGGTAGCTAAGGTTTGTTGCAACGAATGGTTTGTCAATAAGTTAGTTAAATTTTGCAGAAGCAGATTTTTCACTTCGCTGTCTTTTATCAACAGGGCACCTTGTTTATTGACATAACTCAACGCATTTTTGGTTTGGTGGTCTTCGGCTGCGTAGGGAAAGGGAACTAAAATGCTCGGCTTGCCCGCCAACGCCAATTCGGAAAGAGCCAAAGCCCCTGCACGTGAAACCACTACATCTGCTAAACTATATGCAAATTGCATTTCGTAAATAAAATCTTTGACTACTAAATTTGGATTGGTAAGTAAATGATTGGCTTGCAAGGTTTGCGATATTCTTGCAAAATCTGTACTTCCTGTTTGCCAAACTACCTGAAAATCAAGAGCTAACAACGCTGCTACACTTGTCAGCATGGCTTCATTGATACTTCTTGCCCCTAAACTTCCACCTACTACTAATACTGTTTTTTTGTTGGCTTGCAAACCAAAAAATGCACAAGCATGTGCTTTGAGGTGGGCTATTTGCAATAAATCTTTGCGAACAGGATTACCCGTATAAACCAATTTGGAGGCTGGAAAATAAGTAGCCATATCGGGGTAAGCTACGCAAATGGTATCCACAAATTTTGACAACCATTTGTTAGTCAAACCTGCATAGCTATTTTGCTCTTGTATCAAAGTAGGAACTCCTTGTAAAACAGCCATTTGCATTAAAGCCCCACTTGCATAGCCACCCACACCCACGCACACATGAGGCTTAAAAGCTGCAATTAACTGCTTTGCTTGCCACAAACTTGCTGCCAAACGGAAGGGAAATTTCAGGTTTTCTATGCTCAAATTTCGTTGCAAACCTCTGATGGGCAAGCCAACAATCTCAAAACCTGCTTTGGGTACTTTTTCCATTTCCATTTTGCCTGCTGCCCCCACAAACAAAATTTCTGTCGATGAGTCTATGCTTTGCAGAGTTTGTGCTATGGCAATGGCGGGATAAATATGCCCACCTGTGCCGCCACCACTGATGATGATTTTCACAAAATTAGTTTTTAGTGCTTAATTCTAAATTCTTATTTGTTAGTTGTCATAATATTTAGTTAAACCAAATTCACAACTAACAACTTACAACCAACAACTAAGCCTACCTTTCTCCTAACCTACTTCCATCTTGATTTTGGTCAGGCGTTGTTTGGTCGTTTTCGTGTGTGCCGTTGGGTTTGTTTTCAAAATCGTCTTCTTCGGGTAACTCCACCTCTTGCGTAACCGAAAATAAGTACAAAAACATAAGATGGCAAGCCAAAGCCCCAAAGGTATGCCAAAGCCAATGCGTACCCATAGGCAGAAAAGGAGTTTCCCAAAAATCTGCTATTCGGCAAAACAGGGCTGCTGCAAAGCTGGCAACCGCCAAAATCACGTAGTAATAGTATCTAAAATTTGTACGCCACATCCACAAAAAAGTGGGCAGGAGAATAGACAAAGCCAATAATGCGTAAGAAACATTGGTAGCTGTGCCTTCGGGCAAGAATTTAAAAGCAAGAAACTGGGCTGAAACAAAGACAAATGCAGCCGTTAATAAAGACCTTTTTTTGGGGAAAGCCTTGAAAGTGAAGTAGATACCTGCCGAGATGCAAAGAAGCAAAATAGGCAAGTAATCCATTATCAAAAAATAGTGTGAAGACCGAAAAGCATGATACAAAGTGCCACCCACGCCGCCAATAGCCAAAATGGGCAAACTGTAACGCAAAAAAGAGTTGCGTTTTCTGGATTTGTGAATTTTGCTGTACCAATACAACACAATGCCCAGAAAAAAGGCAGCCGACACTGCATTCCAAGGCTCTACAATAAAACGGCTCAAATCTGTTTCTGAATAAACAGGACCTCCATCGGGCAGTCGCAGCACCTGCAACAAAATATCAATCAACGGCAACAGCATGAAAAGTGAATTAAGTAATTTGCAAAACTACAAAATTATTATTGAATAGAAAAATTTACAGCCTGTTTTAATTCCTCATTCAAATACACATCACAACGGTAGCTGCCCTTAAACCAAGGACGGGCTAAGGAAAACGGAAAATCTAAGGTGGTATTTAATGAGTCGGTGGGTTGGTCTAAGGTGCGTACTTCAAAGTTTTCGTAGCCCTCTGCATTAACGGCAATCAGCGTAATTTTGACCTTCGAGCCAGCCTGTTTTTTGTTGAGGTTTACGCCACAATGAAAAGTTTGGTTGTCGGCAGCAATATTTTGGGTTTCATCACCCATTTTGCCATTGTTGTCTTTGGCTATAAATGCTTTGGTTATGTGCAAAGGCTCATTGGCTATATTTTTATCAGACGTACAAGCCACAAACAAAAGATGGGCTATGACTACAAAGAAGGTAAAACGAAAAAAGGACATGATAATTTTTAATGCTTAGTTTTTAATGTTTAATTTTTAAAGAATGTAAGTTGTTGAAAATGTAACATACGTTATAGCTGTGTTTTCGGTTGTTACAACCGAAAGTAAAGCAAGTGTTTCTTTGTGCTTTCGGTTTCTCAAAACCGAAAGTAAGACTTTGGGATTTGAGAATCCCAAAGCACCTTTTATCTAAAATACTCCTCCAATTACCTGTGTGGGTTGAAACCCACACTACTCATTAATTCTGCTTCTGCTGCTTGCATTATGCCATTGGCATCTATGCCTGTTAGTTGTACTTTTTTGAGTTCGTTGATGAGCAAAGGGTCATATTTTACCCCAACTCTGATATAATTTTCGGTAAATCCGAAAAGTTGCCCATTTTCTACATCATTTTCAAACAAAACTGTTGCCTCGTTGCCTACGTGCTGTTCGTAGAAATACCTGCGTTTTTTCTCCGACAAACTATGCAACATTTTCGACCTATCACTCCGTAACGCCAACGGCACTGCATTGGGCATTTGGGCTGCGGGTGTATTTGCTCTTTCAGAATAAGTAAAAACGTGCAAATAAGAAATGTCTATTTCGTTCAAGAAATTGTAAGAATCCAAAAAGTCGGTTTCGGTTTCGTCTGGAAAACCTACAATCACATCTACACCTATGCAACAGTGGGGCATCAAAGTTTTGATTTTTTGCACCCTTTCTGCATACAATTCACGTTGGTAGCGGCGGTACATGAGCCTTAAAATTCGGTTGCTGCCCGACTGTAAAGGAATGTGAAAGTGCGGAACAAATTTTTTGGATTGGGCTACAAATTCTATGATTTCATCTGTCAATAGGTTGGGTTCAATAGACGAAACTCTGAATCTGTCTATTCCCTCCACTTCGTCTAATTCTCGCAACAAATCTATGAAACGGTATTTTCTTTTGCCCTCTATGATGCCATAATCTCCTGTGTTTACGCCTGCAATCACAATTTCACGAATGTCGGTTTGGGCAATTTCTCTTGCCGTTTTCAATATATTTTCAGGTGTATCACTTCGACTTGTTCCTCTTGCTAAGGGAATGGTACAAAAAGAACAGTTGTAATTGCAGCCGTCTTGCACCTTCAAAAAACTGCGAGTTCGGTCGCCGTAAGAGTAAGAATGATGAAATTTTGTAGTTTGGTCTATTTCAGAAGCAAAAACTTGGGCAGTGGCAGGTCTTACAAAACCGTCTAAGAGGTCTGTAAGCATAAATTTTTCGGCAGCACCCAAAACCGCATCTACGCCCTCTATTTCAGCTATTTCTTTCGGTTTTAGTTGGGCATAGCAACCAATGATGGCAATATAGGCGTTGGGCGAAACTTTGCGTGCCTCTTTTACCAACTTTTTGCACTTTTTGTCGGCATTTTCTGTAACCGAACAAGTATTGATAATAAAAATATCGGGCGTATCTGTAAACTCTACTTTTTGATAGCCTTTTTGCTCAAACTGTCGGCTGATGGTAGAGGTTTCTGAGTAGTTTAACTTGCAACCCAAGGTATAAAATGCAACTTTTTTCATCTCTCACAAAATAATGGTTGCAAAGATACAATGCTTACAATTCAATTCTTAGTTTTTAGGGCTTAATTTTTTTAGGAATTTAGTTAGTTTAAGTCCACATGAGAATTAAAAGCCTCTACTTTCGGAGGTAACAGTTGTTCCGTTTAAAATTAAATGTTAATATCGTCAGTCAAAGTTTTGGCACTTCCTCGCATGATGCCTTTTTTGGATTGGCGAATGAACTCTATGATTTCGTCCCTTTCGGCAGAGGTTGGTAGCTCGGCTTCTATGGCACGCAAGGCGTCACTGGTGTTGAGGCTGTTCATATAGATATAACGATAAATTTCTTGCAACTCACCTATTTTGTCAGCAGTAAACCCTCGTCTTCGTAAACCAATTAGGTTTAAACCACTATATGCAATAGGTTCGTGGGCTGCTCTCGTGTAAGGTGGCACGTCTTTGCGAACCAATGAGCCGCCAGCTACCATCGTATGCTTGCCTATGCGAACAAATTGCAAAATGGCACTGGTGCCACCAATTACCGCAAAATCGTCTATAATTACATGACCTGCCAACTGTACAGAGTTTACCAAAATACAGCCGTTACCAATGACACAATCATGGGCAACGTGGACATAAGCCATTATCAAACAATTAGAGCCTATGACAGTACAGTTACGGTCAGAAGTTCCTTTGTTTATAGTCGCAAATTCGCGGATAACAGTATTGTCACCTATTTCAGTCGTTGTAATTTCACCTTTATATTTGAGGTCTTGTGGTATATTAGAAACTACTGCCCCCGAATGAATTTGACAGTTTTTTCCTATTCTTGCCCCATTGCAGATTACGGCATTGGGACCTATCCAAGTATTATCACCAATCACTACATCAGCCTGAATCGTAACAAATGGTTCTATGCGGACATTGTTGCCAATCTTTGCATCAGGGTGTATGTAGGCTAAGGGCTGATTTATCATTTGCGTCTATTTTTGTGGTTTGCCAACCTTTGACAAATTTCGCACAAATTTATAGAAAAAATAAATATTCTATCAATTTTATGAAAAGATTATCTAAGCATTTGAAATAATAGAAAAAAAAGCTAAAATAGAGGTTATTACGATAATTTTTGTATAGAAAATTAACCCGTTGATTTTCAGCTAATTGACCTTGCACCCTGAAAGGTATGGTACAAATCGTAATAGCCTCTAATATTGAGAACGAAACAGAGGTTTAAGAAAAATACAATGGGTAACTGCTGTGTGGCTAACCATTTTGGTAGATTAGGTTTATAAATTTCATTAAAAATAAGGAAAAAAATAATAAAACACCTTGTTTTTTTGTTTTATTTTATATTTTTGCGAAGTTGTAATTTTTATAAACCTTAAATCTTATTAATTTATGAGAACATTCACTAAATTTTTCCAATTGGTTTGTTGCCTTGTATTCTATGTGTTTGCAACGGCTTCTATGCCTTCTGATGCTAACCAGAAAGTATTTTCTACTGAGCAGCTAAACGCAGAGTTAGCAAACGCTAAAATGGTTGCAACACCTGCTGCAACTGTGGCAGAAAAAAGTGAAAACAAATCTTTTTTTGGAAAAATTGCTTCCAAAATCTCTAACAAGGTAACGAATATCAAAAACACTTACAAAGCAATTAGAAACATCAAAACAGACTCTCGTGTGTTGAGAATTGGTTTGATTATGCTTGGAATTGGTATTTTAATGGTAGTTCTTGTGTATGCAATCGCATTAAGTAGTACTTCTGCTACTGCTGCAGGTGTAGGAGCTTTAGGAATATTAGCATTATTAGGCTATTTAGCTATTTTAGGCGGAGTAGTCGTAACAATCATTGGACTTGTTAGATAATTTCCTTATTAATCAACAAAAAACCTTGTAAGAGATTACAAGGTTTTTTTATTTTTAAAATGATAGTGATTTTACCTCTCCTCCCTTCTCCACACCTCCGCCAATATTTCTTGCTCTATTTTGCTAAATGCTAAGTTTCTTCGTTGCATGACTCGACTTGTCATTTCGCAAAACTTGTCGAACCTAAATTTTTCTATACCTGCGCTGCCTCCCCATGCAAAAGAAGGGACAAATTTAGGGGGAAAATCTGCCCCAAAAAGGTTTGCTCCTACGCCCACGACTGTGCCTGTGTTGAGCATGGTATTAATGCTGCACTTGGCGTGGTCTGCCATAATAGTTCCGCAAAATTGCAGCCCTGTGTCTGCCATAGCTTGTTGCCTGTAATTCCAAATACTTACGTTGGCGTAGGTGTTTTTGAGATTAGAGGTATTGGTATCTGCCCCCAAATTGCACCATTCGCCAATGATAGAATTACCCAGAAATCCGTCATGCCCCTTGTTGGAGTAGCCCAAGAAAACTGAATTGCTTACTTCGCCTCCCACTTTGCAGTAGCTGCCAATGGTGGTATCTCCCTTAATTTTTGCTCCCATGTTTACTTCTGACCCTTCGCAGAGGGCAAAAGCACCCTTAATCATAGCTCCTTCGTGTATTTTTGCGTTTCTGCCTATATAAATGGGTGCATCTTCGGCATTGAGCAAAGCAGCTTTTATGGTTGCCCCTTGCTCTATAAAAATATTTTCCTCGCCATACACCTGCGTATATTTGTCGGTAATGGGCTGGCTTTGTCTGTTGTGCGTGAGCAAAGCAAAATCTTTGATAATTTCCCCTCTATTTTCCCTAAAAATGTGGTAAGGAAAAGTAATGGCAATAGGGTTTTGCTCTACTTCCAATTTTTGATTAGTGGGCAAAGTAGCAGGTAACTCAAAAAACTCTTGGGCAGTCAGCACCCTATTGGTTTTGAAAACAATCGGGGTTTCGCCTACACAAAGCAAGGTCTGCAAAGGAGCAGTTTTGAGTAAAGCAAACCACGCCGCATCAGGACAAACGGTACTATTGACACACCAAACCACATTGGTAGGTGAAACAGCAACCGCAGGTGCAGCAAATTTGGTTTGCAAATAGGTTTCCGTATGATAAAAAGTTTGGTTTGTGGACTGTTGTAAGTAATTTTGCCATTTTTCGGCAATAGTCAAAATTCCCACACGCAAAGCAGCTATGGGTCGGGTAAAAGTCAAAGGCAGTAAATCTTGCCAATGGGTGGGGTTATCAATCAGTAGTAACATATTAAGTGTTAGTTTGTAGCATAAGTTTTAGCCCAATGTTGTTAAGCTAAGAAACAACCTACAACCCTGAAAGGGTTGAACAATAATAGCCCTACGTGCAACGTAGGGGAAAAGGTGCAAAGCTACTCCACAACCCCGAAGGGGTTGAACATTCGTGTAGCAATATGTCATTGTTCAACCTCTTCGAGGTTGGATGCAAGTTTACAAATACTTCCCTACGTTGCACGTAGGGCTATTATTGTTCAACCTCTTCGAGGTTGTAAGTTGTTTCTTAGCTTAATAGCATTGGGCTTTAGCCTGTGCCACTAAATTATAGTCTATTTGGTTTATAAAAATCGTAATACTTCGGGTTTTGAGAAACCCGAAGCACTTTGTTATTCATTAAAATTCGTCTATCGGAAAAATAGGGTCGTGTTTTTTGTCTAAGCCTAATTCTTTTTTTGCCAAGAGCAAAGCCTCGTCAAAAGTTTTGACTATGGTGTAAGTAGCTATGGGACGTTGGATAAGAAAAATGCCGTTTAACACCATTCGTTGGAAGGCGGTGGGCAACACATAATAGTTGTGAATCATTGCTTTTGCAACTTGTTTTTGGTTTTCTCTAATCCAGGCAGCTTGCCTTATCCGCAGTTCAAAAGACATTACTTTGGCTTTGGTGGCATCAAAAATAGTAATAAATCTTTCACCTGAAAGGTAGAGGTCTAACAAATCTTTTAGAAATTGCCTAAATTCTTTGGAGGTAGCCTCTGGTTTGTTGATACGTACAACCACGATTGGAAATTGGCTATGGTCTATTTCTGCATATTGCATAGTTGTTTAGCTTTGGTTGCTTATTACCTTTGCAAGATGTATGCAAATTTTCAAAAATTATGAATAAAATTTGTAAATATTCTTGGTTCTTATAAGGTTTTCTGAAAAGGTAGCCTCTAAATATTTTTTATTTCCCTTCCCCCAGATTACTTTCTTGCACAAAATACAAAGGTCTTTTCTTCACATCTGTATTAATTCTACTGATGTATTCGCCAATGATGCCCAAACTGATGAGTTGCACACCACCCAAAAACATGATGCCCACCATTAACGACGCCCAGCCTGGCTCCGTTGGCAAATCTGTAAAATAACGGACATAAAACGAAAATACTATCATCAAAAAAGCAATAAACGACACCAAAAAGCCTGTTGCGGTTACGAATTTGATAGGAAAATTGGAAAACGCCGTAATGCCGTCTAAGGCAAATTTGAACATTTTTTTGTAGGTATAGCCTGTTTTGCCTGCATTTCGTTCACTGCGGTCATACTCCACATAGGTCTGTTTATAGCCAATCCACGAGATTTGCCCACGCAGAAATTTGCTGGTTTCAGGCATTTGGCGGAGTGCTAAGACCACTTTGCGACTAATCATGCGAAAATCTCCTGTATCCACAGGAATACTGATGGAGGTAATAGCAGCCAATAGACGATAAAAGACTTTGGCGGTAAGCAATTTCATAAAACTTTCGCCTTTGCGAGCCTTACGTTTGGCATAGACTACTTCATAGCCCTCTTGCATTTTGGCGTACAAGTCGGCTATCAATTCGGGTGGGTCTTGCAAGTCTGCATCTATAATTACTACATAATCCCCTTCTGCTCGGTCTAAACCTGCACTCACCGCCACCTGATGTCCAAAATTTCGGCTCAAATCTATGTATTTCACTTCGGGGTGCGAAGATGCCAACTCTTTGACCAATGCCAATGAATTATCTGCACTGCCATCATTGACAAAAATCAACTCATAAGACTGGCGAAATGCCTGCATCACCTCCGTTAGCCGACCATAAAGAAGGGCTATATTCAGGGCTTCGTTATAAATGGGAATAATGACCGAAATCATTGCTGCTATGAGATTATTTTTTGGTAATTGATTACAAATTGCTATTGCTTTGCAAAGATATATTTTTTTGCTAAATTTACACAACTAAAAAAGTATTGCTTGTAGAATACTGTCAATAAGTTTTTTAAGCACTAAACTTCATGAAATTTTACCTTCTTGCCTATTTTCTCATTTTTTTTGCAACGCACTTTGCTGTTGCTCAATCTCGTTATACACGCCAAGACAGTTTGCGGGGCAGCTTGTCGGCACAACGCACTTGCTTTGACGTGGTGCATTATGACCTCAATTTGCGAGTCATACCCGACCAACAAAGCATTGTAGGCTACAACCGAATTACCTACAAAGTGGTGCAGCCTTTTGATAAAATTCAATTAGATTTGTTCGAAAACTTGCAAATAGACAGCGTAAAGTTTGGCAACATAGCTCTGCCTTTTGAAAGAGAAGGCAAGGCTTTTTTTGTCAAATTTCCAATGACACAAACTGTTGCAAAAGATGTAACTCATTCATTGACAGTTTATTATCAAGGCAGACCAACCGTAGCCATCAACCCACCTTGGGACGGAGGTTTTACTTACAAGCAAGACAAAGCAGCTAAAACGTGGATAGGCGTAAGTTGCGAGGGCATAGGGGCAAGCCTTTGGTATCCAAACAAAGACCACTTGTCAGACGAGCCAGACAGTATGCGAATTTATTGCGAAGTGCCTACGGGCTTGGTCTGCGTAGCCAATGGCAACCTCATTTCGCAACGTCAAACAGCAGACAACTACACAGGTTTTGAGTGGAAAGTTAGTTATCCTATCAACAATTACAACGTAACTCTCAATATTGCCGACTATGCTCGGTTGCAAGATTTTTATGTAAGTGAAACCAAAGATACTTTGCAGTTAGACTATTATGTGTTGGCTGCTAATGCCAAAAAAGCTCAAAAACATTTTGAGCAAGTGAAACCGATGTTGGCTTGTTTCGAAAAACTGTTTGGCAAGTATCCTTTTTGGAAAGACGGCTACGCTTTAGTGGAAACGCCGTACTGGGGAATGGAACACCAAGGGGCAATAGCTTATGGCAACAAATACCAAAACAACAAATGGGGATTTGACTACATCATTGTTCACGAAAGTGGGCATGAATACTTTGGCAATTCGCTAAGTGTAAACGACCACGCCGAAATGTGGATACACGAAAGTTTTACGACTTATGTAGAGGCTTTGTTTGTGGAGTATATGTATGGCAATCAAACCATGCTGACTTACTTAATGGAACAGCAACAAAACATACAAAATATTACACCTATGCTCGGCGATATGGGCGTAAACTACGACAAATGGGAAGGTAGTGATATTTATTACAAAGGCACGTGGATGCTACACAGCCTCCGCAATACAGTGGCAAATGATACACTATGGTTTGCAACTATCAAAGATTTTGCTACCAAATTCAAAATTTCTAACTTGAATACCCAACAAGCCATAGATTTTTTTAATGCAAGAATAGGCAAAAACCTTACGCCTATTTTCAACCATTATTTGCGTGTGCCAGCCCCACCCAAATTGGTTTATCAGGTAGAAACCAAAAAGAAAAAAATAATAGTCAAGTATCGTTGGCAAAGCCCCTTTACAGATTTTAATATGCCTGTCAAGGTAAAATTGAGCAACGAAAAAAATTATACTACGCTATATCCTACGCAAGAATGGCAAGAAATCACATTGAAATTTAAAGAAACTCCCGAAGGGCTGCGGTTTAGCCAAGAGTTGTTTTATTTTGAGGTGGGTAAACAATAACCCAAAAAAATGAACCAAAACAAATATTCACTCGATGTCTTTGTGAGGGAAACATTCGAGAATTTTGCTGAAAAGGACTACTTTGAGTTAGAAACTTCGTAATTATTGGAAATTAGTTTTCAAAACCAATTAGAAATAATAGAATTGTAGTTACCTTTACGTTTGCTATGCTGACCTCCACGCTATTAAGTCCAGAAAATAAACAAAGATTAGCTCATGAACTTGAGCAAGCTGCCAATCGGTATCATATCGTAGGCTTGTGGATTGCTGCCGTTTTCGACCCTTTGTTTGGTGTTACAGATTATATCAACATTCCTCATGCGTGGAAACAGGTTTTTGTCATTCGTTTGATAGTAACTCTGTTGGCGTTTGGCTTGTTGTTGCTCCGCAAAAAATATAATTACCCTTCGTTTTTGGGAGTTTACATTGCTTTTTTTGCCATTTCTTTGCAAAATGCTTATACGTATAGCTTGATAGACGTAAAAGATTTTTTGGGGCATACCCTCAATTACATTGCTTTGTTTTTGGGTACGGCTATGTTTGTTTTGTGGCGTTGGCAATATTCTGTTGCTGCCATTGCTGCTTCTGCCTTGTCTTGTATCTTGTTTTTCAATCAAAATCACAAATTAGCTTTGCACACAGCCTTAGTCGAAGGTGGTTTGCTGTTGGTGGTTATGGCTGTTTTTACGGTCTTGCTTATTCAAACTCGTTATAATTTAACAGTCAAAACCATTTTGGCAAGAATGGCGTTGGCAGACGCAAACAGTGCGTTGAATGAGCAAAAAGAGTTGGTGGAGGCAAAAAATATGGCTTTAAGTGAGCAAAAAGAGTTGGTAGAAGCCAAAAATGCAAAAATTTTGGATAGTATCAAATATGCTCAACGGATACAAAATGCTATTTTGCCCTCCTTAGATACCATTAAAACTGTTCTGCCTTACTCTTTTGTATTTTTTAAGCCCAAAGATATTGTATCAGGAGATTTTTATTATTTCAATCAAATTGGCGACAAAATAGTGATGGCTGCTGTAGATTGCACAGGACATGGCGTGCCTGGGGCTTTTATGAGTATGATTGGCTATGAAATATTGAACGAAATTTTATATGTCTGGAAAATAGATTTGGCAAACGAAGTTTTGTATCACCTCAACCTCAATATTAGAAAATCACTCAAACAAGAGGAAACGCAAAACAAAGATGGTATGGACATAGCCCTTTGCGTAATAGACAAAGCCAACCAAACTGTTCAATATGCAGGAGCAAAAAATCCTTTGTTGTATATCCAAAACAAGGAAATGATAGAAGTAAAGGCAGATAAAATTCCGATTGGTGGCGACTACAAAGGCAATGAGGAAAGAAAATTTACCAATCATTTAATTCCTTTGGTGGCTACACCTACAATGTTTTACTTATTCACAGACGGTTTTCAAGACCAATTTGGGGGCGAAGAAGGCAAAAAATATAGTATCAAACGAATGAAAACCTTGTTTTTGGCGGTTTATCAACAAGAAATGGACACCCAAAGAGAAACCATAGCCACTACCCTGCACCAATGGCAGGGCAAAGAAAAACAGATAGATGATGTGTTGGTGATGGGATTTGAGGTGTAAATTTTACCTCAAGTCCACCTCTTGAATGTTGCGATTGGGATAAAAAGACTTGCTAAAATTAAAAAAACTGTCTTCTAATTTCACATTGCCTGTCATTTGAGTAATATGAATAAGAGTACGTTTACCACTTTTTTCAAATAGCTGAAACCTTTTGAGTTCTTTACTTTTTTTGCTTATCCACAACCGAATTTTAAAATATTCTTTTTCTCTATCTTCTGGCACCAAATCTATCACTTCGCAAAGGTCGGTTTCTATTTTTTCGTCTTGCAGATAAATGTATTTAAAACCTTTTTGATAGAGTGAAAAAATCTTTATCAGATTGATTTCTTCTGTTTCAGGCTCATAATTAGTAATTGTAACTTCGTCTTTAATCCCTTTGCCTATATTTTTTGCTTTGATATAAGTCCAAACTGTGCTGCCATTGTTATAAATCTCCTGCCAATCTGCCATTTGTAGTCGATATTTATTACCCTTTACAGTCATCTTGCCTGTAAAAGTTTCGTCTATATTTTCAGTTTCGCTGTGAACAGAACAGCTAAAATTGGCAATATAGTTATTCATTTTTTTGTGGGTATCATTCATTTGTTTCAAGATTTCGGCTGCTTTGGGGTCATATTGAGCAAAAAGCAAGGCGGGCAATAACAAAAAAGTGAGAATATAGATAATTTTCATGGATTTCCTAAGCAAAAATATAGCAGTCAAAACACAATAATTATTCCAATTTTTTGCTTCTTCAATCTCAAAGGGGTAGTGCTACAGGGGTAATACTCAAAACTAACATTTTTTGAGAAATGATAGTTCCAAACATTATATCTGTGGCACTATCCACAAAGACTCTGTTTATTATTTGACCATCAGTATGCTTTTAGGCTTTGCACAAGCCCAAAAACTGATTAATCTGTTCGGTAGTTCCCAAGACAATGGCTATGTCCCCTGCCACAAATATTTTGTTATCGGGAGGGTTGAGTATAAAACCTTTGGTAGCATCTTTGTAACCTAACAAAACTACACCTGTTCGGTTTTTGAGGTCTAATTCGGCTATGGTTTTGCCCTTGTGGTGCGGAAGAAACTGCTCATAATGCAGTTCTTCGAGTTGCAACTGCTGCGAAACCTTATTGGCTGTGCCTGTCATCATGCTCACAAACTCCACTACTTCGGGTCTTATTACCAAGTTTGCCATTTGCAAGCCGCCAATCACATCGGGCAGCACCACTTCATTTGCCCCAGCCCTGTATAACCTGCCTACGGTGGTTTCTTGCGAGGCTTTGGCTATGATTTTGATTTGCGGGTTGAGTTCTCTTGCCGTTAAAGTAACAAATACGTTGTCCGAATCATTGGGCAAAGCACAAATAATAGCCCTTGCTTTTTTGATACCTGCCTCCAACAGCACCTCGTCTTCGGTTGCATTGCCCAACAAAGCCATTCGTTCAGGGTTGATATGGGTAATTAAATGAATAATCTTTTCGTTAGATTCCTCTATGACAAAATAAGGTAATTTGCTATTTTCTAATTCGGCACAAACACGCCGCCCATATCTGCCGTAACCGCAAACAATAATGTGATTTTTCATACTGTATGTATGTGTTTTGCTGATGTAATGCCTAAAAATATCTCTTAATTCGCCTTCAAAAATATATTTGGTTAAGACCGAAGCAAAAAAAGTGAAAGTGGTGAGGTTATAAATGACAAAAAAAGAGGTAAAAACTTTGCCCATTTCACTCAAAGGCTTGATTTCATTCATTCCCAAAGTAGAAATGATGATGACCGACATGAAAAAAGAATTGGGCAAAGTCATATCCTCTATGCTCATATAACCCACTATGCCAATCACGAAACTCAACAGCAACAAAGACACAGCAAAAACCAACTGCGATAGTCGTCTGATAATTTCCTGTAAATGGTGAACTGCGAGCATATTTTCTATCTAATGTAAGTTGCGTAGCATGGTAGTGTGGACTTCAGTCCACACATTTTTTAATGATACAAAATTATATTTTGCAAAAATTCATACAAAAATTGATTACAAGAATCCTTAATTGAGTTATGTGTGGACTGAAGTCCACACTACATTAAATACCAAGCAACTTATATTATCTATTTTAAGTAAGCATAGCCCCGTCTATCTGTATGACCTGCCCACTGATGTAAGCCGCCATATCTGAGCCTAAGAAGATGCAAAGGTCTGCCACTTCCTCTGGTTTGCCTCCTCTTTTCATAGGAATAGCCTCTTTCCAACTGTCCACCACTTTGGCATCGAGTTTTGCTGTCATTTCGGTTTCTATAAATCCAGGGGCAATGGCGTTGCAACGGATATTTCGCGAACCCAACTCTAAGGCTATGGATTTGGTAAAACCAATGATACCAGCTTTGGAGGCTGCATAGTTTGCCTGTCCTGCATTGCCTTTGATACCCACTACGGAAGTCAAATTGATAATAGAACCATTTTTTTGTTTCATCAACACTTTGGCTGCTGCTTTGGTGAGGTTAAAGACAGATTTGAGGTTGATATTCATCACAGTATCCCACTGCTCTTCAGACATACGGAGGAGCAAGCCGTCTTTGGTTACGCCTGCATTGTTGATAAGTACGTCTAAGGTTGCAAAATCGGCAGTGAAGTTTTTAATCAATTCTTCGGCTGCTGCATGGTTGGAGGCATCTGAACGGTAGCCTTTTGCCTTTACGCCCAAAGCCTGCAATTCTTTTTCCAAAGCCTCGCCCTGCTCTACGCTGGAAAGGTAAGTAAAGCCTACATTGGCTCCTGCCTTCGCAAAACCTAATGCAATGGCTTTGCCTATGCCCTTAGATGCCCCTGTTATCAAAGCATTTTTGCCTTCTAATAATTTCATAACCCAATCTGTTGTTAAGGTGTTTAAGTAGTTTGGTAGCAAAACTACCAATTTTTTTAGAAAAAGAAGGTAAAATTTATCAAATATTGTGCATAATTGCCACCACCGCATTATTTTCCATAGTAAAAAACAATGGCACTGTTTGGTTTCGCAAGCTAAGGTATTCCTGATAAGTAACATCAAAGGCTTGGCGTTTGCTCACAGTTGCCTCAAAATTGCCACGCAAACCTGCAAGCAATTCTGCTACTTCTCTTATGGCAAAATTTCCACCTACAAAAGCTGTTTGATAATCTGCCAAGTGATGTTTTTTTACATAGTGTGCAAATAAAGGGCTGGCTGCGCGTTGCACACAGACCCGCAACCCACATTGAGCAGCTACTGACAGGTCTAATACATCATCAAAACAAAAACAAACTTCGTGAGCTTGCAAATTGAAATGAGCTAAAAAATGCTCAAAAGCTATAGTTTTGTTCGAAAACTTGGAATAAATAGCCTGAAACCTCTCCCTTTTGGCTAAGTAAGAGGCTGGTTGGTTGTTTTCGCCTGTCATAATGGCGGTAATAGGAAGTTTATCATGCTGCAACCAATGCCCAAAACGCAAGAGGTTTGTACCCATTGAGTCTATTTCTGAATAAGGACTGCCTGCGTCTGTCTTGCTGCCATTGTTAAAAACACCGTCCCAATCAAAAATAAAGGCTTTGATGGGAGCTAATTTTTGTAAAAAAATAGCTGGGCTTACAAAAAACTGCCCACCTAAATTGGTAAATAACTCAAAAATATCGTTGGTAGTAAGGTCTTGCATAACTAAAAATAAATAAATTTGGTCGTGTGGACAAATAATGCACTTCTTTTGAAAAATATAGCAAGAAATTATATCTTTTTTTCAACAATTTTTTTTAGCTTTGCGAGCAAATTAAAAACAGAAGCCAAAATAGCTACTATCTATCTTTTTATCACAGCAAAAACGCAAAATAAAATATGAAATTTATTGTTTCTTCGGCTAATCTACTCAAACAACTCACTTCCTTGAGTGGGGTAGTACCCAGCAATCCGATTATGCCGATTTTAGAGAACTTTCTTTTTAAAGTTACGGCTAACAAGCTGATTGTTACGGCTTCGGATATGCAAAATTCTATGACTGCCGAAATTAATGTGGATAGTGATGAAGACGGCAATGTGGCTGTTCCTGCCAAAATGTTGATAGAAACTTTGCGTAACCTGCCCGAACAACCTGTTACCTTTGTGCTAAACACAGATACCTACACCTTAGAAATTATTTCTGACAAAGGTCGTTATCGTTTGGCGGGCGAAAATGCAGAGGATTTTCCAGAGCCTCCAAAAGTAGAAATGGGCAAAGATGCCGTAGAATTGTCATCTGAGGTACTTTCAAGTGCCATTGCCTATACTTTGTTCTCTGTGAGCAATGACGAAATGCGTCCTGCAATGAATGGGGTCTATATAAACGTAACCGCAACCAATGCTACTTTTGTTTCTACGGATACGCATCGTTTGGTTCGTTACCGCCGTTCAGATGTTTCTTCGCCCGTAGAAGCTGCTTTTATCATTCCGAAAAAAACCTTGACTTTGCTCAAAAACGCATTGCCTTCTGACAATACACCTTTGTCTATGTATTTCAACAAAACCAATGCGTATTTTATATTCAGCAATATCAAATTATCTTGCCGTTTGATAGACGAAAGATTCCCCGATTACGAAAATGTAATTCCGCTCAACAACAGCAATAGCCTAAAAGTTAGTCGCACAGAGTTCATTGGCTCTTTGAAAAGGATAGCAATTTACGCCAATAAGTCCACCAATTTGGTGAAATTTAAGTTTGCTGGCGAAGATACTTTGACTGTTTCTGCCGAAGATTTAGACTTTTCAAACGAAGCCAGCGAAACATTGAACTGCACTTACGAAGGCAAAGAAATGGAAATAGGTTTTCAGGCTCGTATGTTCTCTGAAATGCTATCAAATTTGCACTCTCCTGAAATTTCTTTGCAAATGTCGGAGCCTAACCGTGCAGCCTTGTTGGTTTCTACCGAAACGTATGAGAAAGAAGACATCTTGATGTTGGTCATGCCTGTAAATTTGGCAAGTTATTATTAAGCTGCCTCACGTTGCACATGGGGCTATTCAAAGTTCAACATCTTCGATGTTGTAACTAAAAAATATTTTATTCGCCCAAAGACGAATACACAGGAAAATATACAGAAAACCTTGCAAGTTGTTGTTACTTTGTAAGGTTTTCTGCATTATCAAGCAAAGCTATTTTCATTTGCCTGCAACTTCATGGAACACAAAGACCTCTTACTACACCCTGCGGAGGAATTGGCAATTATCACAGCAGCCCAGAAACAGTCGGCAGCTTTTCACCCTTTGTATGAAAAATATGCCGAAACTATTTTTTATTTTCTCTACCGCCGTACCCATGACGAAGACTTGGCAGCCGACCTTACTTCTCAAACTTTTTTGAAAGCCTTAGAAAATATTAAAAAATTTCAACCTCGTGGCGTACCTTTTGTAGCTTGGTTATACAGAATAGCTGCTAATGAAGCCAATGCACACTTTCGCCAATCGAAAACTACACCGAAATTAAGTTTAGAGTCTATTTTTGCACACAGAATAGCTGAAGAAACCGCCGACTCGATGACCGAAGAAAAATTGGCTCAATTAGCAACTTGTCTTTCTACCTTAAATGACGCCGACTTGCTGCTAATTCAGTTGCGGTTTTATGAAGAAAAATCTTTTAAAGACATTGGTTTTATTTTGGATATTAGCGAAGCAAATGCCAAGATGCGACTGTACCGCCTACTCGATAAACTCAAAAAAATGCTATGACAAAGAAAGTAATTTTTACGAATGAAAAACCAGACTTCAAAAAGTATAAAAAACGACTTGCTTTTGACGGCTTATTGGAAAAAAAACGCCAAAAAGACCAAAAAAGATTGCGTTGGAATCTGATGGTATTGGTGTTGGAGGTGCTGCTGGTTATTGCTATGGCTTATTGGGCTGTAAATAAACTGCAAAAACCTCGAACTTTTTTGCCTGTGGAACAAGAACAAATTGTTCCATTGGTAGAAAAACCCTAAGTTTAGACGTGTCATCTTAATTTTTAAGCATTTTGCAGGCATACTTTCCTATACTTTTACAAGAAATCTATTCATCACTTCATTGGTTGCAAAACCAATATGGTCTGAGCAAAAGCCTCTTGTTTGCCTATTATTTCCTCAAAACCTTGTTTTTCGGTGGCAGCAAAGTGCCTATTGCCATAAACGGCAGCAATGTGTACAGTTACTCGGTTGCCTTCTAAGGTATAGTGCGACTGAAACCAAGTAGTAGGTTGCTCGGCAGTAGCCAAAATTGCCGAAAAATTTAGGTCTTCCAAATTGCGAACTATATAACCTGCGGGAATATTAAAAATAATAGTCCGTTGATAGGTTTGCTCACAAGTAATGCTAAACTCTTGCGAACTGTTAGCCTCAATAGTTGGTGGCGTAAGGGTCAATAATTTGCCTATGTCAAACAATAATTTGTCGCCAGCTTTTTGCAGCAGTTCGTTGGTCTGCACAGCAGCCATTAATGAAAAAGTAGGCAAAGTTGATACAGGCGATGCCGTTGCAGTTGATTTTCCGTTCAGTTTGAGGTTATTCACTTCAATAGCTGGCACATATTGGCGGAGGTAATTCTGCCAAAATTGCTGTTTGTCTTCCTTGCCCGCATAGACCTCACACAAAGGCGAGGCATAATAACCTTGCCACTCACTATGCCAATAGCCGTTTACTTTTTCTTGCGTTGGGTCTATCGAAAGTTGAAAAGTAGCCCTGTCGGTGTTTTGCATGGCACGTTGGGCTGGTATTTTTTGGATAGTAGAATAGGCAAAATTTGAAACAAAATCTATGAAAAGTCCTTGATTATCAGTGAATTGATAAGGCACAAAACCATAACGAAAACCTTTGTCGGTAGGCGAAAGAAACTGTTGCGTAGTCGGAAACCAAATCAAATATTTTTCTAAACAATACCAATTTGGAAATTCACTATCAAACAGGGCTTGCTGCCGATTGGAAGTTACCACTAATTGGTGTGGAATTTGGGCTGTTTGCAAGCCAAACAAAAACAATTTGGTCAGCGTAGCGGAGTTCGCATAGTTGTTTTCAAAAGCAACTTCCAAAGACTCGTCTTTTGCTGAAGGCACTAACCGAATAGTAGTTTTTAGCCACTCCTCTATGGCTTGTATTTTGTCTGTATGAGTTTTTTTATTTTTTGCAATTTCTTTTACTTTGTTTGCAAGAGGTTGAAATTTTTTGAGATTTTGCAACCTAAAATCATACATTTTTTCGCCAATCAACTGGGCTATGTTAGCCCAAGTAAAAAGTTTTTGGTCAGGATTTTGGGCGTTGTAAGCCAATTTGAAGTCTATCCGCATCAGTTTTGCTGCATTTGCCACACCAAAATCGGCAGTAGTGGAGGCAGGTAATTGGGGCAAGTGCAAAGACAAGGTATTCTTTGATTTGTATTTTTGTCCACTCGATACTACTTCGGGCAAACCATTGTAACTTTTCGCCTCAAAAATTAATTGTTTGGGGGCTATCAATTCAAATTCTACTTCTTTTGCCAACAAATCTGTTTGCAATATTTCTCTACCAAACAGCATAGGCTTTTTTTGCAAGGTATAAAAATACTCTATTTCGCCACCTACGGCTGCACCTTCTATGGCAAATAGCTTGTAAGCCTCGCCTGTTTGGTCGGTTAATTCTTTCAAATTGGCTTGGTCAAAGTTGGTGATTTTGCCCGAAGCACTAATAAATCTTGCTTGCAAGTGCAAGATAGTCAGCAAGTTATGGGCAGCAATATAAATTTTGTTGTGCGTATTTAAAGCATTTTGAGAATTGATGCGAATAATTTTGTGGACAGTTTCCACCATTTGCAGTGCTTGGTTTGCATCATAGACATATTCTATCACCCGTTTGTCTTTTAAGACCAACACAGGTTCATTCACTTCTTGTGCCGACAGCGGAAAGAGTTGGCGGGGAGTCTGCCAGATGTAAGTTTGGTATTCGAAACGCAAAATTTCGTTTGCTTTGCTCAAAAAAGGCAAAACAAAATACATCAAAAAAGTTAAAAATAGTTTATTTTGGGCAGGCATTGGCAATTTTTTATGAGGTACAAGGGTAAATTTATTGCTTTTTTTGCAAAAATTCAATGTTTTTAGGAAATAATTATTTTGATAGTGATGTAGAATAAGAATCAATAGAAAAACTAAATTTTTAGTTTGTTGCCTTGTTTACTTGCTGTGCAGCAGCTTTTTCATACCTGTCAATTATTTGTGCGAGGTGCTTGTCATATTGGGCAAACATAAAGTCTAAAAAAGGTTGTTTGCTTTCGGTTTCTTGTGTTGCCAATCTCCGTTTAAAAAGTGATGCAATTTTTTATTAGCTACCACATCTCCCAAGTTTCCTTGTGCCAACAAACGAGGTAATTCGGCTATTTCATCAACAGGCGTAATGATACTGTTGCCTGCTCTATCTCGGTGAACATACTGCACAAAAGACAACATAGCTGGGGTTAATACATTCAAAAAGGCTTCGTTGTGCGTTGTAACCAAAATGTCTATCTGCCTTGCAGCACTTTCTTTCAACAAAATTTCTAACAACAGACCTGCACGTGAGGGGTGAATTCCGTTATCTATTTCATCAATAACCAACAAACTATGGGCTGGGCTGGTCAAAATGGCAGTCAAAATAATGATAAATCGCAAAGTTCCTTCGGATAAGGTTTGCATATCAGTCAAACCTGCAATAAAACCAGCTACATTGCTACCATTGGGCTGTAATTTATCTGTAATTTTTGAGTAGTTCTTTTGTTGATACTTCGCTGCAAAAACAACAAGGCATCAATAGCATTAGATTTTCCACTTGCATTTAGCCCCATCAGCACTGTTACAGGTTCTATATACAAAATAGTATCTCCAAAACTTTTCCAATTTTTAAGATGTAGTTCTTTTATCATGGTGGTAATTTATCTTTACAAAATCTATTTTGCAAAGGTACAAAGAAAAATTAAAATCCAATACCACCAAAAACCTACAATCTTTTATTTACTTCCTCTTTGTTTTTTTTTGTTAGTTTTTGTATATTGCCGAATTGAAAAGGAGCAAACAATAAAACTTTGCCTTAACCGAAAAACTAACCTTATTTCAGATGCAAATTCTCAATCTTAGCTTAAAAAATATTGGAACTTTTATAGAGGGCAACTTAGATTTTACGACTGATGGCGATAAGTATGCACCCGTAACCATTATCACAGGCGAAAATGGAACAGGAAAAACTTTGATTTTAGATGCAATAAGAATAATGTTATACGGAGGCAATCAAAACATTGAACGAAATATTATTAGAGATGAAAAAGCATTTGATATTGGAATGATGCTCAAAGATGCTAATATCCATATGAAAGCTGTTTGTAATAGAATGATTCAGAAGAAATTTCAAATTCTTGCTACTAATAGTTTTTTTCATCAAATTGGTAAGTCCCTGACTTTTCACAGTAACATAGTAAAAGACTATGAACAATATGTCCTAAGTTATTGGACTTCCAAACTAAGCAATGATAGTTTTGAAATTGTATCTCCAAAACCTTACAATGCAGAAAAATACTTGTTTAATGCGTTGAGTGGCGTACACAGCAACCAAGATTTGACCAATACCATTTGCTTTTTTGATAACCTCCGCAAAAGTGAAGAACCAAACGAAAAACAATTAGGCGAAGTTATTTTTGATATTTTGAAACGAATAGTAAAAGCCTGTTTGCTCAATGGCGAATTTAAGTATGTGAAACAGAAAACTTACACGCCAATTATTTCGCAAAATGGTATGGAGGTCAGTTTAGACAAGTTGAGTAGTGGCAATTTGTACCTTATTCAAAGATTGGTTGCCTTGCTGGGACAGATGTATGCAGTTCACGAGTTGAATAAAACGCCATTGCAAGATATTTGCAAAACCGAAGGCATTTTGTTGATAGACGAAGCCGAAAACCACTTGCACCCCAAATGGCAGAAAACTTTTTTGAATACAATTTTGGGCATTTTTCCCAATTTACAAATCATTGCAACTACCCATTCGCCTTTTATTGTGGGTTCGGTAGCAAATGCTCGTGTGTATGTGTGCCAAGCCCAGACAGACCATTCCATTATCGTAGATAAAACAGCAGAATATGCCAACAGCCCAATAGATGAAATTTTGATTTCAGAAGTGTTTGATACCCAACCTTTTAACGAGGAAATTACAAATCTGATGAAACAAAGAAAAGAGGCAATTATGGTACAAGACAAAGCAAAAAGAACAGCCATAGAACAAAAATTGCAAGCACTCAATCCTCAATATTTTTCTTATTTTGAGATAGATGAGTTATTGGAAAAAATTAGGAAGGATAAAAAAACGGTTTAGGTTTTAATTTTTTTACGTTGGCAATGGTTTGGGCAACCCAGTGCTTTTCGCACCTTGACAATCATATAAAAATAATTACAAAAATAACACTTGCTAATTTTTGAAAACTTAGCAAGTAAAATAGAAAAATATCAACCCTTAACAAACTACTTTTTCCCCATCCTCAAAGAATCCAAAGTCCTCAAAAGCAAAGCATTTTCTTTGGCAAGAGAGTCGTTTTTTTGTTTTAAAGCAACTATCAAGTTTTGCATTTTGTTAATTGTTGCTTGCTCGTTGTTCCTATAAACATAATTTTTTACTTTGTAAGCAGAGGTTTTCTCAACCAAACTAAATTTATCTTTCATTTCCTTGTTTAGCCAAGGGGTGGAGTCTGCTAATAAGTAGGCTTTGTTGTAATAGGTTATGGGTTGGGTTGCAATATTTTTGTGATTAAGCACTAAAGTCAAAATAAGAAAAACTGAAACAGCAGAAAATAAAACAAAAACAAAACTAAAATCTCCCTGAAAAATTTCTTCATTGGTAACTAATTCTCTACCAATTTTCACTTGCAACTGCTCTATTTCTTTTGTTTTCCTTAATTTATAATAGGTGTTATGCACTTGATGGAGTTCTTGATAATTTTTGAGGACTTTATGATAATTATCTTTTTTAAGTACATTTTTGCTACCAAATAGTAAATAGACAAATGAAAAAACGGAAATGAACACAATTAATTTTTGGGTGTTGTAAGATATAAATGAAAAAAATGAATAATCAAAAAATATAGAAAAAGTAAACACATAAGCAAGTATAAACAAAGCTAAAACTGTTAGCTGATACAAATTTTTTAAAAAAGACAACCTACTTACTTGTTTATCTAACTCCTCCCATGCTTTACGCAACTGTTCGTTTATAGTTTGTTCATCTACAAATTCAGACTCTTTACGCAACTGTTCGTTTATAGTTTGTTCGTCTATAAATTCAGGGTTTTCCACTTTTTTAGTGTCGTCATCTTCTAAAACATTGTTTTCCATTTTATTTTTCAGTTAGCAGTCTTAGCAAAGTTTCGGCAAAATGCTTTTTCATTATGTATTTTTGCTCCTCTCCAAACTCAAAATCTGTTTGTCTAAGGTTGGCAAAAGAGTGAATAATAGCACAATAAGGCAACATCAAGTGGCGTTGTGGTAGTTTTGCATACTCGAAAGCCTTGCCATAAGCACTTTCTCTGTAATACGCAAAAACTTCATTTCGGTTTGCCTGCCAAATATCAGCCTTATTGACTAAGGAAATAATCCATTGGGCTTGCGAAACATTGGCAAAAGGCAACCATTCTGCCAAGTGATGCAATTCTTTTTCTCTGTTTAGAGCCAAAAAAGCAGGTTTAACTTTGCCGTTTTCGCTGACTTCCTCCTTGTTTTCATAACCTGTTTCGTGGTAGCCGTAGCTTACTAAGTTGATAATTCCTTTGTAAGCCGTATCAATAAAAGTTTTCTTAAAATATATCTTTCGGTCTTCTTTTTTGTCAGGCTCACCAGAAACGTCTAAAAAAGCAATTCTTTCATTCAACACTTCTGTAACAATTTCTGTTGGCAAAATAGTTCTATTTTTGACTACATCAAACTGCAAAGCATCTACAAAAGAGTTGATAAACTGCGTTTTGCCCACACCTGTACTGCCCAAAACCAGTATTTTGTGCTTCTTTTTCCAAAAATCGAGCAATTTTTTTAAAACTTCTGTCCTGAAAATTTGCTTACCCACATAACCTGCCCCCGCAGCCACAAGAGGTTTGCCTACGTCAATCAATTCTATTGCCATCTTTTTCCTTAGTTTTTGCAAATAAAAATACAATACCCAAACAATACTAACAATTTATTGCCAATCTACCAAAAAACCTACAATCTTTTATTTACTTCCTCTTTGTTTGTTTTTGTTAGTTTTGTATATTGCCGAATTGAATGATTGGAAATAATAAAAACAACCTCTAAAACATTTTTTTCACAAAAAAACTAAGTATAGTTGCAAAACAAAAAGATTAATTAATAACTTATAAGCACATACACAAATCTAATGGCAGATATGAAACTCGAATCAAAAGCCCCCGAAGGTCTTTTAGCCGAAAAGTGGGCAAAACACAAGTTCAACATGAAGTTGGTGAACCCCGCCAACAAACGCAAATATGATGTCATCGTTGTAGGCACAGGTTTGGCAGGGGCTTCGGCAGCAGCTTCGCTTGCCGAATTGGGCTACAATGTCAAGGCTTTTTGCTACCAAGACAGCCCTCGCCGCGCACACAGCATCGCAGCACAAGGCGGTATCAATGCAGCCAAAAACTACCAAAACGATGGCGACAGCGTATATCGTCTGTTTTACGACACCATTAAAGGTGGAGATTATAGAGCAAGAGAGGCAAATGTCTATCGTTTGGCACAGGTCAGCGTCAATATCATAGACCAATGTGTGGCTCAAGGTGTGCCTTTTGCCCGCGAATATGGCGGTTTGTTAGACAACAGGTCTTTTGGTGGCTCGCAAGTTTCGCGTACTTTTTATGCTCGTGGGCAAACAGGACAACAGTTGTTGTTGGGTGCTTACAGTGCCTTGAGTCGCCAAATTGCCAACGGCAAAGTTACCATGTACCCACGTACAGAAATGCTCGATGTGGTAACCATAGACGGCAAAGCAAGAGGAATTGTAACCCGCAATTTGGTAACAGGGGCAATAGAATCACATTCGGCACACGCCGTATTGCTCTGTACGGGAGGTTATGGCAACGTATTTTTCTTGTCGACAAATGCAATGGGCTGCAATGCTTCGGCTGCATTCAGGGCTTACCGCAAAGGTGCTTTTTTTAGCAATCCTTGTTACACGCAAATTCACCCGACTTGTATCCCTGTTTCTGGCGACCACCAATCAAAACTAACCTTGATGTCGGAGTCTTTGCGGAATGACGGCAGAGTTTGGGTGCCTAAAAAAGCAGGCGACAACCGACCAGCCTCGCAAATACCCGAAGACGAAAGAGATTATTTTTTAGAAAGAAAATATCCTTCTTTTGGTAATTTAGTGCCAAGAGATGTGGCTTCTCGCAATGCCAAATACGTATGTGATGAGGGCAGAGGCGTAGGCGAAACCAAATTGGCAGTTTACTTAGATTTTGCCGATGCTATCAAACGCAATGGCGAAGGCTGGGTAAGTGCAAAATACGGCAACTTGTTTGATATGTACGCCAAAATCACAGGCGAAAATCCGTACAAACAACCGATGCGTATCTATCCTGCGGTACACTACACGATGGGTGGCTTGTGGGTAGATTACAACCTAATGACCACCATTCCAGGATTGTATGCGTTGGGTGAGTGCAACTTCTCCGACCATGGGGCTAACCGTTTGGGTGCTTCTGCCCTCATGCAAGGCTTAGCTGATGGCTATTTTGTAATTCCTTACACCATTGGTGATTATTTGGCAGGTATGCCTGTTACCAAAGTAGAAACTTCGCACCCCGAATTTCAGAAAGCTGAAAAAGCCCTGAAAGAGCAAATGACAAAGCTCATTAATATCAAAGGCAACAAAACTGTAGACCAATACCACAGAGAACTCGGTAAAATTATGTGGGACCAATGCGGTATGTCGCGCAGTGCCGAAGGGTTGAAACTTGCCAAAAAACAAATTCGCGAATTGAGAGCAGACTTTTGGAAAAATGTCAAAATCTTAGGCACAGATGAGGAGTTGAACATTACCCTCGAAAAAGCCTATCGTGTGGCAGACTTCCTCGAACTTGGCGAACTGATGGTGGACGATGCCCTCAATAGAGAGGAATCTTGTGGTGGACACTTCCGCGAAGAGTACCAATATGATGGCGAAGCAAAACGAAATGATGACGAATTTGCTTATGTGGCAGCTTGGGAATACAAAGGCGAAGGCGAAACACAACTCCACAAAGAGGAATTGGTGTTTGAAAACGTGAAATTGACCCAAAGAAGTTATAAATAAAATTTGTCGTATTTAGGTACGTTGGCAATGGTTTGGGCAACCCCGTGCTTTTTTGCACCTTGACAATCGTACCTAAATTATTAATGTAAATTGCATAGTATCTGTAGAATGGACTTTAGTCCAATGCTGTTAAGCTAAGAAAGTGTTTTTTAGTGGGGCTGCCTAAGTGCCGTTAGGCACGAAATATTTATAGTATAGGCATATTCCCACCCCCCAAAGTGCCGTAGGCACGATATATTTTGCTCGCAGTGGGTTTGTTTATTTTTTTTATCTGCAAAAATCAGTTTAATCAGTCTTAGCTGTGTGCGAAGTCATCTACTTGAAGGCAACTAAACAAGTCCAAAAAAACGTCATACAACTTTGAAGTCGTATGACGTTTTTTAAATTAAAATTATTTATCAGACACCTTAGCGGTGTCTGATGAGTGGTTTTTTGTAAGAAGAACAAAGATTAGTCTGCAATTACTTTAAAAGCAACTTCTTTTTTCACTTCTTTGTGCAGGTCTAAAACGGCGGTGTATTCACCGAGCATTTTCACTTCGCCTTTGAATGTGATTTTTCTTCTTTCTACTTCAAAGCCTTTTTCTTTCAAGGCTTCAGCAAATTGTATGGTCGTAACGGCACCAAATATTTTGCCCGATTCGCCAGCTTTTGCTTTGATTTCTATTACTAAATCTCCAATGCCATCTGCCAATGCTTGTGCAGTTTTTTTGATTTTTTCGGCTTTGTGAGCAGCTTGCTTCATATTTTCGGCAAGCACTTTTTTTGCGGATTCAGAAGCTAAGCTCGCCAAACCTTGTGGAATAAGGTAGTTTCTGCCATAGCCGTCTTTTACTTTCACTATATCATTTTTATAGCCAAGCCCGCTAATGTCTTCTTTTAAAATGAGTTCCATTTTTGTAAAATATGTTTTGAGTTTGACTATTTCAATTCGTCTGCAACATAAGGCAAGATAGACAAATGTCTTGCTCTTTTGATAGCTTGTGCCACGCGACGTTGGTATTTTAGGCTGGTGCCTGTCAAACGGCGTGGTAAAATTTTGCCTTGGTCGTTTACGAACTTCAAGAGAAAGTTTGCATCTTTATAGTCTATATATCTGATGCCCATTTTCTTGAAACGGCAATATTTTTTCCTGATTTCTGGCTTGTTTACAGGCTCATTCATCAGGGCATTGTTTCCTGTTGGGTTGTAGGTTGCCATGGTTATCCTTCTTTTTATGCGTTAGTGGTGGTTTCTGATTTTCTGTTTCTGCGTTTCTCTGCAAATTGCATAGCAAATTTGTCCATTGCTATGGTCAAGTAACGCATTACTTTTTCATCACGTTTGTACTCTATTTCTAAGACATCTACCAAGTTGGTAGCAGTGCCTTTGAATTGGAGTAAGCAATAAAAGCCAGTTGTTTTTTTCTGGATTGGATAAGCAAGCTTTTTCAAGCCCCAAGTTTCCTCGTGATAAACCTCTGCCCCAAGATTTACCAATACTTGTTTGAACTTTTCTACTGTTTCCTTTACCTGGGCATCCGATAAAACGGGATTTAAGATGAAAACAGTTTCATAATTTTTTACGTGCATAATGTAGCAGTAAGTAAATGGTTTGGTATTAAAAAATTTTAGGCTGCAAAGTTAGTGTTTTTTGATTGAGAAAAGCAATAGATTGCCAAAAAAATGTTGAGTTTATTTTTATGCTCTATTATTTACATTTTTTGTTTCCACCTATCTAAAAAATTGGTATAAAAAATAGACCACCTTGTAAAATTTGGTAATTTGTCTATTTCCCATAAACCTAAACATTTATCACCATAGTTGCCATCGCCTTCTGTGCAGTTTTCGTTGATAAGCAGCAGAGGTTTAGGAAAAAAGAAGGGGGCTAATTGTAAATTTAGTGTTCGCCAATCACCATCTTTAATATCTTTATTGGGGGTTTGTCTTGTAAAAGTGGTAGTAAGCAAATACTTAGATTTTGAATGTTTGTATTGACGAATGACTTGATAAATATTTTCAAAGGAGAGGTGTACTAAACAATCTCTTGTAAAAATCAAATCTACTGTTGGGGCTACGTGCTTGGTAATATCTAAGGGAAGAAAAGCTGTTTTGTGACTACCAAACTCTTTTTGGTTGCGGGCAATTAACTTTTCTACAATATCTCCACCATAATATTGTTGAAGTTGTTGGTCTAACTCTGCTTGGATAGTACGCATCCAAAAAAAATCACCACAAGGGGCATCTAACATGGTTTTGATGTGATATTGGCGGAGTAACTTGGGTATTTCTTGGCGAATGGTGGCTGTCTGCACGAGGTTAGAGCCACTACCAGACAGAGAATCAGCATCTCCCCAGTGGTTTTCTTCGGCTATTTTATTGAATATATTTTTTAGTTCTTCCATAAGAATAGTAAATTTTACACTCTTGTTTTCCAGTGTAAAAGACATTTGAAGACAAATATACAGTTTTCTTTGAGAGAATGTAAAGAAAAAGTAGGAAAAGGTGCTTTGAAGTAATAAATTAACAAACGAGGCTGATAGTTCACTAATTCAAAAGTAGCACAACTTTTCCCTATTGGCTGCATATAGTTTTGTAGTAATTTTTGCTCTAAAACCTTGCTTTGTAGATTGGCTTGGTGCAGCAGAGTTAAAAATTGTAATCTTTCCAAACTTTCTTGGGCTGTTGGTGCTATGTTTAGGCTGTGAGTTTGGTGCAAAGGAAGTAAAGTTTGCAAGGTTTTTATTGTATATTGGGAATGAGGTAAACCAATGACAGTCAATAAGTTAATTTGTGATTTTAAGCCATTAGCCTGTTGTGCATGGCTTTTGGTGGCACTGATATTTGCACCATGCCAACGATAAAGCAACAACACTTCGGGTAGGTTATGAAAAGAGGTTTTAGCAATGAGCCTTGTCCAAAGTTCGTAGTCTTCTGCGGGATAAAAATTCTGGTCGTATTTATTTTTCTTCAATAATGCTGTTCTTGCCATCACCGTAGGGTGTCCCAGTGAGCAGTGATTCAAAAAATTAACCTTAATTTGGCTGTCCTCTTCGGGCTGTTCTACGGTCATCATTTTATTTTCAACTGTTTCTTTAAAAACGGTGTACCATGTTCCGCAAACTCCTATTGTTGGGTTTGTTTCCATATACGCCACCTGTTTTTCAAATCTCTGGGGCAAACAAATATCGTCTGCGTCCATGCGGGCTATGTAGCTTCCCTGTGCTTGCGTGATACCTTCGTTGAGGTGTTTTAAGTAGCCTGTGTTTTCTGTATAGTTGAAAAACTTAATTCGGTTGTCTTGCCTTGCATAGTGTTGCACAATAGCTGCACTGCTGTCTTTTGAACCATCATTGAAAATAAGAAACTCAAAGTTTATATAGGTTTGTGCCAATACACTTTCAATAGCTTCTGCTACATATTTTTCTGCATTGTAAACAGGCATCACAACAGAAACTAAGGGTTTTTGGGGTTGCATAGCAATTTTTTTAATTAATCTTTTACAATAGAGTTTATGAATAATTTTCGAAAGATGTCATTTTTCAAAAAAATGACATCTTTTTTCAAACCTCATAACAAAAATTTATTCATAAACTCTAATAGTTGTGCTCGACTGTCTGCAAAATTACATAAATTTGTTAATATGACTGTACTAATTGTAAAAAACTCTTTTTAAATAGATTAAATCAGGTCTTTAAACTAAATTTGTTATATATTTTTGCTTACCCATGTTTTATCAACACAAAGGCGTAGGAATTGCTTGCACAGTTTTATTTTGTTGGACTGCTTGCTTGACAGTGGGGCTGGCGGGTTGCGAAGTGCAGTGGACAAATCCCTTGACTTATCTGCTCGTGCTGTTGCAAACCCACCTGTACACAGGTATTTTTATCACTGCTCATGATGCCATGCACAGTTTGGTAAGCCCAAATAAACGGCTAAATCAACTGCTGGGCTGGCTTTGTGCAGGGCTGTTTGCTTTCAACAATTTTGGGTTGCTCAACCGCAAGCACCATTTGCACCACCGTTTTGTTGCCACAGACCAAGACCCCGATTATTACAAAGGAGGTTTTTGGATTTGGTACTTCAATTTTGCCAAACAATATGTTACAATTTGGCAAATTTTGTTTATGGCAATTACCTATAACCTTTTGAAGTTGGTCTTTCCCCAAACCAATGTCATATTGTATTGGATGTTGCCCTCTGTTTTGGCTACTTTTCAATTATTTTATTTTGGCACTTACCTCCCGCATAAGGGTACACACGACAACGAACACCATGCACGAAGCCAAAGTCGAAATCATTGGTGGGCTTTTTTGTCTTGCTATTTTTTTGGCTACCACTACGAACATCACGACAGCCCCGCAACACCTTGGTGGTTGCTCTGGAAAGAGAAAGAAAAAAACAGTGAAAATTAAGTTGGCGAGGCAAAATGATACCTAAAACCTTGTAGGTTCCAAAAACCTACTAAGGTTTACTTTTAAATTTTAAATAAAACCTCTATCTTTGTCTATTTATAAAAATAGCAAAATAGCATGGCATATTCAGATTTTACTTTAGAAGGTTTGTAGGAATGACATATTTCGTTCCTACGGAACTCTAAAAACAAAAGAAAACCCATACTTTTACTATAAATATTTCAGTCCTACGGACTTTTAAAAACTTGTGGGTAATCGATAGACTTTTAAAGTGTCCGATAAATTTGTCCACTTACTTACAACAAACAACCAACAACTTAATCAATGCTCGACAATTTTATCCTCTATGCCCAAACAGGCTTTGAGCATATTTTAGACCCCCAAGGTTACGACCATATTCTTTTTGTGGTTGCCTTGTGTGCTATTTACCAAGTCAAAGATTGGAAAAAACTCTTGTATTTGGTTACGGCTTTTACCGCAGGTCATTCCATAACCTTAGCCTTAGCCACCATGCGTTGGGTGCAGATAGACAGTGCCTTAGTAGAATTGTTGATACCTGTTACAATTTTGCTCACTTGCTTTATCAACGTGCTGCAAGCCCCCAATGATTGGTTATCGAGCAAAACCACACAACCCACCATGTCCTTGCGATATGCAGCAGCCTTGCTCTTTGGACTGATTCACGGTTTGGGTTTTTCCAATTTCCTCACTTCTCTCTTGGGCAAAGAGGCTGATTTATTGCTGCCTTTGTTTGCTTTTAATGTAGGATTAGAAGTAGGGCAACTATTGGTGGTCTTTACTTGCTTGCTCTTGACTTTCATTTCTGCCCTGTTGTTGGTCAAACGCCGAGATTTTATATTGGTCTTGTCGGGTTTGGTGGGTGGCGTAGCTTTTAAATTGTTGTTGGAAAGACTATGAAAGAAAATAATAAAAAAAAATACATTAAGGCAACCCCGCAAGGGCTTAAAGCCCTTGCGGGGTTAAAAGTTATAATTTTATCTATCATCCTTGCCAACTTTTCTCCTCTTTTTGCCCAAAAAAAAATAGCTTACAATCCTGAACAGGTCTTTTTGCCTTCGCAAATAGCCCAAGATGCTGCCCTGTTGCAACAGATTTTGTACGATTTTCACCCTAATATTTTTCATTATACGCCCAAAGACTCGGTAGATTTGTATTTTGACAAACTCAAAAAAACGGAGGCTTTTCTGAACGAAAGGCAATTTAGAATTTTGCTACGCCAAGCCGTTGCCAAAATCCGTTGCGGACATACCAACATCATTCCTTCACAACAATTTATTGACTATTACCTCAAATATGAACCTTGTTTTTTGCCTTTTGAGGTCTATTATGCAGACAATAAATTGCGAATTACCGAAAATCTGAGCAACGACTCCACTATACAAATTGGCGATGAATTGTTGGAAGTAAACAAAATACCTGTGCAAAAACTAATTGCCCAAATTTTGGAGATAGAAAGTAGCGATGCTTTCAACGAAACAGGCAAAGTGCAGACAGTTCAGGCAGGTTTTCGTTATTTTTGCTCTTTGTTGATAGGTGTTCGCAATGATTTTTTGGTAACAATCAAAAGCCCAAACGACAGTATTCGCCAGCTTTGCGTCAGCGAAAAAACAGAACTTCCTTTGCCAAAAACCATTGAAAATAAGAGTAAGATTAAAGAAGAAAACGTACAAAAAAACAGTCGCCAAACAGCCCAAAATCAGTGGACTATTTGGCAAAGCCACCGCCGTTTGCGAATAGATACGCTGCACAAAAAGACAGCCGTTTTACAGATAGAGGATTTTGAAGGTAGCCGTTACAAAAAATTTTACAAGCAAGTTTTTCAGCAGTTGGCAGAGCAAAAAACCGAAAATTTGGTAATAGACCTCCGCAACAACAGTGGAGGCAAAGTAGCCCATGTGGGTCATTTGCTCTCCTATTTGCTCGACCAATCTTTCGACTACCAATTTAAACGTCAAGCTAAACCCTTGACTTTCAAGCCCTATATGGAGTCGGGCAAGTTTTGGATTGGTTTAGCACCCAAACTGTTCAGGTGGGTAGCCAAAGAGCAAAAAGTGGCAGACTCGGTGCTTTACACTATCAACTACAAACCGCAAAAGAAAAATGCTTTTAAAGGCAAGGTTTTTATCCTCACCAATGGCAATACGTTTTCGGCTGCTGCTTACCTTGCCAGCTACCTCAAACAGTTGGCAAAGGCAACCGTCATAGGCGAAGAAACAGGCGGAAGTGGCATAGGGACTAATGCTATGTTGTTTGTCTTTATCAAATTGCCCGCCACCAAAGTTTATGTAAGGTTTCCTTTGTATAGAGTAAACTATTTGCTACCAATTACAGATAACAAAAAAGGAATCACACCCGACTACGCCGTCACGTACACATGGGAGGAGTGGCTGCAAAAACAGGACAAGGAAATGCAAAAGGTGTATGAATTGGTGGGAAAGGAGTAAGGAGTTGCAAAACTTCGTATAAAAAAAGTCATACAAATTGAAATTGTATGACTTTTTTAACTTTTTTTACTCTTTGTTTCCCCCTTTAAAGATAGAATTTTCTGTTTTGGGGGCTTTGGCAATATTTTTTTCTACTCCTTTGTCTTTGTTGCCAAGTCCTCTGTGTGCAGGTTTTTGGGCTTTTCTTTCTCCTCCGTTGTTGCCATTGCCCGATGAATTAGCCCCTTGCGAATTGCCGTTTTTGTGTGCAGGTCTTTGGTTGTTGCTTTTGCGTTGTTCGGGTCTTTGGTTTGCCTTTTTTTCCTTGATGTCAAAAATAGTCATCGGGAAAGGGTGATTAGAAACCACAGGCAATACTCTACCAATAGTTTTTTGAATGTCTTTGAGGTATTCTTTTTCTTCCACATCACAAAAAGACAAGGCAATGCCCTGTTGCCCTGCCCTGCCTGTACGACCAATTCGGTGGATATAGGTTTCAGGCAAGTTTGGCAATTCATAGTTAATCACGTGAGAAAGTAAATCTATGTCTATGCCTCTGGCTGCAATGTCCGTTGCGACCAACACCTTTATTTGCCCTGTTTTGAAGTTGTTGAGGGCATTTTGCCTGTTATTTTGCGACTTGTTGCCGTGAATAGCTTGGGCGTAGATTCCCGATTTTCCCAATTCTTGCACCACTTTGTCTGCCCCGTGTTTGGTGCGTGTAAAGACCAAAGCCGACTGAATTTGTGCATTTTTGAGCAAATAAACCAATAAGTTTTTCTTGCGTTGAGCATCTACAAAATAAATACTTTGCTGCACAGTATCTGCCGTAACCGTAGGTGGCGTTATTTCCACTCTTTCAGGATAATTAAGCAAGGTATCTGCCAATTTTTGCACCGCAGGAGGCATGGTAGCGGAGAAAAACAAGGTTTGTTTACGAGGTGGCAATTTTTCAATTACTTTCTTTACATCATTGATAAAACCCATGTCCAGCATACGGTCTGCTTCGTCTAAGACAAAAACATTAACCGAAGACAAGTCCACCTGTCGTTGGTGCATCAGGTCGAGCAACCGACCAGGAGTAGCTACCAAAATCTCCACACCATTGCGGAGGGCAGTGGTTTGGGCTGCTTGCGAAACACCACCAAAAATAACAGTGTGTTTGATAGGCAAATATTTGCCGTAAGTAGCAAAACTCTCAGCAATTTGAATAGCCAATTCACGAGTGGGCGTAAGCACCAAGACCTGAATAAATCGTCTGCCTTTGGGGTTGGGGTTGCTTTCGTGAAGGAGTTGCAAAATAGGAATGGCAAAGGCTGCTGTTTTGCCTGTACCTGTTTGGGCAGTGCCTAAGAGGTCTTTGCGTTGCAACACAATGGGTATAGCTTGTGCCTGTATGGGGGTGGGGGTTTCATAGCCTTCGTCTTTGAGTGCGTGGCGAATAGGCTCTATGAGTGCTAATTTTTCGAATGACATAATAAAAATTTTACAAAGGTAACAAAATTTTTATTCTTTTGGTGGCTTTGCAATTAAAAATATTGAAACGGTTTCATTGTTTTACCGTTTAAGCAAGAACTATTGGCAGGGTTTACAACCACTGCCAAAGTCTATCAACATTCTACTATGTCAGAGTTATGCTTTGCTAACCTTACGCTGTTTGGGGCTGTATGCCCAACGCCTGCATAACAGGCAACAAACCTGCATTTTTATACGTGCCATCTTTCAACTTGCCCGATATAGCTTCAAAAGCTGCAATGGTTTCTTTCACATCTGCCAAAGTATGCGAAGCCGTAGGTATTAAACGCAACATCAACACATCTTTTGGCACAACAGGATACAACACAACAGAGCAGAAAATGTTGTAGTTTGAACGTAAATCTACAATCAAATTGGCTGCCTCCGATTCGCCACCCTGCAAAAATACAGGCGTAACAGGAGATTCTGATTTTGCACCTATGTTAAAACCTCTTTCACGCAAAGCACTTTGTAAGGCTTTCACAATAGTCCATAAGTTTTGACGCAATTCAGGTTTGCTACGCAACAACTCCAACCTTTTTATATTGCCATAGACAATAGGCATAGGCAAAGTTTTTGCAAAAATTTGCGACCTTGTGTTGTAACGCAAGAAGTCTAATACTTTTTTGGGTCCAGAAACAAAAGCCCCAATGCTTGCCATAGATTTGGCAAAGGTAGAGAAATACAAATCTACGCCGTCTTGCACGCCTTGCTCTTCGCCCACGCCTGCACCTGTTTTGCCCATTGTACCGAAACCATGTGCATCGTCTATCAACAAACGGAATTGGAATTTATTTTTCAATTCCACAATGTCTTTCACTCTGCCCATATCTCCCAACATACCAAATACGCCTTCGGTAATAACCAAAATAGACCCACCTGTTTTTTCTACTAATTTGGTTGCTCTTTCTAATTGCTTTTCGCAACTTTCTATGTTGTTGTGCGGAAACACAAATCTTTTGGCAAAACTCATACGCAACCCATCGAGAATACACGCATGGCACTCCGAGTCATAGACTACGGCATCTTGGCGGGTCAGCAAAGCATCGATGATAGACATCACACCTTGGTAGCCAAAATTCATAACCATAGAGTCTTCTTTGCCCACAAAAGACGAAAGTTGTCTTTCAAATTCCTCTATCATATCCGAGTTGCCCGACATCATTCTTGCTCCCATTGGGTAAGCCAAGCCATAACGTGCTGCACCGTCTGCGTCTGCTTTACGCACTTCGGGGTGGTTTGCCAACCCTAAGTAGTCGTTTAAGCTCCAATTCAATACTTTTTTACCTCTAAAAGTCATGCGAGGTGCCACATCACCCTCCAACTTAGGGAAGGCAAAATAACCATGAGCAATGTCCGAATATTGCCCCAAAGGTCCTTTATTTTGTGCTAATCTGTCGAATAAATCCACTTGCTGAGATGTTTTGAAAATGACTGCAAATATAATGTTTTTTTTATTTTAACACAAAATTATTATTTTGTTGTTAGGTTTTCCTTGCAAAAATTGCTTTAACCGCAGCCTACGCAAAGTCTTACGCAAAGTACACAAAGAAAAAATAACAAGCTTTGCAACCTTTGCGTTTTCTTTGTGACCTTTGCTGTTAAGTACACAATAGTTACTTAACAGCAATTTAACTTTGTTGTTATTTTAAAATTTTGGTATATTTGCAGCCTATGGACTTGTTTAGTTGGGAAAGCTATAACGTCTTTTACACGCAGATAACACTGATTTTACGGATAGAACACTGATTTTTTATTTTTTTATCCGTAAAAATCAGTTTAATCAGTGTTATCTGTGTGCTAAGTCGTCTGGTTGAAGGCAACTAAACAAGTCCTAATATAAAAAAACTCAAATTTTTTTTCTATGGAAAAGACAAATGATAAATTTATGGACAATATCCGCCAAATCAATAAAGCCTTGAAGGGCGTGGAGGCGGTGAGTTATTGGTTTTATGCTGTGGTTGCTCTTGTGGTGGTGGCAAAAGGCTTGTTAAGTCTGTAAGCACGGTAACAGCGTAAGGTAACATAAGCTTTAGCGTGTGATTTTTTGCTTTGTTATCGCATAGCCACCAAGTGCCACACGCTAAGGCGTATGTTACATTCGAACTATTCAATAGGAAGATGCCACTCAACACCACTCAAAAAGGCAAAATAGCCGAGCAACAAGCCCAAAATTATTTGCAACAGCAAGGTTATGAGTTATTGACTACCAATTACAGGCAAGGGAGAGGGGAAATAGATTTAATAATGCGTAAGCCAAACCTTGTTATTTTTGTAGAGGTCAAGAGCCGAAAAAATGCCGATTTTGGCAACCCTGAAATAGCTGTAACACCGCAAAAGCAAAATCTGATTCAACAAACGGCAGAGGCTTATCTCCTCGCAAATAATTTGCATTGCCCTATTCGGTTTGATATTATTGCTATTACAGGCAATGAAATTGAGCATTTTGAAGATGTGTTTTGAGAAAAAAATGGTTGTTATTAGTAAAACTGTGATGGTCTGATAAGCAAACACTAAGTAGGCTTTAGTATTTGAAACTTCTACGACAGTTTATAGAAAACTATTACGAAAAAAAGCATACACTTGTTGAGTTTCAAGTTCTTAACTAAAAAAATATAATTTTTTTGATTGAGAATTTGGAATTACTGTAATTATTTGCTTATTTTGCAAAGTAAAATTTAAGCGTAACAAAAATCAAAACGGAGGGAGTAGCTCAGTAGGTTAGAGCACCAGATTGTGGTTCTGGGGGTCGTGGGTTCGAAACCCATTTCTCTCCCTAAAAAAGTCGTTAAAGAAATTTGACGACTTTTTTTATGACTAAATAGAAAGAATTTTACACAGGAAAAAAAACAGCATACGATAAAAAACTTAGTCATCACGAATAAAGATGGGCTGATAGTCTTTGTAAGCCCTACTTTTCGTGGAAAAGTACACGATAAGTTGTTAGCTGACACTTTGTTAATCACTAAAAAATGTACTTTACTAACAGATTTAGGGTTTTATGGTTGGAAACTTCCTGAAACCATAGTTGTCATGCCGCACAAAAAGCCTAAAAAAAAATCCCTGACCAAGCTACAGAAAGTACAGAACAGATTGCAAAGCAGAGAAAGAGTAAAAATAGAAAATATTTTTGCTCACGTAAAAATCCTTAGAATTGTGAAAGAAAGAATAAGAACTTACATAGAAGAAACTAAAAATACCGTATTTACGATAGCAGTAGCCCTTTACAATTTCAGAAGAACTTTTGCTTTAAAAAGAAAAATTATTTACTTGTAATTATTTATAAACTCTAATAAAGAGTTTTCTATTTCCTATCTTGCAATAAAAATCATACCATTGTCAACCTTATGAACTCCACCAACATAGAAACCCAAGCCCTTGCTGAACTCAAAGCATTGGCAAATGCAAAACTTCAAACCACCAAAGAAGCCGACCTGATAAGAAAAAGAGAGGAACATCTTTTGGAAGTATTGGAAACTAACTATAAAAACAATGATTACGACAAGCTAAAAAATATAGTAACCGTACTTTACAGGTATGTGAAGAAACAACCCAATTTTGCAGATATTCTGCCCAACGAACAGCAAAGTGAAACACAAAGAGAGACTGCCTTCAAAAAATTGTGGGGAGCTATAAAGAACAGTGCTTTGTTATCTAATAAAGATGCAGGTGTTTTCCCCAACGAACGAAGTATAAAAGATTTTTTGCTGACTGAAAAAAAGATAATCAATAAAACTAAAAATTTCTTAGCTATTTGTTATGGCAATGCGGTTGATTTTGAGGATTACTGCCAAAAAGTAAAAAATAGTGCCGAAGGAATTGAAGGAAGGTGGATTTCGGTGGTGCGGAGCAATGATGGTTTGTATTTGCTGTTTTCAAATTTGGTGGTAGAACAAACAGGAGAACAGACCTACAAAGCAAATTTAGACAATAAATTTGAAGGCGAAGGCAGAGTAATTGGTAGTTATTTTCAATGTATTTTGCAAAATGAATGTAAAATCTTGTTGCTTTCTTTCTTTTTGGGTGCCAACAAACAACCCAAACTATTGAAAGGAACTTTTAGCACCGTAGCCACCAATGGCTCACCTGTGGCGGGCATAGAGTTGTTAGTCCGCCCTGCTTTGCTGCCCAAACTTGTTGCCCCTTGTAAGTTTGACCTAAAAGACAGCAAAATTTGGGAAAAAACAGAGCCTTGTCTGCAAAAAGTATTCGAGGATTTTGATAAATGTTATTTTAAAATAGACAGTAACAAAGTGTATTTTGAGTGGGCAGATTTGTAAAACGGAATTTAGTCTGTTGCTCATCTGTTGTAACCAAACGGACTAAAGTCCGTTCTACATAAAAAATAATCGTATGAAAACCCCGACCTATCACATTTTTCTTAGCTTTGCAGACGAGGACAAAGATTTTGCTTTGGCTTTGTGCAAACTGTTGGAGGCAAACCAAATTTCGGTTTGGTGCAGTGCCACCCACGTACCCGCAGGGGCAGATATTCACGCAGCGGTGAGCAAAGCCTTGCCTGTTTGCGAATATTTTTTGCCCTTGATAAGCAAAAGTTATAACCGAGCATGGCACGAAAAAGAGTTTCATAGTGCCAGCCACAACCGCCACAATGATTGCATAATTCCTGTGTTGTATCAAACCAATTACAACATCATAGAACAAAATATGCACCTATTTTCTCTCATTTCGTCTATTCGGGCATTGGAAGCTACTGACGATACTATTGAGGAAGTTGCACAAAAAATTATAGCAAAAATCAATACTACGTTGGCAAGGGGCGAAGCCAGTGCTGCCAACAACATCGACAAGCGTAGAGATTCAAACAAAAGCATTACTTCTTTCAAAACTTTGATTTCAGAAAAAGTTTTGCATAGCAAGTTGGCACAAATCGTTGTTTTTATGTCCTTGTTCTCTCTTTCTACCAAGTCTATTTATGATTATGTGGCAAGCAAAGAGGAGGAAAGACAAATTGCAAAAGCCCAAAAAATAAAGCAAGAACAAATTGCAACCTTGACAGATACCTTAGTGTTGGCAGAGCAAGCTGTGGTGGAGAAAATAGGGTTTGAAACGGAGGACAATAACGAACTGAAGTCCGTTCTACAGCCAAACGGACTAAAGTCCGTTCTACAGCCAAACGGACTGAAGTCCGTTCTACAGCTAAACGGACTAAAGTCCGTTCTACAGCCAAACGGACTGAAGTCCGATGTACAGCAAGATGATAAATTTGCTTTGAAAATACGAAGTGTAGTAGCAAAAAAACAAAGTAATGGACTACCTATTTTGCACTTTACTATTGTAAATAAAGGCAAAAAATCTGTATTTTTCAATTCTCTTATTTTGGAGGTATCGGAGAGTAGAGGCACAGAGTTTAAAGAAGTGTTGGGCAAGGAAATTGAAACCATTGGCATCTGGGAAGTACCCATTTTGGCAAGCAATGAAAACATACGTTACAAGCACAAAATAACCAAATCTCCCAGCAAATTGGTAGAGCCTAACCAAACAGTGGAGTTAAGTGTGGTTTTGTATAGAGAGCAAAACGGCAAAAGAGTAACACCCGAAGAGGGCAGAGTGATGCAGATTACGTTTTTGAGTAGTGAAAATTTGCAAGCAAGTTCACGAGATTTCTATTTTGAGAAGAACGGAGATTTTGTTTATGATGAGTAGCTGTATATTCGCCTTTAGGCGAATGTTTTTGCAGTGTTGTGCTTTCGGTTGTAGCAACCGAAAGCACGCAAGCTGAAAGCACAAAACTGTATATTTGCCTTTAGGCGAATGTTTTTTACTCTCCTATCATCACAAAAGCCCCCCAATAGTAGGGGTGGCTATAGTCTTTATTTTCTGATATTTTTGCTCGAACAGTTGCTTGTGCAGCTAACAAAGCTTGCTTTTTGTTTCCTGTTTTAAGCCAATTTGTATAGAAAATAGACATAAAATCTTGGGTGGCTAAATCATTTACTTCCCATAAAGACATCATAATTGCTTTTGCCCCTGCCACCTTAAAGCCTCTTTGCAACCCATAAACTCCTTCGCCGCTGCTCACTTCGCCCAACCCTGTTTGACAGGCAGACAAGACGACTAAATCTGTGTTGTCTAAGTTTAAGGTGCTGGCTTCGTAGGCTGTCAATACGCCGTCTTCTGCATTTGTATTGCTGAGGTCGTTTACGCCTGCTAAGACAATGCCTGAACTCAACATTTCATTACTTTTATTGGTGCTGTTCAATACAAAATAACCATGTGTAGCAATATGTAAAATTTTGGGGCTATTTGTAGCTTTTAATTGTTCTTCTGCTGCATCTATTTCCAAAAACAAGCCTATTTTGTACTTTTCTTTCTCCAAAAACGTAGCAATTTCTTTTACTTCGGTTGCTGTGCCTGGCAAAGTTTTAAAGTTTATATTTTTGATACCTACGAAAATGTCTAAATTTTTATCTTCTTCCCAATCATTTTCTTTCCTTTTCTGCTGTTGTTTAGTTCTTTTGTAATTTGGTTTGCCAAAAAGTTCAGCAGTTTTTTTAGGATTAGACGTATTATTTTGGAAAATATCTTTCAAATTGCCAATCATCGTCATACTAATCTCCTCTCCCAAAAATTGTTTAGTTTCTGGATTCTGTAATGTATTTAAACTTAGTCGATGATAGATACCATCGGGACAGAAATAAACTTTTTTTGCACCTTTGAGGGATGATAGAAAAGGTTTCCAAAAAATATTGTAAAAACTTTTGGTATCTTTCAAATTCATAATACTATCATTATAAGCTTTTAAGGCACTTTCCAATAACCTATTTTTGCCTAAATTTATTACTTGCAAATCACTTTTGCCAATAAACATTGCCAAATAGCTGCTGTCTGCCTCTATATTTATGATTTCTATTGCCACTTCATCTGCCTTTAACTGATTTTGTAGGTCTTGATAAGTGTAATTTTTTGGGCTGAAAGCCTTAGCAAAATCTATGGAGGTTATTGCCAAAGCTCTTTCTATTTCATTTGCTTCGTTTTCCAATTTGGCAATATCAATTCTTTTTCTCTTTCTTTCTATAATAGACAAATTATAGGCTTTGGCAATATTATTTTTCAGTAATTGCCAACTTTCAAAGTTATTTATCAAGGTTGTATTTTTACTTGTCAAAATACGTTTTTTCATTTTCTGTGTTTCGCCTAATAGCATAGCTTTGGTTTGCAGTTGGAGATTTACCAAATTTTGTAAGAGAATTTGCAGGTTATAGTCTGGTTGTTTTTGTATGATTTCTGCAATAAAACTGTGATAATTTTCAAAATAATGTTGCTCAGCTGCCAAGTATTGTCTTTTCTCCTGCTCACTCAAATTGATAAAACTACTTTGAATATGTTTTATTTTTATGTTTATCGATTCTACCCACAAAGGTTCTGCCTTCGCATACAAACCTTGACGAGCATACAACAGTCCTAAACCATTGCATAACATAGCATAGTCGGGGTGTTCTTGTCCAACTGTTTGCAGATAAATAGCCTTTACTTTTATAAATAACTTCTCAGCCTTGTCATATACATCTTGTTCAAAATATAAGACTCCCAAATTGTAACAGAAAGTTGCATAATCTGCATGGTCTTCTCCATAATTTGTGGAGTAATTTGCTAACACCTCTTCGTATAATGGATAGGCTTGGTCATATTTTTTTTTCAATACATATAGATTTGCCAAATTATTACAAGCCAAAGCATAGTCCATGTCGTTTTTGCCCAATACCTTCAAATAAATTGCTTTTGCCTCTATAAACCAGAATTCAGCTTTATTATACAGTTCTTGTTCCTGATATGAGGTAGCTAAACCTTCACAAACTCGAGCATAAATTACATCTTTTTGTGAATTATTGATACAAACTTCCTTAGCCTCTAAAAATAAAGGTACAGCCTGCGCATATAAACCTTGACTATTGTATAAGGTGGCTAAGTTGGCACAAGATAAACCATAGTCTTGATGCTTTTTGCCCAATACTTTCAATCGTATTTCCTTTGCCTCTTTGTATAAAGGCTCTGCCTTATGATAAATTGTTTTTTCGTGGTATAAAGCTGCCAAATTATCACAAGATTCTGCATAGCCCAACGAGTCTTGTGGGAGTATCTCAAAATGTATTTCTTTTGCCTCAATATGTAGTTTTTCGGCTTTATCATATAAATCTTGAATTCTGTACACAACAGCCAAATTGTTACAGACACTGGCGTAGTTGCTGTGTTTTTTCCCAAATTCTTTTTCAGCAGCCATTTTTGCTTTTTCAAAGACCTTTATGGCTTCGTCATAGTTTCCCGATGTATAAAGTTGCTGACCTTGCTCATTTAGCGCTGCCCAACTTATTTGTGCATACCCACCCATGCACACACACAAGAAAGAGAAAATCAACATTACAGTTTTCATATTCGCCATGATTTGGTAAAGATTAGTTGCCAAGATAGTAAATTTTGCAAAAAAATAGTTGATTGCCTACAAAAATGTTTGTATCTTGCCGTAAAATAAGACCATTATGCTACAAACAGACCTTAAAAAAGCTGTAGAATCTATCTGGGAAAACCGCGAATTACTCAAACTGAAAGAATACGAGGCAGCTATTCGCCACGTAATCAATGACTTAGATTTAGGCAAATTGCGAGTTGCTGAGCCTGGTTCTTCAGGCTGGCAAGTAAACGAGTGGGTAAAAAAAGCCGTTATTTTGTATTTTCCCCTGCAACAGATGCGAATAATGGAGGCTGGTATTTTTGAATATCACGACAAGATGCCCCTCAAAAAAGGCTACCAAGAATTAGGTGTAAGAGTAGTGCCACCTGCTACGGTGCGTCATGGGGCTTTTGTAAGCAAAGGAGTTATCCTTATGCCTTCTTACACCAACATAGGAGCATACATAGACAGTGGTACGATGGTGGACACATGGGCTACAGTTGGTAGCTGCGCCCAAATAGGCAAAGACGTACACCTTAGCGGCGGCGTGGGCATTGGTGGCGTTTTAGAACCTGTGCAGGCAGCACCTGTTATCATAGAAGATGGGGCTTTTATAGGCTCACGTTGCATTGTAGTAGAAGGGGCAAGAGTAGGCAAACAAGCCGTTTTGGGTGCAAACGTAGTCATCACAAGCAGCTCAAAAATCATAGATGTTACAGGGGCGGAGCCTGTGGAATACAAAGGTTATGTGCCAGAAAGGTCAGTTGTTATTCCAGGAAGTTACACCAAACAATTTGCTGCGGGCAGTTACCAAGTGAGTTGTGCCTTGATAATAGGCAAAAGACGAGAAAGTACAGACCTCAAAACTTCGCTGAACGAAGCCCTAAGAGAAAATAATGTAGCGGTGTAAAAAAAATTTTGAGTTTTAAATTTTTAATTACAAGTTTTTTTGTCATTCTGAGCATAGCGAAGAATCTGGGTTAAATTCTTCGATATGCTCAGAATGACAAAATGTACTTTTATTTTATTGCATTACTTGGCAATTTTACTTTGTGAACTTTGTGTTTTGTGATAACATTCGCCTAAAGGCAAAAAAGACATTAACGCAAATGGACATTTTTAGTGATTCTTCCCAAGACTTAATTTCCAATATTTACAACTTTTTTAACAACAATTCCAATGAATAGAATATTAGTTTTAATTACCTTATCAGACAATGGCATAGAAACCATAAAAACAACTCCTGAACTTCCTAAAAAGGAAATGGAGTTTGTCAATCAATGGAAACAAGAAAACATTTTGGAGAGTTTTTTTATTTCGGTAACAAAGAAAGATGCCGTTCTAATATTTCAGAATGTTGACCAAGCAAAGACTAAGGAACTCATAGAGTCCTTGCCTTATTTTCCTTATATGTCAAAAATTGATTATCACAACTTAAACAAACAGTTTTAAATCTAAAAGTTGCTGCGATTATACAGTTTTTTGTAAACTTTGTGCTTAGTGATAACATTCGCCTAAAGGCGAATATACAAAAAGATAACCTATCAAATGTTTGCATAAAACGGCAAAAAATGTATAGATTTACCAACAATTTACCAAAACGGGCTGTTTTGCATAAAAAGGTATCAATATGAGCAATATAAAAACAGTTGAAGCCCCTGCGGGCTACGAAGGACAAGGTTTCTTCGCAACTTCTCTCGATAAAGTGATAGGGTTGGCACGTGCAAATTCTTTGTGGCCCCTGCCCTTCGCCACTTCTTGTTGCGGAATAGAGTTCATGGCAACTATGGCATCACACTATGATTTGGCACGTTTTGGCTCCGAAAGACCAAGTTTTTCGCCTCGCCAAGCAGATTTGTTAATGGTCATGGGTACGATTGCCAAAAAAATGGGACCCATTGTCAAGCAAGTGTATGAGCAAATGGCAGAGCCTCGTTGGGTAATTGCCGTAGGTGCTTGTGCTTCGAGTGGTGGTATTTTCGATACCTACAGCGTATTGCAAGGCATAGACAGAGTAGTACCCGTAGATGTCTATGTGCCAGGTTGTCCGCCAAGACCAGAGCAAATTATAGAAGGACTGATGAAAATTCAGGAATTGGCAAAAAACGAATCACTTCGCCGTCGAAATTCAGAGGAATACAAACAGCTTATGGCTTCTTATGGTATTTCGGTTTCGTAGCCCAAAAAAAGTTTAGCTTTGGATAAAGAAAAAAGCCCCAGCATAGTACAAAAAATAAGGAAAAACAGGGTAGCTTTTGAACAGCCTACCCTGTAAGTTTTTTTTAATCTTCTACTGTTTCACTATTTTTCTTGTAATTTTTTGGTTGCCTATTTGCAAAGTGAGCAAATAAGTACCAGGTGCCAATTTGCCCATGTTGATAGCTAATTGCCCTCCGTTGTTTTCGTAAGCCTGTGGTGCTACGATAACTCTGCCCATAAGGTCTGTTACAGCCACCTCAACAGTTTTTGCTTCTGTTTTGCCCAAATTGACGTTTACAGTTTCTTGGGTTGGGTTAGGATACACCGTAACATCGTCTGCTGATAAGTTGGTTTTACCTGCTATCTCTTCAACAGGTAATTCGCCACCTTTTCCACTTCCGCAGAAGTTGCGAAGTTGGAAGGTTTCGCCACCCATTAAGGCACAGAAACCAGCCGAATTGCAAGCTGTTTGGGTCAAACGTATGGTGTAGTTGTTGCAAAAAGGAGAAGTAGGAATAAACCAATGCAACAAGCCGTAAGCCTCGTAGGGTGCTAAGTCCACCAAAATATAAGCCCCACTTTCTAAGACTCTGATAGAACTACCCATGTAAGGAGTAATTCCACTGCCTTGTTGTCCTTGTGCTGTCCATTTGTCGTAAAGAGTCTGTCCAAGATTGACAATTAAATAGCCTGCGGGACTTTCAAAGAAAGAAGCATTTTTAGAAATAGCTTCTGTCCATGTAAATTTGGTGATAAGAGGCAAACAATATAATTTGTCTGTATTGTTGCTGCTTTCTTCTTTGCCAGCCACTTTTGTAAACCAAGAACTTGTTACGCAAGTAGTACGTGCAATAACGCCAGCCTGTAAAGTGCCATTACCACCTTTTTCTTTGGTAAGAATGGTAATGTTTTGCCAAAATACGTTGTTGTTGCACACCACGTTGTTGCCTAAGTTTGTTGTTTCTTTTGGCAAACTTTGTGTTCTGCACACCCCATCAGCAGGTTGTTCTATACGAGCCAACAAGCAGAAGTGATGATTTTGCACATATTCTCCCTCATAAAAACAATTTGCATAATCATTTGGGTTGGGGAAAGTCCAAGCAAAACGATAGACTCTGGTTTCGTTTACGCCTTGTGTAATATCGCCATTGGTTACTACATTGCCATTGTCATCGACAATCGTAGTCGTGATTTCGCCACCTACGGGCGTTGTGCCGTTGTTGCACATTCCGTTAGTCCAGTTGTTTGGCCAGAACAAGCCTGTGGAGGCTGCTGCCCAATACAAACGCAATTTGCCTGCATCGGCTGCTGTACCTCTGTTGCGTACACGCACATACACATAGTTGGTGCCGCCTACTACTGGGGCTTGGTCTGTGTCGTCATTGAAGGCATTGGGGCTGGGATTCAACCAAATATCAGGACTTTCCCAAGGGTTTTCGGAAGTGCTGCACTCTGTACCGTCATCATTGGGGTCGTCTTGTCCCCATAAATCTCCACCGCAGATGGGCAAAGAAGGAATAGTAACCGAACAAGAGTCGGCTGTGTAGTTGCAAGTATTTTGCAGACGGACTGCATATTGGTAGCTTACCCCTGCCGAAGTGGGGTTGGTGTCTATGATTTGGTAAGGCAAGCCTGTGATGGTGGCTGTGAAATTTTGCCCTGCGGGTTGTCTGTTCACAAAAACAGTCAAAGGATTGGCAGGTGATGGGGCAATGCCTGTGAAGGTCAAAGGAATAATCACTTGTCCGTTTGTAAATTGTGCCGAATCGCAAACCAAATCTATGGTAGTTTCTGGAATAGTAACAGTTTGATAATTGCTACTTACCACACTTGGATTTTGCGTGATAACTCGCACATAATACGTACCTGTGAGTCCCCAAAGTGGCAAGTTAATGGTGTTGCCTGTGGGTTGAGTCTGCAAATTGCGTTGAATAATTAAAGCAGGATTGGAGAAAGGTGTACCTCCGTTTTGTGGATAGAACTCTACCAAAAAAGTACCTTGACGACAAGTCATAGCAAAATCCACTTGCAAATTGCAAGGCTGGGCAGTGGCAAGGGCTGCGGTAGTGCTAAGCGTTGGTGTGCAAGGGACATTGATTACATAAATACCCGAACCATAGCTCACATTACAAAGCTGATTATTCCAGTTACTAAACCATATATTGACGGCTACTATTTCATATCTTCCTGTTTGGGTAGGGCTGATGTTAATAGGAAGGTTGTGCGTAGTACTAAAAGAAGTATTGCTTAACTGATAAAAAGTTTGGTTATAGGAATTGGCAAAACCATTTGCATCGTAGTAGCGAATGGTTACTGTGAAGTCAAACGGCGTAGAAATAGGATTTACATCGTTTAATGAAACAATGGCTGGCACTGTAACTTGTGTAGTGCCTAAGGGTACTGTAGTGCTGCCACTTCCTACGCTTATATTAGCTGTACCTGTGCAAGCTTTTACATTAATTGTATAACTTCCCTCCATTTTTTTACACACATCACCCTGCCAAGTAAAGGTAGCTGCTTCATATACGTATCTTTCACCTGCCAAAGAAGCTGGTACATTGTCAGGGTAGGTAGGGCTAACAGAGCCAAAAATGAAACTTTGGGTAGGCAAATTGACAGTACCTAAGTTTTGATTGCTTGCACTAAATTTTGTTCTTTTTAACCCAAAAGTTACCAAAGTTCCTATGGGAATGTTAGAAATCGTAATGGGTATGTTGATATTCATAGCAGTATTGGCTAATATATCTCGTGAGCCTCCACCCACTATGAGTGTGCCTTCGCTGGCGGGCAAGCAACCTGTAATATTGACAGTGTATTGCCCCTGAATAGTTGGGCAATTAATACCTTGTCCTGTAAACAAATCAACTTCATAAACATATCTTTCGCCTGATGTGGTTGGCGGGTTAATGGTGTTGGTATAAGTAAAACTACCTGAACCAACATAATTTTGCGTAGGTAAAGTAACTGTGTTGATAGTTGTACCTGCTGCATTGAGTTGAAGTCTTCTAAACCTTACTGTAACCACAGTACTTGCTGCTACATTGGCAATGGTAAAAGGCACTGTAATGGTGGCACTGCTGTTGGCAATAATGTTTTGAGAACCAGTAGTAACTTGCAATGAAGGACGAACAACAGCAACAGGGTTGTAGGCTATGGAAGGAATAACACAACCATTAGTTAGGATATTAGTCAGTTGGTTGCCTGCTGCATTTATCAAAAAGCTGTTGAAAAAAGGTGCGCAACTTGGAAAGGGTGTAACGGGTATATCGTTAAAATCGGGGCAGCAAGAACCTGCAAGAACAGTAGATAAAGCAATAGTGCGAATAAAACCTGTTGGCGTACCCGAATTGCTACCACCATTTATTATAGAGTTATCTCCTGTAACAACAAGATTTCCATTCAAAATAGCTATACCACGAGGATTAAACCCTAAAATATTACAAACAGGTACAGTTTGCGTAAGAGTTGTAGCATTGAGAGTTAATAGCTGTCCTTGATTTGTATTGTTATTACAAGTGATATAAACATTATTTGCATCAAAAGTTAGGCCCAATGGCGGGAGTCCATTTGCCACTGAACTGACATTAAAACTGCGAATGGCTGTGGCAGTAGTTACAGTTGTAAATCTGATACGGTGAATTGCACCAAGTGCAGCTTGGGTAGCAGTACCTCTCCGAAGCACAAAAGCCTCTTGTGGATTTGTATTAGGTATAAAAGAAATATTATCTGCAATAATTGGATTACCTAAATTGTCTGTAATTACCAAATTACCTACATTTGTAAAGGCACTATTATAAACCCTTGTAGGATTGTTTCTTTGGCAGACATACAAAAAGCCGCCATTGTTAGACATACCTGTCGGCTGTAGCAAGCCATTGATAGCAGGCGACACAGGTTGCAAGTTGCTTGCCTGAATTATCCTCGAATTGCTAAGGATAGCAATATCAGTGTAAAGCAGAGTGCCATTAAAATTGGTCATCGCGCCAATACTTTGGGCTACTATCCATGTACTCTTTAAAAGCAAAAGAGAACATAAGGACAAAAAGTAAATAAAATTTTTAAATTTCATTGTGTTATAAGATTTTAAAATGTTAAAATAATTTTTTATTTTGTAAATTTTTGCTTTTTTAATAAATTTAAAAATAAATTTCAAAATAAATTTCAAAATAAATTTCAAAATAAATTTCAAAATAAATTTCAAAATAAATTTCAAAAATTATTATGAAGCAATAGTTACAAGATAAATAGTTTAAGGGGTCTTAAACTTGCTGCAAAACTGATATTTTTATTTTATGAAAGCAAATAGTTTTGGCAAAAAAATTAAAAAAATGTAACATACGTTTTAGCGTGTGATTTTTCTCTATGTAATATATAACTAAGTATATTATTTTTTTGCACTTTACTTTGATAATTCACTTGATGTAATCTGTTTAAGCACACTGATAACGCAGATGATGCGGATTTTTACAGATAAAAACTGACAAAATCTGTGTTTTATCTGTAAAATCTGCGTTATCTGCGTGCTTAAACCTACTATTCGTTTATTTTTTACCAGACTTCGCACACCCCTCTATATCCTATACGTCAAAAATGGTCGAAACGCAACGGTAGGGTAAAAAAAAAATATTTTTTTTTATTCAAGCTGACTTTTCTTAGTTATTGCTTACCTTTGCTCCTTTAAATCATCTTGTTTATGTGGTTAAAAAAAATAAAATCTTTCTTAGGTGATGTCTTTATTATTGGCGTTATTGTGTTATTTTTACTCGAAACTTCACTACATATCCAACCCAACGGGCTTATTATCCTCTTACTCACCATTATAATAACAATTCTATTGTGAGCAAGTGTGCAGGAGGCTTTGCAACTGAATTTGGCTTTTGTAGAGGAAGCCCGCCGTTTTGCTCTTTTGCATGGGGCAGCATTTGAAGTCGTACTGTTTCCACCCAAAGAATTTGTTTATGTCAATTTGCTGCCACCAACCGAACAGCCCAAAGTGTGCAGCGAAGGTATGAAACAAACTTACAAAGTCTTTGCCGACTCCTTAGCCCGCCGCCAGATTCCTTGCTACGACATGACCGAAGACCTACAAGCCTTAGCCGCACAGGGCAAAAAACTGTATTTTTCTATCGATGGGCATTTTAACCACACAGGCAATTTGGAAGTGGCGAAACTCTGGGCAGCAAAGGAAAATAAAAAGTAGGTTTTCTAATGTAGCATACGCTTTAGCGTGTGCATGGTCAGGTACAAGAAGAATTTTTTGGATAGCAAGATTCAATTTTGTATCTTTGTCTAAAACAAAAAGTAATATGGAAAAGGTAATAAAAATTCCGTCATCTTACAGGTATTACAAATTAGAAAATTTGGCAGCTATTTGTGGTATAGAACAAGCAGATGCAGAGAAACTGCTCTTACCTATACAAAATATTCCTGTATCCGACTTTTTGCAAACAACTATAGACCGTAACTTAAATATGCCTATGCTAAATGAAAAAGCAAAGTCAGAGTTATTGGTTATGCCAATTTTGATGGAAGTTTGGGCTTTAAATAGGAACTTTAAACCTATTTCGGGGGCAACTTTCAATGTAGAACCCAGTAAAGGACTGAAAGGCGTGGCAGATTTTCTTATTTCAAGCAACCCCAATGCAAGAGGAATAGAAACACCAGTAGTAGCTATATTTGAGGCAAAAGATGACAAATTAGACACTTGGTATGGGCAATGCGGGGCAGAGATGTATGCAGCAAGACTATTTAATGAAAGAAAAGGAAACAATATAAAAATTATTCATGGAGCAGTAACCAATGGTGTTGCTTGGCAATTCTTGAAATTAGAAAGACAAACTCTATTCATAGATACACAAAAATATGGTATTGCCAACCTGCCCCAACTTTTGGGGGCTATTCAAAAAGTGTATGATTTTTATAAGTAAGCACTTTTTTGTTTTGTAGTTCTCTTATCTTTGCTTTGTATCTTTTATATTTCTATTATGCTCGGCAACTTAGAGAACTATGCCACCGCAAAATCGGTATATTGCCTATACTGTGGCGGCTGAAAACCCAACACAATATCTGTTTTCTCAATCCCTTTTGTGACCAGTTCGTCTGCTACAAAACTTTCTGTGTTATTTTGTAGTATCCAAACCTTGCCATCTTGAATACAAAAATGAAAAGCAACCGTATAAATATACTTATCCCGATGCCAACCTATGGTAAGTAATTGATAGTGTTTATGCTCTTTGTCTATTATAAGATGACTGCGTAAGTCTGCATAAGCATTTTTTTTGTTTTGAAAATAACTTTGCAGTACTTCGCAAATTATCTGCTCGTATTTATTTATCTTTTCCATATGAAATTCAGAAACTGAAGATTGTCCCAAAAAAGATTTAATTTCTACTGCAATTTTTTCTAATCCTTTGGCAGCACCAATCACTCTTTCTGCACCTAAGTCAGCCCACAATTCTACTTCTCCCGTACTAAGTTCTAAGGGGTCATTGGTAATTTCCCAGTTGTCTTTTAGCAAAGCTGTTTTGACAGCTTCGTGAAAATGGTCTTTTGCCATATTTTTAATGCTTATAGTTGGGCAAAAATACAAAATTATCCGTAACAAGCCCTTTAGGGCCTGCCAAAGAAAAAAAAATCTCAATTGTACTTTTTATGGTTTTTATCGGGGCTGCCACCAGCAAAAATTAAGTTTAAGTGATAAAATCGGCTAAAAAAATATTTTTATCATTTTTTATATTTTTGTTTGTTTTATCAAAAATAAAGTTTTATCATTGTGGCAAATAACAAGAGTGAATAAAGCAAAAGGGATACTTCTCCTAAAAAAATTGACGAGTAAATGACTACGTTCTACTACGTCTCACAAAATTATGAACCCCTTTTGAGTGTTTGCGGTGATTATTAACGGATAATTGACAAAAGAAACAATTAAGCTACTTTATGTCTGATACAATTTTGTAATTTGTAACCCGCAAACTCTTTTATTCACTGCGGATTGCCGCCCACTTGTATTTTTTATAGATTTAGCTTGCAATTCTTTTCGTTTTTTTGCACCCAAAACCCAGAAAAACGCAACGCAAGCCCTCCACCCCACGCCCAAAAATCACGTTTTAAGCCATATATTTGTTTTAAGTGCCGTTAGGCACGAAATATTTATAGTAAACAAATGCACCCCCTCTCTCCTCTTTTTTGTGCCGTTAGGCACTTTATATTGGTAGCAAATCCAAAATTACACCGCAAAGGTCGCTAAGATTACGCAGAGAAACGCAGAAAATTATAATTCTTTTATTTTTTCAGCAAATTTTAAAAGTTCTTTATATAAAGTGTCTTTTTTATTTTCGTTTCTTTTTTCCACTTCTTTAAAGCCTACCAATTCAATCTGTAAAATTTCGCATATTTTTACTAATTTATCTAAGGTAATTTCACTATTGCCACTTTCTAAGCTGCTATATTGAGCTTGCGACAAGCCAAGAAAAACCCCCATTTCACCTTGTGAAATTTTTTCTTTTTTTCTTTTCTCTCTAATGGCATCTAAAATATCTTGTTTGCTCATATCCTTTTGATAAAAAAGTTTATCAAAAGTAAACAAAAATAACTAAAAAATAAATAAACTGTAAAAATATTTATCATTTAGTTTGTTTTGTATTTATATTTTAAATAAAATTGCAATATATTTAAAATATAAATTTAATCAATTACCACTATGCAACGTATCGCAATTATCGGACATCTCTCAAGCTGTGTAGAAGTCTGCAACCAAGAAAATAAGGCTTTCCTCCGCTTTCAGGTAGCTGTAAAAGATAGAGAGATTGACCTCTATACAGGCGAAGTAAAAGAAGAAACGCAACATTTTGAGGCGGTGTATTGGACTAATCAGACCAAAATAGCCAACCAACTCAAAGAAGGTAGCAAAAGATGTAGCTTATGTATTGGGCGTGGCTGTGGCAACTGCCAACCGTAGAATAAAGGAAGTAAAACTTTATTTTGCAGTGGCTAAATACAAACGAATTACGTTAGGTCAGTTGTGCCAATTTTTCAAATTAGACTTAACGCAAATGCAAAAGAAGTTAAACTCCTAACGGAGTTAAAAAAAAGGGAGGAGAGGGGGTGCCTTGTTTACTATAAATATTTCGTGCCTAACGGCACTAAAAAAAGAAAAGGCTTTTTTATTTAATTGTACTTTTCACAGGTTAAAATTTTATACGTTCTTTGAAAACTTAAAAACGGCAAAAGTTTTTTTTACAAAATTAAGGAAAAAAATAGTAAAAGTTTATCAAAAGTCGGTATTTTACACTACTTTTGCTCAGCTTTTGGCTCTTTTTGGCTTGTTACAGATAACGAGGTAAACTCTAAAATGTGCCAAATTATAGCCCTAATGGGCGAAACGGACTAAAGTCCGTTATACAATTTTACGTTAAAAAACCATGATAAGATAATTTTATACTGAAAATTCATTGATTTTATTGGAGGTGGCGAAACTTTGGGCAGCAAGGGAAAATAAAAAGTAGCTTATCAAATATAGCATACGCCTTAGCGTGTGCATAGCCAAGTGGTGGCAAAAATTTTTGGATAGCAAGATTCAATTTTGTATATTTGTGTAAAACAAAAACCAAATGGCAACTGCAATAAAAATACCATCTTCCTATCGATATTACAAATTAGAGGATTTGAAAAAAGTTTGTGGTATAGCACAAGCAGATGCTGACAAAATGTTGTTACCAATACAAGATATTCCTGTGTCTGTCTTTCTGCAAACAACTATAGACCGTAATTTGAATTTGCCTATGCTTAATGAAAAGGCAAAATCAGAATTATTGGTAATGCCTATTTTAACAGAAGTGTGGGCTTTAAATAGGAATTTTAAACCTATTTCTGGAGCAACTTTCAATGTAGAACCCAGCAAAGGTTTAAAAGGCGTGGCAGATTTTCTTATTTCAAGCAACCCTAATGCGAGGGGAATAGAAACACCTGTCGTAGCTATTTTTGAAGCAAAAGATGACAAATTAGAAAGTTGGTATGGGCAGTGTGGTGCAGAAATGTATGCAGCCCGACTATTTAATGAAAGAGAAGATAACAACATTCATACGATACATGGGGCTGTAACAAATGGTGTTGCTTGGCAATTTCTGAAATTAGAAGGACAAACTTTGTTTATTGATACGCAAATTTATGCTATTGCCAACTTGCCCCAACTCTTAGGGGCTATTCAAAAAGTGTATGATTTTTATAAGTAGTTTTTAAATTTACCTATTGTTTTTCCAACGCCCAGATAACCACAGAAAACTGATAGAGAAAATAACAAGCAGGTAAACAAGGTTTCATTCTTTTTTGTAGCTTTGTCCCCCAACCAAAACACTATCAAAAATGCAAGACCTCAACAAACTCTTTGCCTTGCAAAAAGCAAGCACCAACAAACTCAAAAAACGAAGTGTAGCCGATAGAATCCTCCAACTTAAACACTTAGAGCAGTTAATTATTCTTTACCAGCCAGCAATAGAGACAGCTATTTTGGCAGACTTTCGCAAACCTCCCGTAGAAACCATGCTGACCGAAATAGTTTCAGTCATCTCAGAGTTGCGACATACGATAAAAAACCTTAAAGATTGGACAAAACCTAAGAAAGTAGGGCAAACCTTAGCCTTGTTAGGCACTTCGGGCTATATTTACAAAGAACCCAAAGGCGTTGCCCTCATCATAGCCCCTTGGAATTATCCGTTCAATTTGGCAATGAATCCCTTAATTTCTGCCCTTGCTGCGGGTTGTGCCATAGTTGTTAAACCTTCGGAGTTGTCGCCAGCTACTTCGGCTTTGTTGGCAAAATTATTGGCAGAGTTTGCCCCGACAGACGAGGTAGCCGTTGTGGAAGGTGGCGTGGAGGTTTCACAGGCTTTGTTGGCTTTGCCTTTCGACCATATTTTTTTCACAGGTAGCCCCGCCATTGGCAAAGTGGTGATGCACGCAGCAGCCAATCATTTGGCATCTGTAACCTTAGAGTTGGGTGGCAAATCTCCCGCCATCATAGACGAAACAGCAGATTTGCAAGATGCAGCCGAAAAATTGGTCTGGGGTAAGTTTGTCAATGCAGGGCAGACTTGCATAGCCCCCGACTACGCCTTAGTGAAACAAGAAGTAAAGCCTTTGTTTATAGAGGCAATGAAACAACAGATAGAAAAATGCTACAATGCTGATAAACAAGGCATTGCAAAATCCGATTCGTTTTCGAGAGTTATCAATGACCGTCATTTTAGTCGTTTGGCAACTTTGTTGCAAGAAGCTACTTCGCAAGGGGCTACGCTTGCCATTGGTGGCGAAACCGAAGCAGCCACCAGATACATAGCCCCTACGGTGCTTACAGAGGTCAAAACCTCGATGCGAATAATGGAAGAAGAAATTTTTGGACCTATTTTGCCCATCTTAACCTATCAAAATTCGGAAGAAGCCTTGCAACTCATTGCTAATTTGCCCAAACCTTTGGCTTTTTATATTTTCAGTCGAGATAACGAAAAAATAAACAAATACATAGCCCACAGCACCGCAGGCGGTACTTGCGTGAATGATTGCCTGATTCACATCGCCCACCCCGATTTGCCTTTTGGTGGAGTCAATAACAGTGGCATAGGCAGGTCGCATGGTGAGGCTGGTTTTTTGGAGTTTTGCAACCAAAGGTCGGTACTGAAACAAAGAATAGGTTTTACAGGTATCAAATTATTGTATCCGCCCTACACAGATAAGGTGCGAAATTTGGCAAAAATATTTTTGAATTGGGTGTGAGAACTTATAGTATATTTTCAATTCTTTTTTCAATTCCTCCAAATCCGCAAAGCTGCCACCTCTTTTTGCAACACTTTGTAAATCAAATATTCGTTTTTGTTTTCGTTATAGAAAGCCAAAATCTCTTGTTCACTTGCCAAAGGCTCGGTAAGTGAGTCGCCATTTTTGTAATAGAGATAGGTTTTCTTTTGCTCTGTATCTGTAACAGCCACCAAAGCTGCGTGTACGCCAAAATGAAAATACTGCACTTTTTTGGGGCTGGCGTTGTCATATTCTTTGCTAAACAAAGATGTAAGATTTCTGGAAAAAATTGTTAGCTTTTTCTCATCTTGTCTGCAAAGCAAATAATCTTGTTGGGCTGCTGCATCAGGCACTAAAAGGCAGAGAGATTGAGCCGAAGGTCTTTCCATTTCCTCTCTGTTTACCACTCTGCCTTGCAAGTTGATGCGGATAATTTCGCCTTGTGTAGTTTGCAAATGCAAAATAGTTTGTTGAAAATCAACGCCTTGCTGCACAAAAAAGTTGCTTTGCAAGCCTGCACCTACATACACAGGAAAACCTGCATAGAGTTCGCCATTGCGTTTAAAGAGGTTGATAATTCCCTTTTTTTCTACCAACAACAAGGCATCTTTGCCTGCCACTCGCAAATGTCTTGGTGGACTTGCCAACTCTCCCGATAATTTTTTCGGCGACCAACCTTGTAAGATTTGCCCATTTTTTGACAACATCATCACATTGCCCTCCGCATCTGCTGCCACTATTCGGTAGTTTTGCGTGTTTTCATAGTCAAAAACAGTCAAAAAATTGATAGTTCCTAAGTCTTTCAGTTCCAAAGGAGAAGTAGCCGTTGGTTTGCCATTTCTATCTATCCAATACAATTTATTTTGGGAAGCCACCAAATACTGCACCACCGAGCCTGTCCACAGTTGGCAAACAGTAAACTCCGTAGGCGAAGATTGCAAAGGAAAATGCCACAATTTTTTGCCACCCACACCCAAGAGATGCACGTGATTTCCTGCATCTTGTACGGCTATTTCTTTGCTTTGGTCTGTTGGGTGCAGCAGTAGCAAAGGCTTGCTTGTCAAGGTGTTATAAAAGTTGGTTGCATAAACCTGCCTTGCTGTTGTGTGTGCCAAAGCTGAGTTTTCAGTTGAATTTCCTGTTTGATTTTGGGCTGTATTTCCAATCGTAGTGGGCAAAGTTTGGTTGCTTGCCACCAACGGAGTTCGAGGAATTTCGTGAAAAAAACCTGTGGTAGTTGAGATGTAATTTTCTTGCACAGTTTGTTGCAAAAACAACCATTCTATACGCAACAAATTTCGTTTGTTTTCTTCGGCTTTGCTCTGCCATTCGGGTTTGAGGGCTGGTGTGTAGCTACTCCATGCCCGCAAAGGCGACACAATTTGCGTGAGGTGGGCAGGTTGTTTGGCGACTTCCAAAAATGCAGAGGATTGGTACATTTTTGCCCACACTTGCCCATTGCCTATGTCTTCCAAACAAGCAATTAAGGCTTTGCTTGTGTTGCCAATGACCAAATAATTGTTGATAAAAGTAAAATAAGTTTGCGGAAAACCTGCAAAGGCTTGATAACCAAATAGTTTGTAGGGCAACTCTGCGAAAGGAAGTTGAATAATTTTTTGCTTGCCAAAGTTTTCGTAAGTCAGCGTATCTTTTGGATTTTTTATCAATTCTTTTGCCCAAAGTTGCAATCTTTTGTCCAGGGCTGCGGGTTCATTGATTTTGATAAACACCAATTTATCTGCATAATTTGAGCTAAAACTTTCGCCTTCGGTCATTGCCACTTCGCCATCCATATAACTCTGCCAAGTAAAAAAATCTAAATTTTCGCCATGTAATAAACTATCACTTTTCAGAGAAAAAATAGTTTGGAGGTTATCAAAAAAAGTCTTTTTGGAAGTTCCCAAATCCAACCTATAAAAGTAAGCCGTTTTTCGGGGAATAAATTGAAACAAACTACTCGTGGTTGTGGTGCTTAGTTGGTTTTCGTCCTCGTCTATGGCAGGAAAAGCAGCCAAAAAGTTTGGTGTTTGCTTTGGGTTGTTTTCTTTTTCGTTAGTTGCCTTTTGATTTTCTGCAAAAGATAATTGCAAACCACTGAATAAGAGAGAATTAGCTTTTTTGTTAGGGCTACCAACGGCTTGCAAATTCTGCAATTCAAAATAGCCTTTGGGTTGAGTTTGCAAGGTTTGCAAAATAGTTTGGTAGTTTTCTTGGTAAAAAACCGACAAAAAATTAGCAAACAAATCGGGATTGTAGTGGCAGGTAAGGGCAGGTGGCGAAGTTTGCTTAGTTGGTCGAGGCAAATCAAAAACAGCTTGGTTGGTTGTATAAAAATTGCTACGCCCCAATTCATTAAAATTGCGTATGGTTTCCTCCACCAAAAAAGAGGTAAAACTACCAACAAAATAACCTTTGTGAATGAGGTAAGAAAAAAGTTGAGAATTGTCTTTCAACCTAACTTCTTGAATTTCAACGCCTTGATAGTTTCTTTTTTCTACTATGCCTTCGTGACGAGTAATTAGATTTTGTAAGATTTGCTTAAATAACAAATGCTGGCGAAGGGTAACAGGGGCAAAAAAAGCAAAGTCAAAATTGCCCTTCGCTGTTCTGTGCAGACTAATGGTAAGAGGTTTGTCTTTAAAATATTGGTTTAGGTCTATGCCTTCGCCTTGCAAAACGGCAAGCAATTTTGCTCTTTGGGCGTAGGTTTGCAAGGCAGGCGTGGTGCGAAAATTTTGTCCAAACAAGGTGCTGTCGGCGGTTTGGTAGGTGTTTACCAAGTCGTGGATTTGAAAAACGGCTACGGCATCGGCAGGAATAAAACTCCAAACGGCAGTCTTGCTGTTTTTGTCCCAAATAGCAAGGGCAAGTTGCACCAACCAATAGCCAAAAAATAAAGACAAGGCAACAAAAGAAACTATGCGGAGGTATTTCATATTGGGTAAAGCCTTATTTTAAAATTAGAAACTATTTAATCCTCTCTTGCCTCTCTTTTATTAGCATCTGCCATACGCACTATTTTGGGGTGAAAAGCAGCCAAAGTTGTTACTAATTCTTGCTGATATTCCATTACTTGGTGTATGTTTTTATACACCATTGGGGCTTCGTCTAAATCTCCACCAATGAGTTGGATACCTTTGTCTTGCAAAAATTTTTTGACATCACTTTTTGTGAGGGTACTCATGGCTTTGCTGCGCGACATGACCCGACCTGCCCCATGCGAAGCTGAATTAATGCTGGCTGCATTGCCTTTGCCCTTGACTACAAAAGCTGGCGATGCCATCGTACCAGGAATGATGCCCAAACTTCCCTCATGTGCAGGTGTAGCCCCCTTGCGATGCACTAACACAGGTGTCCCATCGGCTAAGGTTTCTTTCCACGCAAAATTGTGGTGATTTTCAATCATCAGCACAGGTTTTGTGCCTAAAGAAGTAGCCATACGTTTGTGAATATGGTGGTGATTGGTAGAGGCATATTCCCCTGCCAAGTTCATAGCCAACCAATAACCCATACCTTCTTCCGTATCAAGACTTAGCCAAGCCAAATGTTGTGCCTCGCGTGGGAGTTTAGAAATTTCCATTGCCAACTTAGAATAATGCCCTGCAATGGTAGCCCCAAATCCTCTTGACCCCGAATGAGAAAGCAAAGCCAAATAGCTGCCCACAGGCAAAGGAATTTCAGGCGTAGTTGCCTTTACTTCCAATCTGCCAAACTCTACAAAGTGGTTGCCCGTACCCGAAGTACCGACTTGCCTGACGGCTTTGTCTTTGAGATTGCGAATAAATTTGCTTTGATGCCAAGCATCGCTGTCGAACAAATCATCAGCCAACGGTTGTTTGAAGTGTCCGTCAATGCCAAAAACGGTGTTGTCTTTGAGCCATGTTTTGAGTTGTTGGGGTCTTTGTTCCAAATAAAAACTTGCGTCTATGTCAAACACAGACAAACACATACGGCAGGCAATGTCCACGCCTACTGCATAAGGAATGATTGTGTTATTGGTAGTAGCCAATACGCCACCAATGGGCAAACCATAACCAGGGTGAGCATCGGGCATCAAAGCACCTGCCACCGCCACAGGCAACCGCATGGCTGTATTCATCTGTTGGAGGGCTGGCGGTTCTATGCCCTGCCCACCATAGATTTCATACACCAACGGTTTTTCTAACAAACTATACTGTTTTGCCACAGGCTCTGCTTGGCGTTGTGCTTTCACAAACAACAATTCCTTAGCCAATTCTCCTGCTGTTTCGTCTTGCTCAAACTGTTCAGGATTTTCCAAAACTGCTTTCAACCACACATAAATTGGTGTTTTTTGCCCTCTCCATTCGGCATGGTCTTTAAACAAACGCCGAGCCACATTGCCCGCCAACTTTACAACATAGTCTTCTTGAAAGCCTAAAGCCTTGATTTCGTTATTGTTGATTTTTTTCATGTCAAAACAAATTCTATTAGATTTCTTGCGAAATTACCTATCGGGTGGCTCGAAGCCACCCGATAGGTAATTCTATCGTTGCAACTTAAATTTGATAGGATAAGTAAACCAAACGGTTACTTTTCTACCTGCTTGCACACCTGCCTCCCAGTCGGGCATACTTTTTATCACTCGTACAGCTTCCTCATCACATTCAGGGAAAATACCTTTAACGACTTCTACACCAGTAACTTTTCCTTGTGTATCTATTTTAAATTTTACATACACTGTCCCCTCAATATTTTTTCTGGAAGCCTTTCTTGGGTATTTCAAATTATCTTTCATAAATTGGGCTAAAGCAGGCAAACCACCTTTGAAAGCAGGCATTTTTTCTTTTGTATTCTCGTCATATTCATATCTTTTACCTTCTAAATCCCAACTTTCTCCTGCTACGAGTTTGCCTTTTTTGTAAGTTTCTTTTTGATACACCGTACCATTTTCACGGTAATTGGTAGTTAAACCATCTTCTTTATAGTCTTTGTAATTGATTTCTTGGTTTATTTTGCCATTTTCGTAATACAAAACAATCAAACCTGTTCCATTAGTCAAAGTAGCTTTGCCTGTACTGTCCCATGCTTGGTGGTAAACGGCTGTTGTCCATTTTTTTTCTTTGTCTTCTTTTTTGCTGTAAGCTATTTTGCCGTTTGGATAGTAAAAATCGTAAGTATTTTCCAAAACATCATCTTTGTAGCTTGCCTTGCTTTTCAAAACACCTGTCGAATAATAGGTTTTAGTTTCTCCGTTTAGCTTTTTGTTTGTATAAAAAGAACTGCTTGCTAATTGGTCGTTTTTCTTGTAATAAATCAAGACATTGCCCTCTGCACAAGCACTATCTTTGCAGGTTTTGTAGTAGGTAGCCGTATCTTTTTTGGCAATAGGCACATACACTTCGTTTAAATACAAAGTAACCTGTGCCGACAAGGAATAATAGTTGCCAACAATACACAAGATGAGGAATAAGAGTTTTTTGAACATCATAAATAGTTGAAAATCTTGAGTTGTGAGTCGAAAAATTTCTCAAAGTTAATAAGTATAGAAAACAAATCTACAAAAACATAATGAATAAAACTTTTTTCTTTCCTAAGCCTATTGAAATATATAAAATTTTTATAAAAAAATTTGCAAACACCCAAATCTTTCATACCTTTGCAAACCAAAATAAAACCTCGCCCACAAAGCAGGTTACATAGAAAGGTAAAAAGAAGCAAACGGGCATGGTGCAACGGTTAGCATACGGGTCTCCAACACCCTTGATCTGGGTTCGAATCCTAGTGCCCGTGCAAGAATTTAAATTCCCACAACCTATAAGGCTTGCCTTATAGGTTTATTATTGAAAAAGTTATGAACAAGATATTAGATTTTTTCAGAGCATCTTACGATGAAATGACCAACCACGTTACATGGTCAAAATATTCAGAGCTAAACAACCATACCATTTTAGTATTGGTTGCCTCTTTGCTATTTGCCATTGTAATAGGTTTGACAGATAAGGCTTTCGAAACAGGCTTAAAAGCATTTTACGAATCATTCTAAGTTGTTTATTACCCTAACCCTCAACAGCTAACACAATCATGGCAGGAGAATTACAGTGGTACACCCTCCGTGTGGTAAACGGACAGGAAAAAAAAGTAAAAGAACATTTGCAGAAAGAAGTTTCTATTCGCAAGATGGACGAGTTTGTGGGGCAGGTGATAACACCAACTGAGAAAGTATATCAGGTTCGTAAAACCAAAGACGGAAAAAGCAAAAAAATAACTACGGAAAGAAATACATTACCTGGTTATGTGATAGTACAAGCCAACCTCTCCAATGGCGAAGTGTTACATACTATCCGAAGTGTGCCAGGCGTTTTAGGCTTCCTTAATGTAGATGGTGCAAAACCAACAGAGATGCCAAAACCAATGAGAGAATCTGAAATTAATCGGATACTTGGAAAAATTGAAACCACAGACGAACACGAAGTTCAGCATGACGTTGCCTTTACAGTAGGCGAAAGAGTGAAAGTAATGGACGGACCTTTCAACGGCTTTTCGGGTGTGGTGCAAGAAGTATTTGATGACAAGAAGAAACTCAATGTGGTCGTAACTATCTTTGGTAGAAACACCCCCGTAGAGTTAAATTACATACAAGTAGAAAAAGAGTCGTAAAACATGGCAAAAGAAATAACAGGGTACGTAAAATTGCAAGTAAAAGGAGCACAGGCTAATCCTGCTCCGCCTATTGGTCCTGCATTAGGTAGTAAAGGCTTGAATATCATGGAGTTCTGCAAAAGATTTAACGCAGCTACTCAAGATAAGCCAGGTATGGTATTGCCCGTAGTCATTTCGGTCTATGCAGACAAAACTTTTGATTTTGTTATCAAAACTCCTCCTGCTGCGATTATGATTTTGGAAGCTACCAAACTAAAATTAGGTTCTGCCGAGCCTAACCGCAAAAAAGTAGGAAAAATGACTTGGGAGCAAGTTCGCAAGATTGCCGAAACCAAAATGCCTGATTTGAACTGCTTTACAGTAGAATCTGGTATGAAAATGGTGGCTGGTACTGCCCGCAGCATGGGTGTTACCATCGAAGGCAAAGCCCCTTGGCAAGAATAATTATATTTTAACCAACCTTTTTGGGTAAGCAGACTTTTTACAGCGAAATCTGCACAATATTCAAAAGGTTTTTAATTCAATCAAAAATGGCAAAATTAACAAAAAAACAAAAAATTGCCCACGCAAAAGTAGAACCAAATAAAGAATATACGCTGGAGGAAGCTACAGCATTGGTAAAAGAAGTTTCTTATACTAAATTTGATGCTTCCGTTGATATAGATATTCGTTTGGGCGTGGACCCACGCAAATCAGACCAAATGGTGCGTGGTGTCGTAGGCTTGCCACATGGCACAGGTAAACAAGTAAAAGTGTTGGTGCTTTGCACCCCTGACCGCGAGGCTGAAGCCAAAGAAGCAGGTGCAGACTATGTAGGTTTAGACAACTACATTGCCGACATCGAAAAAGGTTGGACAGACATAGACGTAATTATCACTATGCCTACTGTAATGGCAAAAGTTGGTAAATTAGGTCGTGTATTAGGTCCGAGAGGCTTAATGCCAAACCCCAAAGCTGGTACAGTAACAATGGAAGTTGGCAAAGCTGTAAAAGAAGTAAAACAAGGCAAAATCGACTTCAAAGTCGACAAAACAGGCATTGTGCATACTTCTGTGGGCAAAGTATCTTTTACACCCGACAAAATTGCCGACAACGTGAGAGAGGTATTGAATGTGGTTCAGAAGTTGAAACCTTCTTCTTCAAAAGGAACTTACATTTTGAGCATTTACATCACCAGTACGATGGCACCTGGTATCAAAATCAACAAATCTTCCATTCCAGGTCTATAATTTTTAGAGAGCAATGACAAGAGACGAAAAATATGACGTAGTAGAAAAATTGACCGAAAAATTAAAAAATACGGAATATTTCTACATTACTGATGCTTCTGGAATGACAGTAGCACAGACTAACGATTTCAGAAGATTGTGTTTTGAGAAAGGCATCGGTTATCAAGTTGTTAAAAATTCGCTAATCAAAAAAGCACTAAGCAACTTAGCAGCCGACAACGCCAATGCAGACTTTAAACCCTTCGAAGACAAAAAAGTCCTCAAAGGTTTTTCAGGCATCTTGTTCTCAAACGAGGCTGCAAATGCACCCGCAAAACTTTTGAAAGAGTTTTACAAAAAAGGTGATAGAAAAAATCCTAAGCCAGCCTTAAAAGGTGCTTCCATAAGTTTAGGACTTTTCATCGGACACGAAAGTTTAGAATCCTTAGTAACGGTTAAATCCAAAAATGAACTCATCGGGGACATTATTGGTGCGTTGCAAGCCCCTGCACAAAACGTGGTTTCTGCCTTGCAAAGCAGTGGTGGCAAATTGGCAGGTATTCTTAAAACTTTGTCAGAAAAAGAATAATACAAACTTTGTAGCATAGGCTTTAGCCTGTGGCTTGGTTTGTTCGTAACATAGGTTTAACCTGTGGGTTTCATAGCAAAAAAGCAAAAATTGTGTTACGGGTTTTTGTTTTTTGGCAACCAACGGTGGCAAAGCACCGAAAAGCCTTGCAAAATTCATTCATCAACATTGTTAAACAATAAAACTCTTTATAAAAATGGCAGATTTGAAAGCAATTGCGGAACAGTTAGTAAACTTAACCGTAAAAGACGTTAAAGAATTGGCAGACATCTTGAAATCAGAATATGGCATTGAGCCTGCTGCTGGCGCACCTGTAATGATGGCTGCTGCTGGTGGTGGCGAAGCTGCTGCTCCTGCTGCAAAAACAGCTTTTGACGTAATTTTGAAAAACGGCGGTCAAGCTAAATTAGGCGTTGTGAAATTGGTAAAAGACATCACGGGCTTAGGTTTGAAAGAATCGAAAGACTTGGTTGATGGCGCACCAAAACCAGTTAAAACAGGCGTATCTAAAGACGAAGCTGAAAGCATAGCAAAACAGTTGCAAGAAGCTGGTGCTGAAATCGAAATCAAATAATTTTTGATTGATAGTTACCCCAATTATAAAAAAGGTTTGGACTGCAAAAGTTCAAACCTTTTTTTGTTTGCAGATTAAAAAAGGATCTATTCTACATAATTCATATCTTTTCCAAAAGTTTCTTTTAGCTGAAACATAGCCCAAAAAGCCAAGCCAAAAGCCAATACGCCCACTAAGGCTGCTGCCGTTACTGCCCCTTGCGTTTTTTGCAAAGCATCGAACAATAAGGTGTAAGGAATGGCAAAAGCCCGAATAAAATTGGTGGCGGAGGTGGTGGCTGTGGCTCTAATGTTCGTACCAAATTGTTCGGCTGCAATAGTAAAAAGGCTGGTGTTTTTGCCTGTGCCAAAACCAATGAGAAAAATGCAAGCATAATACCAAGTGGCTGATTGGTGGGCAGCTACAAAATAAAATGCCGTTGCCAATGCCATGAAGGTTACAAAAACCATCAAGGCTTTTTTGCGACTTTGGAGGTATTGCCCCAACCAACCACAAGTTAAATTGCCAAGAGCAAAACCTGTGTAGCCAAATAAAACCACTTTGGGGACTGCAGGCGGCGTGGCTATTTGCATAGCTTTGGCTATTTCAGGTGTAAAAGTGAGCAAAATAGCAGCCAAATACCACGTAGCAGCCCCGATGAACAAAATAGCAAAATATTTTTTGGTAACTTCCAAATTGCGGAATAAACTAAAAAAATTGCCTCTTGCCACCGTACTTTGTTGTTTCACATTTTCAAACAAGCCCGACTCGGCTACGCCCAAACGAAAAACCAAAAGCAACAAGCCCATGCCGCCGCCAACAAAATAAGCCGTCTGCCAAGCAAACCAACCCCCAACGACTGCCCCTGTCATAGCCCCAAAAATTCCCGATAAGTTGATAAAAGTAGTTCCCCAACCTCGCTGTTCTTTGCTCATCAGTTCGTTTACCAAAGTCAAACCTGCACCCAACTCACCCGCCAGCCCTATGCCCGCCACAAAACGCCAGAGAGCATAGCCTTCTACGGAGGTTACAAAACCATTGGCAAGGTTGGCAACGGAGTAAAGCAAAATAGAGCCAAACAAAACCGACAACCTCCCTCGTTTATCTCCCAAAATGCCCCAAAACAAGCCACCAACCAACATTCCAACCATTTGCAAGTTTAGCAGCAAAACCCCTGTGCTTGCCAAATCACTTTCGGCAACGCCAATGCCCGACAAACTTTTTGTGCGGACAATGCTAAAAATTAAAATGTCGTAAAGGTCGACAAAATAGCCCAAAGCTGCAGCCAACAAAGCCAAGTGTGCTTTTTTCATAATTTTTTTAGTTTTGTTTGATATTAACAATAAAAGAATAGTATTTTAGCAAATGATTTTAAACAATTGTAGTGCGGACTTTATCACAGTGCTGTTCGGCTAAGAAAATATAAAATAACCTCGAAGAGGTTGAACAATAATAGCCCTACGTGCAACGTAGGGTAAAAGGTGCAAGAATACTCCGCAACCCCGAAGGGGTTGAACAATGACATATTGCTACACGAATGTTCAACCCCTTCGGGGTTGGATTCACATTTGCAAATACTTCCCTACGTTGCACGTAGGGCTATTGTTGTTCAACCTCTTCGAGGTTGTGAGTTATTCTTAGCTTAATAGCATTGGACTTTAGTCCGCACAGTTCTTGGTTTTCAATACGAGCCAAACGGACTAAAGTCCGTTCTACAGTTGTTTATCAACTTTATTGCAAGTTAAGTTTTACCAAAACCATTTTTACCAAAATCAACAAAAATTTTATCAACGCATGGCGCCTTCTTTAACCAAAAATGCCGACACACAGCAACCCAAAGGGCTGTACCTCCTATTTTTTACAGAAATGTGGGAAAGATTTAGTTTTTATGGCATGAGAGCCTTATTAGTTTTGTATTTAGTAAACCAATTCAAGTTAGAAAGAGCAGCAGCCTTAGAGATTTATGCTATTTTTACAGGTTTGGTTTATGTTACGCCCATTGTGGGGGGCTTGTTAGCCGACAAAATTTTGGGGCAACGCAAAGCTGTTTTTATTGGCGGTATTCTCATGGCAATGGGGCAATTTGCCTTAGCAGCCAGCCCCGAAACTTTTAGTTTGGGCTTAGGGTTGATTTGTGTGGGCAATGGATTTTTTAAACCCAATATTTCTACCGTAGTGGGGGCTTTATACAAAGAAAATGACCCCCGCAGAGATGGCGGTTTTACTTTGTTTTATATGGGCATTAATTTAGGGGCTTTCTTTTCTCCCTTAATTTGCGGTTATTTGGGAGAGCAAGTAGATTGGAGTTATGGTTTTGCTTCGGCAGGTATTGGTATGTTGTTAGGGGTTGCCATTTTCTTTTTTGGCAATCATTTGTTAGAGGACGCAGGGTTGCCCCCAGCCACCAGAGCTACCCAAAAGAGTTTGGTGGCAAAAGATTATGTGGATATTGCCCTATATATTGTAGTTTCGGCAGCCTTAGTTTTTGGGGTGTTGCAATTTTGGACTAATATATCGGACAGCATCAAAACGGTAATAAAATTTTCACTTGCTATTGGCGGCGTTGGTGGCTTGGTTTATACTTTGGTTACCAACACAAAAGGCAATGACGAATGGAGTAGAGTTTCTGTAATTTTTATCTTGTTGTTTTTCAATGTCTTTTTTTGGGCAGGTTTTGAGCAAGCAGGCGGAACATTCAATCTTTTTGCCTCCGAAAACACAGATAGAATAGTGTTTGGAAACGAAATACCAGCCTCGAGTTTTCAGTCTATCAACGCAATTTTTATCTTTTCTATTGCCCCTTTGTTTGCCATGATGTGGGTGTTTTTGAACAAAATTGGCAAAGAACCAAATATTCCCCTCAAATTTACCTTAGCTTTGGCGTTTTTGGGCGTTGGTTTTTTGGTCATGCACTTTGCCAATCTAAATACTTCTTCAGGTTTAGTAAGCCCTATGTGGTTAGTAACAGTGTACTTGTTCCATACCTTAGGCGAACTTTGCTTGTCGCCTGTTGGTTTGTCTATGATAACCAAATTGTCGCCACCCCGCGTAGTTTCGCTGATGATGGGTATGTGGTTTGCCAGCATAGCCTCTGCACAATATTTGGCAGGAATGTTGGAAGCTATTTTGCATAAATTCGAATTACCTTTGTTTCCGTTTCTCGTTGGTTCTTCGTTTGTGGGTGCTTTGTGCTTGTTTGCCCTGTCGCCTTGGTTGAAAAAGATGATGAGAGGGGTTTCGTAAACACTCAATTCAAACCTTGCAAGGTTTAAAAAAGTATTAGTTGTTTCCAAACCTCTTGTGAAAACTTGCACCATTTGTTACCTGCCGTTTTGTCAGTTTTTTATTTACTAAATAAATTGGTTTGATTTTTAATCATAATAATTTGCAAGTACAATTTTTTTTTGTTGCTTGTGTTTTAAAACCAAAACCAAAATTACTATGCACTTCGGAGAAGAATTTAGAAGATATGCCACCAAACATCATGGAATCAGCAGCCTAAACACTGATGCTTACATTAACAATGTGGCAGGACTGACCAATATGACAAGGTCTGTCATAGAAGAAAGACCTACTAATTTCAGAGAAATAGATGTATTTTCTCGTTTAATGGCAGACCGTATCATTTTTTTAGGCTCTGCTATTGATGATTACATTGCCAATATTATCATAGCCCAACTCTTGTTTTTAGAATCTGCCGACTCTCGCAAAGATATTTTGATGTATATCAACAGCCCTGGTGGTTCTGTTTATGCAGGTTTGGGTATTTATGATACCATGCAATTTATAAAACCAGACGTGGCTACTATCTGTACGGGCATGGGTGCATCTATGGGTGCAGTGTTGCTTTGTGCGGGTGCAGCAGGCAAAAGGTCAGGTTTGCCACACTCACGAGTAATGATTCATCAACCTCTTGGCGGCGCGCAGGGACAAGTTTCGGATATAGAAATTACTCACCGCGAATACCAAAAACTCAAAAAGGAATTGTACGAAATCATTGCTCACCATAGCAAACAGCCTTATGAGAAAATATGGGCAGATTCTGACCGTGATTACTGGATGATTGCAGAAGAAGCCAAAAACTATGGTTTGATTGACGAGGTGCTGACCAAACCAACAAAGTAAGTAAAAAATAAATTGAAGAATTCAATAAAAATAACCCCTACTAAGATTTTAAAAACTTAGTAGGGGTTTGTATAACTAACAACTCAGTATTAATAACTTACAACTACTTATTCGTTTGCAATGAAAAAATCTTTTCTTACCCCAGGTCCTTCGGAGTTGTATTTCACTGTGCCTGACCACCTCAAAACTGCTTTGCAAGACCATGTTTGCGAAATTTCGCACCGCAGCAAAGCCTTTCAGGACATTGTGCAGCACACCACCGAACAGTTGCGAAAATTATTGGCTATTCCTACCAATTTTCACCTTGTTTTTACAAGTTCGGCTACCGAAATTTGGGAAAGAATTGTACAAAATCTATCGGCAACCAGCACTTATCATTTGGTCAATGGCAGTTTTTCTTCCAAGTTTTACGACTTTGCGGTGCAGTTAGGTAGAGAAACAACGATTTATCATGTACCTGAAAATCAAGGGTTTGAAAGAGAAATTTTAGCAAAACCTTCGGCTGCCGAACTCATTTGCCTCACCCACAACGAAACAAGTACAGGTGTCATGACGCCCTTAACAGACATTGCCCTTGTGCGGGCTACCAATCCCAGGTCTTTGGTGGCTCTGGACATGGTATCGTCTGCTCCTTATCCTGCCTTAGATTTTTCGCAAATAGACACCGCCTTTTTTTCGGTGCAAAAATGTTTTGGCTTGCCCGCAGGTTTGGGTGTTTGGATTTTCAATGACCGTTGCATAGAAAAAGCCGAACAGTTGCAAAAAAATAAACAAATTTTGGGTACTTACCACACCTTGCCCTCTCTTTTGCAAAACAGCAAAAAATACGAAACCCCTGAAACTCCTAATATGTTGGGAATTTATTTGCTCGGCAAAGTGGCAGAAGACATGAACCAAAGAGGTATTCAAACCATAAGGCAAGAAACAGACTACAAAGCTGCTTTGCTTTATGCCCAATTAGAAAAAAGCAAAGTTTTCAGCCCTGCCGTAACCGAAAAAAGGTTTAGGTCGCAGACCGTAGTGGTGGCAGCAGGAGAAGCCGAAAAAATCAAACAATTTTTGGCACTTTGTCAAAGCCACCAAATTATAGTAGGGGCAGGTTATGGCAAGGCAAAAGACACGCAAATGCGAATTGCCAATTTTCCGACTCACTCCAAAGAGGTGATGCAAAAAGTGGCAGATTTATTGGAAAATTTTTAGTTGTATGCAAGATACGCCCAAAAACAAAGATTTTTTTCAAGATGTTTACGAAGTAGTCAAACTGATACCGCAGGGCAGAGTTTGCAGTTATGGGGCTATTGCCAATTATTTGGGTAGCAAAGGTTCTTCACGCATGGTGGGTTGGGCTATGAATGCAGCCCATACTTTGCCCGATGTACCAGCCCATAGAGTAGTGAATAGACAAGGCTTATTGACAGGCAGGCATCATTTTGCTACGCCAACCTTGATGCAAGAACTACTTGAAAATGAGGGGATTATGGTAAAAGACAACCAAATACAAAACTTTGAACAGGTGTTTTGGAATCCGTCTATTGAGTTGATTTAATGTTGAATTTTTAATGTTGAAAATTCAACATTAAAAATTCAACATTAAAAATTAAAATTGGTTAATTTTGAAACCCATCACCAAAATATCGTCTAATTGGTGGTGTTCTCCCATCCAGTCTTTGATAGTCGTTTTCAAAATCTTTTCTTGCTCTGCCATGGGCTGTTCGTGAATTTTGAATAGCAAATCTCGCAAATTCTTTTTCATAAACTTGCGGTTGTCTGCCCCGCCAAATTGGTCTTCGTAGCCGTCTGACATCATATAAAACTCAATGGTTTCGTCTATGGGAATGGAAGACAAGGAAAAAATATTGCTGTTATCACTCTTAGACAAGCCTGTGCCGCCGCCTATTGATTTTTTGTCTGCCTTCACTTCTATTATTTCGCCATTGCGTACATACATGAGGGGGTTTTTTGCACCCGAAAAATGCAGAATTTTGTCGTGCCAATCGATGACGCAAAGAGCCATGTCCATGCCGTCTTTGTTTTTACTTTCGTCTTGTTTGAGCAAAGTCCGCACCCCAGTATTTAAGGCTGATAAAATTTCGTTGGGTTCTATGATACTTCGCATAAACACAATTTCATTCAGCAGGTTATTGCCAATCATACTCATCAAAGCACCTGGCACGCCATGCCCTGTGCAGTCGGCAGCCGTAATAATGGTGTATTTAGTGAGTAGTTGCGAGCCAATAGGCACTGTATAGTCATTGCCTGTAAAAGGCACATATTCTCTTGCATCAGGCGTAAACCGCATACTGCGTACATCAGTTTCGACCTCTTGCGTACCAATTTTTTTCTCTGGTCTGTTTCTTTTGACCTCTGCAAACCAATAATAATCTCCCGACACAATATCACGAGGCATGATGAGTACAAAAAAGTCGTCAAAAGCATCACGCATTTTGGAAGTTTGGGGCAACAAAGCTGTTTGAATCCGCAAGGCATAGTTTAAACTTGACTTGATGTCGTCATTTTTCTTCTCAATTTCAGCTTTTTGTACTTCCAATTCTGCCGTTTTTACTGCCATGTTTTCGTTCAGCACTTTGAGGTCTGCCGATTGCGACATGACTTCCTCTTTTTGGTGTTCCAACTCTACTGTCCTTTCCGTTACTAACTGTTCGAGTCTTTCTTTGTCTATTCTCAACTTGCGAGTATAGGTCTTGACTATCAACCAAATAGCCAACGAAGCACCCAACACATAACATAAGTAAGCTATTTTGGTACGATACCAAGGCGGATGAATACTAAATTTATACATTGCCTCTTTGCTCTCCAAACCATAAATATTTTTTGCCTTCACGTGAAAAACATAGTTGCCTTCGGGCAAGTTGGTATATTCGCGGCTGGTGTGCGTGTGCCAATTAGACCAAGTTCTGTCGAAGTTTTCGAGGTAGTAGCTATACAAAGTTTGGTTTTCGTCTGTGAAATAAGGAGCCGAAAAATGAAAGGTAATCTCATTGAAATCAAAACCCAAATCGTATTGCATTTCTTTGGGCTGTTCGAGGCTGGCTACACGCAGGCTGTCGTTGTCCTCATCGTGCTTGAAATACGCCCCGTTAAAAACCAACGAATCCTCGTTGAGATAGACCTTGCGGATAAGCGTATGGTAAGAGGTGTTGTAATAACCTGTGATAGCGGTATTGTAACGAAACAAACCACCCGACCCGCCAATCCAAATGATGCCGTTGTCTTCGGGATAGAGTTCTTGAATAGACATTTGGGGCAATCTTTTGAAAGACTCCAAGTCGTCTGCATACTTGCCATCTTTTTGCTTACGCAAGACTCCAATAGCTTCTTTTTTGGAACTGTTTAAAATCAATGCCATCCAAATATCACCCATCGAGTCGTTGGCAAGGTAAGTAATATTGCCAATACCCAAATATTTGTCTAACAGTGGGTTTTGCTCAAATTTGCCATCGGTTTCGTTAAAATGGTAGAGTTTTTTATTTTTGGTAAAGTACAACTTGCCGTGCAAAGTAAATACTTCACTTTCAACTGTATTGAAACCTTTGTCCTCGCCAATATACACAATTTCGGAAGCACCAAAACTGCTTTGTTGTGCCGAAGGGCTGACCACGCACAAGCCTCGAAAAGGAATGTTGATAATTACATTGCCATCGTCATCTTCTATGATATTGCGAATTTCGCCTTCTATTTCTTTGAGTTTGCCCTTAAAAATAGCCGAATTGCCTTGCAATTCTATCAAACCTAAACTATTGTCAAAACCTGTGTAAACTTTGTGAGGCTCATGGCGTGAGTGATGTAATTTTAGGCAGTGGCTCCCTGCAAATAATTGGCGGGCTTTGCCTTTGTTCACTTCATAAATACCTGTGGCATTGCCAACCAACAATTTGGCTGCATATTTTTTGTCTTTGCTTTCGGGTATAGAGAGCAAATCCCAAGTTTGCCCTTTGATACCTTCTATCTGCACAAAATTGTTGTTTTGCAAGTAAAAAGCACCTTGCGAAGTGCCAGCATACAGCACGCCGTTGTGTCGCATGACCGAATAGACAATGCCCCGCAAGCCATGCGACTCATTCCATTGCAGCCAAGGAGATTCTATTTCTATGTTCGAAATCCCATTGTCCAATGCCATCCAAAGGTTATTTTGCTTGTCGTTGTAGAGGTAATACACACTTTCGTTTTGCAAAAAAGCCTGTTTGTTTATGGTCTGCTCTATTTGTCCTGCTGCATTAAGCACTACGGCACCGCCTGTGATAGTTGCCAATACAAAATTGCCGTTGCGTAACTTGATACCATGATAAAGTTGGTTGTCTATCAAAAATTGTTGGGCAGGAGTCGCAAATTTTTGCAATTCTCCGTTGTCGGGATTCCAAATAAACAAGCCCAAATTTCGCGTACCTACTAAGATTCGCTGCGTATCGTAAGGCAACAAAGTATAAATTTTTTCGTCTGCAAACACATCGCCGCCCTGTGCAGGCACTAATTGGTCGTCTTTCAACTCCAACAAGCCCAGCCCAGCCTCGCGTATGTAGAGCCTGTTGCGTACCCAATAGCAAAAGTGAAAAGCATTTGCTTTTTGCGGATACCAAGTTTTTATTTTGCCTTTTGCATAGCGTATCAACCACTTAGAAGTCTGAAAATACACACCTTCGGGGGTGGCATAGACCTTCCAAACGTCCTCGAAATTGCGTGTTGCCGTATCTAACAAAGGTAGCAAAGAAACAAATTCCAAATCTCCTTTGAGGTTTGGCTCCAGAAAACCCAAATCGCCAATAGCCCCGACAAAAACAGTTCCATTGCCGTCCACATCTAAACTGCGGACATCGCGGCTCACTTTGATTAAATTCCAGTGTCCTCCGTCATATTCTAAGACTCCTTCCTTGTTGGCAAAGTACAAAATTCCCCTATGGTCTTGCGTAATTGCCCAATTCTGCATGTGGGCTTTAAACTCTGTGGCGTGGTAATTTCGCGAAAAAGGGCTACCTATTTCTTGGGCAAATAGGCGACAAGTAAAAAATAAATAGAGAATGAGAAATGAAAAGTGGCGTTGTTTGTAAAGCATGGAACTTGAATTATTAATTTGTTATCAAATAAACAAATTTCTTTCCAAATTTGAGTAATAAACTATAAAGTTTTAAATTTGTGGACAATAGAATTTTTGCAAGGTAGGTTTTTGCACAAAAATTGTAAATGTAAAGTAACTATTTAGGTGCTATACTTTTATACGTTGGCAATGGCTTAGGCAGCCCCGTCAAGACCTTGACAATCGTATTGCGTTATACGATTGTCAAGGTCTTGACGGGGCTGCCTAAGCCATTGCCAACGTATAAAAACAAAATTCAAAACTAAAAATTCAAAATTTATCATGACTCCAGCATTTGAAAATGCAGCTAAAGCTGTTCAGACTCTAAGTGAAAAGCCGAGCAACGACACCTTGCTCCGCTTGTATGCCCTCTACAAACAGGCAACAGAAGGCGACGTGAAAGGCGAAAAACCCAGCCTATTTGATTTTAAGGCGGCTGCCAAATACAATGCGTGGGCTGCCCTCAAAGGCAAGGCACAAGCCGATGCCGAAAAAGAGTATATTGAAGTGGTCAATTCGTTGTTGTAGGAAAAATAAACCACAAGATTTCGGGTTTTGAGAAACCCGAAGTCTTGTGGTTTTAAAAAACAGCAAACACAAACTAAGTATCAATATGAGTGACATTTAAAGCCTGTTAATTATCTCATCAGGCACATATTTAGCAATCATTTTAGAATAAAAATTGTTACAGTCATTTATGCCTAAGTATTTAATAATCTTTTGGGCTGTAAATTGGGCATTATACATAATTTTCAGGTCTAAAATACTGGCTTGGGGATTTTTTGTTTCTACTCGATAGTTGTCTAAAATAATTTTGCCTAATAAACACATTGTAAAGCTAAGATTTACAAAATTCGTTAAATTTTGTTCTTTATAATTTTTAAAATCTGAAAATCCAAAATGCTGTTTAGCATCTCTAAAGTGAAATTCAATCTGAAACCTTAGTGAATAATACTGTAATAGTGTATCGTAGTTTAGTTGCAAATCATTACTAAACCATATATTTGTACTAATCTTACCATTTTTGTTAATTACTATCAAAACAACTATATTCAGTTTTGCACCTTTTAAGGACTTATTTAAAGCCTCAAACTGGTAATATTTGTATATATTGCCCTGTTTCTCCTCTTGTTTCTTCAAATATTTTTGGTCTATATTTTGCAAATCTATCTTGTTGCCATATGTTTTTGGTCTGCCCCTTTTGCCAATTTCGGATTGCGCAGGTTCATAAAGTGCTACGGTAGATTTCATTTTAGAAATTAAAAAACAGCTATTTTCTAAGGCTATTTGCAAGTAATTTAAGCCACTATAAGCACAATCAGCTACTAAATGAGTTATCTTAATGCTAGCAATAGTCTTTTTTAGTAAAAGTAAACTACTTTCAAATAGTTCTTTGAACACACGAAAACTGGTGGTAGCACTTTCTGTTTCTTGTTTTGTTATATTTTCTTTAGCTTTATCTTCTTTTTTGGGTCTGCCTTTGGGCAAGTTTCTTTTTTCTTTTGTTCTTATTTTACCTGCCTCTATTTTTTATTTCTTACTTGTTATTCTTTTTTTGTCGTCTTCGCTATAAACCACTTGTAAGATATTAAGTAAAGATGAATTTTTTGTGTGAATATTTATCAAAGACAAAGCAAAAAAACAAACTCCTTGTATTGTTTTTTGCTGACAAGAACTGTAAAATCTATCCAAACCAAAACTTGCAGTACCACTTTTTCCTTCTACCACCTCATCGACTGCAACAAGATAATGTGCATTTTTTATCATAAATAAAAGTTTTAAACAGCAAAATACGTACGTCCAGCCACTTATGCTGTGCTGACAAAAAACGAAAAATATGACGAAGGCTATATTCACAATAACGTGAAAGCCCACGAGTGGTTGTTTCAGCGAGAGGTCGCACCCAACGAATACACAAAAAACTTTGCACTAATCTCAAAAATATCTTTAAATTTGCACTTGTCATCGTGCTTGCCAAACATTTTGTGAACTCGGTGATAGGAAACATAATTTTATTGTTTTAGCGGAGTGCCGCCCAGCTGTAAACCAAAACTAATAAAAATTATGTTTCCTTGTTTTTCTTTTTGAAAATGTCACTCATATTGTTAGTTGAGTAATAATTTTTTAATTCTTGTCATCGGACCTGGACATTGGTTTTGATGGCACGCCAAGCAAGCCCCTATCATAAGATTGTAGTCTTTAATTTGGTCTTTGCCGTCATACAAAGGATTCATACTTTCCAAAAATATTTTTGCCATTGCAGGGTAAGGATTGTCTTTCATTTCTGTTTCTGTAGGTTTGGCACTGTGAATTTTGGTAAATTTTTCTCTGAAATCTGTCGGAATTTTACCTTGTTGCACTGCCAACTTTATACTTTCGGTAGCTGTAAACATTTCTCTCATCAGAGCAGCCAATTCGCTGGGCTGATTGGGGTCATCTACCTTCGTGGCAGTTGCAACAGTGTCAAGTTGTTGTACTTCGGTAGAAGATTGGACAGAAGTAGTTTGTTCAGTTGTTTTTTGGGTACAACTGTAAATGACTGTGGCAATAAAAAATAAGGTTGCAAAATAAAATAGTTTCATGGATAGTTTTGAATTTTGAATTTTGAATTTTTTACAAGATTTACGTACAGGTATTAGAGGTTATTACGATTTGTACCGTACCCTTTGGGGGTTGCCTCCAACTACAAGGTCAATTGGTTGAAAATCAAGAAGTTAATTTTTGATACAAAAATTATCGTAATAACCTTTATTAATGCTTTGTATTTTGTCATTCTGAGCATAACGAAGAAGTTGGCAGATTCTTCGTTATGCTTAGAATGACAAATTACTTTTTCATTTTTTCTATAATTCCTGTTGTGGAGTAGCCAGCTACCAAATCTATGGTTTCTACTCTTCCTCCGTTTTCCAGCACAGTTGCTGCACCTACTATGTTTTGAATGTTGTAATCATTGCCTTTTACTAAAATATCGGGCAGTAATTTTTCTATCAGTTGTAAAGGCGTCGCCTCGCCAAACAAGATGATAGCATCAGTAAAAGCCAAAGCTGCCAACAGTCGGCTGCGAGCATATTCGTTATTTACAGGACGAGTTTCACCTTTGAGTTGGCGAACAGAAGCATCAGTGTTTAACCCTATTATCAACTTGTTGCCAAAATGTCGAGCTTTTTCCAAGTAATCTATATGTCCTAAATGCAAAATATCGAAACACCCATTGGTAAAAACAACTTTTTGATTAGCTTTTTTCCATAATTGGCGTTGCTCAAGCAATTTCGCTAAGGTAAAAATTTTTTGGCTGGTGTGTGAATAAGTTATCATATAAAACACAAAGAATAAATCGTTATTAAAACAAGCACATTGAGCAACAATAGCTCAATTTACAAATTTAAACACAATGCTACAAGATTTTTTGCAAACTTTCATAACTTCAATAGATTTTCATTACTTTTGTTGCAACTACTAATTACCCAAAATGAAACAATCACTTACTCATTCAACTGTTTTGGTTACTGGCGGTGCAGGCTTTATTGGCTCTAACCTTTGCGAAACTTTATTGGCACAAGACAATCAGGTGGTGTGTCTCGACAATTTCAGCACAGGCAAAAGAGAAAACATATTGCCTTTGCTTGCCAGTAAAAATTTTCGATTAATAGAAGGGGATATTCGAAATTTTGAACATTGCCAACAAGCCGTTGAGGGTGTAGAGTACGTATTACACCAGGCAGCTTTGGGGTCTGTCAATAGAAGTGTAAAAGACCCACAAACAACCAACGAGGTAAATATCACAGGTTTTTTGAATGTATTGCAAGCTGCAAAAAATGAAAAAGTAAGAAGATTTGTTTATGCTGCAAGTTCTTCTACCTACGGCAACCACCCCGCCCTGCCTAAAACAGAAGACAAAATAGGCAAACCCTTGTCGCCTTATGCCATTACAAAATATGTGAATGAACTTTACGCCCAAGTTTTTTCAGACTTATATGGAATAGAAACAATTGGACTCCGCTACTTCAATGTTTTTGGAAAAAGACAACAACCCAATGGCGAATATGCTGCTGTTATACCCAAGTTTATCAGTGCTTTAATTCAACAAAAGCAACCCACTATCAATGGAGATGGTGAACAAACTAGGGACTTTACTTACATAGCCAACGTCTTGCAAGCCAATCAGTTAGCTGCACTGACCACAAATCCCGCAGCCATCAACACAGTCTATAATATAGCGTACGGCGAGGCTACTTCTCTCAACCAACTTTTTAGGCAAATCAAACAGCACTTGCTACCCTACAATGCCAGCATACAAAATACACAACCACACTACGGACAACCCCGAATTGGTGATATACACCACTCCTTAGCCTCTATAGACAAAGCCAAAAAACTATTGGGTTATGCACCTACTCATAATTTGCAACAAGGACTAGCAGAGGCTATGAGTTGGTATTGGGATTTGTGCAATTAAATTTATTTTTTCTTATGACTGTACACCAAAAATTGATTAAGTCTATTATAGTCTGCCTACAATTTCTTTGCCCGCACTTTGTAACCTTTTTTTCTTAGCAAAGCTATGACGCCTGTTTCGCCTGCCAAGTGAGCAGCACCTACGGCAGTAAAAAGCTTTTTGCTTTGCATAATTTTTTCCATTCGGTCTGCCATATTTTGGTTGCGTTTGACCAGCAGACTTTGGTTAGAAAAAGAGGACAAACTGCCCTGTGTGAGTGTAAATAAACTATCAATGTCTTGCGTGTAATAAACAGCCAACAAAGCCTCGTAGTCCATTTTGCCTCCTTTGTTTTCGCCTTCTTTTATCATTTGCGAAAGCATTTTGGCTTGTTCTTTCAGCGAAAGGCTGTTAAAGGCAAGCATTTGTTCGTCTATGGTTTCCAAACCTACCACTTCTTTGTTCAGTTCTTTTGCTTTGCGTTGCAAAAACATATCGACAGGTTCTTTTTTGCTATCAGACGAGCCACCGCCAAAGCCTCCTCCACCAAATCCACCTTTTAAGCCGCCGCCTTGCAATCCACCTTCTTCACTCAACAAAACAGAGATAAACAGAGGTTTCATTTTGAGTAGAGCAGGTGCCATCATGCCCATTTTTTCTTTTGCCTTTTTCTCTACCCATTCGTATTCTTCGGCAGAAAGTAGCATTTCTAAGGTGGTATCTTTCATAAAGAGGTGCGTGAGCATAGTTCCCATAGAAGCCATGAGATTTTTTTCGTCTAATACCAATTCGCCCGCCATGACCTCGCAAGCAGCTATTTCGTCTAAGGTATTTTCGCTAAGGGCTATCACTTTGGGGTTAGCCAAGTGAACTGTGCCATACAAATAGCTTTTTTGAATACCTTTGCCCGATATTTCCCATAACAAACTGGCTTGTTTGGCTGGTTGGTTGTTATTTTTTGAAGATTTACAAGCAGTTTGTCCTATCAAGAGAAAAAAACCGCAAAACCACAACAAATTTTTTAGGTTTGTTGTGGTTGCCAATAGAGTTAATTTTTTCTGCATTTGGTTGATTTTTAAAAAACTTTGTTTTAAAAACTTTCGTCAAGCACTTGTTGAATTTTCATTTGTGTCAAAGGTTTAGAAATAAAACCTTGCAAGTATTGCGAAGTTTTTGCTCTTTCTATATCTAAGACATCTACGGAGGAGGTAAGCAAATAAATGCTCACATTCATACGAAGAGCAGTAAATTTGTCTAAAAATTGCCAACCATTCATATCGGGCATATTAATGTCCAAAAAAATGAGATTAGGCTTAAAACTACCATTTTTAAGGGCAGTCAAAGCATCGGAAGCACTTTTGTACTCCTGCACCGTGAAACTCGGATTGTACTTTAATAAGAGTTTTTTTGTGATGATGTTGTTTGTAACATCATCATCAACAAGCATTATTTTCAAATTGTTGCTTTGCATTGTAATAGATAGTTTAATTTTGGGGATGAGTCGGTTTTAAGTTTGGCAGTTTTGTTAAGTTGTGATTTTTGTTTACTTTTAATTTAGTTTACTTCTAAATTAAGTTGCAAGAAAATAAATTTTACTTAATTCCTAATACTTTAAAGATATAATTTTCGGTTGAAGTAACTTTTTTGGAATATTTGCATTAAATTTGACGTAAATAATTCAGAAAAGTTGCATTTTTCACAATAAACTTAATAAACAATTTGCATACGCCTTATAAAGTCCTCATTACTTGTCCGCCTATGCTCAGGCGTATAGCTGACTTCGAAAATCTTTTTCGAGACAAAAATATTGCCATTACCACACCTGAAGTCATACAAACTTTGAGTGAAGTCGAATTATTGTCCTTAGTGCCACAATTTGATGGCTGGATTATTGGCGATGACCCCGCCACCGAAGCTGTTTTGCGGGCTGGTGTAAAAGGCAAACTACGTGCTGCTGTGAAGTGGGGCGTGGGCGTGGACAATGTAAACTTTGCAGCAGCCAAAGCCCTGAATTTGCCTATTTCTAACACCCCTTTAATGTTTGGCAATGAAGTGGCTGATATAGCTTTAAATTATGTAATTGGATTGGCAAGGCAGACTTTTTTGATAGACCGCAAAGTGAGGCAGGGAGAATGGATAAAACCTGCGGGCATTTCCCTGAAAAACAAAAAAGTAGCCTTAGTAGGTTTTGGCGATATTGGGTTGCAAACAGCCAAAAGACTCGATGCTTGCGGTATGTCGTTGCAAATCTACGACCCTTACGCCAAAGAAAAAGAAAAGGCTGGACATTATGAATTTTTGACCTTCCCGCAAAAAATAGAACAAGCAGATTTTATTGTCTTGACTTGTGCCTTGACTCCTGAAACTAAGCACTTGATTAATGAAACTATTTTAGACAAAGCCAAACAAGGGGTGCGAATAGTCAATGTTTCACGCGGGGGGCTGATAGACGAGTCTGCCTTGATACGTGCCTTGCAAAGTGGCAAAGTTCATTCGGCTGCTCTCGATGTATTTGAGGAAGAACCTTTGCCTCTCACTTCGCCTTTGCATAGTTTCGAAAACTGCATTTTTGGCTCTCACAACGGCTCGAACACCGTAGATGCTGTTCGCAGGGCAAGTTTGCGTGCCATCGAATTGTTGTTTGGATTTTTGGGGGTGCATAGTTAAACGGCAATTTTTGGCTATGTGTGCTATGTGGTAAGAAAATAAACACATAGCTACATAGTTCACATAGAAAAAAGAAAAAATCTATTTGTGATATCCAATTCAACCCAGTCTTATTCCCATCGCCGTAATATCATCGCGTTGCTCAGTGTTGGTTTGGTGTTTGGCTAAGGCAGTTTCCATGGCTTCTTGTTGTTCGGTCATGGTTTGGGTGTGTATGGTTTGCAACAAGTCAATAAAAGGCAAAATACCAAATTTCTCTCGATTATCGTCTGCTTGGTCTGCATAACCATCGGTGCTTAGGTATAGCATTTCATTAGTTGCCAATAAAATTTCTGTTTGCTCAAAATTTGGTGCTTGTTTTTGGTTGCCCCCAATATTTTTGCGTGTGCCTTTTAGCTCGTGGATTGTACCATTTTGGGAGTAAAACAAAGGTCTTTTTGCACCTGCAAAAGTGATTTTGTTGCTCAACGTATTTTCCTGCGTTGTTACTTTTTCAATTTTGCACAAAGCCAAATCCATACCGTCTTTGTTTCGGCTTTCGTCTTGTTTCAGAGCATTGCGAATTTCATAATTAATGTGTTGCAAAACTGCCGATGGTTCGAATATATCTTGTTGATTGATAGCCTCGTGCAACAAGGAAATGCTAATCATACTCATAAAAGCACCAGGCACGCCATGCCCTGTGCAGTCCACCACTGCCACAAAAACAGTTTCTTTGACCTTGCTCAACCAGTAAAAATCTCCCGAAACCACATCTTTGGGCTTATAAATCACAAAATACTGCCCCAATGCTTCCTGCATTTCTTTGTCCGAAGGCAACATAGCTTTTTGTATGGTTTCGGCGTATCGAATACTGTCGGTAATGCTGCGATTTTTCTTGTTGATGACTTCGTAACTGTGTGAGTTTTCGATGGCAATGCTGATGTAAGATGCTAAAGTTTTTAGTATATTTACCTCCGTTTCCTGATAACGGCTGGTTTCATAGCTTTGCACTGTGATTACGCCTACTGTGCGGTTTTCTATAACCAAAGGCAGGTAAATCAAAGATTTTTCTATCTCTTCATCATTGTCTGATTTGAGTGCAATGCCATATTCCGCAATATCTGCATAAACATTATTGATAACAATTTCTTTTTGTTGCAACAAGCAAATGGCAGCTAAGGTAGGTTTGGTTTTGTCTATTATCTCGACATCCGTAGGCAAAACTTTGCCTTTTTCCATAAAACCCTGAAAAATAATGCTTTTTGCCTCTGGCACATACACACCTATTCCAAAACAAGTTGCGTCCATTAAGTTATTGACACTTTCGTAAACTAATTGGATAATTTTCTCCAAATTCAAACTTGCCGTAACTTTTTGCCCAATTTCAGAAATGGTTTCTATATTGGCAAGTGCTTTTTCTACCTGCTCATTTTTTGCCGAAATTTCGTCATTTGCTTGTCTTAGATTTTCGGCTTGTGCCTCAATTTCCTCTTTTTGCTGTTCGAGTTCTGTATTTTTGAGCAAAACTTCTTCGTTTGCCAGCCTTAAATTATCACGTTGGGCTTCTATCTCCTCTTTTTGTTGTTCGAGTTCTGCATTTTTGAGTGTAACTTCTTGTGTTCTTTTTTGCACCAATTTCTCCAAATTTTCTTTGTCTTTTTCCAATTTATTGGTGTAATATTTTACTACAAAATAGACAAAAATTGCACCCAAACCCACATAACACAAATACGCCCACCAAGTTCGGTAATAAGGTGGCAAAATCTTAAATTCATAACTTGCTACTGCACTTTCATTGCCCGCCACATCTTTTGCCTTTACCTGAAAAATGTAACTACCTTCCCGCAAGTTGGTATATTCTTTTTGGGTGAGTTTTGTCCAAGCCGACCAATTTTCGTCATAGCCAACCAAAAAATAACTGTAAACCGTATTTGCCTCATCTGTAAAATTGGGGGCTGCGTATTCTACTAAAATGTCGTTGTATTTGTAGGGTATTTTCAATTTCATATAGTCGGGCTGGGTCAAGCTGCCAAATCCCAAAACTTTGCCCACTACACTTTCGGTTTCTTGGGGAAAAGAACCATAAAAAATAGTCGAGTCCTGATTAACCTGCACTTTGCGAATGAGAGCCAAAAATTTATAATTGGCTGCATCTGCTGCCGAATTATTGGCAAGTTTCCTATCAAAACGGTACAGCCCTTCGCTGCCACCAATCCAACAAATGCTATCTCCCTCCACATAAAACGCCAACACCATCATCTCTGGAATACTTTTAAAGGGTTTGGCAATGGTTTGATAGGTTTCATTGGCTTGTTTTTCGCCCAGCATAATTTCACCTGTTTTGTTAAACAAACCTGCTGCCCATACATTACCTTTAAAGTCTTGCTGAAACGAAAATACATCTCGACTGCCATCTGAAAGTTCTTTTGGGAGTTTGCCCGCAAAAGGTACAAATTTGTTGCTTGCTTGGTCAAATACAATCAAGCCTTTTTCTGTACCGAAGATAAGCTCAAGCCCCCCAGCCCCCAAAGGGGGAGTTTGACGTGCTGGAGTTAACTCCCCCTTTGGGGGCTGGGGGGCTTGGATTTGGCTGCTAAAACGATACACCAACACATTTTTCAACGACGGCACTCCATCTTTTTCCGTATAATGGGTAATGGATTTGGGGGTTGCAAAATCTTTCGGATTTTCATTTGGCACTATCTTAAAAATACCTTCCCGAAAAGAACCTAACCAAATATTGCCCTCCCCATCTTCGGCTATGCCCCTAAAATCACTTTTCAACCCTTTAATAGTTTCAACTTCGAGCCATTTTCCATTTGCATACACCATAGATACCAAACTTACACTTGTTCCTATCAATAACCTGTTTGGATTTTTCTTTGATTGATATAATTCAAAAGCCGAATCGACTAACTTGCTTCCGTTCATGGTAAAAGGTGTGCTTACACCCTTAAAGTTTTTGATTTCATAGACTCCATAATTTGTGCCTACCAAGAGCAAGGTGTCGTTTTTTGGGGTAACAAAGTTGCAAAAAGACCAGCATTGCTCAGTAAAAGGCGGAATACGCACCATTTTATTTTGCTTGTCTATATAAAAAACTCCCGAATGCGTGACTACATACAACGTGCCTTTGTGCCTGATAATAGCTTCGGGTGTGCCTCGTAAGCCCGAATTTGCTTCATTCCAAAAGCTAATTGGGTTTTGTAACTCCAATCTGGTGATGCCTTTGTTCATCACCAACCACGTAGCATTTTGTTGGTCTGTCCATAGTTTACGAATGGCATCATTTTGCAAACCTATGCTTTCTTGGTTGAGAGTTTGCAATAATTTGCCCTTTTCATCTATCATCACAGCCCCTGCGTCGCCCGAAGCCAGCACTAAATTGTTATTTTTGAGTTTTACAATAGACATAATGCTGTTTCTTATCATAAAACTGTCTGCTCCTGTGGGTATTTTTCGCAAGTGGGTAGTATCTTTGTAAGGTTTGAATGGGTTGTAAACCAAAAATCCTTCGTAGTCTTCTTTGGTTTCTCTTGCTTTTTGGGCAGGAAAACCAATTTCGTCTGCTGAAATAGGAATGTAACTTGCTGCAAAAAATTTTCTGAACACGCCACTGCTTTTGGCAGGCACTAAGCTGTCGTTTTCGACCCTAAGCAAACCTGTGCCACTTCTGCGAATAAAAAATTTGTCTTGCAGCACAAAGCTACTACCAAAATTTTTATCTGTATTCCAAACTGTGATTTTTTGGTTTTTACCTACCCTAAACAATTTTTTGGTGGTTCTGAAAAAAACACCTTCTTTGGTTATGGTTGTGGCATGAACATCTTTAAAATCTCTGTCTTTTTGGTCTATTTTTTCTATCAAATTCACAAAAACAGCTTTGCCTGTGCTGTCCGTTTTCAAATAGCCAAAGTACCCAACAGAGCCAATATAAATAATTCCCTTGTCGTCCATTGCCATACTCCGCACTGTTTGCTTGTTTGGCAACTCCAATACTCGAAAACTTACGCCGTCATATTCCATCAGCCCATCGCCATTGCCAAAATACATGATGCCCCGCTGGTCTTGCAATAAATCCCAATTCTGCACATGCGCATTATACATTTTTGGGGTGTAATTGCGAATAAAAGGACTGCCTAATTCTTGTGCAGAAGAAAGTAGAGGAAAAAATAGGCAAAAAAGAAGTAAAATGAAACAAGCAAATGACTTCATAAGAGTAGTTAGTTTATATTTATATAGAATGTAGCATACGCTTTAGCGTGTGCCTTCCTACTAAATTTGTTCGGTAATATTTCACACAAAAATCTCCACGCTAAGGCTTATGTTACATTCAAACTACGCAAGGAACATATTTTTTATAAAAGTAGCAATTATTTCTTAATTTTGAAAATCTATAATTTTTTTGTAATTTTACCCCAAGAAAAACATAACCCAAATGGCAACCTACATCAACCCTTATACTGATTTTGGTTTCAAAAAACTTTTTGGCGAGGAAGGCAACAAAGATTTGTTGATTGATTTTCTCAACCAACTCTTGCCGCCGCATCACCAAATTGCAGATTTGGCTTTTCGGAATAATGAAAATATGCCTGATGTACCAGCAGAAAGAAAAGCTATTTTCGACATTTATTGCACCGCAATAAGTGGAGAAAAGTTTATTGTGGAGATGCAAAAGGCAAAGATGCACTTTTTTAAAGATAGGAGTTTGTTCTATTCCACCTTTCCTATTCGTGAGCAAGCACAAAAAGGAGATTGGGATTTTCGGCTACAACCTGTCTATTTTGTAGCCATTTTGGATTTTGTCTATGACGAAGAAACCGATAAGCAGAAATTTCTTAGAGAAGTAGCCCTGAAAGACCAAGATGGAGAATTATTTTATGATAAACTGCACTTTAAGTTTTTGCAAATGCCTTTGTTCAATAAGCAAGAACATGAATTGCAAACGAAGTTTGATAAATGGTGCTATTTTCTGAAAAACCTAAGCAGTTTCGACCATATTCCTGCTATTTTGAATGAACCTATTTTTTCTAAAGCCTTTGGTACTGCTAAGTTAGCTGCCATGACAGCCGAACAACGCAGCTCCTATGAAAGAAGTTTAATGTACTACTTAGATATGAAAAATGTGGTAAAAACGGCAGTCGATGACGCAGTAAAAGTGGCTGTAAAAGAGGCTACCGAAGATAGCAAAGTCGAAATTGCAAAAATAATGTTGGCAGACAACGAAACAAACGAAAAAATAGCCAAATATACAGGCTTAACAGTCGAGCAAATTCAACAACTTCGCAAACAGTCAAACCAAAAATGAAAATAATACTTTTTTACCTTTTTTGCGTAGTTTTTTGGCTGTGCAACAATTTGGTTTTACAAGCCCAAGACGGTTTGCAAGACAAACAATTAGTGATAGAAAAAAACAAGGTCATCGAACTGGGCAAGGCAAGTCGTTTGCAAAATCGTATGCAAAAGACTGAAATGCCACCGCCAACTACTGAGCAGACTTATCAAAACATTAAAATCATGGCAGTTGTCCCGCCGCCTGCGTTGAGTGTTAAGCCTTTGGTTTATCAGAAGGAAATGACTACCAACAGCACCACGCCGCAACGAGGCTATGTGAAGGCTGGTTTTGGCAACTACACCACTATTTTGGCAGAAGGTTTTTATGCCCTTAGCAACAAAAAGAACTACGAACTTTCGTTTTTTGGGCAACATTTGTCTTCGGCTACAGGGGCAGTTTTAGACGATAAATCGGGACGGAGCAACAGCAATTTGCAGGTAAAAGGCAACTACCAACTCAATGCCAACACCACTTTGTTTGGGCAAGCCGCTTACCAACGAATAGGTATGAATTATTATGGTGGCAATCCCTTGATTATCAATGTAATAGAAAAAGATAAAATAGCCCAACATTACAATTTCATAGATTTGGTGGCAGGAGTTCATATCAAAGACGAAAACGGAAATGCTTACCAAGTTCGAGGCAATTATTACAATTTTTCGTCCAGAACCAATGCTGTAGAAAACAACCTTGCCCTTGCCATAGAGGTCAAACGCAAATTGGGTGACTTTTCCAATCTGTTACTCACAGCCGATGGAAATTTTGCAAACCGAAAAGACGGCAATAGTTTGAGTCGAACTTTGCTCACTTCGCAAGTTGCTTACCAAATTAAAAAAGAGCAATGGAGTATAGAGGCAGGTGTAAACATAGCCTACCACAACGACAGCATAGCCGAAAAGAAATTTAGAATTTATCCGCACCTCACAGGGGCTTATACGCTGTTGCCCAAAAAACTAAGCCTTTTTGTGGGCTTAACAGGCAGCACCCAACGCACTTCGCTGAAAGATTTTGCAATAGCAAATCCTTTTGTGGGCAACCAACTAAACTTGCTACACACCAACAAAAAATGGGAAGCAAGCACAGGTATCAACGGAAATATTACGCAACTCATTGGTTATCAGGTAAAAAGCAGCATAGGCAACTACCAATATTTGCATTTTTACAACAACAGCAAACCCGACACCAGCCGTTTCGAGGTGCTTTATGACACGCAAGGCACAACAGTTTTTTCTTTGCAAGCCGAACTAACAGCCTCGATTAATCATTTGAAAGCCACTTTCCAAAGCCAATTTTTTGCTTACCAAACCACCGAAAGCCTTGTGCAGCACGCCTGGCACCGCCCTACATGGACTAACAAATTGCTACTGCAATATGTCTATGAAAAAAAATTGACCCTACAAGCAGAATTGTTTAACCAAAATGGTTTGCAAGGTTACAATCCTGTAAGCAAACAAATTCAAAAATTGCCTGCCATTATAGATGCCAATTTGCAGGCAGATTATTGGGTGCTAACTAATTTGTCGGCTTTTCTCAAAATCAACAACTTGTTTTCACAAGAATATCAACAATTTTTGTATTACGACAACCAACGGTTCAATGCTTTGTTGGGCGTGTTGTGGAGATTTTGAAAAAGTTATGGCACTAAATATGGGGCAGTTGTTGAGTATTCCTTTTGTTTTGGTAGCTTAATGACTTAAAAAGACGATTTTAATGGAATTATTTATTTACCTTATATTCAAAATACACTGCATCGAAATTGATTTTGTGTAGCTCGATAAGGTAAACCCAAAAAATATAGACCTAAATTTTTATGAACACTATTAAGACACAAAGCCTTGCTGAGTTTATTCTAAATCTTAAAACTATGATTTCAACTACTCATCGTTTGCACACAGGTTTAAAGAAAATGCTTAATTCCGAACAACCATAGACAACATTAAATAGCCCTACCTTTCCACTATCAAAAACTCTGTTCTTCTGTTCTTTTTGTGTTGTTCTTCGGTACATTCCTCGCATTTTTCCAGAGGTCTTTCATCGCCTACACCCGAAACAGATACAATTCGATAAGCTGCCAATCCTTTTTTGACTAAGTAGTTTTTGGCTGCATTTGCTCTTTTTTGGGAGAGAATGACGTTTGCCTCGCGTGAGCCGTTGCTGTCTGTATGCCCAATGATAGAAATTTTGATACTTTTATATTTTTGCATCAGGTCATACACCTCGTCTAAGTGTTTCATAATTTCGTTGTCAAACGTAACTTTGCCACTTTGATAATAAACAGGTTCTATGTTAAAATCCAACGGCACAGCAGTATAGGTTACGGCTTTCATTGGCAATACACTTTCTACCATGACCCCTGTTTGCATACCTTTGGGGAAAATATGCACATATTGGTCTAATTGGTATTTTTCTTTGATACTTTCCAAAATATAACTAAAAGTAGTATCAACTTCAAACAAAGCTATGCCGTTGTCGTCTGTTTGTTTTTCGGCAGTGGTTTTGTTTTGCAAGTTTTTCAAAATCACTGTTGCGTTTTGAATAGGCTTGCGTGTATCTTTTTCTATGACCAACGCCTTGATAATAGCCTCTTTCGAGGTAGTTTGTTCGAGTTTGGTCAGTGAAATATTGACCTCTATTTTTTCGGAGTTGTGGCGTTTGGCAGTGGTAATGGGGTAAGGCACACTGTTTTGGTAGCCATCTTTGGAGGCAGTGAGTTGGTAGGTTTTGCCTTGTTCGAGGGTAAATTTGTAATTGCCTTGCTGGTCGGTGCGGTGTTCCATTATTTTGCCACTTTGCTGCTCTTTCAGCACCAATTTAGAATCAGGGATTGGCAAAATATTGGCATCTAAGGAATTGGAAGTTTCTATGACAGATACATCTAAGGTTACAGTGTAGATAATAGGTCGCATAGAAATATCGATGCTCAACGGCGTGGGCGTGGTAATGCCGTAAGTTGAGAATTGGTATTCGGCAGAGGCATTGTAACCAATGCGGATAGACGAAATCTGAAATTTATTGTCGTTGCTGATGATAAATTTATAGTTGCCTTTGTTGTCTGAAAAAGCTACTTGAATATCGTCATTGTTAAAATCACGAATTTTTACCATAGCTTTTTTGATAGGTTGTTGGGTCAAACTATCAACTATTTGCCCCGTCATCTCAATATTCATCACACCAAATACATTTTCTCCGCCATCGGTTAAGTTGCGAGAGATGTTAAGGAGTTTCACGTCCATTCGGTAAATGTCGAAGCTGCCTTCGCCTCCTTCTCTGTTTGAGGAAAGGTAGCAAATTCGTTTGGGTTCATTGACAATCAAAGAAATGTCGTCTTTGGGCGAATTAGCTGGTACTCCCATATTGACAGCACGCACAAATTTTTCGCCATTGAAAATTGCCTCATAAATATCGTAGCCACCCATACCGCCTGCCCTGTCCGAAGAAAAATAAAGGGTTTTATCCTCGTGAATGAAGGGATACAGTTCGTTATTGGGCGAATTGACAATTTCACCTGCATTGATAGGTGTTCCCCACTTGCCTGTGGAGTCTTTGTAAGCCACATAAATATCTGTGCCACCAAAACCACCGGGCATATCTGAAACGAAGTACAAAGTTTTGCCATCTTCTGAAATAGAAGGGTGTGCTTCCGAATAGTTTAAACTATCTAAGGGGAAAATAGGAGCAAGATTAAACCAAACGTGAGTATTGGTAGTAGCCTCAAATAAACCCAATCTTTCTGGCTCTGCTTTTTTGAAAATATCGCCAAAAGAACTTTTTTTGTGAATACTGCGGGTAAAAATCACTTTTTCGGTGTGAGGTTGCCAAGTGGCAGCACCCGAATTGAAGTGCCACGTTTCGCTGGTGGCTGTGAGCAAAGGTTTAGCTTGATTAAGGCTGTCGGGGTGCGGAATGTAATAAGGTACTATGTCGGGGTGCTTAGCCCAACGCAACCGTGTGTGCGGGAAATCGTGGGTGGTTTTCACCAACGAATACATCAGGGTTTGCTTATAAAAAGTGGGGCAAATCTCCGCATATTTGGAATTAAACTTTACAGGTGCTATTTCAAAACGAACAGTATCTTTGGTCGGTTTGCTTGCCAACCCACTATTTTGCAAGTAAGCAGGTAAATTTGGTTTGCCTGTTTGTTGGGTGTTGCCTTGTGCCAATGTTGTGAAAGAGGCAAAAAATAGGCAAATCCAAAGTATAAGTTGATAATGTTTGTTCATTTTCGAGTTCATTTTACCAATTTGACAGTGCCACTTAAGTCATTTGCGACCTCGTTAGAACTAACATTTCTCAAAGAAATGTTAGTTCTGAGCATCACATTTGTAGCACCATTATCAATTTAACAGCATTGTATTACAATTAGCAAATTTAATGCTAAAAGTGGCAGTTACTGTTTATTTGCTTTCGGGTAAAGGCAAATTATAAAACATAGCACAAAAGAAATAACATTTTTTCAAAAAATGTTACTTGTGAATATTATTTAGGTGTTACTACTAATTTTTGCAAATCTTCCTTACCAAAACTATTATTTACCCACATCTTAAAATGTGAAATGCTAACTGTGTTGAAAGTATTTTGTGCAGGCGTAGCTGCATCATTTGTCCAATAAAAATCCTCAATACTTATCTGTTCTTTGTCTTTTTCATACTGAAAGGTATAATGGTGGTAGTAGTCGAAATAAGTCGGGTCTATTTCGTCATAAGGAAAATAAATGCTTTTGCCTTCCAATAGTTGGGCTACTAAAAGGTCTATTAAAGCTGATTTTGATGTCATAGAATTTTAGTGATTATTTTTATACGTTGCCAATGGTCGCAGACCTTGACAATTGTATAACATTGTTACAAAAATTTTGGAATCAAGTTGTAAAGAGGTGTGCATACCATAAATGCATGCTCAAAGAAGTGCAAAACCCAATTTTTTTGAGATTTTAAAATTGCAATTATTTCTTTTAACTCTGCAATTTGTTGGTCTTTGCTTGCCAATAACCTTTCATACAACTCTTTGGTTGCTGTTTCCTTGTTAATAAACACACCACAAACCAATTATCGGACACTTTTAAAGTGTCCGATAAATTTCCCCAATGAAAATTACTTTACTCCTCTCAGTTTCAAAATCAACTTGGTTTTGAGTTCGTGCAAGTTTCTTTCCAAACCAACAGGATATTCGTGAGGATTGGCAAAACGCAAGATACTGCTGTGCAGAGAAGCCAAATTGGTTTTTGCTTTTTCTCTAATATGCTGAATATCAGGAGTTTGGTAAATCAATTTCCCTTTTTTGAAAATAGGTTGCAACAAATCTATGGCTTGTGTAGTTGGAGGCACATTTTTTTGGCGTGTACTGTCCAAAGGGTCGACTATCCTGAACTCATCTTTTGGTGGGTGTTCCTCATCAAAAATCATGTCGGCTATACACTGCCCATCGTCTGTAAAAAACCTTTTGACTTGCAAAATGCCAGGGTTAGATACCTTGATTGCCTGTTCAGACAATTTTACTTTGTAGTCCCAATCTTTTTTGTTGTCTGCCTTCACCGCAGCTATTTTATACACGCCGCCCAAGGCAGGTTGGTCAAAGGCTGTTACCAATTTTGTACCTACGCCCCACACATTAATTGCAGCTTCTTGCTGTTTCAAACTTGCAATAATATTTTCATCTAAGTCGTTGCTTGCCACAATATTCGTGTCCTGAAAACCTGCCTCGTCTAATAATTTGCGTGCCTGAATACTCAAATAAGCCAAGTCGCCAGAGTCGAGGCGAATACCTGCCAATTTATAGCCTTTTGCTTTGAGTTTTTGCCCCGCCTCTATTGCATATTTTACGCCCTGCAAGGTATCGTAAGTATCCACCAGCAAAACTGCATTATTCGGCATGGCTTTGGTGTAGTTGTCAAAAGCCTCCACTTCATTGGCAAAAGACATGACCCAACTATGGGCATGCGTACCTTTGACAGGAATACCAAACAACTTGCCCGCCAACACATTGGAAGTAGCCTCACAACCGCCAATATAGGCTGCTCGGCTGGCTGCCAATCCGCCATCTATACCCTGCGCCCGCCGCAGCCCAAACTCCAAAACGGCTTGCCCTTTGGCTGCTGCACAGATGCGCGAGGCTTTGGTGGCAATCAAAGTTTGGAAATTTATCATATTCAGCAAAGGAGTTTCTATCAGTTGCCCCTGAATCAACGACCCTTTTACCCGAATCAACGGCTCATTGGGGAAAACGGCTGTCCCTTCTGGAATAGCATCAATATCGCAGTCGAATTTCATATTTTCGAGATACTGCAAAAAACCTTCTTCAAACAAGGGCTTGCCATCGTTGCCTGTGAGGGTGCGGAGATAGGCTACGTCATCTGCCGAAAAGTGAAACTGCTCTAAAAAGTCAATCACATAATCTAATCCGCAAGCTATGCTATAACCGCCAGCAAAGGGGTTTTTGCGAAAATAAAGGTTAAAAACAGCCTCTTTGTCAAACATTCCTGTTTTCCAATAGCCATAAGCCATCGTGATTTGGTAGAGGTCTGTGAGCAAAGACAGCGAAGTGCCATACAAGTTTTTGGTGAGGTGCATACAAACAAGTTAAACGAATAAATGTATTTGATTTTGAAAATTATCAAAGTTTTGAGTAAATTGCAAACTATAAAAAAGAGTTATTACAAAATAATACAATTTTGTAATTTTACCAAAAAAACTATCAAATGAATATCCTTGAATTTGTTGAAAAAATCTTGAAAGATAATACCACAACACAACATATTTTATCATTAGGGAAAATTTCTGAAACAGAAATAGAAAAATTAAGAGAAAGCACAGGCTTGGATTTAGAAAATTACGAACGAATTATAGATAATTTTGCTATAAAACACACACTAAATAAACATGGACATGAAGGGGTAGAAAAATTGCGTGGGCAAATTGCAATTACAAAAAAAGATTTTGCTTCAATTCCTCAAATTGTTGAAAATCCTGATATAATAGAAACAGGCGAAAAAAACAGACGTGGTGCAGATTTGATAAAGTACACAAAAAATAGTACAGAGAAAATAATTTATGTAGAAGAAGTACGGAAAGGTCGCAAACAATTAGCTTTACAAACTCTTTACAAACAAAAAAGTCGTTAAAATACAAAATTTACAATTATCTTAACGACTTTAACTAAAACAGAGCCACATACCGAAATCTGCGCATACGCCCATGACGTTCTGTTACAATTACAAAAATAGAAATTTACTTACAATTTTCCTATATTTTATTGAAAAATATCTTTTCTAAAAAGACCTAAGCAAAAATTATAATTCTTTTAGTTATTTGCATACAATTTACAGTCGAATAAAAATCAGCCATTTTCTTCTCCTATGAAATGTAGAACTATTTTCTTGTTTTTGGTCTTTCTGCTTAGTGTTTCGCCACTTTGCGGGCAGTCCGTTGTGCAGTGGCAAGACCCAAATCAAGACTCAAACCAACACCTCAATATAGCAAAATCGGTGATGATATTGCAAGATATTGAGGGGAGTTTAACTTTTGAGCAAATTTTAAAACCCGAAAAACAGCGACTTTTTAAGCCCAATACCAAAGAAGTTTTGTCTTTTGGCAGCACACAAGCTGCTTTTTGGCTGAAATTCCAATTAACAAATGCAACCAACGAGCCGTTAGGTTTAGAAATAGATAGAGGAACTTTCGATAGCCTTGCTTTGTATGTTTACGAAGACTCAACTTGGAAAGTCCAGCAAACAGGCTGTATGCTGCCCCGAACAAGTCGCCAATACGACATTCACTATTTTTTGTTTGACTTGCCCACGCAAAAAAATGCAACGCACACCTATTATTTGCGGGTGCGGAGCAACAAAACCTTGATTATACCAACTATTGTAGCCTCTAAAACCACTTTGCTGCAACGCTATGGCGAAAAAAGTGCAGCACAAGGCATTTATTTTGGTTGTTTGCTATTGGTTGCTATTTACAATCTCTTTATTTTTTCGTCTATGAAGGAGAAAGCCTATTTCTTTTACATAGTTTACGTTTTTTCTATGTTCGTACTCATGAGCATACAAAATGGTTTTGCTTACCAATATGCCCTGCACCCATTTCCTTTCCTGAGCAAATACAGCAACGTGATGTACCTTATTTCGTTGAGTTGCTATGCTTTTTTCTGTATTCATTTTCTCAATCTAAAAAACTATCCAATTTTCCTTCGCATTTATCAAGGTTTTTTGATTGCCCTCGCTGTTCTTTTTGTTTGGTTTTTGGTGGGTGGCGTACCGCCAATGGCTGTTAATCTTTTGCGTTTGGTGGTAGCAACTTTGTCCATAACTACATTTGTTACAGCCTTTTCTGTCTACAAAAAAGGCTACAAACCTGCCAAATATTTTGCAATAGCCTGTGTTGCCTTGATTGTAACCGCCATTATCACTGCCTTGCGAGATACAGGGGTAGTGCCTTACAATTCCTTTACAAACTATGCTTTTCAGATGGGGTCGGCATTGGAAATGATTTTCTTGTTCTTTGCCTTAGCCGACAAAATCAACCAACTCAAAGAGCAAAAACAAGTGGCAGAAGCCCAAACTTTGAAAGCAATAGCCGAAAATGCACGATTGATACAAGAACAAAACGTAGTTTTAGAGCAAAAAGTAGAGGAAAGAACTACACAACTCCGCGATGCCGTATCTGAAATAGAAGTACAAAACGAGGAACTTAGGCAGCAACAAGAAGAATTATTGACAACCAATGAGGCTTTGGACAAACAAAGGCTGCAAATTCAGGAGCAAAAGTCGCAGTTAGAAACCACGTTTTTGGAACTCAAACGGACTTCCGACAGGTTAGACTCCAGTATTCGGTATGCCCAACAAATACAGGCTGTTATCTTGCCCGACTATGATGCGTTGGGTACTTTCTTTACCGATTTTTTTGTGATTTACCTACCAAAAGATGTCGTTTCAGGTGATTTTTATTGGTTTAAAAAACTACCAACCAAGCAAACACAAAACACCGAAAACTATACGGACAGTGATAAAAAAATGTTGGCAAGTATCAAACAAAAAATCAATTTAGACTTTGACGAGGATTTTACAGACCTGCAACAGCCAACCACAACTAAAACCAACAACATAGAAAGGGCTATTTTTATCACTGCCGACTGCACAGGGCATGGCGTACCAGGTGCTTTTATGACTATGATTGCCAATACTTTGCTGTTCGACATCATTAGCAATGACAGTATTTATGACCCCGCCAAAATTTTGAAAATTCTGAACCTCTCTATTATTCAGGTTTTGCGACAAGACGAAGGCAAAAATGCCGATGGAATGGATATTTCTATTGGTCTGTTTGAAAAAGATGAAACCAAACAAGTATTTACTTTGCATTTTGGGGGAGCAAAGTCGAGTATTTTCTACACAAAAAATGGCGAAATTTTGCGACTAAGTGGCAACAGGTCTTTCTTAGGCGGACACACCAACAGAACCAAGCACTTCGACACCCAAAGTTTGCAACTACTGCCCGACAGTATGGTTTATTTTGCTACTGATGGTTTTGCAGACCAAAATAATCCAGCAAGAGAAAGTTTTGGTTTATCGAGGTTTAGAAATCTACTCGAAGAAGTGTATTTGCAACCTTTGCACGCCCAAAAACAAGCCATAGTAGAAAGTTTGCAAACCCACCAACAGCAAGAACCGCAACGCGACGATATTACTGTGATTGGTTTGCATTTGTAAACACGCCGCCAATAAGTCATTTGTTGAATTTTACTAATTTTTGTTTTTTATACTTTCCTCATAATCAATAATTTTCATTTTTTCTAATAAGTAATAATTCAACAAAATATGAAAGTTGCAAAAAAATCTTAAAAAATCTTAAAAACTTTGTTGCATTATTAAATAATTGTTGCAAACTTTATAAACAAAGAGATTATTCTTTACAGAATTGCTAAACCACGTTCTTTGAATCAGTTTTACCTACTTTTAAAAACCAACACCTTAACACAATGACTTAAAAAATATCGAGCATTTTTGACTAACCAGTATGCAAAGTTTTCAACTTCGAGGTTGAAAGCAACTTGCAACAACCTATTTGGTTAAGGGATTTAGCCAAATAACAATTTTGTTAAAATAAATATGAAAATTTAAACAACACTAAAAAAATGAAGAACAAAGGACACAGTTGGTTGATGTTCATGCTTGTACTCATGACCTCAATCTGTCTAAGCACCGCCCTCTATGCCCAACGCACCATTAGCGGAAAGGTTACCTCCAAAGAAGAGCCAAGCGGTGCCCCCAGCGTAACAGTACAAGTAAAAGGCACGACCACAGGTACAATTACCGACATCGAGGGCAACTACAAAATCACTGTTCCCAACGACCAAGCCATTTTGGTTTTCAGCTTTGTAGGCTACACCAATCAAGAAGTGTTAGTCGGCAATCAATCTGTTATTAACGTGGAAATCAAACCAGACGACAAGCAACTGCAAGAAGTGGTGGTAGTGGGCTATGGTGTGCAAGAAAAAAGAGATGTAACAGGCTCTGTTTCGCAAATTAAAGCAGCAGCTATTCAAAACAACTCGGTAACAAGTTTCGATGCAGCTATGCAGGGACGTGCGCCAGGTTTGCAAATTACACAATCATCGGGTGTGCCAGGTGCAGCAGCCAAAGTGCGTGTGCGTGGGCAAGGTGCTATTGCAGGTGGTGGCGACCCTCTGTATGTAATAGACGGTGTTATCCTCGATGACAGTGGCACAGATTATAGCAATAGAAGTGGTGCTAACAATGCTCAAAATACCAACCCATTGGCAAATATCAACATGAATGATATAGAGTCTATTGAGGTATTGAAAGATGCTTCTTCTACGGCTATTTATGGTTCAAGAGGTGCAAATGGTGTCATTATGATTACAACCAAAAAAGGCAAAGCAGGCAAAACTTCTTTCAATTTGGGTTATTATTATGGTATGTCGCAAGCTACTCGCAAATTGCCTATGTTGAATGGACAAGAGTGGTTGCAACTTTACAACGAAGCTCGTGCTAATGATGGTCGTTATGGCAGGTTGTCAGATGGGGTAATAGCAACCGAAAATGGTTTGCCTTTACAACCCATAGGACCAGAACAATTAATACCAAATACTCTCATCAAAGCAAAAGATATTGTAAATACCAACTGGATTGATGAGGTGTTGCAAACAGGTCAAGTACATAATTTCGATTTGTCTGCAACTGGTGGTACAGAAAAAACTCGTTTTGCTGTTACCACAGGTTATAGAACAGAGGGTTCTATGTTGAAACCCGGTTATTTTGATAGATTCAGTATTCGTACCAATATAGATAACCAAGCTACCGACAGATTAAAATTTGGTGTGCAGGCAAATCTTAACCTTACCGAATCTTTGAGTCCACCTGTTTCTTTCAACGGTGGTATTGGCTCTGCTCAATCTAATGCTTTGCCTATTTTGCCTGTTAGAAATGCTGATGGTACTTTCTATGGTACGCAGTTTTTTGATGTAGGCAGGAATCCTGTTGCAGTTGTGAATAGCAACAAATATACAACATCTTCTTCAAACCTGATTGCAAGTGTATATGGAGAGTACAAAATTAGCTCTGCCATTACTTGGAGGTCGCAAGTTAGTACTAATGTACTTAATCAAGTCGAAGACTCTTACTATTCAGGTGTAACTCGTTATTACAATAGATTAAGTAACCCTGGTGCAGACCAACGCAAAGTGAATGTATCGAACTGGCTTACTACTCACTATGCTACTTTTGACAAAAAATTTGGCGAAAATCATAGCTTAAATGTAGTAGCAGGTTTGGAATTACAAAACGTAACCAACAGTTTCAATGGTTATACCATGACCAATGGTGCTGTAGGTTTTGCAGACCCTTACTTTACAGTCTTAAATCCAAATCCTAATGATGGCGGTAATAATATGGGCTTTATCTCTAATGCAAGCCCTGGCGACAAAGCCACTGCACCTATTAGTGGATATAGTGGAACAAGTTTTAACCGCACAGCTTCAGTCTTTATGCGTGCAAGTTATAAACTCAAAGATAAATATTTGTTTGGGTTTACCTTCCGCAGAGATGGTTCTTCACGTTTTGGACAAGAATACTTGTATGGTAATTTTCCTTCCGTTTCTGCTGGTTGGATACTGTCTGAAGAAAGTTTTATCAAAAACATTGCTGCTATTTCTTTCTTAAAATTGAGGGCAAGCTTTGGGTTTACAGGTTCTTCTGCCATAGACCCTTATCAGTGGTTGGGTGCTTATTCGCCAGTAGGCAATGCCTTTTTAGGACAAACAGGGTATAGACCTACAGTATTGCCAAACCCAAATTTGAGTTGGTCAGACAAAACTATGTTTGATGCAGCTTTAGATTATGGTTTGTTTCAAGGCAGGGTTTCTGGTTCTTTGGCTTTCTATTTATACAATTCAAGCCGTCTCTTCATTGCAAGACCTGTACCTATTTCTGCCACAGGTATTGAAAACTTCCTATTAAATGACCCTAATGTTAATGTACGTGATATGGGTATAGAGTTTAACGTGAGTACCAAAAACGTAGTGGCTAAACGTGAAGGAGGTTTTGAATGGAGCACAGATTTTAATATCTCGTCTAATAGCAATGTTGTAACCAATGTAAATGGTATTCCTCCTGATGGTTTTGGCGGTGGTGCAGAATTACCTGGCGATACGCGTATTGTAGAAGGCTACCCTGTGGGTATTCACTATGTAGCCAAATCAGCAGGCGTTGACCCCGCAACAGGGCAGGAGTTGATTTATGATTTAGAAGGTAAAAAGGTAGTCATTAATAGAACTAACCAAGTGCAGTTTCGTCAGCCAGTGGGCAGTCCTTTGCCAAAATTCTTTGGCGGTATCACAAATACAATTCGTTTTCAAGGTTTTGATATGACTGTTTTATTCTCCTTCTCTTACGGCAACACCATGTATCTTGATGATGCCAAATTTCAAGTTGGAGGACAAATTGCAAATTGGAATCAACGCAGAGAAGTATTGAGCCGTTGGCAGAAACCTGGTGATGTTACTGATGTACCTCGTTTGACCTTGAATGACGGTGGTTTCCCTGGTTTCAACACAGACCGTTGGGTGTATGATGCCTCTTTCTTGCGTTTACGTAACTTGCAAATAGGTTATACCTTGCCAAAATCTATTGTAGCAAAAGCAAAAATGAGTTCCGCAAGAGTTTACATTGGTGGACAAAACTTGTTGTTATTTACATCTTTCCCTGGCTGGGACCCAGAAGCAGGACGTTATGCATTTAGACGTATGGACAGCAATATGGCTTCTAATGCACCGTATTTGGCATCACCACAGGCTCGTCAGCTTATTTTTGGTGTAAATATTGGCTTTTAATCTTTAACACACGAAACACAATGAAAAGGAATTTATATATTTTAGGTATCGCAACAGCCATGACTTTTGCTATACCTGCCTGCAATAGTTTTTTAGATGTTAAGCCCTTAGACAGAAACCCCGACCCAGACTTTTTGAAAAAAACGTCTAATGTGGAGGCTCTTTTGACACAAGGTTATAACCTAACTTTTGCTGAGAATTTTGTTGGTGGCGAAATCGTAAGAGCATCAGAACTTTATGGAGATAATATTAACTTCATAAGGGCTGTAGGGGCAGATGAGAATGAGTTTGTTTCTCAATCTTTTAGTATCTTCAATGGGGTGGCACGTAATAATTGGAATACAGCCTACAAAGCTATTTACCAAACCAATATAACCATAGACGCAACAGAGAAAAATCTCTACCCGGCTGATGTAGCCGTAAAAAACCGCATACTTGGTGAGGCTTTGGCTTTGCGTGCTTTGGCTCATTTTGAGTTGGTGCGTTTGTTTGGACTGCCATTTAATACAAGCCCTACTACCAACCCTGGTGTTCCAATTATTGACAAGTATATTGCTACTCCAGAGGAGGCTTCTATTCGCAGACCAAGAAACAGGGTAAGTGAAGTATATGACTTTGTTATCAAAGATTTGCAAAGAGCTATTCCTCTGTTGCCAGAAACCAATGGCAATGGCAGAATAGGACGTTGGGCAGCAAAAGCATTGTTGGCAAGAGTGTATTTTAACAAGGAGGATTATGCTAATGCACGTACACAGGCAGATGAGGTTATCAAAAGTGGCAGATTCAAAATGCCTGCTCCTTCTGATGATGCGGTAACTGTTCCCTTCAAAGCCATAGGTGATGTACCAACGCCAGATGGGGTAGTATTTCAGATTATATCGAGTGGTTCTGATGATGTGAGTGGCAAATTGAGAGGTGCTTTTTGGAATCAGGTAGAAGAAAGTGTGCCTTTGCCTATCAACAATGCTTTGAATGAAGAATTGAAAGCAAGAGGTGGCACACGTTTTACCAAATTTGTTGCTCAACCAAGCAAAATAGCAAACCAACCGTTTTGCACCAAATATGTGCAGGCAGGCAATGGTGCTGTCAATATTCCTTACATTCGTTTGGCAGAAATGTTTTTGATTAGAGGCGAAGCAGCAGCCGTAGCAGGTGATGCTGTAGCAGCAAGAGCCGACCTAAATGCTGTACGCAGAGTGGCACAAGCTACCGAAGACAATGCAACAAGTGACCCTGCTGCCGTAAGGAGACTTATCCAATCTGAAAGACGAGTAGAGTTTTTCTGCGAAGGAGACCGTTGGCATGAATTACGCCGTTTGAAAGCTACCAACATTAGAAATAATGTAGGTTTTGACAACAAAAAAGGGCTAATGAAAGTGCCTGATACCGAAACAAGGGTGTGGGGCAATAATTATGAACAAAACTAAAAAACAGTTTTTTCATTGTTGAAAATTATATACTTTCCAAGTTTAACAAACTTGGAAAGTGTGTGATTAGGATAAATAAAAGTAAAAAATAGTGCAAACTTTTTTGTCATACACTCCGTTTTTATAACGGATTAAAACACATAAAAATATGAAAATAATAGGTAAATTATTTAGCGTAGCACTACTGGCAGCGGCTTTTAGTGCTTGTAGTCCCAAAGAGGACTTTGCACCTATTGGCGAGAACTTGTCGATAGAGCAGGCGTCAATTAGTGGTACTTGGAAACTAACAAGAGTAAGGCAGGTAGATCCTATTGCTCAGGCTGACGGTAAACCTAATGAAAAATTTGTACAGTTCTATGAACTTGCAGCAGTTTACCCAGATTTCACAAAATGTCAGATAAATTTTACTGGAAGTAGTTATACAGTTACAAATCCAGGTAATGTACCATTGTTTTTAGGTACGGGTGGTGCGTGGAAATTTGTTGATACTGCTAAAGGTCGTAGTTTAGATATGGCAGGTACAATGGTCGATTTTGGCGAAGTTTATCGTGTGTCTGAAAATAAATTGACTTTGGTTTATCGTCGTATGAGTGCAAAAGGCGATGTTTTGGTACATTACTTCTATTATTTCTCAAAATAAAAACACAACACTAAAAGGTTAAAAATATGAAAAAAATAATTTTGTCAGTTTTAATGTTTTTGTGTGTATGTGTGGCATACGCACAAAAAGTAACTATATCGCCAAGTTCTTTTACTGCAAAAGACCAAATAACAATAGAGGTAGATGTAACAGGTACTGCAGTTGCAGGCGTTGAACCTCTCTATATCTGGATGTGGAGTGATGGTGGTGATGCTCCCAATGGTAGCTGGAATAACTCTTTGGAAAGTCAAGTAATGACAAAAGTCCGTACCAATGTTTGGAGTATCACGTTAGTACCCACTGAATTTTATAAAAGGTCAGCCGCTGCTATTGGCGAAAAAATAGGATTTCTTGTAAAAGCCAAAGATGGTACCGGCGATAAGAAAACGGAAAACATGGGCAGTCCTGTAAATAAGATAGTAGAAGGACCACAAGCATTTAGAGTTTTCCCTTCTAATTTTACGGAAAATGATATTGTTACCATTGTTTATGACCAAAAACTGGAGGAAAATAAAGATTTTCAAAAAACAACGGAAATTTTTGTTTACACAAAAGCTGATGTGAGAACTGGAGCAGGTAGCGTGGAAGAATGGGCAAGGTCTTTTGAAAAAGGCAAAGATTGGGGCGAAGTTGGCGATACACCTAAGTTAAGAATGAAAAGTGAGGGCAATGGTATTTATACTTTAACTCTCATACCCAAAATGTTTTACGCCTTAGAGCCAAGGGACAAAATAGTTGCCTTGCGTGTAATATTCCGTAATAAAGCAGGGAATTCACAAAGTTCTAATAATAAGCAAAATGTAACCGAGTAAATAAGATTTTTAGAAAATCTTACCACTATTTGCTTTACTTAGCAGTCAAATTTCCATTCGTCATACGACCTTACGGTTGTATGACGAATTTTTTTGTATATAGACCAAAAAGTAATGAAATAGGAAGTAGGAAGTAGGAAATAAATTCACTAAATTTACTAATTGAAAACTTAACTAATTGAAAAATTTTATGGCATTCAGTGATTTTAAAAATATAACTGAGGTATCTCAACAGTATCAAACAATTTTAAGAAAAGACCGTGTTTTTACTCAAATTGTTTCGATGCCCCTACCTGATTTTTTTATGAATGACTTGAATTATAGTTTAAACATAAAAAAACCAAATCCAAGTGAAATTGCTATTTCAGAAAATTTTATATCTCCAATTATACGTTATGTAGCCCAACAGCATAAGCATATCAATTTTTGGAGTAGAGAATTTGACCTGCGAGCAGATGATAAACTTTGTGGCACACCTGATTATTTATTTTCTTATACAGAAAATCAAAATACACTCTTATATGATATGCCTTTAATTTGCGTATCAGAAGCAAAAGTAGATAACTTTACCACAGCTTGGGGACAAACCTTAGCTGAAATGGTAGCCTGCCAAAAACTTTTTCCAACTATGGTTATTTATGGTTTTACAAGCAATGGAGAAATGTGGCAATTTGCGAAATTGGATAACAACATCTTTACGCAAGACATCAATAGTTATAATATTACCACACAAGCCGATAAAATTGCAGGGCTTTTAAACTACATTTTTACAGAGGCAGTTGGCGAAGCAGAAAAATATCTGGGAAAGAAATAACAGTTTACTACAAATTACATAATTTACTAATTAAAGCACTTAGGGCATTCAGTGATTTTAGAAGTATATTTGAGTATTATCCAAAGACAAGCTATGGCAAAAACAAAAATCTCTTTCTTCTGTCAAAGTTGTGGCTACAATTCACCCAAATGGATGGGAAAATGCCCTTCTTGTGGCGAATGGAACACCATTACAGAAGAAGTATTGGAGAGGGAAGACCGCAACAAACCTCGTTGGAAAGCTAACGAAAAAGTTACGATTGCCTCCAAACCCAAATTGATAGCCGACATAGCCTACCAAGAGCAGCAGCGAATTACGACCAAAGACAATGAGCTGAACAGAGTTTTGGGCGGCGGAATTGTGGCAGGGTCTATGGTTTTGATTGGCGGAGAACCAGGTATTGGCAAGTCCACGTTGATGTTGCAAATAGCTATGAATTTGGCAAATCTCAAAGTGTTGTATGTATCGGGCGAGGAAAGTGAGCAACAAATTAAGATGCGGGCAGAAAGATTGGGAACTCCGCAAAACCTTTGCTATATTTTGGCAGAAACAGGCACAGCCCAAATTTTTCAGCAAATAGAGCAGTTGCAACCCGATATTTTGGTGGTTGACTCTATTCAAACTTTGCATACAGCAGTGATAGACTCGGCGGCGGGCAGCATTTCGCAGGTGCGTGAGTGTACAGGTGAGTTGCTTCGGTTTGCCAAAGAAACCGCAACGCCTGTATTTTTGATTGGGCATATTACCAAAGATGGCAGCCTTGCAGGACCCAAAATGCTCGAACACATGGTGGATACAGTGCTGCAATTTGAGGGAGATAGACATTTGAGTTACCGAATTTTGCGGACAGTCAAAAACCGTTTTGGCTCTACTTCCGAATTAGGAATTTACGAAATGCAGTCAGCAGGTTTGAGAGAAGTGAGCAACCCTTCTGAAATTTTGATTTCACAACGCGAAGAGGATTTTAGTGGTGTAAGTATTGCAGCTATGCTCGAAGGCAACCGACCTTTGTTGATAGAAATTCAGGCTTTGGTCAGCACCACCACTTACGGCAACGCCCAACGAAGTAGTACAGGTTTCGACAGCAAACGTATGGCTATGCTTTTGGCTGTTCTCGAAAAACGTGGCGGTTTTCGGTTGGGTACACAAGACGTTTTTCTCAACGTGGCAGGTGGGCTAAAAGTGGAAGACCCCGCCGTAGATTTGGCAGTTTGTACGGCTATTTTGTCGTCTTTTGAGGAAAAACCAATCCCAAAAACCATAGCTTTTGCAGCCGAAGTGGGCTTAGGTGGCGAAATACGTGCTGTTAATCGAATAGAACAACGGATTTCGGAGGCAGAAAAATTGGGTTTCAAACAAATTTATATCTCAAAATATAGTGCCAAAGGCTTAGATAAAAAGGCTTTCAAAATCAATATCGTAGAAACCAGTAGCATGGGCGAAGTGATAGAAAAATTGTTTGGGTAGCCTACAATCGAATCCCCACTACCGTAATATCATCTGTTTGGTGTTCGTTGCCCTCTGCTATCCAATCTGTTATGGTTTGGTCTAAAATTTCCTTTTGTTTTGGCATAGATTCTTCGGCTATGTTTTGCAGCAACTCCTTCATTCTTTTGCTCATAAATTTTCGGTTTTGCTTGCCCCCAAATTGGTCTTGAAAACCGTCTGTGCAGAGGTAGAAAATGCCAAGCCCCCCAACCCCCAAAGGGGGAGTTTTTAGCCCTCCCCTTTGGGGAGGGTTGGGTGGGGCTATTCCCCCTTTGGGGGTTAGGGGGCTTATGGATGGGGGGCTTTTTACTTCATGCAACTCAAACACCCTATCTCCTATGTCGCCCAAACTTCCTCCGCCAATAGGCTTTTTGGTAGCTTTAATTTCTGTAAGTTGTTGGTTTTGAACATAAAACAAAGGATTCATTGCCCCTGCATACAAAACTTTGCAGTGATTGAGGTATTGCTCATTAGGCTCAAAATTTTCTGTAATTTCTTGTTTAACTACTTGGTTTTCAGGCACAAAATAATTTTTTTCTATATTCAGCACCACTATATCCATACCATCACGTACTTCGGTTTCGGCTTGTTTCAATGAATAACGAATATTGCGGTGGAGTTCAGTCAAGATTTTGTCGGGCTGCGTAATTGCTTTGGCTATCACAATTTCGTCTAAAATGTTCATGCCCACCATACTCATAAAAGCCCCAGGCACACCATGCCCTGTGCAGTCGGCAACGGCAAAAATACAGTTGGTAGTTAGTAGAGAGTAGGTAGTAGGTAGTGATTTGTTTTTGTTGGTTGCTTGCAAATTTTCACTACCAACTACTACCTGCTCACCACTAACTACTTTATGAAACCAATAAAAATCTCCCGACACAATATCACGAGGGCGGAACAGAATAAAAAAGTTATCTTTGCCCAATCCATTGGCTATTCTTTCCTCAAAAGGCAGCATCGCACTTTGTATTCGTTGGGCATATTTGATACTTGCCTCCACGTTTTTGTTTATCTCCTCTATTTCGTGTTTTTGGGTTTGTACCACTTGCAAAGTATTTTCTAATTCATTTTTTTGCTCCTCTACTACTTCGTTTGTTTGACGAAGATTGTCTGCTATTGCCAAAATTTCTTCTTTTTGCTGCTCTAATTCTGTATTTTTTAGCGTAATTTCTTGTTTTTGGGTAGTCAGCACCAAATTAGTTTTCTGTTTTTGGCGGTTGTTGCGATACAAAATCCCGATAATTGCCAGCACCAACAAGCCTATTGCAAAAGCAACCCTTTGCTGCGTTTGGTGTTGTTCCAATTCCTGTTCCTGAATTTTCAGGGCATTTGCCTGCAAAGATTTTTCTTGTTGCAACAGCGTAATTTGGCTTTGCTTTTGGGCATCGGCTAATTGTTTTTTCTCTATTTCTATCAAATGCAAAGTTTTTTCTTGTTGCAACAAGGCATTTTCGGCTCTGCCTTTTGCCACCAACAATTTGCTTTCCTCTGCCAACAGTCTTTGTTGGGTTAATTGGCTGGCTTTCAATTCATTTTCATTTCGCAACAGTCTGTTTTCTTGCTCTTTTTTCTCCGAAGCATAGATTTCTTGCATCTGGGCAATGGCATCTGTGTTTTCTTTGCTGAAAATAGAGTCTTTGTAAGCACTGTAAATTTGTTGATATTCGTAGGCTTTGGCAAAATCATTCAGTTGAGCATGAGCCAACGAAATATTGAGGGCAATGTCGCGCAGCATGGGTTTTTCGTTGCGTTTTTTGGCAATTTCCCACGCCTCTTTGGTTAGTTCCAATGCTTTTTGCGGTTGCTGCTGTTGCAAATACACATAAGCCAAGTGATTTGCTACTTCACTTACTGCCGAAGGGCTGTTGAGTTCTCTGAAAATGGCAAGGGCTTTTTCATAATTTTGTTGGGCAAAAATAAAATCTTTGCGGTTTTCAAAAATCGTGCTTTGGTTGTTTAGCACCATGCCAATATAAAACTTTTCGTTGCGTTGCGTAAAAGTCCGCAAAGCCTCTTGATACAAGCCCAACGCCTCATTTTCTCTCTTGACTAACTTGTAAACATCAGCCAAATTGCTTTTTGTTCGGGCAGTGGCTATACTGTCGCCCAAAGTTTGGTAAATCTCAATAGCATTTTTGATGTATTGAATAGCCTGTTCGTGGTTGCCTTGTCGCCGCAAAGTAATGCCGAGATTTGCCGAAGTCATAGCCACATTCATTTGTTGAGAACTACCCAAATTTTCGTAATATTTGATAGCCTTCATGCTATATTCTACGGATTTTGGGTAGTTGCCCAAATTTTTGTAGCAAATACTCAAATCATTAGCGGTATTTGCAGCTACAAAATAATCTTTCACTTTTTCCAATAAATCCAATCCTTTGGAGGAGTATTCAATGGCTTTTTTGTAATCATTTTTGCCGTAATACGCATTGCCAAAACCCGAATAAACATAACCTATGTATTTTTGGTCTTTCAAGATTTCAAAAATGGGCAAGGCAACCTGAAAATTTTTCAAACTTAGGTCGTAGTTTCTTTTGTCTTTCTGCACCGACGCTACTTGTAAAATGGCATGGGCATAGCCCCAACTTTTGGGATAAGCCTGAAAAATAACACGAGATTTTTCGGCATAAAGCAACGCAGAGTCATTTTGCAACCTTCTATAATTTTCTGCAATCAAACTATATTGCCTTGCCCGCAACGTATCTTTTTGGATTTTTGGCAAAGCCAATTTCAGGCTGTCAATCACTTGCAGCTTTTGTTTGTCGGCTGGTTTTTGGGCTACCACAGAAAAAAATAGACATTGAAACCAAATAAAAAATAAAATTGCTTTCTTTTGCATAAAAAGTAATGATAGGCAAATGCAAATTATAGTTTTTTTGTAAACTTTGCTAAATTACAAAAGCTATTGCAATAACTTCTATTTTTTTTTGAAATTACTTGTATATTTCTATGGTAAATCCTGAAAAATCCATCAAGCTACTCAAAGATGTTAAAATTTTGGTAATTATTTAGGTACGTTGTCAATGGTCGCAGACCTTGACAATCGTAGCTAAATAATTACGATTGTCAAGGTCTGCGACCATTGACAACGTATAAAAAGTAATGCTACCTAAACAGTTACAAATTTTGATAGGTAACTGTCAAGGCGTTTTGAATTGTACCGAATGGACTTGTTTAGTTGGAGAAATATAACGTATTTTGCACACAGATAAGGCAGATTTTACGGATTAAAAATACTGATTTTTTACTTTTTTATCCGTAAAAATCAGTGTTATCTGTGTGCGAAGTCGTTTGTTTGAAGGCAACTAAACAAGTCCATTAATAAAAGTTCATGCACAATAATTGATTTGCTATTGCTTGGCACAAAAATAGTGCGACTATAAATAGTAAAAAATGCTATAAATGTAGCAACTTTGGTAAAATTGTGTTTATGACAAAATTATTCACAAAACTATTATTTTTTGTGCTTTGCTGTATCTGTTTTGCATATTTGGGTTATGCTCAAGATGCAACGCCTGCACTTGTGCCTACACCTACGTATAAGATAGCCAAAGATAGTTTTGCTAAATATCCACAAGAGGCTATTCCTCTCCAACGCAAAGGCTGGAAATATAGGCAGGGAGATGATTCTACTTGGCGTGAACCTACTTACAACGACAGCAGTTGGCAATTTTGCAGCAGTACCCAATTCCATTTTGATAGCATAGCCCAAAACTCTTGGCAGGGAATGGGTTGGTTTCGGCTGCATTTTGCGGTGGCAGCGGAGCTAAAAAATACAATTTTAGAGTTTAATATGCGACATTATGGGGCTTCGGAGATTTATTTAGATGGAAAACTGATACAAAAATTTGGGACTGTTGCCCATGTTGCCGAGAAAGAAAAGAACTTTTATGCACCCTCTGTTTTCGTTGCCCTGCCCTTAGATAATGCAGACACACATCTATTGGCTATTCGATACTCCAACCACAAAGCAAATCTATACAGAAACCGTTATGGCAATGCCTATCCTTTTGCGGGGTTCAATGCGGTTTTGTCGGCAGATTTTCAGAAAAAATTAGACCAAAGAACAGTCAATTATTTGAGTATTTTTGCAAATTTTGTACTGCTGGCTAAAAAAAATTATATATAACTTTGTTTAAGTTTTAATTTATTTCTAAGTTTGTATCAAAGATATAGTTCTTATTACTGTCTTTTAAAAGTAAATTTATTTATGAAAATTCAGTAAATATGCTTTTGACTGTTTTCAAAATGTAGTAATAAGTTCTAATAAAATTCTTTTTGCGGAAGCCAAAAAGCAAAAGAGTAGGCAAAAATATCTAGAAATCAAAAAATTATGAAAAACTTATTTTTTTCTTTGAGTCTGTGTTTATCTATGGCTGCTATGACCTCTTGTGGTGATGGCGGTAAAGCTGCCCCAGAGGTTGTTCCTATCTATCCAGTGAAACAAGGTGATGGGGCGGCAACTAAAAATGAAAGCAAAGAAAGCAACGAAAGCAAAACAGTAAAAAAACAAACAAGTACTACTAGTGTTACATCTCATAAATAACCGTTTACTTTATACCTTGCAAGGCTTTCCCCCATATGTCCATTTAAAAGGCTTTGCCATAGTTTGATTGAAGTAGTCAATAAATTTGTTTAGCTTTTCTTTGAGGTCTTCTTTGGAGCTAAAATGTCCTCTTTTGATTAGTTTTTTGT
>JAAFKA010000018.1 GCA_013299115.1 Cytophagales bacterium
AAAAGCTGGCTTAGTGAAAATCTCTGTAACAGACGTGGTGGGCAAAGAGGTGTACCAATTCACTGAAACAGCTACCGCAGGTGCTTACGAACACAAATTGCATTTGCAGCACGTAGCCGCAGGGGTCTATGTTATCAGCCTAAGCACTGATGGCAAAACGGCTACGAAGAAAACGGTGAAACAGTAAAAACAGTTATCAGTAACTCTATTAAATATTTTTCTAAAAAGTTAACAAACAAAAACCGAAAAACTTTTAAAGTCTTTCGGTTTTTTAACTATTGGCAGGGTCTATCGACCACTGCCAAAGTTAAGAATATAAAACCACTAATTTGTTTGCATCATTTCCTTGCGGACACTCAAAGTCAATTCATCGCCTTCGCCTTTGTAGTCTGCCAAAATGGTATCTCCTTCGGCTACCTCACCTTTTAGCAACTCTTCAGCTATGGGGTCTTCCAAGAACTTTTGAATAGCCCTGTTCAGAGGTCTTGCACCATATTGGGCATCATAACCTCTTTCTGCAATGAAATCTTTTGCTTTTTCGGTTAGCTCTATTTGGTAGCCCAAACTTGTAATTCGAGCAAACAATTTACCTAACGAAATATCTATGATTTGGTGAATATGCTCTCTTTCCAAAGAATTAAACACAATCACATCATCAAGACGGTTCAAAAATTCGGGTGAAAAAGCCTTGCGAAGTGCATTTTGAATGGTGGACTTCATCATATCGGCTTGATTTTCAGATTTGTTTTTGGTAGCAAAACCAATGCCTGTACCAAAATCTTTCAAATCACGCACCCCAATATTGGAAGTCATAATGATAATGGTATTTCTGAAATCTACCCTGCGACCCAGCCCATCAGTCAAAATACCATCGTCAAGCACTTGCAACAAAATGTTGAACACATCGGGGTGTGCTTTTTCTATTTCGTCCAGCAAGACCACGCTGTAAGGTTTGCGGCGAATTTTTTCGGTTAGTTGTCCACCTTCCTCATAGCCTACATAACCTGGAGGGGCGCCGACTAATCTGGATACCGAAAACTTCTCCATATATTCACTCATGTCTATCCGCACCAAAGCATCTTCCTTGTCGAAGAGATAAGTAGCCAAGACTTTAGCCAATTCGGTTTTACCTACGCCAGTCGGACCTAAGAACACAAAAGAGCCAATAGGTTTTTTGGGGTCTTTTAATCCTACTCTTGTCCGTTGAATAGCTTTTACCAATTTTTTGATAGCCTCCTCTTGTCCTATCACTTTGCCTTGCAAGGCTTTGTTCATGTTTAGCAATTTTGCACCTTCTTTTTGGGCTACTTTGCTCACAGGAATACCTGTCATCATGGCTATCACTTCGGCTATGTGTTCCTCCGTTACAGGATAGGTCATTTTGCGAGTTTCCTCCTCCCAACGGCGTTTGGCTGCCTCCAACTGCTCTCCTAATTTCTTTTCCTTATCACGCAATTTGGCAGCTTCTTCGTACTGTTGGCGTTTCACTACCTCCGATTTTTGCTCTTTTACGCCTTCTATCTGTTGCTCATATTGCAAAATGTCCGATGGCACTTTTATGTTGTTAATGTGTACCCTTGCCCCTGCCTCGTCTAATACGTCTATGGCTTTATCGGGCAAAAACTTGTCGGTAATATAACGGTCAGACATCTTGACACAAGCCACAATAGCTGCCTCGTCATAGCTTACGTGGTGGTGGTCTTCGTATTTGTTTTTGATATTTTTCAATATCTCAATGGTTTCCTCTGGCGAAGTAGCCTCTACCATTACAATTTGGAAACGGCGAGCCAAAGCCCCGTCTTTCTCTATGTATTGGCGGTATTCGTCTAAGGTCGTAGCCCCTATACATTGAATGTCGCCACGCGCCAATGCAGGTTTGAAAATATTGGAGGCATCGAGAGAACCCGAAGCACCGCCCGCACCTACAATGGTGTGTAGTTCGTCTATAAAGAGAATGATGTCGGGAGATTTTTCCAACTCATTCATTACGGCTTTCATTCTTTCCTCAAATTGCCCTCTGTATTTGGTGCCAGCCACCAAAGAAGCCAAATCTAAGGTTACAACTCTTTTGCCAAACAGCACCCTCGACACTTTCTTTTGTACGATACGCAAAGCCAATCCTTCGGCTATGGCAGTTTTGCCTACACCAGGTTCACCTATCAACACAGGATTATTTTTCTTGCGTCTGCTCAAAATTTGGGCTACCCTTTCTATCTCTTTTTCGCGACCAATGATAGGGTCTAACTTGCCATCTTCTGCCATTTTGGTCAAATCTCTACCAAAATTGTCTAAAACAGGAGTCCGAGATTTTTCGGATTTGTTACCTTCACGACTACTATTGCCAAACATACGGGCTTCGTCATCGTCATCATCTGCCATAGGAGCTTCTGCCCTGATGGTCAGTGGATTTCGCATCATATATTCTAAGAGTTCTTTTGCCACTTCGTAAGAAATTTCGAATTTTTCTAAAATTTGATTGCCCAAATTGTCTTCATGACGCAAAATAGAGAGCAACAAATGTTCACTTTCTATGGTGGCAGTCTTAAATATTTTGGCTTCTAAATAGGTGCTTTTCAATACCCTTTCTGCTTGTTTGGTCAGTGGAATATTGGCTTCTAAACTTGTGGTTTTGAAAGTAGCCGTACCTTGTGTAGTCCGTTCTATTGTTTCTTTGAGGTCGTCTAAGGGTACACCCATACGCGAAAGCATTTGCAATGAGGTACATTCACCTTCTTTAATCATACCTAACAAAAGATGTTCTGTTCCTACATAGTCATGCCCCAGCCGTATAGCCTCCTCGCGGCTCAATGAAATAATATCTTTGACTTTATTTGAAAATTTTGCTTGTTCCATAGCCAATCTTAGCTTGTTAAGGTTTTGTATGTAAAGATAAGGATTGCAACTAAAAATCCTAATTCTTTTAGAATTTTTATAATAAATTCTTGTAAAAAATATAGTCAAAAGTATTTCCAAATTGTATGTAGCCACAAATAATTGTCAAAATGGCAGGAAATAAGGTTTTGTGGCAATTACTATGCAAAAATGGCATACAAGTTTACTGTGTCGCACCTACTAAAATAAATTCAAAGACAATGTTAATTTTAATGTGGAAAACCTATATTTTTGTAGAATAAACGAACTAAAATGGAAACTACCAATTTATTAGCTGCACTCAAAGCTACAGAGCAAGCTTTTTTTGCCGAACTACAAAACTGCACAGAAGAACAGGTTAAACAGAAACTAGATGAAAAAACATGGTCTTTGTTGGAGTGTGCTGAGCATATTTTTATTGTGGAAGTGGGTTTAGTACGTATGTTGCGTGCAGAGGCAGCTCCCACCGCACCCGAAGGCACAGCCAGCACTATCAACAGAGAAAAGTTAGATAAAATTCTCCAAAATAGACAAACCCCAATACCAGCACCTGATACAGTAGCCCCCAAAGGCAGATTTGCCACGTTGGCAGATTTGTTAAAAGCCTTTCAGAAAACTCGCAATGAGATGTATCAACTCATAGAAGCAAGTAATTTAGTTGATGGTGTGCTTGTTAAACACCCTATGTTAGGTGATATGACCAAAGCAGATTGGGTTTATTTTATACCACGTCATACGGCAAGGCATATAGAGCAATTGAAAGAGATTAAGCAAAAAATAGAATAATTTGGCAGCATAAGTTACTCATACAAAACAACAAACTGTTCCCCACTTTTTTCGTCTGCTATTGTCATTTTGCTATTTTTTTGGATAAACTTTTGCAATTCTGGTCGTATCATAGCCTGTTTGGAAAGTACCAAAAAACCAAGTTGGTAGTGCAGAATACAGTCCACTTGGCTCTGCCCTATGCTTACGAATTGCTGGTTGCGTTTTTGCTTTGCCACAAATTGATAAAATTCACTGTTAGCTAAACTACGTGATTCAAATAATTGATGTATAGGTTGTGGACTTGTTGGTATGTCAAAAATTTCTATATTAATCACCGTATAAAATTGTGGTAGAACTGCTAAGTAGGTAGCTGGCACATTGTATCTGCTTCCTTTTGAATATAAATTGTGTGGATAAAACTCTTTGCCATATAAAAAAGCCCCAAATTGTTGTCTTTGTGTGGGTGGTGCAGGCAGTTGGCTTATTTTTTCTAAATAGGTGGTGCTATATAATTCTTCTTCTTTAATTTGACTGTATTTTACCAAAATAGAAAAATAAAATTGGTAAACTACTAACAATCCAAAAATAAAAGTAAGACTTCTGGTAAATTTTTTTTGCAAAAAACCAACTAAGAAAAAATGTGCTAAGGCAAGGTTTAAAAAAGGCACTAAGACATTTGTGAGGAGTTGATGAGAATCAGGGTGAAGTTGCAAGAGCCACATAGCAGCAGTTCCCAATAAAGTTATACAAAATAGAATAGTTAAAAAGGGGCTAAAATTTAGTTGCCACCAGTCCCTGTGAGGTTGTAAACTATACTCTCCAAGTTTAAAAAACTTGTAAAGCATAGAGAAGTTGGTAAGTATAATGTTTTCTCCTCTCCTCTGCATTTGCAACAGTACAGCCAACAACACAAATGGCAAATAAAGTAAGGCTATTTTGCCCAAATAGAGTCCAAAAACTATAAATATTCCTTTTCCTAAAAACCACAAGGCTTGCCCCCACGAAAATTGCCGAAAAGCATAGACAGGCAATACTTCATTGAAAGAAAAAATAGCAGTTTGCTGTATTCCCAAAATCCAATAAAAAATGACTATTGCAATTATTAATAAAAACATTGTGATAGCAAATGGTAGGAAAATCTTTACTTTTCGCCTACAATACCCTTTGTCTATGATGTGCCAAAACATATAGGCTACTCCTATACCTAACACACCGACCAAGGTAGTAATGGAAATTAACGGAATTGCGAACAGAGCCAAAAATGCTATATAATATTTTCTTTGTTTCCACAATAAAAATGTAGCTATCAAAAAAGGTTCTACCAAGCCGAAGGTAAGCAAGGTATTGTTGTGCAGGTATTCTGTCCCTTTCAGAAAAGGAACTACTTGATAAGCAGGAAAATAACAACCACCAACTAAGAGTAAAGTCAAACAAAACAAACCTCTTGCCCAAAGAGTCGGCACAACGCCACAAGGGTTTAAAACACTTGTGGCGTTAAAGCTGAAACTTGCTAAATTTTTGAAACTTAGCAAGTTGGTTGTTCTATAATTCCTAACTTGTGCATATTCACAAACAGCCATTGCCCCACACCAAATAGTGAGATAAAACAAGGGATAGGTTACTAACCAATAACTTGTAAGTGGCTGAAAACCAAATAGTTTTGAAAAAAAAGCAGCCAACCAAAATTCGTAAAAGTGATAAGGTGAACAACCATGAAATTGAGCTTCGAAGTAATTAGCAGAAAGACAATGGTAGTTTTCTTGCCCTGTCAAAAGTAGCATTTCTACATAACGACTATAAGCAGCCAAATCTTTGGATGGTAGCCAATAAGCAAAATTTACGTCTTCACCCCAACGAAAAACCATAGCGGCATTGGCAAGCCAAAACAAAAAAATGACGAAAACAAGAAACAATACGTTTGTTAAGGTCTGTGACCATTTCCAATGTATAGGAGCTAATATATTGGCAATGGTCGCAGACCTTGACAATCGTATATGGGCTACGTTGGCAATGGTCGCAGACCTTGACAATCGTATAGCCGATTTCTTTTTATTTTTTTTCACTACTTGATTGCCAACCCAAAGCAAGAGTAAAAGCAAATTCAGGCTTAATACGGTCTTGCCTTGTGTTTGCCACAAAGCAAAGGCAGTAGCACTAAACAAAGAGCCTAACCAAAGAAGAAAAAAGAGATGGGTAAAAAAACGAGGAAGAAACATATCACTTATAAGGAATATCATCAGGCAAAACAACAATAGTATCTGGTAAATAACTAATTTTTTTGTCTAAGGCGTTGTTTATCACTGCCTTAAACAAATTGACCGAAGACAAACTATCGTGCAAATTTTCATATTTTTGATTTGGAAAATAAAATAATGTGGTTGTGGAGTAACTCTCCTTGAGTCTTTCTTTATCTTTCCAAAGCCTTGCCCCATGGTCACCTGTGATGAGTACAATAGCAGGACGGTTGCTATGTTTTTCAATAGAACTTATTAAATCTAATAAGACAGTGTTGAGATATTTTATTTGGTCTAAATAAAGTACTTGATACTGTTCTATTGTATTGTCTTTGTAACATTCCGTTGTTAAACCGCCATTAGCTGTAAATATAAAAGGGTAATGTGATATGAAAAGATGTAAATAAATCAATTTTGGTTTAGCTGTTGGTATGCTAATCTGTTCTTTAAACTTGTTTAAGACTCTAAACGACATATTTTTATGCATTTCGATAGAAACCATTTTTTCGCCTTTATGAAATAGAGAACTGAGTGCAAATTTCAAAAAAGTTTTGTCTAAATAATGAAGATACGAATGTTCAAAAGCTATATCAAACTTCAAAGTCCAAGTGTTGCTATATAAATTATCTGTTTTTCTATTAAACACAAAAGGTGAGATAGCTGTTGTCTCATAGCCATTTTGTTCTAAATAATTTCCAAACGCATTGTGATTGATTGTTTGATTACAAAATTCCAAATCCTTTTCTTCAAAATATTCAGGCAAATACTGCCCGTTGAGCAAAGCAGCCAACGTCCGTTTTGTATAAAAATAATTTGATTTAGCATTTTTAACCACATAATAATCATGTTTTTGCACAGAGTCAAGAAAGGGCTGGTTATCATAGCCCCAATACTTTTTTAAATTGTTGCTATTGGTGTAACCATCTGTTAAAATAAAATAAATATTGGGTAACGAATCTGTTACGACTGTCTGGCTTTTGTTAGGTAATATTGAATTGCCAATTTTGGTAAGTCTATCAGCATGATAACTATGCTGAATAATTGCAAGAATTTCTATCAGGCAAAAGCCAAATAAAACACAATTCAGATATAAATTTAGCGTAAAAAGCTTTTTTCTATAGGTGTTGAAAATCAAAATAGAGAATAACACTGCAAAAATAAGTATAAAATACACTATGCGGGCGTGGGCTAACCAAGAGGGTATGATTTCAACTACTGTTGCTTGTAGATTATCTCCAAAAAATATGAACCCAAATAAAAAGGTAAGCCACAAACCCAACGAATATTTATGTGTGGCGGGGGAAAAATATAAAAATAGTAGAATAGGGCATATAAAAGTCAGGGCAATGAGCAAAGAACTCAAAAAGTAGCTTGGAATAGCCACAAAATTTAACTTCTGCTCTGTCAAAACAAAAAGGAGGACAACAAAATAAGGGTGTAAAATATATTTTTCTCGCAATTTTGCTATCAATACATGCATAGTAAATAGATATGAAATAAGAGGTTTGAAATATAGGTTATTACGATAAATTATGATGCAAATTTAGGATTTCTGGAATAGTTACGTAAATTGTGTAAAGCTGCGGCTACATACGCCACAGTGTATCTCTTACTAATTCGCCTTTAATTCTAATCGTATCCCTGACAATTCTTAGGGTTTGAAAAGTTCCTTCTAGACTGGTCAAAGCCAAAAAACGACTCTCATTTTGATAAATAATGGCGAAAGTTTGCATAAAAGAAAAATTTTGGCAAGGTAGATAAATTATCGTAATAAACTCTATTGTAAGGTTTCTTTTTCTTTGCTCAACTCAAAAATACAAACCTCCAACTTTACATCTTGCCATACTTTACCACAATCTACCAATGAATAAAGAGTAGCTAAGGTAAATTCTCTAATTCGTTCATAATTAGAGGCGGCGGATTACCCATCACCACATCAAAGCCCACAAAATCTCCTTCCTCGTTTAAAACTGCAGGAAACTCAAGCCGCCATTCAAAGGCATTTTCAAAAATTCGGTTTGCCTTCATTTCCTCTATTGCTGCCACTGCCTCCTCGTCTATATCTACACCAAAAATATGACGAACTAAAATTGCTTTTCTTTCTACCAAAGTCAAAAGTTCATTTCCTTTGTGTTGTTGATAAACTTCCAATAAAAACCTATATATTGCTACCAAAAAGCAACCTCCTCCGCAAGCTGGGTCTATAATCGTAAGTTGTTGAATTTCCTCCCAAGTTTTGCCTTCCATTGCTTTTTTCAACGTAGTTGCTACCATGTACTTCACCACGTAATCAGGTGTATAAAAAGCACCCAACTGTTTGCGATAGTGTGGGTTTGAAGCCAACACCTGCTCATACAACCCAATTGCATTGTTCAGGCTTATTTTGTTCCATTCTCCACTATTTTGATTTCTTCGGCTGTCAAATCATACAGTTTGTAAACGAGGTGGTCTATTTCGGTTTCTAAATCTAAGGTGTTGATTTGTTTAGTTTTATTCGCTAAAATTTGTTCTACTAACCGAATAAAAGGTTTTTGTTTTTGTTTGTCTATTTTTGGAAAAGGTATTTTACTCAAATAAATGTCGTCCATAACTCTTGATGTTTCGGTTGTATCACTAAAAACAGTTTTATTGAAATAAAAAGAAACTAATTTTGAATTAACAAGAGCTAATGTAAAACGTAAATCTACTTTTTCCACAACTAAATTGATTAACTTTTCAGTAGTCAAAATATGTTTAGGGCAAATGGTAGCTTGCAATCTTGCACCACGCAAAACTTTTATTATTACCCTGTCTTGCGACAATTTACCAATTTTTTCAGTTGGTTGCTTAGGTAAAAAAGACAAATCTATATTTCTTACCAACTCAATAGCATACCGAGAAACATCTGGTACTTTGTTGATATACAGCGTAGTACCTTTGTCTAAATGCAATGCTTTATAGTCATCAGGAATATACAAACCTCTAAATACTTGTCTTTCAAAATCTTTTAGGAAAGTTTTTTTACGAATTTTATCAAAAATATTTTTGATAACAGGTGAAACGGCAGCAATAGTTAAAATTTCACTTTCTACAAAAATACTTTGTGCTACCTCTCCTAAATCTTTTAGTTTTTTCTTTTCTGCATATCTTTTTAAGGGTATAAAATGATGAAGGTTTACATTGTGATTGCTTGGCATTTGCCCATGTTGCATCACATAAATTACAGTTTCTAAATCAACTTCTGCAAAAGAAATTCCTGTATCAACCAAATGATAAATAACATTAGCCAACAATAATTTACGAGAATGTAGCCACGCATTGGCAAATAAAATAGACTTTGGTAAGATAGCCGAACAAAAACTATCTACTGTTGAAATCTTTTTTGACAAAACCATAAAGGCTTCGCTACTATCTGTAAAAATTTCAAAACCTTGTGTAGAGGCAACTTTATAGTTAAATTTTACACCATACGGAGGATTTCCCACCACCACATCAAAACCCACAAAATCACCTTCGTCATCTAAAACTTCGGGGAACTCAAACCGCCATTCAAAGGCTTTGCGATAAATTTCGGTTTTTGCCTCCCATTTTTCTTTGGCTGTTTCAAACTCTGTTTGCAATTTTTCCAATACTTCGGAACTTTGGTGCAGCGAAAGTTGGGCTGTTACCCATTGGTTTTCCAATTCTCTATACGCCTGATAATCAGCATCTTTTGGATTAAACATTTTAAGAAATGTTTGTCTGTATGTGTCCAACAGAGCTACAATTTTGCGTTTGGCTGCCTTGTCCGTTACACCTTTATACAAACCGACTTGCTTTTTATAGTCGGGCATCAACCGCCGAATGGTTTGGCGTTGGGCATTGGTAAATTGGTTGAGGCTGTCGTTTAGTTGCAATTTGGAGATTAAACTGTTGCCCACCTTGATATTGATGTCAATATTGGGTAAAACTTCAAGTCTAAGTCCAAGCCCCCCACCCCCCAAAGGGGGAGTTTTTGACGTATTTACGTCAGTTCCCCCTTCGGGGGTTAGGGGGCTTGTTTTATAGTACGCATTTTTCAGCAACTCAATCCACAACCTTAGCCGACAAATTTTGACCGAATTGGGGTTGATGTCCACCCCAAACAAGCAATTTTCTATCACGGTTTGCTTTTCGTGAAAAATAGCTTCTTGTATGCGTTGTTTTTCTGCATGGCGAGGATTGTACTTAAAATATTCGTTTTTTTCTAAATCTATTACCATCAACTCATCATTTTCCACCACCGCCTTGTAATCCCTTAATTTCTTGCCTTTGCGGTCAAGCAAAATGTCCAATTCACTTTTTATGGCTATCATTTCATTGAGAGCAGACACCAAAAAATGCCCTGAACCTACTGCGGGGTCGCAAATTTTTACGCTATTCACAATGTCGTTTGCCTCTTTATTGTCTTTAATTTGGTTGTAAATTTCGGTCAAGTTGCTGCAATTCCATTGTTTGACTTCGTTAAATTTGGCTACCACCGCCCTGTGTATGGTTTCCCTGCACATATACATGGTGATGAACCCTGGCGTGAAAAAAGAACCTTCTTGGTAGCCATTGATTTTTTCAAACACCAAGCCCAGCACCGAAGCCGTAATGAGGGGTTTGTTACTTTCCTGAATGTCGCCTTTGCCCTCTGCCCCAAAATCGTAGGCATCGAGAAAAGCAAACAAATAATCTAAGGTCTTTAAATTTTGGGTTTGCCTATTGCCTTTGCGGTCTTTTAGCACCGTTTGTGGATAAAGAGGTAAAATTTTATCTGTATTCAGGTTGCCAATCAAAACAGTTTGGTGTTCCAAATCCGTTATCTCAAACAAAGACGAATTGAGATAAGGGATTTTTTCATACAAGACTTGCGTATCGGGGTGGCGGTTTTCGGGTTCTTTTGCCAGCACCTCAAAAAACAGCACGTCTAAACCACTTGCACACCTAAATTTTTCTGCCGATAAAAAACTGTAAGTTCTGTCGCCTTTATGATAACTTTCTAATTGAGCTTCCAATAATTTGAGGAACAAAATCCGATTTATCCACGTAATGGTCAATTCCAAAGCCACACCAAAAAGTTGTTCCTCACGAGTAGCACCAAAATCACTAAGATTGGCTATTCGGTCTAATTTGTTCAGACTTTCTATTCTCAAAATAGTTTCCTCCAAAATACTTCCGTTGTGCCTTTCGTGTTCAGGATTTCGCTGTATCAATTTTTTGCCACTTGCCTGCACCTCTTTCAAACCCATAAGGTGCAGCAACTCAAAATAAAAACCACTATCTAAGGTATTGCTGTCATTGACAAAAGGCAATTTTAGCAAATATTCAGGCGTAAACACTCGGTACAAAGGCAGGAGTTTTTTGTCCTCTTCGGGGTTATTTTGGCGTAGCAAACCCTCAAAATCTTTGATACGGAAGTGAGTAAATTCCAATTCCTCTTGCAAATTGGCAACAAAAGGCTCGGCTATTTGGCGGTAGAAAAAATCTGTTCGGTTGTCTGCCAACCTGCCCTCCGAAAAATCCTGAAATTGCTGCACCAAATTTCGGTTTTGGGCAAAAATTCTATCAATGGTTTGGGCATCAAAAATAAACCAATCATAGACATTAGTAATGATTAAGTACTTGATTTCCAAGTTTTTATTTGCAATTCTCTCCCGCAAATAATAGAGCAACAATTCGTGAAAAGCCTTGCAATTCAGGTTTTCAGGCGTGGGCATTTCGGCAGTATTGGTAGGCTTTTTTGCCTCAATGAGTACGCCCACAGGAGATTTTGCGGCTTCTCCGTTGTGGATTACCAAATCATTACGCCCCTTGGTGTTGATATAATGCTTGTTTTGAAAGTAAGTTGTTTGCAAAAACTTACTCACCAAATTTTTGTGAAATTCCTCTGTTTCGTTTTCGTTAATCGTATCTAATAGCTGCACAGCCTGCGTTTTGAACAAATCCATTTGGATACGCAGCACAGTCAGTCGGCGATAAACACCACTAAGGGCAAAGGCAAGGGTTTGGGGCAGAAATGGCATGGCAATAAATTGCAAGTAAAGTTACAAACATACATTTTTATTGCTAAAAAACATAATTTTGTGAAAAACTTGTAATTGTCTGACAATTTTTGTGTAAAGATAGAAACTGTCCGAAAAGACAGCCTTTTTTTGCTTAGTCAAATCTTAAAGCAATCCTATTTTTGCAAGCTATACCCCACTGCCCCAAAGTCTTCTGCGGTTACGGTTTGTTTGCCGTCATCTATAATCAAACCATCTTTCAGGCGTATGACCCGTTGGGTTTGGGCTGCCACTTCGTTTTCGTGAGTAACAATGATAACCGTCATGCCTTGCTGGTGTACCTCCTTAAATAAATCCATAATTTCATGCGAGGTTTTAGTATCCAAAGCCCCCGTAGGCTCATCAGCCAAAATAATTTTTGGTTTCGATATCAAAGCCCTTGCAATAGCTACCCTTTGTTTTTGCCCACCTGACATTTCATTTGGCGAATGTTCTGCCCACTCTTTTAAGCCCACTTTTTCCAAGTATGCCATTGCCAATTTATTCCTCTCTTTGCGACTTACTTTTTGGTAATACAAAGGCAGAGCCACATTTTCCATTGCATTTTTGAACGAAAGCAAATTAAAAGATTGAAACACAAAGCCAATAAATTGGTTGCGGTAATAAGCAGCCTTCGATGCCGAAAGATTTTTGATAAGGGTGTTATTCAGTTGATACTCCCCTATGTCATAGTCGTCTAAGATACCCAAAATATTGAGTAGCGTGGATTTGCCTGACCCCGAAGACCCCATAATAGAAACCAATTCGCCTTCTTTTATCTGCATATCAATCCCTTTCAGCACATGGAGTTTATTATGCCCTACTTCGTAGAATTTTTGAATATTTTGTAGCTTTATCATGGTGCTTTGGTCTTATTCTTTTATGTATCAAATTTTATACCTATTCCCTATTGTTTTGATTTTCAGTAGCTTACAAAAATATATTTTCAAAAAATGTTCATTTTCGCACAACTTAATTTCTTATCAATCACAAAAACGAACAGTACATTGTATATCCGTCTTCAGGCAAAGGTGTTAATGCCTGTATACTCCCCTTTATGCGAATTATTTTTACCTAAAACAAAATTTATAAAAAAATATGCCTATTTTATTTGCAATCTGTTTTCTATTCACTACCTTTGTGTTCTAATTTTAAAGCAAATGGTTTCATGGCCGAGTGGCTAGGCAGAGCTCTGCAAAAGCTCCTACAGCGGTTCGAATCCGCTTGAAACCTCCAAGTGCCTTTTCAACCCTGAAAAGGCACTTTTTTTGTGGTTTTTTTGGTGCAAACCATTTTGACCCCTCCAAAATTTGTGTAAATTATTAATTATAAGATGAAAAAGATTTTAATTTTGGGTGCAGGCAGGTCTTCGCACCATTTGATAGGTTATTTGCTTGCTCATGCCCCGCAACAAAATTGGCAACTAACTATTGGAGATTTTGACCAACAAGCAGCCCAAGAAAAGATAAAAGGGCATGAAACAAGGGCAAAAGCTATTTTTTTCGATGCCAAAGATACCACCTGTTGCGAACAGCACATAGGGCAGACAGATTTGGTCGTTTCTTTGTTGCCACCAGCCTTACACATTCACGCAGCTAAAGCCTGTATCAAACTAAACAAAAGTATGTTTACGGCTTCTTACGTTTCGCCCGAAATTAAAGCCTTAGACGCAGAGGCAAAAGCAAAGGGCTTGTTGCTGATGAATGAATTGGGCTTAGACCCAGGCATAGACCACTTGTCGGCTATGAAAATAATCCATCATTTGCAAGCACAAGGTGCTGAAATTCAGAGTTTTAAGTCTTACACAGGCGGACTCATAGCCCCTGCTTACGACACCAATCCTTGGAACTATAAGTTTACATGGAATCCTCGCAATGTGGTCTTGGCAGGACAAGGCACAGCCCGTTATATCCAAAACGGCAGCTACAAATATGTGCCTTATCATCGGTTGTTTCAAGACGTTGTAACCATTAACGTAGCAAATTACGGCAATTTTGACGGCTACCCGAACAGAGATTCATTAAGTTATCGCAGTGTGTATGGCTTAGACACCATACCCACCATGATAAGAGGCACACTTCGCAAGCAAGGTTTTTGTCAGGCGTGGGATACTTTTGTGCAGTTGGGCATGACAGACGACAGTTTCAAAATGGAAAACAGCGAAAACCTAACGTATCGGGACTTTCTCCATGCTTTCTTGCCCGAATTGCCCTCAAAACCGCAAGCCACCACAGAAGAAAAATTGGCTGCTTTCCTCAAAGAAACACCACAAGGAACTGTTTACAAAAAAATAGAATGGTTGGGGTTGTTTGCAACCACCCAAGCTAATTTGCCCCAAGCCTCACCTGCCCAATTGTTGCAACATTTATTGGAAAGTAAGTGGCAATTAGCCCCACAAGACCAAGATATGATAGTGATGCAGCATTTGTTTGAGTACCAATTAGGTGGCAAAAACTACCAATTAACTTCGTCTATGGTTGCCATGGGAGATGACCCACAGGCAACTGCCATGTCCAAAACCGTAGGCTTGCCCTTAGCCATTGGTGCAAAACTGTTTTTGGAAGGAAAAATCAACTTAACAGGTGTACATATTCCTATACAACCTGCCCTATACGAACCTATTTTGGCTGAACTGGAAACTTTGGGAATTACTTTTGTTGAATGTTAAATATTGAATTTTAGTTGGTACTAGAGAGGGGCAGAAGTCAAAAATTTGGAATTTTAATGAATATATCTTATTGAAAAACAATTATCTATATTTATTTTTTCCATTTTTTGACTCTTTGAATGACCTCTATTGAACTAAACATTCAAAATTTAACCTTACTTCCAACTTGCCCCCAATACTTGAGTCCAGTATTTTCCACTTCTGCCTACGCCCATTTCTTTGAAATGCCAATTCATCATATTTTCGCAATGCCCATCACTTTGCAGCCATTGTTTGAAAGTTTTGAGTTCGTTATCATGTCCTACGCTAAGGTTTTCACCTGCACATTGGAAGTTATAACCAATCATTTTAAGCCTATCTTTTAGTTCTTTTCCATCAGGGCTGGTATGCGAAAAAAACTTTTTTTCGTTCATTTGCTCACTATGTTTGGATGCTGCCACCGCCAATTTTTCATTCCACCGCACCGCAGGCACAGGTTTCATTTTTTGGTTGCCACAGTTGCAACCTTTTTTACGAAGTCCATTGACTAAAATTAACCACTTGTCTTGGTCTGTTGGGTCTGCCAAACGACTGCTGTGGTTGATAAATAAAATAGCGAGCAAACAAAAAGAGGTAAAAAGTCTTTTCATTATTATAGTCTGTTATTAAACCTTTTGCTGCAATTTAATATTTTTCGGTAACTTGCTAAAAAATTGTGGTTTTATTTGTATGGTTTTAAGAGCTAATTTTAAAATTTTTTGAAGTTGTAAGACAATCTTTTACTAATTACAGAAATATTTGGCTTATAAATTTGTCAAACCATTATTTTTTTATAATTTTAGCTTGTCGTTTGCTATTTTTGGCGAATCATTGTCAATTCATTAACAAATATTGTGTGTGGCTTTTCGTAACTACAAAAAAGTAAGCTAAGATGAAACCTATTACTATCTTTTTGGGAGTGAGCCTGTTACTCTTTAGCAGCCATTGTTTGGGTGCTATGGGCATTTCGTTGATAGATTTGGACACCCTCACCATTCTTGACGCAAAGGCACAAGGCAAATTGAGTTTTGCTGCACGTGGGGCTTTTAATCCGAACAAAACCCAGCCTGAACTCAAAAGTTCGCACTATGGCGAATGTATAGATGTGCGTATCAAAAATAATTCGCCTACAGCGTTGGTAGTCAAGTTAGAAAATGGCACAGTATTGCACTCACAAATTAGTCATACCCAAAATATGTTAGTTACCAAAACAGCTTACTATACACTAAAACCTAACGAAAAATATTTAGGTCGCATCACTGCTATTTGTGGCGAATTACACAAGAATGCACCCGATATTTATGTGAGTTATGAGGTTGGAAAATTGGCTTCTCCTGAACTTTGTCGTTTGACAGCAGCCATAGAAACCACCAACGAGCAAAATATGGCGGGACAATATGCAGTATGGGCAGTGAGTGATAAAGCTACTTCCAAAGAACTGGGCGAAAATTTTGAGATATTAAAAAAGAGCCAAGAATTATTGCAACAAGCCCAAATAGTTTTTAATATTTTTGGTACTGCCAATGACAAATTTGCTACTTTGCCTACTCAACCCAAACGTAATGCACCTACCGAAGAACAATATGCTCAAAGACAAGTGGTTTTAGATACAACAGATTTGACCGTAGAAACCATAGCAGTACAACAAACAGGTGGTAATGAAGGTATTAGAATTGGCGAAACTTCGTGGCAAGACGACTCTGACCACCTGTGGCTTGCCTTAGCAGGTGCTATGTTGGTATTGTTCTTGGTTCTTTTCTTTACTCTCAATAGAAAATATTAATTTTTTAGCCAATCCTCAGACTTTGGCAAGTTGTGAAAGTGCAAAGTTTGGTTTGATTTAGTTAAACGGAGTTGTACCCAACACCCTTACAAATTCTCAAAACAATGTTTCTAATTCTGTTTTAGTCAATTTTACAAAACTGTAAAAAAGCATATCTACATATAATTTGCCACACTTTTTGCCATTTTTATCTAATTTGTGCAAAACCAAAATATAACTATTAGGCAAAACATGGGAAAATGCAGTGTTTTCTGTCCGAAAACTTTTCATAATTATCAAATTAACAGCATCAGCATCATATAAACCAAATGGGAAAGTCCAATCGTAAAAAACGCCACCAAATAAATATGTTCTTTCGGTAATACCAACACGACGCAATGCAGAAGTAGGGTAAATAACAAAATGTCTTTCCCAATAGCCACCCAAATCTTCATCATTGCTAAAATACTTTTTTGTTTGTTGGTGTAATTTCATTTGTGCTAATTCTTTTTTTCGGACTTTTTCTTTTTTCTGTTCCTGATAAATTAAAACGGACTAAAGTCCGTTCTACAGTTAAAAATCTTGTTTCAGTTCTCTCAAAACCACTTCATACAATTTTGGCAAAATCTCGTTAATTTCGCCTTTTTTGTAGCCCAAAACCTCCAAAATAGCCATATCCATCTGCACCCTGCCCGAAAACCGTTTTTCTATCTGCTCTACAATGCTCGGAAATTCCAAACTTTTCAGGCTATCAAAAACTACTAACAATTTTTCTATCTCTTTTTTAATTAGGTTTTCGTAGTTAAGGAGTTGGAAATTGAGTAAATCTGTTTCTGTAATGGCGTGATAGCCTCCAGCAGTGGTTTGTTGGCGATTGGTTATAAATTGCAAAAGATTAACAATGCTATTCAAAAATAAACATAAGATTTTAGCTTTTTCGGTGCTTAAATTAGGATAAACTTTTAGGCTATCCGTAGCAATCATAGGTTCTTCGGAATAAAAGGCAATGAAAGAAGTATTACGAGAATACAAGTCAAATTTGGTGGCAGAAACCAAATGTACCATTTTTTTGGGGTAGGTTTTTTGCACATATTCCCAATCAAATATTTTGTTTTTGTCATCAAATTTTGACACACCTAATATTTTCGCAAAGTCGGGGAAGTAATTGGTTACCAAATAATCTCCATCAGGTACTTCAATAGTTCGCAAGCCAGTGATGGTGCGAATAGCTTTTTTACATACTTCACGAGGAACTTGATAACGCAATTCAGTTTTAGCTATTCTTACATTGAGATAATCAGATTTTACACTTTCCAAAATCATTAAAGCCCTTTCGGTACGAGTTTTTTGCTCTTGTGGCGAGGTAATAAACACTGCACTAATTACACCTTTGGTATAAGAATGAAAACCCTCTCTTACTAAACCTTGCGGAAAATTGATTAGTTTTTTATTCTGAAAAGTCTTATAAAATTCCTGAACAGTTACACAATCTGCTGCATTTTTTGCCCACAAAAAGTACATTAAATTGTTTTGCTTTTCCTCCAAAGTTTGCTGTGTTACAGCCAATATATCAAAAGTTTCGGTTGAATAAATCCCTTTTTCTTTTTTCAGGAGGTCTGAGGCTTTCAAATTTCGTAATTGGTTATACAATTTGGGCATTTCCTCATTTTTGAAGTTTTTTATACTTTTTTTGAAATATACAATTTTACAAACGTCATCTTTACTTGGTTTTTTCTTTTCTGTAACCAATAAAATATCTTTGAAAATTGCCCCTTCTGAAAAAGCTATATCTCCCACAGGTTTTATAATATAACGCAAGGTGTGATTTTGGAGTGTAAACTCTCTAATTTTTTCGGTAGCTGCTCCTCTGGCAAAGTTTATTGGAATTACCGAACCGACTAAACCTCCTTCTTTGACTAATAAATCTCCCAAAATCATAAAATAACCCCATAAATTTATCAAATTTCCACTGTATTTATTCAGCACTTCGTTGGCATTTAGTTTGTCTTTCCATACTTTGGGCATTTTTTCCCTGTCCGAATAAGGCGGATTCATTATCACTGCGTCAGATAAAATCAACTTAAAACCTGCACTTACACCTTCTGCGTTGATAGCCCCTTGTTTAATTGCCTTTTGCTCATACATCTGAAAAATAGTACCTTGTATGGTTTCGGTGTATGCCTCTATGTCTATTCCAAAATTGTGTTCCTCTCTGGTGGTATTGCTTTTGTTCAATGGTGCAGCCAACTGTAAAGAGTCACGCGTAGCAAACCTCACCACATTGGTAACTTGTTCTATGTTTTGCATAGTCAAGTTAATAGTGCTAATATGGGCAGCAAAAGGCATGATGTCTATGCCTGTTATTTCTTTCTCTATAAAATCTTTGTGCATTTGGGCTTGGTTGGCAAAGCCAAACATTTTTTCATAGAGCCATTGTTTGCGTTTGTAGCCCGCCACCAACAAAGTCCCCGAACCACAAGCAGGGTCAATAATGGTGTCGTTGGGGCTGTCTATCAGCAAACCCGCCAACAAATCAGCTGCGTTGGGGTGCGTATAAAAAGCTGCCAACACTTTGCGGACTTCGTGAGGGATGAGTTCGTGAAAAAACCTACCTGCCAAGTCGTGGGTAATATGCTCTGCCCGCAAAGATTTGATAAGCAAGATTAAGCTATTGAGTTCCGAAATGCAATAATGTTCGTTGGGGATATGCCCCAAAATATTTACTTTGTAAATAGATTTGTAATCAATTTGTAAAATAGCATCAAAATATTGTTGCACTTCTTTTGGTGATTTAACTTCTTGAATTTCAGGTACTTTGACCTCTGTTTTTTTATGAAAAATATGGTAAAACAGGATTTGGTTGAACAGCAAGAACGAAGCTAAATTGAGTACCTGCACCGAAGCACTTTCTTTGTCCTTGAAATCGCCAATAGCCGAAAATAAATCTAATTTGTCCACAACTTCCTTCGCCAGTTCCTCTCTGTTTGCATAAAATAAAACAGCATTAAAGTCTGTAATAGCTTTATTTACCCTCGTTACAACACTATCAAAATCTATGGTAGGTTTTTCTTTGACAAAGTTCTCTTTTAAAGCCTCTACAAATTGTAAAAAAGTAATTTTGTTGGTGCTTTTTGACCATTTATCTGTAGCAACGTGAGTAAATAGAGGAGTTTTTAGCACAATTTCCTTAAGTTGTTGGCTGTTAATCACAGGTTGTCCTTTGAGGTTTTTGGGATAAACTAATACAATTACGTTAGTTGTACCTAATTTTTCTGCATAACGCCAAGCTTGACTCACTGCATTGGAGGTCAATTCTACTTTTATCTCATCTATTTTCACCTCCACCACAAATTTTTGCCCTGCATAACTAAACAAAATATCTGGTCTGGTTTGGTTGTCTGCAAATTTTGTTTCGCCAATGGCATCAAAGCCTTGCGAAATAAGGTATTGCACCAAATCGGGGTAGAGTGTACTTTCTTGTATGTGGGTGTGCATAGCATTGGTTGCTGAATAGGCAAAAGTAAATAAAAAATGTATTTTTATAGTAGAGTCTATCAATTATTTTTTGAAAATGCTAACGAAACAAACACCCTACAAAAGTTTAAAACTTTCATAAGGTATTTTTCGTTTTTGTACGATTGGCAAGGTCTGCAACCATTGCCAACGTACTTTTATTGCTATTCCTTTCCCATTACCTTCGCCACTTCTCTCTTGGCATTGTCCAAACAGTTTAGCGTAAAAATCCAGACCGAAGTAGCCATAAAACTAAGCAAAGTCAAGACATTGAAAAAGCCGTAGCCCGAACCTTCTTCTTCTTGTTGTTCACGTTGGTAGTCTAAAAACTGTTCTTCCATACTTTCGGGTATTTTGTTGGCAGTTTCTTGGAGTTCTATCAGGTCGGCTTTGAATGGATTAACCAACTCAAAAAGAGAATTGAGGGGATTAAATTCAAAATAAGTGAGCAAAGCAATGACACCTATCAGCAAAGTAACAGACCCCAATGTGCCATTATCTACGGTCAAACCAAATTTGATTTTGTATTTGGTGCGGGGTTTATACAAAAATTTGTGGTAAAAGAAACTACCAATTAAGCCCAGCCCTATCACACTTCCAAAGTCGTACACGTGGTGTTGCCAATCAAATTCACCGAGTTTAATAAGCATAGTAAAATAGCTTGGAATGTAGAGCAAAGAAAAACCTACCAAACCAAACAAAATCACATTGCAAAAAGCCCTAAATCTTTTCGACCTATGGTTGAGGATATATTCGCCTGCTGCTGCATCGGGATTGATGTTTTTTGCCTTCAAGATTTGTCGCCACCAAATAGACAATTTAATCAGTCGGCGAAACAAAAATGCGGAGGCTATCAAGCCTATGCTTGCCATAGTGCTGCCTGTTGAGCCTTTTGCCTCCCAACCCCACAAGACGAAAAACGAACAAATTAAGGTCATGAGCAAAGGCAAGATGCCATAAGAAAACCACATTACTTTTTCGTAAGTGCCTTCTTTGTCGGCAAAGTCCTTAAAAATTTCTTGTTGGGCTACTTCTGCCACAGGTTTGCTGTCTATGGTGCATTGCACAATACGGCTAAACAGCTCATAATCAGTCCAATAGTCCACGTGGGCTTTACCCGGTACTGCATAACGGTTATAGACAATATCCTCTTGTTTTGTAAAGAGTCGGCTGTAAACAGGTTTGGTTTCAAAATGGTCGAGCAAATGCCCTACGGGGTCTTGCTCATCACAGTAATTGAAGTGCTTGATTTTGTGAGTGCGGTTTTGAAACAAATCTGCATAGTCGAGATATTGGTAATTTTGCCACCAAATGACCAAAAACTTGTCTATTGGCGAACCTAAGGTAACAAAATTGGCTACATTGTCTATCCAATTTCCGCCTATGTGTTCTCCCTTTTGGCTCAATATATACTGTATAGAATCACGCCGCCATTTGCCTTGCTCTGTTTTTGCATCTTCGTCATCATATTCATTGGCGTATTGCGGAAAAGGCAAATTTTCTAATTCACTTGCGAGTTTTTTGTCTGTATAAATTTTTTTGTCTAAGTGAGCATAAAGTAGTGTGTCCATCGTCATCACTGTTCCCAAACTATGGGCAATGAAAGTATAGCGAGGTTTTACAATGGCATTGCCATTGCTATACGCCACTGTTTGGTGAAATTGGCACTCTCTTTTGATATGTTCCCTTTCTATTTTGTTCATCAAGTCGTGAAAACGTCTAACGGCTTTGCTGCGGATAGGCAAATATTCACCATAGAGCTGCACATCGCCGAGAAACTGGTCGAAAATCATGTCGCTAATCTTTTTGGTCTTGATAGACAACACACTTTTCAAAAAGATAAGAGTTTCTTCCACTTGATACAACACAGGCAACACCCACTTAGACTCCATATCTTTGTGGTTTTTTGGCAAATTTTTGTCCTTTATTTCCTTCATTTCCAACCTATCGAGCAGGGTATCTGTCCATGCTTCGGTTGCTTGCCCCACTTCGCCAAATTCGCCTGACATGATGTCTGCCCAGTTCATGTCCACAAAACGGATATTGTCGCCATTGTAAGATGGTTCTCCCAAAAAAAACTCTGTTTGTTCTCTTGGGCGTGCAGGTATGTTTTTAAATTCACTCCACGCTTGGCAGTTGGTATAGTCTGTTACGCCATTTATCTTTTCAGGCTTGCCCGACTGGGAGGAAATCATACCCAATGAAACCACCTCCCTGTTTTTGGGTAGGCGTTGCTGTTGGCGTACCTCCGCAAAACGGTTAATAACAGGCAAAACAGTTTCGCTGGGGCGTTGGCTACCAATGCCATGCACCGTAATCACGTACTCTATGTATTTGATGGGTAGTTGGTTCATAAGTTTTTTGGTGTATGTTTTAGGAAAGTTGCCTTTAGGAAACTTATAATGTAGTGTGGACTTTAGTCCACACATGACTTAACTCCAATTACTAAGTTGCCTAATTATTGGCTTGTACATATCATTGTCATACAATTTGTTGTATGACAATGATAAATAAGACTTGTGTGGACTGAAGTCCACACTACACACTAAACTTTTACTGTTCTGCGGGTGGTTGTTCAGTTTCTGAGTTTGCCACTGTTTCCTCTTTTTTCTTTTGCTTGCTGTCGGGTATGCCATCACCGTCTTTGTCCTCGTCTTTATTGGCTTGCTTTTCAGTATTAGTCGAAGCATTGAGCCATTGGTTTTGCTCCCTTGCCAATAAACCTTCTATTCTTTCTACAAAAATGGCATCACGTCTTTTGCCATTTGCGTATTCGCCTACACCTGCTTCGTACAAAAATTTTTCTCTGTTTATCATTTCGCAAACAGCCCTTGTAATAGTCCAATTTTCTTGATATTTGAAAGTTTTGAGGGCAGCAGCCAATACACTTACCACAAAAGAAGTAGTTAGTGTAACAAAATAGACCATGTTGTGCAACAAGCCTTTCTCACCGAGCAAATTGCTTTCGGAAACAGAAACCAAAATAGGGGTTAAGGAGGAGCAAATAATCAAAGTCCATTGGTAATTAAAATACTTATTCTTCTCAGCACTAGATTTGCTATTAAAATATTGGAGTTGTCCTTTTATTCTCTTATCGAGATATTCTTTCATATTAAAACTCTCCGAAGCTATATACCAACCATGTACTTCTTCTTTGGGAGGTTGTGGTGGTAGATTCGTTGCATTGGTTTGTGTGTTTTGTGTGTCTGCCATAAGATTAGTAATTTCGTTTTAGGTTTTTATTCGCCATTCGCCTAAAGGCTAATACACTGTATTTTCGCCTTTAGGCGAATGTGTTGAATGTCGTTAAAGTTATAAACTGTATTTGATTTTACAAAAATTAGTGTTCATTTTTATCAAAAATTTGCAAATAGGTGTTCATTATTGCACATTTTTTTTAGAAACAAAGCAACAAGTTTTTGATAATCAATAAGTTGCAAATAAGGAACAAAAATTGCTGTTTTTAATTCTTAATTGTTAATGCTTAATTTTTAATTAACGTAAGTTGTGTAGTATCTGTAGAACGGACTTTAGTCCGTTTCTTGTGTATGAAAAACTAATTTTCGATGTTAAAGACACATTTTTGTGTTGGGAAAGCCCCAAAAACGGACTAAAGTCCGTTCTACAGCAGGTACTACGCAACTTACATTAATTAGAAAAAATATGTAGCAATAACATTTCTTTGAGAAATGTTATTGCTAAGAAGTTGTATGAATGTAGTATATGCTTTAGCGTGTGATTTTTTTCCTCAATATAAAAAATCACACGCTAAAGCGTATGTTACATACTATCCAATAATTTTTAATTCACAATTAAAAATTCAAAACTCAAAATTAAAAAAAGATGTTTGATTTAGACAAATGGCAAGAAATCATTGCCACCATGAGTAAAAACAAACTCCGCACAGGGCTTACGGCTTTTGGGGTTTTTTGGGGCATTTTTATGCTCATTTTGCTGTTGGGTTTTGGCTCTGGTATGGAAAATGGCGTAAAGTCGAACTTTGCACAGGAGTCAATCAACAGCATTTGGGTTTGGCAGGGCAAAACCTCTATGGCAAGTCATGGCTTGCAACCAGGGAGGGTCATAAACTTCACCAATGACGATTTGGCAGCCCTCCAACAGCAACTCACAGGCTTAGAATATGTAGCCCCACGCAACAGGCTCACAGGCGAATATGCCATTGTGTATAAACAAAAAACAGGTTCTTTTCAGGTTTTTGGCTCTGTCAAAGAGTTTTTTATGATGAATGGCGAAAGGTTGGAAACAGGTAGATTTCTCAATGCTTTGGACAACAAAGAGCAAAGAAAAATATGCGTCATTGGCGATAGAGTTCGCAAAGTGATGTTTGGCGAAGAGAAAACTGATGTTTTGGGAGAATACCTGAACATCAAAGGTATGTATTTTCAGGTCGTTGGCACTTTCAAGACCGAAAGCAACGGAGGACGCAACGAGGAGAGAATTTATATTCCGTTGAATACGTTGCAAGCTATTTACAACCAACGCAATATTATCCAAAACTTTGGGGCAGTGGCAAATAATCAAGTGTCTTCGGCAGATGTGGAGGCAAAAGCACGCCAAATTTTGGCTGCAAAACACAAATTTGACCCTGCGGACAAACAAGCTATTGGTGTTTGGAACAATGGCGAGGAGTTTAAGAAATTTACAGGCTTGTTTGCAGCTATCAAAATCTTTGTGAGTGTGGTCGGGTTGCTTACCTTGTTTGCAGGAGTGGTGGGTGTGAGCAATATTATGTTGATAATAGTAAAAGAAAGAACCAAAGAAATTGGTGTTCGCAAGGCAATAGGGGCAACACCTTGGTCTATTGTGAGCCAAATTTTGCAAGAATCTATTGTCATCACCAGCCTGTCGGGTTATTTGGGTTTGGTTTGCGGTGTAGGCTTGCTTGCCCTAATGGAATATGCTATTGAAGCTTCGGGGGCAAATCTGCCGTTTTTCACCCGACCAGAGGTCAATGTTTGGTTTGCCTTTGGTGCAGTGGCGGTGTTGGTGGTGGCGGGTGCATTGGCGGGGCTGATGCCTGCCTTGCGTGCTGCACAAATTAAACCCATAGAGGCGTTGAGGGCTGATTAATAACATAAACACAACACAACCCTGAACAGGTTGAACAACAGGAGTCCTACGTTGCATATAGGGCTACTGTTGTTCAACTCACAATAGAATTGCTCTTCGGGGTTAGTTTGGAATTTCTTAGCTTAATAGCATTGGGCTAACCTACACCTCCTCAAATTCATTTTCCCATTTGGCAATGACCACCGTAGCCAAACAGTTGCCAATCACATTGACCGAAGTACGAGCCATGTCCATCAGGGCATCTATTCCCAAAATGACCATAATAGGCTCTGGGGGTAGGTTAAACGAACTTGCCAAACCCGACAAAATAACCAATGATACACGCGGAACTCCTGCCACGCCTTTGCTGGTGAGCATCAGCGTAAAGACCATGAGGAGTTGAGTTTCTATTGGAAACTGCTCTTTCCAACCTGCACCGTAGGCTGCTTGTGCCACAAAAATAGCTGCTAAGGCTAAGTACAGCGTAGTGCCGTCGAGGTTGAAACTATAACCAGTCGGCATCACAAAGGACACAATTTTGCGAGGAACACCAATGGATTCCATAGCTTTCATAGCTTTGGGTAGGGCAGCCTCCGAACTTGCCGTAGAAAAAGCCAACGAAACAGGCTCGGCTATGGCTTGTATGAATTTTTTGAGAGGTACACGCAACACAAGGGCAATGGGCAACAAAACTCCCGCCAAAAATACCAACAAAGCACAATAAAGAGTTACCAAGAGCATAGCCAAATTTTTGAAAACTTCTATACCCATTTTGCTCATCGTAACGGCAATGGCAGCACCTACGGCAAATGGTGCCAAATACATGACCACAGCCGTAAACTTAAACATGACCTCCGATAAACTTTCTAAGGCACTAAGCATCACGTGTTTGTGGCGTTGGTCTTTGAGCATAGCCAAACCAATGGCAAAAATGATACTGAACACCACAATTTGCAATACTTCGCCTTGAGAGATAGACTTTGCTATGTTTTCGGGGAAGGTGTGCAAAACAATTTCTTCCCAAGACTGCGGTTTTACCTTTGCCAACGCCTCTTGATTGCTGGCTGCACTCGATAAATCTATGCCTACGCCTGCTTCGGTCAAGTTGATAGCTGCCAAACCAACAAATAAGGCTACGGTGGTTACGATTTCGAAGTAAACCAGTGATTTCCAGCCCATTCTGCCGACTTGCTGCATATCTGAATGTCCTGCAATACCCACTATCAATGTACCCATGAGCAAAGGGGCAATGATACACTTAATTAGTTTCATAAACACATCACTCACCACTTTGAGATGCACAGCAAAGGCTGGAAAAGTATAACCCAATTCTGCTCCCACAAACATACTGACGACAATCCAAGTAGTCAAATCTCGTTTTTGCACTACGGCAAAGGCAAAAAGTAAGCCCACAAATGCCCAACGAAAAAAGAGCAATAGGGTAGGGGAGAGGGCAAGCAGTTGGTAGCCTTGCAAGAGGTGTAAAAATGCTGCTACCGAAAAAAGTCCTATTAGTGAGTATAACCAAGTAGGCGGAATGGTTTTTCGAGGTGCGGAGGTTGTATTGGTGATTTCTTTCATGGTTTAATTTGGTTTTGGTTTAAAAGCCTTTGCGTTCAAAGTTGCAAAATAGCAAACGAAAAAGAAAGAAATACCAACAAAATTGTTTTAGTCCAATAAATCTTTTATCAAGTCCATTTGGTTTTGCTCTTTGAAAATGCGGTGTTCCAGCCCCGCAAATTCGGCTTTGCCTGTTGTAAATTCTACTTTGCCCTCTTTCAAATAACTGATAGAATCGCAAATAGTGGTCAAAGACTCCATAATGTGCGAAGTGATTAAGATAGTTTTTTGTTTTTCTCTCAACTGCTTGATTATCAGTTTCATTTGTTGGTTGGTTTCCATATCCAAACCATTAAAAGGCTCGTCAAGCAACAAAATAGGCTTGTCTAAACACAAAATAGCCATAAAAGCCAACTTCTTTTTCATGCCCGTAGAGTAACCTTCTATGAGTTGGTGGAGAGGCAACATAAAAATTTCATTCCATTTGGCTATATCAAATGCAGGGTTTTGCGATTGGAACAAAGCCAGATATTCTTTGCCTGTGAGGTAGGCATAAAAATAATTTTGAGTTTCTAAATAGGCAATAAACTGGTTTCTCAGTGGCTGTTTTTGGTAAGTCATGCTGCCTTGTTGAGCATTCAATAAGCCAAACAAAGTATTAAACAAGGTCGTTTTGCCTGACCCATTTAGCCCCACCAAACCGTGAATAGTGCCTGTTTCTATGCGGAGTGATAAATCGTGTAGCACTATTTTGTGTTGAAACTGCACAAATAAATTTTCTATTTCAATCATTAAAATACAAGTACCATTTTATAAAAAACAAGTGACCCCTTAGCAAACTACGATACAAAATCTTAATAATGTCTATTAAATGTTCAATTCTTTGTCAATTTTATCTGCATATTCTTTCACTACTTCTGCATTACAAATTGGGGCTTTATCTATGCTGCCCAACAAGGGGTAAGGACTATGTTTTAATATGATTTCTCTCGATGATAAAGTTTGTTTGCCATTGAATAGCAAACCCTTGACTTTCAAACCTTGTTGTTCTTTTTGTTGCAAAACTGCCAAAGATAATAAAGTATGGTTGATACTTCCCAGATAAAAATTTACCACCAAAATCACTTCGGCTTGAAATTGCAGAGCAAGGTCTATCACAAAATCCTTTTCGTTCAGAGGGACTAACAGCCCACCTGCACCTTCTATAATAAGGTGATTAGAAGTTTGCGGTTTTTGAATAGCAGCCAAATCAACTACAACACTGTCTATTTTTGCAGCAGCATGCGGAGATAAAGGTTGTGTGAGCAAATAGGCTTCAGTATGCAACTTAGATTTGGAATTCGTGAGCAAAGCTGCTATGGTGTCTGTATCTCTGGGCAGACCCGCCTGCACAGGTTTCCAATAGTCTGCCTGCAATGCCTCAGTCAATACGGCACTCACAAAAGTTTTGCCACAATCTGTACCAATGGCAGTGATGAAGTATGTTTTCGGCATGATGACAATGAAACATTAATTAACCTAAGTTGCGTAGAATGTAACATATGCTTTAGTGTGTAACTTTTACCGAATTTGTAAAGCAAATTCAGTAAAAAAATGCCTATTACACAGAATTTTATACAATAACCACATGCTAAAGCCATGTTACATTCCAGCAAGCTACCTAATTATTTTATCTTTGCAATAGTGGTAAGGTCAAATTTTTGCAACCACTGCTCACGGTCTGCTTCTGAAAAATCTTTGTTTTTTGACCGAACTTGTACTTGAAAACGGTTAGCTACCAATACAGCACTGCCTAAATTCCCTTTGGCTACGGCAGGAAAACCGCCAATTTGTTTGCTACTGCTGCTATAATCTGTAACAGCCTCGCCATTCTTGATAACATCAGCCACTGACAAGGTAGCTACTTCGTTGCCATCTTTTTTCAACTTGGCTTGGGCAAAACCATCTTTTTCTTGGGTAAATACCACTTCAAAATTTCCCTCACTTTTTGGAAAAAATTTGTTAAACGAACTGCCATCGACAACTTCTTCCACAGGTGCGGGTGGGGCTGGCGGTTGATTGTTGTCGGTTACAGTTTTGTTGGGTTGGCTGCTGTCTATGGGCTGGTCTTTATCGGCTTTTTTAGACGAACAAGCTGCGGTGGTTGCCACAAGCAACACCAATAGCGTAATTTTTTTTAGTAAGCTAAACATAAATTGGGTGTTTAAAAGATAGAAAAATAACAGGAAAGTTGTCTTTGGGCAGTTTTTAACTCTTACCCTCAATTGAGTTGCAAAGGCAACTTTCCTTTTTTGCAAGGTATAAAAAAATATCATACTATTCAACATTAAACAAAAATATCAACATTAGAGGTTATTACGATTTGTACCGTACCCTTTAGGGTGCAGGGTCAATTAGTTGAAAATCAAGAAGTTATTTTTCTATACAAAAATTATCATAATAACCTCTATTCAAAATTTAGTTAAAAATAGGACATTCCACGCCATAAAATTGTCTATGTTTTTTGGTAGCAGTTTCAAAGACCAAACTAATTTCGTGTGAGCCACCCGAAGCTGGTGTTAAGCCTGAAATGGTGATGTCGTAGCTATAAGTGGCTGTTAAATCTCCAAATTTCCAGCCTACAGAAAAGGCTAAGGCATCACGATAGGTGTTTTGTATGACCAAATCTCGGTAGTAAGCCCCCAAAATCAAAGGCAAATTGTCGAAACCTACTCTGGTGTTAATATCAAATTGTTTGGCTGCACCTTGCATTTTATAGAGCAAGGCAGGCATAATTTTAAGTTTGGTGTAGCCACTTTTTACAGTAAAATTAGCTCCGCCATGTACAGAAACACGCATAGGCAAAGGAACAGCATAGTTATAAAAATCCGAAATATTAGGATTAGTGATGTGATGTACGGCAAAGCCTCCCCAAAAAATCTTGTTGTAAGCTACAGCCCCACCTGAAAAATCCACTACCCACCGATTGGCAGCATTTGCACCTTCCCAAACAGGAGGCTCATTTTGTAGGAGTTGGCTCACAAAAACCAAGTTAGAGAAATCACGACTTTGGTAGGTCAGCGTAAATTGCCCACCCAACCGCACATTCCACTTGCCAAAAGGTATGAGGTGCGACACCAAACCAGAAACAGAAGTATTGAGAAACCTATCTTTGCCCGCCAAGTCGTGGGTAAACAACACACCAAAGCCCGACCGCAAGGCTACGGCATTAAATTCGCCACTTAAATTGGTACTCAAAAACTGGGCATCTATTGCCAACCATTGGCTGCGGTGCAGCAGGTTTGCTCGCCACTGCTCGGTAGTGCCTGTAAGGGCAGGGTTGATATAGACAGGTGTATTAAAAAATTGGGTAAATTGAGCATCTTGCCCCCAAAGAGGCAAGTGCAAAATTAGCCAATTACAAAATAAAAAAATGAGTTTTTTCATCATTGTTTAAAAAACCAATTTATACAAATCATTGCCAAAGGCAAAAGCCATGAGGCAGAGCAAAATCAACATTCCAAACTGTTGCGACCTTTCCAAAAACTTTTCGGAAGGGGCTTTGCCCGCCACCATTTCATAGCACAAAAACAAAGCATGACCTCCATCGAGGGCAGGAATGGGTAGCAAGTTCATAAATGCCAAGACCATAGACAACATGGCAGTCAAAGACCAGAATTTCAACCAATTCCAAGAGCCACCAAATATTTTTGCTATGCCAATAGGTCCACTAAGGGCTTTTTGAGGAGAAATTTCGCCTTTGAATATTTTAGCAAAACCTATTAATTGCAAGCCTACTACACCAAAAGCATCGCCTGTACCTTTGACCACTGCCTCGCCAAAAGAATAACTGCGAATGGCGGGTTCTAACAAAAATTTGGGTTTAATACCAATTCTACCTTCTGCCGATACGTTGGCTGTCAAAGTTCTTGTATTGCCTTTATTTTCAACGGTCAAGGTTACTGTTTTGCCTTTTTTGCCTGCCAATGCTTTTTGCAAATCTTGAAAATAAGGCGTAGGCAAACTGTCCACACTCAATACTTTGTCGCCAGTAGCCAAACCTGCTGCTTTGGCGGGACTATCAGGCGTAACTTCTTCTACCTCAAATGGATACAAAGGTTCTATGAAATTCATATCCTCTTTTTTCATATCACTCAATTTGTCCATCATATTGCTTGGAATAGCCACTGTTACTTCTTGCCCATTCCTGTCTATGGTGTAGGTACTGTTGTCGCCTAACAAAACCTTAGAACTCCGCACCTCATCAAATTTTTCGAAGGTTTGTCCGTTGATTTTCAATATCTTGTCCCCATTTTTCAAGCCGATTTCCTCTGCAAATTGATTGACCGCAATACCGTATTTGTTTACTTCTGCATTTTTATAGTAGGCTTCGCCTGTAACCATAGAAAGCACAATAAAAATCAAGATTCCCAAAACTACATTGACAATAATTCCGCCCAACATCACTATCAGGCGTTGCCATGCGGGTTTAGACCGAAACTCCCAAGGCTGGGCAGGGGCAGCTAAGGCTTCTTTGTCCATAGATTCGTCCATCATGCCCGCAATTTTCACGTAGCCACCCAAAGGAAACCAACCTAAGCCAAACTCTGTATCTCCCATTTGCTTTTTGAACAGGGCAAAGTTTAAGACATTGGGCAAGGGAAAAAGAAAATCAAAAAATAAATAAAATTTTTCTACCTTGATTTTAAACAGACGGGCTGCCGCATAGTGTCCCCACTCGTGCAAGCCTATCAAAATAGTGAGAGCAAGCAAGACCTGCCCTGTCATTATTAATGCTTCCATTGAAATTATAATTTTTTCGTAAAATTAGGTAAATTTATTGTGTTACTTTTCGCAAAAGTAATTTATTTTTTTGCAAAGTCTTTCGATTTACTCTATTTTTGCCCAAACAAAATATACTACCTCGATGAAAAAAATACTTGCAGTTGTTTTTACTGCTTTGCTTTTAGTTGGTTGCCGCAACCTACCCAAAGAAGGCAAGACTTTTTTTGACCAAGCCAAATATGAGCCTGCCATTAACACCTATAAACAAATACTCGGTATTAAAACTGCCACAGAACAGCAAAGAATCAATGCTAATTTTATGTTGGCGGAGTGTTACAGGCTTTCAAACAGGCAAAAAAATGCTGTCAATTATTACAAAGCTGCCATAGATTTGGGTAAAACCAACGATAATGTCTTGTTTCACTATGCCAATGCCCTCAAAGCCAGTGGAAATTATGAGGAAGCTGCCAAATATTTTGAGCAGTATTTTATGGGTGGTGGCAAAGACGAATATGTGAAATTGGCAAAACAAGAAAAAGACCAAGCCAAAGCCATTCGCACCATTATCAGCACACCTTCTTTTTCTACCATTCAGAACTGCGATGGTATCAATACGCCCACAGGAGATTTTGGGGCAACTATTTTGCAAAAGAAATTGGTCTTTGCAAGTGCCAGAAGAAACGAAAAGGTTTTTCAGACCAATGGCTTGGGTTTCAACGACTTATACGTCTATAACTTCACCGACTCGGCAAAATGCCAAGGAGATATTGTGCCTTTTTTCAACCAAAATATCAATAGTTTAGGCTCACATGAGGCATCAGCCACGTTTAGCCCCGATGGAAAAACTATGTTTTTTGCTCGCAGCAACAAAGGCGAAAAAGGCGAAACCTTAAAACAAGTGAAAATTTTTAAATCCACTTTCAACGGCACAGAGTGGACAGATGCCACTATTTTGTCGCCAATTTCTACCGACACCTTAGATATTTGGGACGGCTGCCCCTCGTTGTCTGCCGATGGCAAAACTTTATACTTTGCCTCTAACCGCAGCAATGATACTTACGGCGGCATAGATATTTTCAAAGCTACCAAAGATGCAACAGGTGGTTGGGGCAATATCCAAAACTTAGGTAAACCTTTTAACACCGAAGGAGATGATATGTTCCCCTACCAAAATGCAGCAGGAAGGTTGTTTTTTGCCTCCAACGGACACACAGGTTTGGGCGGATTGGATATTTTTACAGTAGATACCACCAAAGTTATAGACCCTACGACCCAAAAAGAAAAATTGGAGTTCAAAATTCGCAACGTAGGTGTGCCTATCAACAGCCCATCAGATGATTTTGGTATGGTGTTTAGCAACAAAACTGATGGTTATTTCTCCTCCAACCGCACTACAGACGGGGCAAAAGGTGATGACGACATTTACTTGTTCAAAAACGACTCTATTTACCAAAAGAAAGTTACCTATTATTTGCAAGGCATAGCCTACGGAAAAAATATTAAAGGTGTAGAAAGTGTGTTGGCTGGCACGCAACTTACGCTGAAAAACGACAAGGGCGAAGTGATAGACCAAGCCACTGCCGATGAAAATGGTAAGTTTAAATTCCCTAAAAAAGTGGAAATAGACAAAGTATATGGTGTTTTTGCAACCAAAGGCAAAGAATATTTAGACAACGACACCTTGTTTAGCAGCGTGGGCAAAGGCGTAAAAGACATTACAAAATTGCCCAAAAAAGACAATGATATTTTCTTTGATACCCGAATTACACTAAGAGAAAACTTTTTGGTGGAAAAAAGGGACAAAAAAGGCAAACTCATTATTCCTGAAATCACCATTTTGTACGACTACGACAAGGCAGACATTCGCCAAGATGCAGCCGTAATTCTCGATGAATTCTTCGGATTTTTGAAAGAATACTTAGACGAATACCCAAATCAAGTGGTAGAAATGGGTTCTCACACCGACTCCAGAGGTAACGACAAGTATAACCAAAAATTGGCACAACGCCGCGCCGACTCTGCCGTTGCGTATTTAGTGAAAAAAGGAACTCCAATGGACAGAATCAGGGCAAAAGGCTACGGAGAATCTGAGCCTAAAATCAAAAATGCCAAAACAGAACCCGAACACCAACAAAACAGACGGACTACTGTAAAAACAATAGACAAGAGTTTGGTGAAGTAGGTTTTGTAGCGTAGAATGTGAGGGAGTTTATGGATAATTATTTGAAGGAGACATCTTTTTTCAAGTCTCAACAAATTTCAAGTCCTAGCAAAAAATTATTCATAAATTCTATTGTTTCTAAATTTGGTAGTGCCACAAATGTAATGCTCAGCACTAACATTTCTTTAAGAAATGTTAGTGCTAAGGTAGTTACGGCATAACTTGTATGGCACTACCCTAAATTTTTGGTACTCGCAAAATTACAAGGATTACTAATTAGATGTAGCAAGAAACATAATTTTATTGTTTTTGTGGATGCTACCCAGTTGCAAACCAAAATTACAAAAAATTATGTTTCTTTGTTTTCCCTTTCTAAAATATTACTCTTATTAATTTGCAAAAATAATCCTTAATTCAGCAACTCGTAAATTCCTGCCACCCCTTGTCCGCCACCTACGCAAGCCGAAACCATGCCGTATTTTTTACCTTGACGGCGGAGTTCGTTGAATAACTGAACAGAAAGTTTTGCACCCGAACAGCCCAACGGATGCCCTAATGCAATGGCACCACCATTGACGTTAATTTTGCTCTGGTCTAAGTTCAACTCTTTGATAACCGCCAACGACTGGGCTGCAAAAGCCTCGTTGAGTTCTATCAAATCTATATCGTCTATTGTCAAACCTGCTTGTTTCAAGGCTTTGGGAATGGCTGCAACAGGACCTATGCCCATAATACGAGGATTTACGCCTTCGGCTGTGTAAGCCACTAAACGAGCAATAGGTTTTAAGCCTAATTCATTGACCATTCTTTCAGACATGACCAACACAAAAGCTGCCCCATCAGAGGTTTGCGAACTGTTGCCTGCGGTTACGCTGCCTGTTGCCGAAAAAACAGGTTTCAATTTTGCCAACGCCTCTATGGTTGTATCTGCCCTTGCTCCTTCGTCTGTTTCTACTACAAATTCTTTGGTTTTTTTCTTGCCTTTTTCATCTACAAAAGTTTCGCTAACTTTTACAGGCACAATTTCGTCTTTAAATTTGCCTGAATTAATGGCAGCTACGGCTTTTTTGTGCGAATTGTAAGAAAAAGCATCTTGTTCTTCTCTACCAATTTTAAAATCTACCGCCACTTGCTCCGCAGTTAAACCCATCCCAATATAATAGTCGGGATTTTTTTCGGCAATTTTCCAATTTAGGGCAGTTTTGTAGCCCATCGTTGGCACCATAGACATAGATTCTGTGCCGCCCGCAATGATACATTCGCCCATACCAGCCTTGATTCGGGCAGTGGCAATGGCAATGGTTTCTAAACCAGAGCCACAATACCGATTGACAATCATACCCGGTACGTTGATAGGCAAAGAAAGCAAAGAAATCATACGCCCCATTTGCATACCTTGTTCGGCTTCGGGTACGGCATTGCCCACAATGAGGTCATCGATGCGGGTTGCGTCTAAATTGGGGACAGCAGCCACCAAATGTTTAATCACTTCGGCTGCCAAGTCGTCTGGTCGGGTAAAACGGAAACCGCCACGTGAGGCTTTTCCTACGGCTGTGCGGTAGCCCGCCACAATATAAGCATTCATGGATTTGATATTTATGTTTTTGAGTGTAGTTTCAATTTTTTTATTTCGGCAATAAAGGTAATAAAAAAAACTATGCAAGCATAATAATTTTGAAAAAAAATTATTCAAATTAGCAAAGGTATGCACAAAGTCTTAGCATCATGATTTGTTATAATTTTTTCTGCTAACTTCGCAAACCAATTTTTTTCTATTCTATTTTCTTAAAACAGATGCAACAAGAAACTCTTTACATCAAAAATATGGTCTGTCCACGCTGCAAAAGTGTGGTGCAGACTGTTATGCAAAAATTAGGCTTGCAAGTGGTCGACATAGAATTGGGCGAAGTGAAAGTATTGGTTGAAAAAAGTACAGATTTAGAAAATCTCAATCAACAGCTAAAAAATGAAGGGTTTGAACTCATTTTTGATAGAGAAAAACAAATAGTAGCCCAAATTAAAACCTATTTATTGGAATATTTAGAAAAAATAGAGTTTCTTCATGTCAAACTTTCGGATTATTTGGCTACCAAAACAGATTTAAACTACATCTATTTGAGCAAAATTTTTTCTGCCAATGAAAATATCACAATAGAAAAGTTTTTTATTCTACTCAAAATAGAAAAAGTAAAAGAACTTTTGACCTACAAAGAACTTTCGTTGAGTGAAATTTCCTACCAATTAGCTTACAGCAGTGTGCAGGCACTGTCCCGCCAATTCAAAACCATCACAGGTTTGACTGTTTCCGAATTTAAAGAGCAAGCAAACAACAGCCGAAAATCATTAGACAAGTTATATTAAATAATTTTGTGGTATTTCTACAAAATCTTATACAACTTAGACAAAATTGTATAACAGATTTTCGGATGTTGCTGCTTACCTTTGCCCTAATAAACTAAAAAACATGGACATGATAGAAATCCAAAGAATTGGATTGTTGGCAGCTGAGCAACTCCAACTAATTGGTAAACAGACTTTTGCCGAAACTTTTGCAGATACTAACACCGAAGAAAATATGCAAAAATATTTAGAAGAAAGTTTTTTAACAACTAAATTATTGTCAGAATTGACAAATCCAAACTCCGAATTTTATTTTGCTTTGTTGCATAAAAAAGTAATTGGTTACTTAAAAATAAATTTTGGGGAAGCTCAAACAGAAATTAAAGACTCAAATGCACTGGAGATAGAAAGAATTTATGTGTTAAAAGAATTTCAGGGCAAAAAAGTCGGGCAACTTTTATATGAAACAGCACTGAACAGAGCCAAACAAATAAATGTTGATAGTTTGTGGTTGGGAGTTTGGGAGAAAAACTCCAAAGCAATTAATTTTTATAAGAAAAATGGATTTGTCGAGTTTGACAAGCATATTTTTCAGTTAGGTGATGATGCACAAACAGACATCATGATGAAATTGCAACTTAATGAAAGCACCAAAAGATAAACAAGATGAAAACACTAACATTCAAAACCAATATCAACTGTGGAGGTTGCGTAGCAAAAATTACGCCTTTTCTAAACGGAAATGCAGCCATTCAGTCGTGGAAAGTAGACACTCAAAACCCCGATAAAATTCTAACTATAGAAGGACAATTAGATGAAAATCAGGTAATTGATTTAATAAAACAAGCAGGTTTTGAGGTCAAAGAAAGTTTGCAAAACTACACGCAAGAGAATAGACAAAATAATACGCAAAATAATACGCAAAATAATACGCAAAATGATACGCAAAACAGTTTTTGGCAAGACCAGACTGTGTGGAAAAAAGCAAGTTTCAATACGCTAAATTGCTTAATTGGCTGTTCTATTGGTGATTTTGGAATGATTATTTACTTGCAAATTTACCAACCACATAGCCCTTTGTGGCTTACGATGATTTTAGCCATTGTTGCGGGTTTGTGTACTTCTATCTTATTGGAAACCAGTATTTTACGTTACAAAGAGCAGCTTTCTTGGAAACAATCTTTGCATACAGCGTTGGGAATGTCTTTAATTTCTATGGTGGCAATGGAAATTGCAATGAACATCACCGACTTTATGCTCACAGGAGGAAAGGCAGATTTTCATTCCCACACCTATTGGTTGGCTTTTGCGGTGGCTTTGGTAGCAGGTTTTTTTGCCCCACTTCCTTATAATTATTTCAAACTCAAAAAATATAACAAGGCTTGCCACTAAATAATTTTGAGTTTTTAATTTTTACTGTAGAACGGACTTTAGTTCGTTTTTTGAAGTTTCGGAGATAAAATATTTTTGATTTTCAATCACAAGAAACAGACTTTAGTCCGTTTTTTGAAGTTTCGGAGATAAAAAGTATCTTTTAAAATCTAAATTTTGATTTTCAATCACAAGAAACGGACTAAAGTCCGTTCTACAAATTTTAAACTAATTGCTTTATTTTCAACAACTTATGAAATATTACCAAAAATTCTTACTTAAAAAGCTTTGTTTCTTATTTAGTTTTTTGCTACTCCTTAGCCCCCAACTCCACGCCCAAACTTCTCCCACACAAAAAATTTGGATAACAGGCAAAGTTTTTCAGACCAACGACAAGGGTGAAAAAGAACCTCTCACAGGGGCTACGGTCTTGTGGGCAGCTGCGCCCTCGCCTCATGGTGTGGTAACAGACACCGCAGGTGCTTTTCGGATAGACAGACCTAATTCAGCCCATAAACAGTTGATAATCAGTTTTATAGGTTTCAAAGCAGATACTATAACTTTGCCCGACTCGCAAGAAAATATAACCTTACCCGAAGTTATTTTGACAGGTAGCAGTGAATTGGCAGCCGTTGAGGTTACTTTCCGCCCTCCTTCCACTTTTATAGACGGTATGACGGCACTCAAAACGCAGACCATGACCAAAAAAGAATTAACCAAAGCAGCTTGTTGCAATTTATCAGAAAGTTTTGAAACCAATCCTGCCGTAGATGTGGCGTTTACAGATGCCCTCACAGGCACAAAACAGATAGAAATGTTGGGTTTGGCGGGGATTTACACCCAAACCACCACCGAAAATATGCCTTCGTTGCGGGGGTTAGCAAGCAATTTTGGGCTGAATTACATACCAGGTTCTTGGATACAAAATATTTACGTTTCCAAAGGCACAGGCTCCGTAGTCAATGGCTACGAATCCATAGCAGGGCAAATCAACGTAGAACTCAAAAATCCTGAAACGACTATCAAGGAATGGGAAAGATTTTTTTTCAATGCTTATGTGAATGAGGCAGGAAGAATGGAAGGAAATGCAAATTTTACACTCAATCTTACACCTGAAAAAAAGATAATTTTGCTACCAAATGGCAAAAAAACTTGGCAAAATTTGCCCGAAAGAAAGATGACTTGGGCTACTACTACCCTTTTACACGTAAGTTCCTTGCCTTTTCAACAAGACATGAACCATGATGGTTTTATGGATATGCCTACTTATAGCCAACTCAATGCTGCCAATCGGTGGAGTTTTAGGCACAAAAAAGGCTGGGAAGGACAGTTTGGTTTCAAAGTTTTGCAAGATAATAAAATAGGCGGACAGACAAACGGACACCACAGCATTGTTCACGACATGGATACGCATACCGACACGAAAATGCCCTTGTATAGGTTGGGTATGGACACACGCCGCATGGAGGTATGGTCGAAAATTGGCTTGGTATCGCAAAAAAAGCCTTATCAAAGCTCTGGTTTGCAGTTGTCTGCCATTAATCACGATTTCAACACGTATTTTGGCAACACCCAATACAATGCCAAACAACAAACTTTGTACGGAAATTGGATTTTCCAAAGCATCATTTCCAATACCAACCACACGTGGAAAGCAGGCATGAGCCAACTCATAGACTACTATGACGAAACTTTTAAGGGCAAACTCCGCAACTATGATGTGGTGGGCAAAGACACCATTTCTTTTGGGCAAAACCAGTTTCTTCGCACCGAGTCGGTTACAGGTATTTTTGGTGAGTACCAATATACCTACCTCACCAAATTTAGTTTGGTGGCAGGTTTGCGAGCCGACTATCACAACATTTTTGGCTTTTTTCTTACACCACGTTTGCACCTGCGTTATGCACCTACGGAAAACACCATTTTCAGGGCTTCGTGGGGCAGAGGACAACGGACAGCCAATGTATTTGCTGAAAATACACCTATTTTTGCAAGTTCACGAGTGGTGCATATCATAGGGCAGCAACAAAGGGACAGAGTGTATGGATTAAGTCCCGAAGTAGCTTGGAATTTTGGTTTGAATTTTACGCAAAACTTCAATTTTTTGTATCGTGAAGGCAGCGTAGGCATTGATTTTTACCATACCAATTTTACTAATCAAGTCGTAGTGGATTTGGATAGAAACCCCAAAGAAATTTGGTTTTATAATTTGGCGGGCAAGTCTTATTCCAACAGTTTGCAGGTGGAGGCAAACTACGAAGTGCTTAAAAATGTAGAGGTCAAAGTAGCTTATCGTTGGCTTGATGTGCAGACTACATTTCATGGTAATTTGTTAGCAAAACCTTTGGTAGCACCCAACCGTTTTTTCGTAAATATAGGTTATGAGGCAAGACGCAAATGGAAATTTGACGTAACTTTGCAGTGGTACGACCAAAAAAGGTTGCCACAAACCACAGCCAGCCCCGAAGCCTACCGCCAACGGGCTTATTCACCCAACTTTTTTATGCTCAATGGGCAAATTTCTAAAACTTTTGGCAATAACTTAGACGTTTATCTCGGTGGCGAAAACTTGTTGAATTTTACTCAACACAACCCTATTGTGTCTGCGGATAATCCTTACAGCCCTTATTTTGATAGTTCTTTTGTTTGGGGCAATGTGTTTGGGCGTATGTTGTATGCAGGTGTAAGGTGGAAATGGTAGCAAAGTCCCTTTGCTACGCCCTGAGGAGCTACTATCGGACATTTTGAAAGTGTCCAATAAATTTTGCCTACCTACTTATCCTCTGCCATTCGATAAGCCTTAGCAAAAATAGGTTTCAGCAACTTCCAAATCAAAGGTGCGTAATTTTTTTGGTCGAGCATAGCAAAAAGCACAGCAGGATAAGCACAAGTTCGAAAATACAGGGCAGTGGCTTTGCGGTCTTCCAAGACCTTAAAATCTTGCTTACATTGGTTTTCTATCACTTCATAACGACTTTGCAAATCGCCAACAGTGTGCTGCACCCATTTATAAAACTCATCAGGCACTTTTTCCAACCACGAGTCGAGGGGAATATTCTCTTTTAGGTGTTCCCAAATCATTTGGTTAGAAATGCCTGTCATAATCCTATGCAGTCGCACATAATCCGCAAACTTGATTTTCAACCGAAAACCATTTTGGAATTTGATAACAAATCCTTCGCTGTTGTCCCAATTTAGCTTTTTGAGGGCTTGCAAGTCTGTCAAACCGTCATATTTTTTCACTTGCGGAAATCCAGTCGTTGCTAAGGGTAATTCTTGCCCTGTTTGGGTGTCTATCATTGCCAATAAAACCAAATCCTCTTGGTTGCCATAATCTACTACTATTTTGTTTTGTGGATAGATAATTTCGAACAAATAAGTGTAGTTTGGATTGAGGTGTGCAAAGGTATGGGCATAACGACTATTCAAAATTTCGTTGGCTTTTTCGGCTTGCTCACTCTGAAAAGAGCCTCTGGTGGCTATAAAAGGCTGATTTTGCCACCAATATAAAATCCCTAACGACCCATCTAATTTTTCATAAACCTCAAAAGGCAGCAGAGGTAAATCTTGGTTGGCGTGTTCTTCGAGATTAAAAAACTTTTTAAAAGGTTGGGCAACTACTTGTCCTTCGGCATCGAGGATTAAACCTCGGCAACGCAAAGTAAGGTCATTCCAAATAGCATCGTATTGGCATTTGGCTGTGTAGTTGTAGATAAACAAGGGGGCAGTGGGGTGTTTTTGCACCACTATATATTGAGATTCTATCAGTGATTGGAGTTCTTGTAACATGATTATTTTTTTAAAAACAACAAAAACCTATAAGTTTTATTACATCTTATAGGTTTGAACCAATTATTGTGTAAACCAAATAGGTTTATTGCGTTGGTAGTTATTCCAAAACAGAATTGATAGGCATTTCGGTTTCTCTCAAAATATCCTCCACTTCCTCCTGCATATCGTCATCTTCTCTGTCTATAAACCAATTGACAATCACTTTTCCGCCCTCGTCTTTGTAGTTTTTGAGAATTTTAAGCATGACCAAAATACATTTCGAGCTACTGGTGTTCATGTAGCGAAGTTTGATATTGAAAGTAAGAGAACCTTTTTTTGTACCAATGTATTCTTTCAACCATTTATAAAGAGGGTCGTAGAAAGCATAAGTTTCCTCTAAGTAAGATTCGCCTGCAATTTCGCAAGTGCCTGTTGCAGCGTCAAATTTTACTTCGGGGGTAAAATAGACTTCACTACCTTCTATAAAAATATTTTCCATAATCAACTGTTTTTACAAGATGAAAAGTGTAGTTTGAAATTTTGTTTATATTTAATGTAAGCTGTGTAGTATTGTAGTTATGGACTTTAGTTTGTAGTGTGGACTTTAGTCCACATATTTCAATTTAAACTTTAGTCCACACATTTTAATTTAAACTTTAGTCGACACATTTTAATTATACAAGACTATATTTTGCACAAACTTACACAAAAATTGATTTTTAAAAATTTAGGTGCGGACTAAAGTCCAATGCTATTAAGCTAAGAAAGTGTTTTTTAGTGCCGTTAGGCACGAAATATTTATAGTATAGACATATTCCCACCCTCCAAAGTGCCGTAGGCACGACATATTTCGTGCCTACGGCACTTTGGAGGAGTCGGTACTTACTTTTCCTATAAATATGTCGTTCCTAACGGAACTAAAAAAATAATTACTTGATAATCAATTAATTAGCAATATTACAATTTTACTTTCTTAGCTTAATAGCATTGGACTAAAGTCCACACTACAGTAAACAATGTACTAATTAATGCTTACTAACTCTATGGCTAACCCTGTTACTAAGGTAAAATCCTCTATTTCTTCTCTCATGTCTTCGTCTAATTTTCTCAAAAACCAACGCACTTTTACTTCGTTTCCACTTAATTGGTATTTTTTGAGTAATCTTAGCATATCTAAGACAAATTTAGAACTACTTGTATTAAAATACGTCAATTTAATATCAAAAAACAAGCCACCTCTCACTTCTTTTATATAAGTTTCTAACCAATCGGAAAGAGGTTTATAAAAGAAATAAGGTTGCTCCATGAAAGCCTCGCCAGATAATACACATACACCTGTTTTTGCATTAAATTCTACATTAGGTGTTGAAGAATCTGTATGGTTATTGATAATATATAAGTCTTCCACTTTGTTGAATTGCTAGCTTGTAAAATGAATGGGTAGTTGCTTTGGTGCTATATTTTTTACAATATGATAGTTGAAATATTTTTTCAATGTAAAGATAAATTAAGCAATAATTTTTCAATCATCATCTCCATTGGAGGCTGCATAAGACTTCTGCAAGTTTACCGACAGAGAAAAGAATGAATGTTTGTCTGTTAAGGGTGTTATTTTTACGTCTAATTGGCTTTTGGCTGTTAGTGCTATTTGTATCAAACCAATGTTACCTTTTTGGAGGTTATCTCCGCCGTCGCCTCGCATCTTGCGTTTGTATTCTCTCAAACCATCACGGTCTAAGGAATTGACTGTTTGCGACTTTACAAAAATTTTGGCTGCGTCTTCGTTTGTTACTACATTTCCACTTATGATTTGGTAGTGTGTAGCAAATTCTTTGATAATGACTGTACCAATTCCTGAGCCGTATTGTTCTGCACCTATATAGTTTCTTTCGTAAGAATAATAGGCTATGTTTTGTGCCAATTCTATGAAAATTGAGAACAATTTGCGGTTAATTTGTGGGTTGGCAGTGAGGTATTGCCTAACGGTTTGGCTTATCTCTCCCAATACCAAATGCGTAACTGAGCCTTTATAGGCTATCAGTACAACCCCATCTTCTTGTTCATCGAATTTGGTAGGGTGATAATCAAATAAAATAAAATGATGCCCGTTAGTAACTGTCATAATAAAAAAAATAATTGCAATGCAAATTAAATAAAACTTCTGTTAAATTAACAAATAAAATTGTTTTTTTGTTAAGCAATTTCAAAAATTATACCTCTATTGCCATCATCGTAATATCATCTCGTTGTAGTGCTTCGTTTTGGTGGTTGATAAGCAACTGTTCAACTAAGATGTATTGGTTGGGCAAGGCAAGGTGGTGATTTTTTTGTATCAATTCTGCCAATCTGTCTATTCCCAGTTTGTCGTGTACAGCGTTGTTTTGGTCTGTGATGCCGTCTGTCATCAGATAAATTCGCCCGCCGTCTTCCAAAATAAGTTCGTTATTGGTAAAATCTGTTTGTTTTTTCTGATTTCCGCCTATTGATTTTCTATCTCCCTTGATAACAAAGAAAGTTGGGTCGTCTTTTTTCACGAAATACAAAGGTCTTTTTGCTCCTGCAAACAAAACTTTGGTGTTGCCGTAGTACAAAGTTTCTAAACGACAGAGGCAAATATCCATACCATCGTCATTCGATTTGTCTTGTTGGTGGAGAGAAATCTGTATGCTTTTGTGCAGTTCGTCTAAGATAGTAGCGGGGTCGAAAATATGTTTTTGATTGACTATTTCCTTGAGCAAAGTATTGCCGACCAACGACATAAAAGCCCCTGGCACGCCATGCCCTGTGCAGTCTATTACGGCTGCAAAGATGTAGCCATTGATAACAGATAGCCAATAAAAATCTCCCGATACAATATCTTTTGGGCGGAAGAGCAAGAAATGTGATTTGAAAGCCTCGCGCATATCTTTATCACTTGGCAAAACGGCTGCCTGAATGGTTTGGGCATACCTGATGCTGTCTGTGATGTTGCGAGTTGATTCTTGTATGATTTCGTAGGCTTTTTCTATTTCGTGTTTAGATTTTTCCAAACTGTGTGTTTTAGCCTCAATTTCTTTTTGTTGTATCGTAATTTCTTGATTTTTGGTTTCCAATTCGGAGTTTATTTGTCCCAAATAATCACGTTGTGCCTCGATTTCCTCTTTTTGTTGTTGAATTTCGGCTGTTCTTTCTTTCACCTTCGATTCGAGGCGTACATTTTCTTGGCGTTGTACGTCAAGCAGTTGCTCTTGCACTTTTTTACGTTCAGTACGCATTTGGGCGTATTTATCTGCAAGGGCTAAGGCAAGCAACAAGACCTCGATAACTGCACCTACTTCTGCCCCATGTGCGGTAAAAGCATTGGCGGGTAAAATACCAATGGTTTTGAAACCCAACATGAGCAAACCTATCAAGTAAAAAGTCCACGCCAATACAAAATATTTTGCGGTGCGAATACCTTTGAAAAAACTATGAATACCACAAATTACCAATAAAAACACAACACTAATGGTGGTTATTGTGGAAAGACGAGTCATAATATTGTAATCCAAACCAAAGATAAGGGCAAGAGTCAAAAAGCCCATGCCTGTCAAGCCCCACAAAACTTTGTTCCAGACTGGGGTATATCTTTTGGTTTCTAAAAAGTTTTTGGCAAAAAGCACCGAACCAATCAACCAAACTTGCATAGAAATATTGACCATATTGGCTGCTATTTTAAGCTGCGTAGGGAAAATATGTTGGAAAATATGCCCACTCAACGTAGCAATAAACAAGGTTGAGCCTAAGATAGAAATACTGTAATAGAGATAGTTGGAGTCGTTGAGAGAAAAATACAACACAATATTGTAAAAGACCATCACAAGCATGATGCCGTAAAAAATACCATACAATAACTCAGAAGTTGTGTTTTGTTTGTAATAATCTTTTGCCCTGACAATTTCCATTGGCACTTGCACTGCCCCTTTGGTTTGCACTTTTAGGAAATAAGTACGAGTTAAAGTGTCGTTTTGCTGCAAAGGAATGATAAAATTGCGGTAAGTAATTTCTCTTTCGGCAAAGGGCAACATATCTCCCAATTGAGTCATGCCCCAAGTGCTGTCGGCTTTGGGGTAGTAAAATTCTATGTGGTCTAACAAAGGGTAGCTAATTTCGAGAAACCAAGGCTCTTCGGAATTGAGGTTCTTTACATCAAATTTTAGCCAAAAGTTAGACATAGAGTAGCCAAAATTGATACTTCTTTTGGTTATATTCTGAAACCTGTGCGTATAAGCAGGTTGCGAAACTTCATCTACTATTAAATTGCCTTCTTTGTCTTCCAAATAAACCACTTGCTTGATTAAAGAATAGGCTTTGTGTTCGGGGCGAAGAACTACCAAATTGGGGTGAAAATAGTCAAGGGTGTCCTCCTCCACTTCGTTATCTTGAGCATAAACCGCCAACGGCAAACCCACGAAAAGGAGCAAAAGAAAACAAGTAAGGTATAGTAAAGTGCTTCTCGATAAACAGCAAAACATACGAAGTAAAAGTTTATTTTGGGGTTGCCCAAAAATTATTGGTTTGGCTTGTCAAAGTAGAAAAATAAAATGGAATAACAAAAAAAAATAGATTTATTCTTTTTATTTTTATATTTGTGGTAGCAAAGCACCAACACCATGCACGAAAATAAAACCACTACCGACCTCTTGCTCAAACATTCTTTAAGGCGTACCAGCATCAGAATAGCCATTTTAGATGTTTTTGTAATCTATCCTTATGCTTTGACTCACGCCGAAATAGAGGCAAAAATCAGCAATGCGTTTGATAGAGTAACAATTTATAGAACCTTGAAATCTTTTGAGGAGCAAGGGCTGATTCATCGGGTTTTAGACGATTCGGGGGTGGCTAAGTATGCCCTTTGCTCTCACGAACATTGCGAAACGCACAAGCATCACGATAAGCACATTCATTTTAACTGCGTGCAGTGCGGACACACTTTTTGTTTAGACCACGTGCCTATTCCTGATATTCAACTGCCTAAGCAATACCAACTTCAAAAAATTGACTTTTTGGCACAAGGGATTTGTAAGAATTGTAGTATTGTCTGATATAAAAAAACTAACATTTCTCAAAGAAATGTTAGTTTTCTATTTTGACTTGAGCAGCAATTATTTAATCACTTTAATATCAAATACAACATCTGTACCTGTTCCATTGGGTGGCAAACTTTTTACTCTAATCAAACCACGTTTGTTACCTGTGGTCTGGAAAAAATATACGCCTCCTACTACTACATTTTGTACTACTAAATTTTGTATTGTAGGCGGATTAACATTATTTAGTTCGGTTGCTGTTACGTTGTCAAAATTTAAGGTAGAGGTAGAAAAAAGTGTTCTTGTCCAGCCTGTTTTGCCACCTACATTGAGGTTGTTGGCAACACGAGCATCAGGTGATACAAAAGAGGGCTGCAAAGTTACTATACCAAAAGTAATATCTACTTTCGCAGGGTCTGCCTCTGCCGTATTTTGTACTCTATTCTCAGCACTAATGTAGAAACTACCCGTAGCCGTACCTACTGTAACGGTTGCTCCTTGATTCAACAACCGAACATCAGTGTTGGTGATTAAGCTAACATTGCTGGTTACGTTCACTGTATAGGTAGCAGATTTTGAATTACCTTTGGCATCTTCTGCCAAAAATATAAAGTTCAAAGTTTGTCCTGCATCTTGTGCCGTAACAGTGTAGTTAAAATTATAGGTCAAGGTAGCACCAGTAAAGGTGGGTACATTGCCAATGGAAGACGAACCTTTGCGAACCTCAAACTTGGTTAGCGTATTAGGTGCTGCCACATTGACTGCAAAAGCCAAAGCATCACCTACTTTGGCTGTGCTGGGGGCTGTGCTGGGTACGGTTACTGTAAAAGCAGTTTGGGTAGGCACAGGGTCTGTAATGCCACCGCAGCTATACAAGAAACTTAACAAAACAAAAGCAAAGAAATATGCTGTTTTTTTCATTTTTAAGAATAATTTAAAAGTTGAACAAGGTTAATTTGCTTTGCAGCAAATTAATTGCGTATAATAATTGATACGCAAAAGTAATACTTTGGTTTTTTCTTGACAAGCCGAATAGAGTTAATGATTTGTTAAAGTCAAATAGGATTACAAAATTTTTTGGTAATACGCCGCCAATCTATCGCCATAATGCTGCCAAGTATAAAATTGGCTCACTGTTTCTTGTGCCAATTTGCCCATTTTTGCTGTCTGTTCTGGGTTTTCATAGCAATACAATAGTTTTTCCTTTAAGGTTTCTATGGCATGAATCGGAATTACAAAACCTGTTTGGTGGTCTTTTACCAAATCTGCCCCGCCTACATTTTGCGTACAAATAACAGGCAAACCGCAAGCCATAGCCTGTGGCACTACTTGTGCAAAACCATCTTCTATCGAATTAATCACAAAAACATGGGCTGCTGCCAATTTTTCCTTTAACGCAACTTGCGAAACTGCACCATGATAAACCACCTGTCGGCTATATTGTACCAAAAAAGGCTTGATTTCCTCCTCTATATGCCCAACCAAATGCAACCAAGCATGAGGTAAACGAAGTTGGTGAAATGCCTGCAACAAACCTATAATTCCTTTGCGTACACTCAACTGTCCTGCATAAATAAACTGAAAATCAGTACGTTGCATTTTATTTACTTCTTGAGGTTGGTAAAAAAGTTGCAAATTAACCCCCAACGGTGCATACAACAATTTATCGGAACTGATGCCTTGCGAAATAAAACTTTGAGCCACAAACTGCGAAGGGACTTGCAAATAATCTGCATTGGCATACTCAAAGGCTGTTTGTTCGAGGCGGGCGGGGCTGAAAATTTTATCAATTTTGGTAGTGCCTAAACCCAATTTGTCGTAAGCCTCACGCAAAAGTTGGCAATGCACCACATCATGAGCAGAGGCTTGCGTGATAAATGTCTTGATTTTCAGTGCTTTGGCTCTTTCCAAAATAGGCAAAGCAATTAAAGGAAAAGTAATAATAGCCTGTTCGTCTTGTAATTGGCTGGCTACCCACTGCCCAAAATGGCGAAAAGCCGACAATTTTTCTGTTTTGAGAACATAAAATAAAAAGGCAGCCCCGTAATGGGTACTTACCAAATCAGGCGAAATAGTAAAATCCTGTGCGTTGTTTTTATGCAAAAATTTTCCATAAAAAGAAGTGTAAAGTCGGTGCAACAACCCTCGTTCATAGAGTTGTTGAGCCAAGTGAAAAGCATGAAATTTAGTGCGAACAGCTACGGAGATTTTCATAAAAAGGACATAAAATTAATTATCGGACACTTTTAAAGTGTCCGATAACTTTGTTCACTTAACTTACTTCAACTCAAAATACTCGGCAAACAATTTGGTAGCTATTGGATTATTTTGTTTGGTGGAGGCAAAATACAGAGCATCTAAGGCTTCGTTCATTTTGTCTAAACGCAGACAAAGCAAAGCATAGTGCAAAACGGCATCTTTGTCATTGTTGCCACCCACTTGCAAGGCTTTTAGCGTAAAATCAAAACTTTGCTCATATTGCTGTTCGTCATAACTATTCAAAGCCTTGTAAAACAGGTACTTATAGTTTTGCGGATAGACAATCAAGGCTTTGTTTATTGTTTCGTCGCGTTGCGTAGTTTTCTTTTGCTTGTTATAAACCTCTGCCAAAACCAACAAATCTGTTTCCTCTTCGGCTATTTTCAACTTGCGAAGTAGCACTTCTTCGGCTGCTGCATACTCCTCATAGACCAAGTGAATAAAAGTCAAGTTTGTATAAATTTGTGCTTTTTCGGGGTTTTCGGCAATAGCTTTGCCAAAAAAAGTTTTGCCATCTGCCACTTTCCCTTGCAAAAAATAGATTAATCCCAACGAATTATAGATAAAACTTTTGCTGCCTTTGTGCTGTTTTGACAATTTTTCAAAATAACCTTGCAATTCTGTTAGGCGTGGGTCTTTGCTTACCAATTTTTGCATAGTCTTTTTCAGTTCTTTGCTGTCTTTAATTTTTTCGTTTTGGTTTGCAAAGTTCATAAAAATCTCATAAAAAGTTTCCAACAACAAAGTCGTCTGGTACAACGTAGCAAATTCCTTTTGCAAAGGATATTTTTTTGCAGCCTCTGCTATATATTTTTTCTCTATTTGCAAAGGCGTACTGCTCGAATCAGCTATTTTTTTGTGCATAGCCGTAAAAAAATCAGCCGTAACTGCCGTAATATAGTAGTCGAGTATTTTGTCATTGCGTTTCAGGGCTTCCTTCGCCTGTCGACTGGCGTTGGCGTAGTCCCCCAACACATTGTTGAGTACGGCTAATTGGTGGTAAGTTTTGGCACTATCGGGCATAGCATTTTTGCCCGCTATAGCCCAATCAAAAGCCTTTACATAGTCTTTTAGCTCCATCGCACATTGGGCTAATTGGTAAAAAACTTCGCCTTGCTTGTCATTTTTTGCCAATTTTTCCTCATATTTTTTTACCAATGTTCGGTAGGCGTTGTAATACGTAGCCGTATCTTTTGGGTTTTTGTAATAATATAAATGATGCAACAGCCTGTAACTTTCCAAATCTTCGGAATTGGCTTTTAGCAATTTTTGATATTTGAGAGTATCTTTTAGTTTTTCTGTTTTGGGTTGATAAGTCGGGGCATTCATGTCTTTGCTCTCAAACCAATAACGCATCTCCGCCTGTGCAGGTGGCGAAACATCTTTTGCCAACGAATCTATTTGGTTGGTATCTGCTTTTTTGATTTGGGTATAAGTTTGCGAAAAAGTATCTCCAATTGCTCCCAAGCAGAGAGCAAAAAAGATAAAAATAAATAGCTTTGTTTTCATGGCTTGCGTGTAAATGTATAAAAATAGGAAAAAATATTGATTTTCCTTTCTAAAAGTAGATTAAAATTTTTATAAAGTAGCAATTTGCAAATACTATCAAAAAAGTGTATTTTTGTTATTATTTAGCAATTATGCAAAAATTCCCCTACGGAGAAAGCAACTTTGCCAAAGTTAGCTTAGAAAATTATGTGTATGTGGACAAAACTCCCTATTTGGAAGTGATGGAAAATCTACATACCTCTTATCACTTTTTTCTCCGCCCCCGCAGGTTTGGCAAAAGTCTGTTTGCGTCTTTGCTTTCCTATTATTATGGTGTAGAACACAAAGCAAACTTCGATAAATTGTTTGGTAGGTTTTACATTGGCAAAAATCCCACGCCCAAAGCCAATAGTTATTTGGTTTTGAGTTTTGAGTTTTCAGGCATCAATACCAGCACCTATGAGAGTACATACAACGGATTTTTGAAAAACACCAAAGATGGTGTTAGGTTTTTCTTAGGTAAGTATGAAACTTTGTTTAGTGCTTCTCAACAAGCAGAAATCATAGCAGAACAAAGCCCTGAATCTATACTAAAATCTTTATTTGTTTTTCATAAAATCAATAAAATTGCTACCCCAATTTATTTAGTCATAGACGAATACGACCATTTTGCTAATGAAATTATAGCCTTCAACCTCACAGATTTTGGCGACATTATCAGTCGCAATGGTTTTGTCCGCAAGTTTTATGAGGTCATTAAAACAGCCACTATGGAGGGTGTGGTAGATAAATTGTTTGTAACAGGGGTAACGCCAATTACCTTAGACAGCCTAACCAGTGGCTTTAATATTGCGACAGACTTGACTATGGAACGTCAATTCAACGCCATGACAGGTTTTACTTTTGAGGAAGTGCAGGGTTTGGTGGACATAGCTTGTGCAGACCAAACTTGCGACAAACCCCGAATCTACAACGACTTACGAGCATGGTACAATGGCTATTTGTTTTATGGCAGAGCAAAAGAAAGAATATACAACCCAAACATGGTCTTGTCTTTTTTAAGGCAGTTGCAAACGAACCGAGAATATCCTGAAAAAATGTTAGATGTAAATATTGCTTCGGATTACAAAAAAATAAAGAACTTTTTTGCTCTCAAAAATCCGCAACAAAACTATGAAGTTTTAGACGAGCTGCTTACAATAGGCAACATTCAATCGGCAATTACAGAAAAATTTAATTTTGAACGGGAATTTACTGCTACAGATTTTGCAAGTTTATTGTTCTATATGGGTTTTGTAAGTATTAGACAACAAAAAGGCTTAACTTATATTCTCCAAATGCCAAACTACGTGATACAAGGTTTGTATTTGGATTTCTTTGCTGAACTCCTAAAAAATAAAAGTGAAACCTTACTAGATACTAAACCCTTACAAAAAGCCATAGAAGCCCTTGCTTATAAGGGTAATGCCCAACTTTTTGCCAATGAAATACAGCAAAATCTAAAAACTTTTTCTAATCGTGATGCTATCAAATTTTCGGAAAAACATCTTAAAGTAGTTGTTTTGACTTTGCTCAATATTTCCAAACTCTACTTTGTAAAAAGTGAGTACGAAACAGAGAAAAAATATGTGGATTTGCTGCTCTTAGAAAGATTACCTTTTCCGGTCAATTACCAATATGCCATAGAACTCAAATATTTGCCCAAAGAAAGGGCAAACGAGGTAGAAAGTTTGAAAGAACAAGCAATTTTGCAACTACAAGGCTATTTGCAAAGTCCTGAATTGCAGCAACTTAGCAACCTCAAAGCCTTTATTTGGATTGTGGTGGGAGATGACTTGGAAATGGTGGAGTTGTAAGTTAATTTGTAACTATTTTTATATGTAATATTTCATATTTATTACCAAACTATGCAAAAATTTCCCTACGGAGAAAGCAACTTTGCCAAAGTTAGCTTAGAAAATTATGTGTATGTGGACAAAACTCCCTATTTGGAAGTGATGGAAAATCTACATACCTCTTACCATTTTTTCCTCCGCCCCCGCAGGTTTGGCAAAAGTCTGTTTGCTTCGCTGTTATCCTACTATTATGGTGTGGAACACAAAGCCAACTTCGATAAATTGTTTGGCAGGTTTCATGTTGGCAAAAATCCTACACCGAAGGCGAATAGTTATTTGGTGTTGAGTTTTGAGTTTTCGGGTATAGACACCAGCACCTATGAAAATACTTTGCAAGGTTTTCTGAATAACACCAAAAAAGGTGTAGAGTTTTTTCTGAAGACATACCAAGCCTTTTTTTCAATCACTGAAAGAGAAAAAGTATTGACAGGCACTTCATCACATGAAGTCCTACAAAGTTTGTTTCAACTTTGGCGAATGCAAAAAGTTGAGACACCTATTTATATTATCATAGATGAATACGACCATTTCGCCAATGAAATTATAGCCTTCAACCTCACAGATTTTGGGGACATTATCAGTCGCAATGGTTTTGTTCGCAAGTTTTATGAAGTAATTAAAACAGCCACAATGGAGGGCGTAGTAGATAAATTGTTCGTAACAGGGGTAACGCCAATTACCTTAGACAGCATGACCAGTGGCTTTAATATTGCCACCGACTTGACTATGGAACGTCAATTCAACGCCATGACAGGCTTTACTTTTGAGGAAGTGCAAAGTTTGGTGGACATAGCTTGTGCAGACCAAACTTGCGACAAACCCCGCATCTACAACGACTTGCGAGCATGGTACAATGGCTATTTGTTTCATGGCAGAGCAAAAGAAAGAATATATAATCCGAATATGGTCTTGTCTTTTTTAAGGCAGTTGCAAACGAACCAAGAATATCCTGACAAAATGTTAGATGTAAACATTGCTTCGGATTACAAAAAAATTAAAAACTTTTTTGCCCTCAAAAATCCAGAACAAAACTATGTGGTGTTAGACGAATTATTAACCAAAGGTACTATTCAATCAGCAATCACTGAAAAATTTAATTTTGAAAGAACTTTTACAAGAACAGATTTTGCAAGTTTGTTGTTTTACATGGGTTTTGTAAGCATTCAATCTCGAAAAGGCTTAGACTATGTGCTGCAAATGCCCAATTACGTGATACAAGGCTTGTATTTTGATTTTTTTGCAGATATTTTGGAAACTAAAACCCAACAAATTTTGGATACGGACAACTTGCAAACAGCTTTTCAAGCCTTAGCCTACGATGGCAATGCCCAACTTTTTGCCAATGAAATACAACAAAACCTGAAAACTTTTTCCAATCGTGATGCTATTAAATTTTCGGAAAAGCACCTCAAAGTGGTTGTTTTGACTTTGCTTAATATCTCCAAACTCTATTTTGTGAAAAGTGAGTACGAAACAGAGAAAAAATATGTGGATTTGTTGCTCTTAGAAAGATTGCCTTTTCCTGTCAATTACCAATATGCCATAGAACTTAAATATCTGCCCAAAGAAAGGGCAAACGAAGTGGAAAATTTGAAAGAACAAGCAATTTTGCAACTCAAAGGTTATTTGCAAAGTCCTGAATTGCAGCAACTTACCAACCTCAAAGCCTTAATTTGGATAGTAGTGGGAGATGACTTGGAAATGGTGGAGTTGTGATTTCTTTTTCGTTTTTCTCATTCACCCACTAACACAAAAACACCCCAATAATACGGGTGACTATAATTTTTTTCTGCCGAAACTTTTGCCCGAATCAATGTGCAAGATTTTTGGGCTGTTGGTAGCTTTTAGTTGTTCTTCGGCTGCTTCTGCTCCTGTATAATAGCCAAAGGATTTGATAATGACATGATTGTAGAACTCACAGGTTTGGAAATTGAACAAATAGAACAACTAAGAAAAAAGGGCAAAACAAAGAAATAACAAACTAACTGTTACTTACCTACAACTGCAAAGTTTTTTCAAAATGGGCAACCAAACGGCTGTCGTGTGTAGCCACTACTAAGGTCGTATGGTGTTGAGCAGCTTGAGTTTTTAGCAAGTTGATAACAGCCGTTGCATTTTGGTCGTCTAAGGCTGCGGTGGGTTCGTCTGCCAAGAGGAGTTGAGGGCTGTTGGCTAAGGCACGTGCTATGCAGACCCGTTGGGCTTCACCTGTGCTTAGTTGGTGTGGATACTTGTGTTGGAGGTGGGTGAGGTGCAGACTTTCTACCAAATGCAAGAGGTGAGGGTGGTCTATTTTTTTGCCTGCCATGTTTTGTGCCACCCGCAAATTGTCTATCAGGTTAAGAGTTTTTATCAAATAAGGTTGTTGAAAAACAATACCTATATTTTGTCCTCGAAAAGTGTCTAACTGTGTGCCTTTCAAGGTCGTAATCACTGTATTTCCAATTTTTACCTCTCCTGCGGTGGGCGTAAGCAAGCCTGCCAAGATGTGCAGCAAAGTAGTTTTCCCACTTCCAGAGTTACCACGCAGCAGCCATTGTTCTTCGGCTTTTGCCTCCCAGTAGGCAAGAGCAACAACAGGCTGATTGTGGTAACGATGGACTATGTTTTGTAAGGTAATCATTCTTTGGGTCTATTTTGTTGAAGTTCTTTTTCCAAAAAATCTACTTTTTCTTCGAGTAATTTAATTTTGTCTAACAAAGTTTTGACATATTCCTCCAATAATTTTTGTTCGTTGCCTGCACTGCTGGCAGCAGTTGGCGGTGTGGGCAACAACAAGTTTTCGTCGAGGTCTAAAATCTCTTGCATAGTCATATTAAAAACTTTGGCTATGCTTGCAAATTTGTTCAGAGTCAATTCGGTTTGCCCTCTTTCTATTTTGCTATACCCATTTTGAGTAATATGCAGTGTAGTAGCAACTTTCTCTTGTGTTAAACGATACAACTCACGCAATTTGCGTATTTTTTGGATAGTTTGTTGGTTTGGGGTCATAAAAATGAAAAAACTTTTAGAAACTTTTGTTAATTTATTTTGTTTAATTTTTTTATACAAAAGACGATATTTTATTACTGTCGTTTTGGTTTAAACGACTAATACAAGATAAAATCCGATAGAATGATGTTTTTATAAGTTAAAGTTTTTGACTGCAAAAATTGTTTTGATTTTTTAACTCTTTGATAATCAATAAACTAAATTGGTTTATGTTTAAACCTAATTGGTTTAAAAAAATAACAACTTTGTTGGTTACTTATTCGTTTTAGGCTTTTTTGTTTGATTTGTTGTTCTTCTTTAAGGAAGGTGTATGAAAAATTTACTTAATCAGTTGCATAAAAAAACACCAATTAGTAGTCTCTTTGAAGAGTTTGCTAATTGGTGTTTTTTATTTTTGCAAGCAATCTATTATAACAAAACTACGCCATTTGCATTACATAATTTTCCAGATACATAAAATTAGGTTGCAACACACCTTTTTTGGTAACAAAAGCATTGGCTATAATTTGCTCTTTGTCCTCAATTAAAAGGCTGGGCAATACCCTGTTTATCAGGTCTTTACCAAAATCTACCGAAGCATCTCTTGGCATTTCGCAGGGCAAATTATCTACTGCCATCACCGTAATATGGTCGGGATTGGGTGCAAAAGGTTGGGTTTGTAGGCTGTTGCAATCAAAATCATACAAAGGTTCTATGATAGTCGAAGCCTTTGTAGTGGTTGGAATAGAGCCGTTGATGTCGCAAGTAACGTCTGCAATGAGGCGAATTCTGAAATCTTTTTTTTGCGTATCAGCCGTTTGGAACAACAAAGGTGCTTTCGGATTCCAATAGGCGGTGGCTATCAGCACATCTGTTTGGCGGTAAAAAGGCGAAAAATCAGCCCCATAATTTTCAGGATTGGTATAAAAATCTGACCCAAAAGAAGTGCCATCGGTTTTACTTTCTCCTTTGCGGAAGTGGTAGTCTGCCGACCTCAACTGCACATATACAGGTGCGTCAAAAGTTTTGGTTAGGTAGTCTTGCTTGTCCACTTTTCGGATTTTCATAGCTTCGAGCATCTCTATTGCCCCTTTGGTAACTCTACCGTTGCCTGTTAAGGCTATTTTTATGGGTGGCAAGTTTATTTTTTGCAGTTCCTTGTCCAATTCCTTGCGGTCAAAAAGTTGGTGGGCAGGTTTGAGGTCAAAAAGTTGATACTTTTTGCCATAAGCCAACACTGCATTGTAAGCCCCCACCAAACCTGCATAACGACCAAAAGCCACAATTCTTTCGCCTTGCGGATTTTTCAGGGTTTCGTAGTCTATGAGGTTTATGTTTTTGGCTAAAATAGTTTGCAATAATTTTCTATTATACGGCTGTTTTTTTATGGTATGCGAAAAAAATAAATAGGTTTTGTCAGCAATGAGTTGGGCAATAGGCACTTCTTTTATACCCATTAAAACATTGCAATCGTCGAGATTTTCGGTTACTTGGCAACCTTCGGCTGCATATTCCTCGTCTTTGAAACAACGGACAGGGCTGGGCTGCACAGCTATCTGCACAGTAGGATATTGCTGCATAACTTCTTTGCATTGCGTAGGCGACAGTGCTACCCGTTTATCAGGCGGATTTTTGCCTTCTCTAATGATACCTATTTTCATAAAAATGCGGTGTGAATAGTATGTAAGTAGTATTATTGGTTAAAGTTCCGCAAAGGTAACACTTTTTATAAAGGTTTCTTAAAGATAGGAAGGAAAATTTAGAAGATTAGAAACCGCAACTTTTCTATTGATAGAATAAACAATTCTCTTATCAAAGTCTTCCTTGAAAATTGCCAATTTCCCAGACGTCAAACGTAAAAAGTTGTGAAGTTCCTTGTTTTGCCTCTTTTACCATAATCATTCTGCCATCAGTCAGAATTGTATTGCGTGAGTAACCTTCGGCAACAGGACGAACAGAAATGGCACATACCCCATCTGCAAATTTGCCCTCTTTTGAGTAATTAAGCAAATATACATTGATAGTTTCGCCTTGCGAGTCTGCCACCAACAAACTATAAAAATTTGGGTGCAAATTGACTTGGGCTATGGGATAAAAATTTTCAGGTGTTGGTATAGCTTCTTTTTTTAGATTATTTACCCAAATTTTGTTGTTTGCAATAAATTGTTTGATTAATTGCGGTGGCAAAGGCTCTGTTTTGGGTTTCTTCAGTAACCAAACTTTTCCTACTGCAAAAGGCATAGGTTTGGTTTCTGGTGCAAATAATTTGGCAAAATCCTCAATAGTAGCTACATTTTTTGAGGAAGTTGTAGCTGGCGAAGGCGAATTATTGGGAGTTGGCGTTGTCTGTGCTTGTGTGTAATTGCTTGCAACTATCCCAAAAAAAGTTACTAAACTAAACAAGAAATAGAAAGAATTAAGCATTTTCATAGCTGATAATTTGTTATATTTGCCTGTTGTAAATTTACAATAAAAGTGCCGTTTTTATGTAATTTTACTAATAATTTTTTACAACTGTTTAGAATAGTTGCCTAAAGATAATTATTCTAAATAATTAATGAATTTTAAAACTAAAAAATTAAAACTAAAAATTCCAAGCCATGTTTCCAAAAGATAATATTTTTCTCCGTTTTGCCTTAGTTGTTACCTTGCTTGCCCATAGTTTGTTAGGTATATTCAACAATGGTATCAATAATTTTGGTAATCTTTACCTAAATCAGATAGGTTTTGCTCCATTTGGTTTGTTTTTGGCATGGGCTATCAAGTTGTCGCACATAGCCAATGCAATAAGTTTAATAACAGATAAATATGTAAAAATTACATCAAGCATTACCATTTTTATTTTGTTGGTTGGCATCTACCTTATTCATTTTGAGGCAGGTTGGTTTGTTGTGGGTGGTGGTCGCAATGGTATGGAATTCAATTTTTTACTTATTTTTGCTCTTTTGAATGTTATGTTTACAACCAAAGAAAAATAAAACGCAAAAATGAAATATCTTATCATTGGGTTGGGTAATATAGGACAAGAATATGCAGCCACCCGCCACAATATTGGCTTTATGGTGGTTGATAAATTGGCAGCAGACCACAAGACTGCGTGGGAAATAGACAAGTTGGCTTTTCATACCGAAATCAAACACAAAGGTCGGGCTTTGCACCTCATTAAGCCTACGACTTACATGAATTTGAGTGGCAAGGCTTTTAATTATTGGTTGCAAACCCTCAAAATACCTATCGACAATACGCTAACGATTGTAGATGACTTGGCGTTGCCTTTTGGCATACTTCGAATGAAACCACAAGGCAGCAGTGCAGGACACAATGGATTGAAAGACATAGAAGCCGTTTTGGGCAATCAAAACTATGCAAGGTTGCGTTTTGGCATAGGCAATGACTACCCCAAAGGCAAACAAGCAGATTATGTTTTGGGCAAATTTAATCCAAACGAGCAAGCAGAACTCCCCTTAGCCATTGACAAAGCTGCCGATATGGTGCTTGCATTTGCTGCGGTAGGTATCAATCAAACAATGAATTTGTATAATCAATAACTCTCGGCTGTGAGCTACCGAAAGCACATAACTGAAAGACTTGCGGGTTTGAGAACCCGCAAGTACGTAGTACGCAAACACCTCAAAAAAATACTACATTATAACTATAACATTTTATCAAAGAAATGTTAGTTCTGAGCATTACACAGGAGGCACTACCAAGTTAGCAACTTATATTTGTAGTTACTTATACAAAGCTAACAAATATTTTGTATAAATTTAATTCCTTGCATACAAAATAATTAACTATTTTTTTATATTGCCACACAAAAATTTTAAACCACTAAATTTTATGTCCACCCCTGTTAAACCTATTGTATCAAGTTCACGAGCTAATGTGAATGTTACATTGCAAGTAGTAAGAGGAAAAGTACCAACCGACCTCTATGGCTATGCTTTCTTAAATACGCCTTCGGGAACAGTTAATTCGGCTCTGCCTTATCCTAAAAACTATCCTGATGGTGGGCTGAATCAAGAATATGGTAGTTCCTCTTTGGGTGGCGATGCTTACGTGATGCGTTTTGATTTTAGCAAGGCAGGCAGTATTCAGTTGAAAGCAAGTATCTTAAAAACCTTTCCTGCTTATCAAATGGATGAGGCAACTAAATATGGTACAGATGGACACAAATTATTAGGTTTTCGCAATTTTGGTATAGCTCGTATTTCGCCTGCTTTGGGGGCAAGAGACCAAGCTGCCACAGCCTTTGTGCCTGTTCTCTACAAAGGTGAAAATGCTTATCGGTTGTATGCAACCTCTGACATGGGACGAGCTTATGAAGTTGACCCTGCAAGTCTTAACTGTTTGACGCCAGTGGGCAAACTATCAGATTTTGTACCAGCTACACCTTCTTATGTTCCTTGGATTTTTCCTTTATTCCAAACTACTGCTCATCCTGTTTTCGACCCTGTTAGTCAAATTTACTATACGCTGAACTATACCAAATCAATGAGTGATTTATTGAGTTCGGTAAATTTTATACAAAAACTCAAAAGCCTTGAAGATATACAAGCCTACGAAAAAGTGTTAGTAAATAAAATTCGTGAAATCAAATCTTCTCGAATGAGTAAAGAAGACCAAATAGCTGATTTGGTAAAGTTTATTCACCAGCCAACCGACAACACTTCTGCTGATGATACCGTTGAAAGCCGTAAAGACGCAAGTATGATTAACGCAGTCTATGTGTTGGCATACAACGGACAAGGCAATTTTCAACGATGGAATATTACTGACCAAAATGGCAATAACATAGAAATCGTACAGTGTGTACACCAAATGGGTTTCAGCCAAGATTATTTGCTGTTTTCAGACTCGGCTTTCAAAATAACCTTAGATATTTTAAGCCCCTTTGCTTACAACGAAGAAATAGACAACTTCATTCGTTATGCTACCTCTGTCCCACAAGAATCATTTACGAATTTGTATATAATCAAAAAATCGGATTTGGTGGCAGGCGTAACTAATGTAAAAGCTACTTTGATTAAATTAACCCCTGAATTTGTCCACTTTACTTGCGACTACCTCAATCCTAACCAAACCATTACGGTTTATTCTGCCAATAACAGCGCAGCTTGTTTGGCAGAATGGATAAGATTTTATGACGAGTTGATAGACGGAAGCAAAGCCGACCCTTCTTCAGCAGGTATTTTAGCAACAGGTGCTATGGACGTAAGCCGTATGGGAAAAGCAATTATCAACGGACCTTCGCAAAAAGTCGATGTTACTTACTTACATCTAACAGGTACAGAACCCAATGGAGGTGGTGCGCATACATGGATAGCTGGTTTCTATACCTACAATGGTATGTTATCTCCTTATAAACCTCTTAATCAAATCAAAAATTTATATTGGCAGTGTTCAGGTTTAGAAACTCGCCGTTTGTCTAAGTTTATTTATCAGTTGTATGAAAACTATCCCAACCGTATTGTGCCTACCAATCAAGTAGTTGGTTATACAGAAATAGGTATTCCTTTTCAAGTCAGTAGGTTAAATACACAAACCATGCAGATAGAAGACCACTATTCGCTGCCCAAGTCTTGCGAAATAATGTCTTTGCACTTTGTTCCTCGCAAACGTCCTTCTGCTGCCCCCGTAGTAGATGAGAGTATGGACGGTTATATTATTTGTGCAGTCATTAACGAAGTAAATCCTACTTATTTTCAACGGGAAATTTGGCTTTTTGACGCAGGAAACTTGGCACAAGGGGCTATTTGCGTATTGACACACCCACAAATGGATTTTTCTACTACTTTACACTGGGTGTGGCTGGAAACAGCACCAGCAAGGCGAATACCCATCAAAGAATACAAAAAAGAATTAATAGATTCGGCAAATAATTTGGTTGGTGAACTCAAAAAGGATATTTTGCCACTTGTTCGTTTGTTTGGGCATAAAAAAATTCGCAATAAATAGCAGACTTGAAAGCTACTTATCGGACACCTTTCAAGATGTCCGATAAGTTTATTCGACTACATAAAATTACTAAAACTTATAGGTTTAAAATTCATTACTTATAATTTTACTTTTTCAATCCTATTGCTTAACTTTCGTGGCAATTTAATTATTGTCTTCAACAATAACCATTTATCTTTCTTTTAACAATGAGTGTTACTACAAATCTTGTGGACATAGCTACGGCACAAACTCTATATAAAAGCAACCGTACAACTGTTTTGCTTGCTACGCTTGAAGGTACGGACAGTAAAGTTGTGGTAAAAACTACGACCAATGCCTTCCCACCAACAAGTGAAATAGAAATGTTGCAGTCAGAATACGACTTAGCAAAGGATTTAGACCACCCCCATATTGCCAAAATTACAGACTTACAAGAACATAACCGTACCTTCATATTACTGAGAGAATATGTAGATGGGTTTACGTTGGCTAATTTTATAAAAAATAGTCGTCAGCTAAAACTAAAAGAAAAAATAGAGATAGCTATTCAAATCACACAAGCTATTAAGTATTTTCATGCCCAAGACATTATCAACAAAGACATCAATGCAAATAATTTACTAATAGAATCGCAAACTTTGACAGTAAAGTTGATAGATTTTGGTATTGCAACAAAAAATATTCGCCAAACTAATGAGTTATTGAATCTCAATCAATTAGAAGGTACTTTGGAGTATATTTCTCCTGAACAAACAGGCAGAGTCAATAGGTCGATAGATTATCGCAGTGATTTGTATTCTTTGGGAGTTGTCTTGTACCAACTATTTACAGGGAGATTACCTTTTAGTTCAGAAGATGCCTTAGATTTGGTGTATGCCCATATAGCTTTGCAGCCCGAAGCACCACATTTGGTTAATCCTGAGATACCCGAAACCATAACAGCCATTATAGCCAAACTGTTAGAAAAAAATGCAGAAGATAGATACCAGTCTTCTTTAGGTTTATTGTACGACCTTACCCTCTGTAAAGAAAGTTTGGCAGCAACAGGTTTGGTAGGCAACTTTGAGATAGCTACTACAGATTTTTCTACCCGTTTACAGATTCCACAAAAACTCTACGGCAGAGAAACTCAACGCCAGCAATTACTTTCTATTTATGAGCAAGCTACCAACAATTATAAAGCGGAAGTTGTATTAATTTCAGGAAGTTCAGGTATAGGTAAATCTTCACTTATCAACGAACTCCACAAGCCTATTACACAAAACAACGGTATTTTTATCAAAGGAAAATTTGACCAACTCCAACGCAACATACCTTATTTAGCTTTGCTCAAAGCTTTTGACGATTTAATAGACCAACTAATTACAGAAAGTGCTACCAGATTAGCTATTTGGAAAGACCTTTTAGTAGAGGCTTTGAGCATCAATGCAAAAGTAATGACAAACCTACTCCCTCGCCTCGAACTTATCATAGGAGAACAGCCCGAAGTAGAAATTTTGCCTGTCTTAGAAGCACAAAATAGATTAGAAAATACCCTCAATAACTTTATTAAAGCTATTGCAAGTCCAGAACACCCTCTATGTTTATTCATAGACGACTTACAATGGGCAGATACCTCGAGCTTAAAATTTTTGGAAATTATTACCCAAGAAACACTTGGAAAAGCCTTAGTGATTATTGGGGCGTATAGAGATAATGAAATAGACTTGGCACACCCTTTATTGAGTACGTTGAAAATACTAAACCAACAACAAGTAACAGTTACCACTATTCAATTAACTAATTTGGCAGAAAGTGACGTCTATCAACTTATAGACGATACACTGCAAAGGAAAAATAAAACAGCTATACAAGGGTTGGCTAAATTGATTTTTCAAAAAACACAGGGCAATCCGTTTTTTGTCAATCAGTTTCTCTTAGGATTATACAATGATAGGCATCTGAACTTTGATTTGCAACTCAAAAAATGGGTATGGGACATCACAAGTATCAGCCAACTAAACCTTACAGAAAATGTAGCCGAATTTATAGCGGATAAGATGAGACGTCTGCCCAGTGAAGTTACAGAATTATTAGGTTACGCAGCAGCCATTGGACATAGTTTTGACGAAAACTATTTAGTAGCTTGTACAGGATTTAGCAACCAATCTGTAAAAAAAGGACTCAATGCTGCTATACAAGAAGAAATTATCTTGCAACGAAAAAATGGCTATCAATTTGTGCATGACAAAGTGCAGCAAGCTGCCTACTCCTTAGTATTAGACAGCCACAAACCTGCTTTGCACCTGCACATAGCCCAAAACATGGTGGCTACACCAACTAATGATTCGAGTGAAAAAAATGTTTTTAGTATAGCCAACCAATACAATTTGGGTTTGACTGCTATCCATGATGATAGGGCAAGACAACAAGCCATTACCTATAACTTGTTAGCAGGCAACAAAGCCACTGAAGGCAATGCTTTTGCAAGTGCAAGAACCTACTTACTAACAGGCTACCAATTATTGCCTGCCAATGCTTGGCAGACCAATTATCAACAAACTTTTGACTATGTAAGTGCCTTAGCAGAAACAGCGTATCAAAATGGAAATTTTGAACAAGCCTCGCACTATATTGATTTAGTTATCAACAATGCCAAAACGCCGCAAGAAAAGGCAAATATTTACAATAGATTGATTGTACAGTACACTTTAGTTCAGGACTTTGATAAAGCAGTAGAAAGTGCAAAAACAGGTTTGGCTTTATTAGGTTTTGATGTACCTGAAGACGAAAACTTAGGTGCCATGATTGGGGCAGGTATTGGCGAACTGATGCAAAGTTTGGCAGGTAGAAACATTGCAACTTTGATAGACCAATCTGATATGACAGATGAACAAGACCAACTCATTATGAAACTCCTCATTAATGCAGCGTCGCCTTGCTTTTTAAGTGGCAAACAGACTTTGTGGACATTTATCATAGTTAAAGCCACTACCTTGTCTATGCAAAAAGGAAATACGCCAGAGAGTTGCACAGCTTACAGTTCTTTTGGTATTTTATCAGGTGCTATTTTTTCAGACTATCATTCAGGCTATGAATATGGAAAGTTGGCAGTAGAGTTAGCTAATAAATACAACAACCTGCGTATGAAATGTGCAGCACTTTTTGTGTTGTCTGCTTTCACACAGCCTTGGGTGGGTTCTATCAAAGAAACATTTGGTTTAATGAATGAAGGGATAAGGAGTGGTGTGAATTCAGGAGAAATGCAGTTTGCCTCCTATATTGCAGGGAATATAATTACCAATATTATACAGACTCATCGTCCTATTCGTGAAGTCATTTCTCATATCAACACAGGTATTGCTATCACTCAAAAAGCCAAAAACTTTTTCTCTGAAGGTACTTTATTGGTAATGGCTATGTTTTATTATGCTATGGCAGAAACCAAGACAGACGAAGTACAAATTTCTTATCTCAACCTATCTTTTGACCAGATAAGGGAAAAATATGTAGATATAACCCCCACAAGCCCTTTATTCTTATTCAATTATCATTTTAGCAAAGCTATTACTCAGTTTTTTTTAGCAAATTACGATGCAGGTTTCCAAGAAATGAAAACCACAGAAAATTATCTTCCTGCACAGTTAGGTTCTCTGCATAATATAGACTTTGTTTGTTTTATGTCCTTAAATGCAGCAATAATCGTTTGGCAAAATACAAATGAAGAATTAGTTGCACAAGCAAAAATAAGTTTAGAAACCTATTTGCCTAAATTACAATTATTAAATGACATCAACCCAACAAGTTATGCACAACGCTATAAAATAGTGCAGGCTTTTCAGGCTGCCATTACAGAAGATGCCAATGCAGCCATGAATTTGTTTGACGAGGCAATAGATTTGGCATCTAAAAATGGATTTTTAAGTGATTATGCCCTCTTTTATGAATTATCAGCCATGTATTATGGTCGTATCAACCGCAAAAAAATTCAAGAAATTTACTTAGCAGAAGCCTATCAACATTATTATTATTGGGGAGCTTATGCCAAAGTAGAATTATTGGAAATAGCCCATCCATTTTTACTCAAACGGAGTAACCAAATGGGCATCTCTACGAAACAGACCAATGTGAGAGAAGGTAGCATGATAAGTACAGCCCCAACGGTGGTAGGCAATAAAACACAAGACGATACGTTTACCTCGCAGATAGATGTAGGCGTAGTAGTCAAAGCAAGTTTAGCCCTTGCCAGCGAAGTGGTTTTAGATAAATTGTGCGAAACCCTAATTGGTTTAGTAGTGGAAAGTGCAGGAGCCCAAAAAGGTGTATTGTTGCTCCGCAAAAAAGGCGAATTGTTGGTATTTGCAGAAAAAACAGCCAAAAAAACAACTCAATTAATCAATAGCAACTTAACTGCGGCAGTTCAGGAGTTTGCCATACCCGAAGAAATTATCAATTATTGCCTAAATTCTCGCAAAACACTTGTTATAGACAATGCAACAACAGACACCAATTTTGGGAAGTCTGCCTATATTCAAAAGTTTGCTACAAAATCAGTGCTTGCTTTACCTTTGATTCACCAAACAGATTTTGTTGGTATCATTTATTTAGAAAATAACCTAACCGCAGGTGCTTTCACAAGCAAAAGATTAGCCTTGCTCAACTCTTTGGCAGCACAAATTACTATTTCAGTAGTCAATGCGATGCTATACGAAAATTTGGAGGAAAAAGTAAAAGACAGAACAGCCAAACTATCCGAAGCCTACGAAGTTATTCAAAAGAAAAATTTAGACATCACCAGCAGTATCAACTATGCGAAGAGAATACAAGAAGCCTTGTTGCCTGCTGTAAAATCTATACAGGCAAAATTAGATGCTTATGTATTCTATTTGCCAAAAGACATTGTGAGTGGTGATTTTTACTGGTTTACAGAGAAGGGAGCTAATCTTATTTTGGTAGCAGCCGACTCCACAGGGCATGGTGTACCTGGTGCCTTGATGAGTATGTTAGGAATAGAAATGCTCAACAAAATTGTGCATGATTTAGAGATATATGAACCTGCACAAATACTTTCAGACCTACACAAAGGTATTTCAGAACTCCTCAAACAAGAACAAACAGGCAGCCGCGATGGTATGGATATTGCCATACTAAACATAGACCAACAAACCAAACAAGTGCAATATGCTGGGGCTATGAATCCTTTGTACTACATACAGCAAGGTGTGTTTAATGAAATCAAAGCCGATAAATTAGCTATTGCAGGACAGGAAATCTACGAGCAAAGGATTTTTACTAACCATACAATCAATGCAGCCATTGCCCCCACTACTTTTTACATCAGTTCAGATGGTTTCCAAGACCAATTTGGTGGCGAACAACACAGGAAATATATGACCAAGAGGTATAAAGAGTTTTTGCAGCAGGAAAGTAGCAAATCCATAGCCGAACAAGGCGAAAATATAGCAAAAGAATTTTTTGCATGGAAAGGCAATACACCTCAAATAGATGATGTGTTAGTAATTGGGGTGCGTATATAACCCTTCTAAAAATACATTTTTCAATAGAGTTTATGAATAATTGCCAAGAGATGTCATTTTTTGAGAGGTTGCAACCCTCAAAAATGACATCTCTTTTTAGTAACCACAACAAAAATTTATTCATAAACTCTAATAGATATTCTAATTTTTTTCTATTACTTTACGAAACTGTAGCTACGGACTTTAGTCCGTAGTGAAAAAACTACGGACTAAGGCGTCCCCTAAAGTCCGTAGCTACATTAGCTAAAAAACCCAATGAGAAGACTAAACTTAGGGCAGAAAGTGTTGTTAGCAAATTTGCTAACCATTATCATTTTTGCATTGACAGCAGTAGTCAGCATTTTTACGTTGCAAAGCAGCCGCGAAATCATCAGAATTTCGTCAGAGGAAATCAACCCATCAGTAGAGGCTATTGATAGGTTTATTCTTATGGTTTCGCAGGGCAAAATGTATATCACCAACTGGGTCTTAATTTCTACCAACGAAACCGACAAAGAAGCCCTAAAAAACCTCCACCACTTCGAGTTTCCCGAACTCAAAGACAAAATCAGTCGCCTCAAACGGACTTGGAACAACTCCGAACAAGTGGCAGAGATAGACTCCATTATCATTCGTTTTGACGATATGCTCATTATCCACCGAGATATTATGGATAAGTTTGCAAAATTTGGCGACTACAACGACCCCAGCAAGATTTTTTATGCCAATGAAATCATAGAGGACAAAGTAATACCAATTTCTTACGCCCTCATAGACAGGTTGGAAGTGTTGGCAAAGGCAAAACGAGCAGAAAAAGAAAAATACGAGCAAAATGTAAGCAATTCCTTAGCTACGCTGAATACAGTCATTCTTTTGTTGGGTATTCTTTCGGTTTTTGCAGGTCTGTTGGCAAGTGCCTTTGTATTTCGGTCTGTTTCTACGCCTATCAAATATGTGAACGAAGTAGCCTCCGAATTGTCTTTGGGTGGTTTGCCAAAAGACTATGAAAGAGAATTTGGCAGCGATGAAATAGGCGAAATGGCACAAAGTATGAAAAAATTGGTAAACGGATTGAAAGCCACCGCCAACTTTGCCGAAAATATAGGGCAGGGCGTATATGACCAAAGCTACCAACCCCTAAGTTCTCACGATATGTTGGGCAATGCCCTGATGAACATGAGGGACAACCTCAAAAAAGTGGCAGAAGACGACAAAGTGCGAATCTGGACTACGGAAGGCATAGCCAAATTTGGCGACATCATGCGTGCCAACTACAACAGCATTTCGAAATTTGCCGAAGAAGTAATTACCAATTTGGTGAAATACACAGGGGCAAATCAGGGCGGAATTTTTATCATAGAAGAACACAGCGAAGGCAGCGAAGAACCTTTTATGACCTTGCAAGGCTGCTATGCGTGGGACAGACAACGCTATTTGGACAAAACTATTCACAAAGGCGAAGGATTGGCGGGACAGGCATGGCAAGAAACCCGAACTATTTACATCAGCCAAGTGCCAAATGACTATATCAACATCACTTCGGGTTTGGGCAAAGCAAATCCCAAAAGTATTTTGATAGTGCCGTTGAAACTAAACGAAACTGTATTTGGTGTATTGGAAATTGCTTTTTTCCGCAATTTGCAAACTCACGAAACTGTTTTTATAGAAAGAATTGCAGAAAATTTTGCTTCTACCTTGTCCATAGTCCGCACCAATGAAAGAACACAAAAATTATTGGAAGACTCTCAATTATTAACCGAACAAATGAGGTCGCAAGAGGAGGAAATGCGACAAAACGTAGAGGAATTGCAAGCTACGCAAGACGAAATGCGGAGAACACAGGCAGAAGTGGAGGCGAAAGAAGCTATTTTGAACTTGCTAAACTTGGTGATAGAAACCGACCACAATTTTATTATTCAACGTGCCAACCACCAAATAGATGCCTATTTGGGCTACCACATCTCCGAAATTTTGGGGCAACCTCTCTCCAAATTGTTTGATACCCATGTGGATTTTCTACTCATGACTCGAACTTTGGAGGGTGGCAAAATTTACAGCAAAATCCTTAATTGGCTCAATGCAGACAACAATGCCGTTTTGGTAAAAATATCGGCTGCTGCCCTGCACGTGCAACACGCACAAACAGTACAGTACCTCTTTGTGATAGACCAAATTAATGGGGCAGAAGTGAAAAAATATTTGATATAGGCATAAAACAAGACCCAATTGATGCAATTGGGGGCTAAAAAGCATAGTTAGTCAAATTCATGAGCAAGATGCTGACATGAATTTTGATGCGGAAAACCTAAAAAGTTTATTCCTTTCTTGCAAATTGCATAAAAAATGTACTAAATTTGCTATTTACTTAACATACCTAACACAGTAAGCAGTGAAGGCATCGAGCAGAAGATTACTTATTCAGTTTGTGATTGTGCTGGTGGCTTTGATTTATATGACCAAGTTGTTTTTCATTCAAGTAATGGACGATGACTATAAACTAAAAGCCCAAAACAACACCGTTTTACGACAAATAGAGCAGCCCTTGAGAGGCATGATTTACGATAGAAATGGCAAACTCATCGTTGCCAACATACCTGTATTCGACCTCGTAATAGTTCCCAAAGAATTTAAGCTAAAAGATACGGCAGCTTTTTGTCAAGATTTTGCCATGAGCAAAGAGGAATTGATAGACAAGCTAAAAAAAGCCAAAGAGTTTTCGTGGGTCAAACCTTCACTGTTTATCAAACACATTTTGCCCGAACAGTTTGCTTTGTTGCAAGACAAGGTAAACAACTATTCAGGTATCTATGCAGAGGCAAGGGCAGTGCGTGATTATCCGCACCGCAACATGGCAAATGCTTTAGGCTATGTGAAAGAGGTGGACAAAGGCGTATTAGACAAAGACTCTACGCAATATTACCAACAAAGAGATTTGATAGGCAAAACAGGTATAGAGTCGGTTTATGAAAAAGAACTGCGGGGCAGACGCGGCGTAAAATACTCTATTGTAGATGTAAAAGGTTTGATTAAAGGCTCTTTCCAAAATGGCAAGTTCGATACGTTGCCCTTAGTGAGTGAGGAATTGGTATCTTCGATAGACCTCGAATTGCAACAATACGGCGAATTGCTGATGCAAAATAAAATTGGCAGCGTGGTTGCCATAGAACCCTCAACAGGTGAAATTTTAAGCCTGATTTCTTCGCCCTCTTACGACCCCAACCTGCTCACAGGCAGTGGCAAAGAAGTTTCGCAACACTATGCCGAATTAGTTGATAACGAATACAAACCTCTTTTCAGCCGACCAACTATGGCTTTGTATCCGCCAGGGTCTATTATCAAATTGGTGCAATGCCTGATTGGATTGGAGGAAGGCGTCATAGACTCCACCGAAACAAGTATTCCTTGTGTGCAAGACGTGGTGAAATGCCACAACCACAAATCTCCGCTCAACGTAAAAGGTTCTATCCAACATTCTTGCAATCCGTTTTACTATCGGGTGTTTAACCGAATCATCAGGCGGGGCGAATCTGAAATTAACTCCGAAGACACCAGACATGGGCTGGCAAAGTGGCGACAGCACATGGTTAGTTTTGGTTTGGGCAACAAACTATACACAGATTTAGACAACGAAAAAGGTGGCAATATTCCCTCGGTGGAGTATTATGATAAGAGATTTAAAAACCACAAATGGCGTTTTGGTAACATTTATTCACTCAGCATAGGGCAGGGAGAAATGGGCGTAGTGCCGTTGCAAATGGCAAATTTGGCTGCGGTGATGGCAAACAGAGGCTACTACTACACGCCGCACATCATTAAAGGTGTAGGCAAGGACAAACATTTGCACCCTCGTTTTAAAGAAAAGCACCAAACCACAGTCAAAGAAGCCCATTTTAATACAGTGGTCGATGCAATGGAAAAAGTGGTAAGTGCAGGTACGGCTCGCAAGGCTTTTATCAAAGATATTCCGATTTGTGGCAAAACAGGCACAGCCCAAAATCCTCATGGCGAAGACCATTCGGTTTTTGTAGCTTTTGCCCCAAGAGAAAACCCAAAAATTGCGATTGCGGTGTATGTAGAAAATGCAGGTTTTGGTGGTGTGTGGGCTGCCCCCATTGCAAGTTTGATGATAGAAAAATACATTCGCCGCCACATAGCAGACGACAAACGCAAGGCTATGGAAAAAGACATCATGGCTAAAAACTTTTTGGTGATGATAGAAAAAGAAAACCAAAAACAAAAATTGGAAAAAGAACGGAAAGAAAAACAAAAACAAGAAAAAGAGAAGGAAAAACAAGGCAAATCTAAGCCTGAAATAGTGCTAACGAGCAATGTAGCTACCAAAGAAACCACTTTGGTAAAAAAAGAAAAATAACAAAAAAATTACGTTACATTCAAACTGTGCAATTTGCATTAACAAAAAAAGAGCAAGCACCCCTTGCGGAGCCCTGCTCGGAGTTTTTACAACAAAAGATTTTTATTGTAAAATGCTGCAAAATGTGATGAAACAAAAATAGTAACTAAAAAGTAGAAAACAAATAAAAAGCAATATTTTTTCAAAAATATTTTTTTATTGGTGTAAAATTCATAGTTTGCCAATGGACTAAAGTATAATGCTATTAAGTTAAGAAACAACTTGCAACCTCGAAGGGGTTGAACAATAATAGCCCTACGTGCAACGTAGGGTAAAAAGTGCAAAGATACTCTACAACCTCGAAGGGGTTAAACAATAATAGCCCTACGTGCAACGTAGGGTAAAAAGTGCAAAGATACTCTACAACCCCGAAGGGGTTGAACAATAATAGCCCTACGTGCAACGTAGGGTAAAAAGTGCAAAGATACTCTACAACCTCGAAGGGGTTGAACAATAATAGCCCTACGTGCAACGTAGGGTAAAAAGTGCAAAGATACTCTACAACCCCGAAGGGGTTGAACAACTACCTATTGGGTGCAAGATAGTGTTCAACCCCTTCGGGGTTGGATTAAAACCTACTTTGTTGCTCCTACGTTGCACGTAGGGCTATTGTTGTTCAACCCTTTCAGGGTTGTTCGGAACTCCTTAGCCGAACAGCATTGACCTAAAGTCCGTTATACAAAAAAACTATGAACCCAAAAATTCCCTATTGCTTAGGCATCGACGTTGGCGTTGCCTCTGCGGGTTGGGCGTTGCGAACCCTGCAAGCCCCCTATCAAATCTTGGACTTCGGCGTGAGAATTGTGCCGATTGACACTACACAAGCCAATAGTTTTTCGAAAGGCGAGGCGGTGGAAACCGCAACTGCCCTGCGGACTGCCAAACGGACTGCCCGCCGAAACCTGCACCGCTACCGTCTGCGAAGGCACAAACTGAGTAAAGCCCTAACTGCTTTGGGTATGTTGCCTGATGCTCATCTGTTTGACTTGTCGGCAGAGGAAAAAACACAGGGCTTAACCCTTTCTACCAAACTCTATGGGCTGCGGGACAGGGCTTTGCGTGAAAAATTGTCGCTGCAAGAAATTGGGCGGATTCTCCTGCACCTCAACCAAAAAAGGGGTTACAAAAGCAGCCGAAAAGCACAAAATCCTGAAGAAACAGACCAGAAAAATAATAAGCAAGGTCAAGAAACGGAGGGGACAACACCCCAAAAAGGCAGGACAAGCACCAAAACCGCAGAAAAAGGTTACTTAGAAAAAATTGCGGACAGAGAAAGTGGGTTGGTGGCAAGTGGCTTGACGATTGGGCAGTTTTTTTACCAAAAGTTTTTGGAAAACCCCCTGTTTACGACCAAAAACGAAATTTATGAGAGAGAAACTTACCAAAAAGAATGTAAGGCTATTTGGGATTTTCAAAAACAGTTTTATCCCGCAGTGTTGAGTGAAAGTAACTACAAAGCAATTTGTAAGGAGATTATTTACTACCAACGCAGGCTGAAATCGCAAAAACATTTGGTAGGTTTTTGTCAATATGAACCCAAACACACCCGAACAGAAAAAGGCAAGGAAACAAAAACAGTAGAAATTGGCTACAAAACTGCCCCGCGAAGTTCGCCGCTGTTTCAGGAGTTTGTGGTTTGGCAGACGGTCAATAATTTGCGTGTGCAGACCCGAAAAGACAAAAAAGGGCAGCCCCTGACCTTAGCACAAAAGCAGTTTTTGTTTGGTAAACTCAACCGCAACGAAAAAGCTAAACTTTCGGACAAAGAATGTTTGAAACTATTGGCTGAGTTTGACAATTATTTTGCAGACAAAACACAAGGCTATTCGCTAAATTTTGAGGAGGTGCTTTGCAACGCAACCTACGCACAACTGCACAAGGTTTTGGGCGAAAACCCTGATAATCACCACTATTTGCAGTTTGAGTTGAGCAAAACTGATGCTATCAACAAAGAAACAGGTGAGGTGTATGAGGTCATTGCACCTGTTGTTGAACAGCAACCTTTGTATAAACTGTGGCATCTGTTGTATGCAACGGAGGAGGACAAACACCTGAAAGAAAGATTAGACGACAACAACGGATTTTTTAGGTTTGAGAAGGAAACCATTGCAAAACTTTGCAAAATAGACTTTACCAAAGGTGGTTTTGCCAATGTGAGTGCAAAGGCGGTGAGAAAACTTTTGCCCCAGATGGAAAAAGGCTTGTCGGTAGAGGCTGCTTGCCAAACAGTGGGCTACAAATATTCGGACAGCGAAACCAAAGAGGAAAGCATAGCAAGGGAATTGCTAACAAAATTAGAGGTTTTGCCAAAAGGAGAATTGCGAAATCCTGTGGTCGAAAAAATTATCAACCAAATTATTTTGTTGGTAAACGAAATCATAGCCAAACATGGCAATCCTGCTGAAATTCGCATAGAATTGGCTCGTGAACTGCGTATGAATGTGAAAAAACGCAAGAAAATGACCGAAAATATTAAGCAAAGAACCAAAGAAAGGCAGAAAACCGAAGCCGAACTCAGAAAATTGATAGACGAAGGCAAGGTAAAACTCAAAGAAGGCAGAGATAAAATTTCGTTGGGAGATTTGACTAAATATGAGTTGTGGAAAGAGCAAGGCGGTTTTTCGCCCTACACAGGCAAGGCTATTCCGATTGGTTTGCTGTTTGATACGCAGTTTTATGACAAAGACCATGTTTTTCCGAAAACAAGGTTTTATGACGACTCTACTACCAATTTGGTGATAGTGGAGAGGGCAGACAACCAAACCAAGAGCAACAAGCATAGTTCGGCAGCTTTGTATATGCAAAGCAAGGGTGAGGTGGCTTACAAGGAGTTTGAGAAATTTGTAAACGACTGCAAAGGTTTTTCGAGGGCAAAAAAGGCAAGGCTTTTGGCTACCGAAATCCCCGATAATTTTATCAACCGCCAATTAGCCGATACTCGATATGTGGGCAAAAAGTTGAGAGAAATTTTGCGGGCTGTTAGTCCCCAAGTTACCAGCACCACAGGCAGCGTAACGGCGTGGTTGCGTGAGCAGTGGGAACTGGATGCGGTGTATTTGAAAGACGAAAAAGGCAAAACAAAACTCGACCAGCGGGGGCAAGGTATCAAACTAAAAGAGGCTTTGCTGAAAGAAATGCGGTTTGAGCAGTATCCGCACCTGCAAAAAGAAGATGAGGAATTGCAAGCCAAAATAGAGCAAAGCACAGGCACAGACAAGGACATAGAAAAATATAGGGCTACGCAACGCAAAAACCGCGAAGACCACCGCCACCATTTGCTCGATGCCATAGTGATTGCTTTTACAGAACAAAAACATATCTTGCACCTCAACAACCTCAACGCTGCCTACGAAGACTCCACGAAGGCGAAGGAAGGCAAGCACTACCTCTATGCCGAACCGCCGATGCCCAATTTTAGGGAAGTGGTGAAGGAAGCACTGGCAAGTACGCTGGTGTCGTACAGGGGAACTAAAAAAGTGGCGGGCTGGAAAGTAAACCCTAAAACTGAAAAAAGGGAGATTGCACCGAGAAACTATCTGCACAAAGAAACCTTATATGGGAGTGTAATGCGGTATAAAACGGTGCCTTTGGACAAAAAATTGCTGGCTGATGACGAGCAAATTAACAGCATGGTGGACACCGAACTGCAAACTATGTTGCAAAAACTCAAAAAGCAGTATGGGCAGGAAATAGGGGCTTTGGAAAAATACCTGAAAAAGAACCCTCCGCTGCACCAAGGAAAACCTGTTGCAAAGGTTACGCTGTTGGTGCGTGAAATTACAGCAAAATATGACTTAGCAAGCATTTCAGCAAAGGATATTCAGTATGTAGTGGACAAGGAAGTGGGCAGGGCAATAGCAGCAAGGCTGAAAAGGCACGCCGAAATAGACAAGGAAGTTGAGGCGTTGGACAACAAGGGGAAAAAAATAGAGGACGCAACGGCAAAAACTCCTGAAATAGAGGCAAAAATCAAGAATTTGAAAGATGAAAAATTGTTGCCTTTATTCCTCAAAAATGGAATGGAAGTAAAAACGGTGAAGGTGTTTACGAAGAACGACAACTCTGTGACGCCGCTGTACGACAAGCCTACTACGCCTTATGTGCAGCAACGAAACAACCACCACATAGCCCTCTACAAAGACCAAAAAGGCAAAATACAGAAATGTGTGGTTACGTTTTGGGAGGCTGTGATTCGCAAAAAAGTAGGGTTGCCTGTGGTGATAAAAGATGCCCAAGCTGCCCACCAGTTCATTGCCGAACAAAAAATAACGGACAGGTTTATTGTGGGCAAAGAGGCACACCTGCCCGAAAAAGATTGGAAATTTGTGGAGGCTATTGTAGGTGATGAAATGTTCATTGTGGATTTGCCTTTAGCAGACCTGCAAAAAACTATGCAAGAAAACAACTACAAAGTGCTGAGTAAGCACTTGTATAGGGTTCAAAAAGTGCAAAGTGGTGAGTACGTCTTTAGACATCATTTAGAAGCTAATTTGGACAATGACGAGGCTGTAATTACACTTACAAAATCTTCTTACCAAAGGGCTATCAAAGTAAAAATTAGTCGATTGGGCAAAATTTCCTTAGCCGAATAGACCTATAAACCTTCAAGGTTTCTAAAACCTTGAAGGTTTGTATAAACTTTACTTATTTTTTGGGTTCAATATATAAATTGATGATGTAATGCCATACGCCTAATATTTCTTTGAGGTCAGTATAAATTTTGTTGTCAATACGAAAAACATTGTTTTCAAAACACATAAATTGCCATTCTATTCCATCAGTTGCACAGCCGTAGAGCATCTGAATATTTTTCCCTTCCATTTCATTAAATAGTTTTGCTGCATAGAGTTGAGCTGCACATTGCCCTCTACCATACTCCATATCCTCATCTTTTGCCTCTACTATAGAAATAATTGGTAATTCAAGATAAGGACTGCGAGGCACAAGAGTAAAGAAAAAATCACATTCGCCCGATAAATTTTCAAGGGCATTGACCTCTAAATCCTCACCAGAGAATAGAGTCAATTCGTTTCGATAAAACTTAGCTATTTCTAATAAAATTGGGGAAACAATACGTTCAGACTTTACTTTTTCATTAATCAAAGGAACATATTTTGCCATTTGTAGAGTTTCTTTCAGCCAACTGCTTGCCTCTACTGGTGCAATAAACACTTCTTCAAATAATTCTACTTCTTTGGCTGATAGTCCAAACTGCTTGGTAACTTGTTTTATTTTTTTAAAATGACTATATCCCATAATTTTTGTTTTTAAGCACCACAAAGATACAAAAAAAATTAACATTTTAAAATTTTTGTTTTTTATGAATAGCATATTTTTTGCTCGATAAAAAATAAACTATTCCCTCAAAAAAATGCTGAAAAGAACCCTTTATTTTGGCAATCCTGCCCAACTGTCTAAGAAAAATGAGCAATTAGTGGTGGTTTTGCCCACCAATGCAGGCGAAACCGCAAAACCCGTAACCATACCCATAGAAGATATTGGGTTGGTGGTCTTAGACAATGCCCAGATTCAACTTTCGCAAGCCTTGATGGCTGCTTTGCTTGCCAACAATGTAGCCCTTATCACCTGCGACGAGCAGCACCTGCCCACAGGACTGCTGCTAAACCTCAACGGACACAGCCACCAGACGCTGCACTTTCGCAACCAAATAGCTGCCTCCGATACACTGAAAAAGCAACTTTGGCAACAGACCATTAAAGCAAAAATTAGCAATCAGGCAAATCTTTTCAGAGAACTGCAACTGCCCCATGCCCCACTACAAAAATTAGCCGAAGGCGTAAAAACTGGCGACTCCACCAACAACGAGGCACAGGCTGCTGCCTATTATTGGAAAAATCTGTTTTCGGCAATTCCAATTATCCAAAATTTTAGGAGAGAAAGAGAAGGCGAAAGCCCAAACAATTTGCTGAACTATGGCTATGCCATCTTGCGGGCAACCGTGGCACGTGCCTTAGTGGGTTCGGGGCTGCTGCCTACGTTGGGTATTTTTCACCGCAACCAATCTTTGAAATAGGAGAGTTTTGAAAAGATATTCGTAAAGATGACATCTTTTGAAAAGATGTCATCTTTACGAATATCTTTTCAAAAACGGGCTAAAGTCCGTTATACAACCATGCTTGCCGATAGACTAAGCCAATATAGAATCATGTGGGTACTTGTATTTTATGACCTGCCCACCGAAACCAAAAAGCAACGGAAGGCTGCTGCCGAGTTTCGGAAACTAATGCTCAAAGATGGATTCTCCATGTTTCAGTTCTCTATGTATATACGCCCCTGTGCCAGCAGAGAAAGTGCGGAGGTACACACCAAGAGGGTAAAAAAATGGTTGCCCGCCGAGGGGCATATAGTCATAGCCAGCATTACAGACAAACAGTTTGGCATGATGGAAATATTTTATGGCAGAGAACCCCAAGCAAAACCCGACGAACCCAGCCAACTAACCCTATTCTGAAAAGGTAGCATAGGCTTTAGCCTGTGTAAAATTAGGATTCAAAAAAACGAGGTTTTTGCTCAAAAAACTGAACAAAAACCTCATTTCTTTCATTTGAAAATCGTTGTAACTTCCTCATTTTGAACAACATACAGCAGGTATGTTTTCAAATATCACATTTTGCAAGCAATTTACAACTGGTATGGGCTTTGTCCACAAAGCATAACGTTTTCAAATATCACATTTTGCAAGCAATTTACAACTAATAAAATCACATAATTTAAGTTTATTCTGTTTTCAAATATCACATTTTGCAAGCAATTTACAACAAATAGTAAAAATTTAGGTAGTGGTAAAAAAGTATGATGCTTTTTTCAACAATAATTGTAATTTTTACAATGAATACATATTTTCATGCCAGCTTCGTGGTTCTCTAATTTGCGAGTTGTCGTACCATTGGAGAAACCACAAGTTTTTTTAACTGTTCTTCTGTTTCTTGACCGAATATAGTCGGGAGGCGTACCTCTGTTATTTCCTTCTATGTTTTTGTGTACTCTTTTAACTAAGCATCGCCCCGTTTTATGTTTATTTTTAGGCAATATTTTCGCAAAAGTCTTCCAATTAAGTAGTTGAACCTAAGCAAAGCTATGTAAGATTGCAATACCGTCTTACTCTCTATCTATTGCCACTTTCACTCCGCACCAACATATCTACCCGATTAAACTTGTCGTTTTTATGTTGTTTATTTGTTTCACTCTCCAATATTTCTTCTGTTTTAACATCAAAACCCAACAATTCGGAGAGAAAACCCTCCAAAACCCCGAAGTTTGCCTTGTCTCTTAATAGTTTTTTGACTGCCCAGTCAAAACGAATGAGATTTTCCATTGCTTTTTATGTTTGGTATTTGTTGCAAGTTGCTTTTATAGGTGACATCTTTTTAAAAGATGTCACCTATAAAAGCAACTTCTAACAAATATCTTGTTTTTATCGATAAAATGCAAACACCGCAAAGTTTTTTAACCTTTGCGGTGTGGTTGCAATTAAAACTACCATTCGCCTGAAGGCGAATACACAGAAACCGCCGCCATTGTTTGTGTCCTCACAAACAATCTCCTATTTATCTTTCTCCCGCAGCGTAGATTTCGTTTACCATTTTTTCGTACTTGCTCATAATGGCTTTGCGTTTTAGTTTCAAAGTAGGTGTCAATTCGCCACCTTCTATTGACCAACCTGCGGGCATTAATTTGAAAGTTTTTACTTGTTCCCAATTGCCAAAGCCTTTGTTAAATTCCTTGATGTCTTTTTCTATCGCAGCTATTACTTCTGGATTTTTAGACATGGCTTCGTCTGTTGTGTAAGCTATTCCTTTTTCTTGACTCCAGACTTTGATATACTCAAAATTAGGCACTATCAAGGCAGCAGGGAATTTTTGGTTTTCGCCTATGACCATAATTTGCTCAATCAACGGACATTCTTTGAATTTATTTTCCAAAACTTGTGGGGCTACATATTTGCCACCCGAAGTTTTAAACATTTCTTTTTTGCGGTCTGTGATTTTCAAAAATCTGTTTTCTACAAAAATACCAATGTCACCTGTGTGAAACCAACCATCTTTTATTACTTCGGCAGTCATTTCAGGGTTTTTGTAGTAGCCCTTCATCACGTTGCGACCTTTGCAAAGAATTTCGCCATCGTCTGCTATTTTGACTTGCACGCCCGGAACAGTAGGACCTACGCAACCAATTCGCATATCTTTGTGAGTGGCTATACAACAAGCAATAACAGGGGAGGTTTCGGTCAAGCCGTAGCCTTCGCATACTTTGAGGCCTGCTGCCCAAAATACCCTGGACAAACGAGGTTGCAAAGCTGCCGAGCCTACCTGAATCTGCACAATATTTCCGCCCAAAGCCTCACGCCACTTGCTGAAAATCAGCTTGTTAGCCAAATCTAATTGCATATTATAGAACCAACCTTTGTAGATGTGTGGTTCATATTCTAAGCCCAAATTAACTGCCCAGAAAAACAGTTTTTTCTTGATACCTTCTAAGGCGTGTCCTTTTGCCACTATTTTGTCATAGACTTTTTCGAGCAAACGAGGTACAGTGCAGAAAGTATGCGGTTTTACTTCTTGGAGGTTAGCCCCGATGGTGTCTATACTTTCGGCATAGTAGATAGAGCAACCTTTATACATATAGACATATAAAGCTGTTCTTTCGTAAATATGGCACAGAGGTAAGAAACTCAACGCCTTTGCCTGCCCCAACGGAAGGTCTATGGCTTCGTGAGAGGCTAAGGCATTGCTTACGATGTTGTCGTGAGAAAGCATAACCCCTTTAGGTTTTCCTGTTGTGCCAGAAGTGTAAATGAGAGTCAATAAATCGTCTGCCTGTACCGCAGCTTTGAGTGGGTCTAATTGTTTGACATCTTCATTTTTGCCTAACTCCTCTACCTCTGACCAATGGGCAGCACCTTGTACCCTCTCGAAAGTGAATATTTTTTGCATACTTACCAAACCTTGTACGGCTTGCGTAGCTTTTTTGTATAAATCACTTCCTGCAACGAAGGCAAATTTTGCCTCGCAGTTCTCAAAAATAAATTTGTAATCCTCAATTGTAATCGTAGGATACATTGGTACACTTACTGCACCTATTTGTTGGACAGCCAACTCAACGATAGTCCATTCTGGACGGTTGGGCGAAATGATGGCTACTTTGTCATCTTTTTTCACACCCAATTTGACCAAACCCAAACTAATGCGGTTTACGACATCAATGACATCTTTGGTACTATAATTAAACCACTTGCCATTTTGCTTATAACTCAGGCAATCTGTTTTGGGATATTTGGCTGCTTGATAATACAAAAAGTCAAATGCTCTTTTTATTTCCATGTTTTGCTTACAATTAAGGTTGATTACTATAAATTACCTAATTAACAACAAGTATATAAAATTTTGGAATTAATATGATAAAAAAACTAAACTTTTTTTTTGTTCTCCAAAAAAAAATTAAATTTGTTGAAATTTTTATGTAAGAAAACTACCAAATTTGCAAAAAAAGTTGTAGTTTGGCACGTTGCAAATCAACAATAGGCTTTTTGCTTGATTGACAAAGAGTTAGAATGTGTAGTGTGGACTTTAGTCGGGGACGCCTAGTCCACACATAACGGTTATTAAGTGTGTGGGCTAGGCGTCCCCGACTAAAGTCCACACTACAGTTTGGTACGAATTTAGAATATAATTTTGTAAACAGTTTGTAAATAATTTCTAATGGTCTAACATTTACTTCAAAAAATAATCAAATAAGTTATGGTACGCAAATTATTAATGACTGCCCTCATCATTGGTTCTACCAGTTTTGGTGTGGTCTATGCACAAGGTCCTGCCAATGGCGATGGGCTGGAGTTTCTTTTAGAGGCTGAAAAAATGAAAGAAGCCAAAAATTTTCCCGGTGCTATTGCCTCTTATGACAAAGCCATAAAAGCAGCTCCTGCCAATCACGAATACGTATTCAGGAAGGGCAAGGTCTATATGATAAATATGCAGGACAAGGACAATGCTATTTTGTGTTTCGAAAAAACCGTACAACTCAAAAAAGATTATGTGGACGGACACAAAGCATTGGCTATTTTATACAAGCAAAAGAACAAATTGCCCGAAGCTGTTAAGCATTATGACGAGGCTTTCAAATATGAGCCTGACCCTCAAAAAAAGGCGGAGTATAAACTCAATATTGTGAAAATACTCTCCAAAATGAAAAAGTTTAATGAGGCAGGCAATCACATTAACGATGCCAAACAAGTAGCCCCAGACAATCTCGATGTGTTGTATTTCGACTCTCGTTATAACAATACCTTTGGTAAATACGAAGCAGCCAAAACAAGTGCCTTGAAAGCCACTACTTCGCCTGCTCTCAAAATGGACGACCCTAAGAATTATGCAAAATATTTTTTCGAATTGGGACTTGCCTACTACAAACTGGAAAAATATGATGATGCCAATGCTGCCTTCGCAAAAGCAAACTTCGGACCTTACAAAAGATTTATCTTAGAAATGAGTCCGCAATATTTCCAAACCTTAGCTAACTCTTACTTTAAAGTGTTCGAATTAGACGAAAGCAAAGGCTATTTGGAAACTGCCCTCAAAATGAAAAAAGATTTTTCGGCTGCTCATGAATTGCTTACTAAAATAGCCTTGTCTAAAACCGACAAAGCTGCCGTTATCAAAGCAAAACAAACAGGCATAGAAATAGAAAGAGACCAAGTAAAACGTGGACAACTTTGTGGCGAATTGACCGAAATGTTGTTTGAGGCGGGCAAATATGCAGATGCTATTGTGTTTGCAGACGAAGCTGTAAAAGCAAATCCAAACAATTACAACGCCATGTTTGTCAAAGCCTTAGCTTTGTCTAAAATGAACAAACACACCGAGTCTATTGATTTGTTGCAAAACACCTTAAAATACCCAGGTTTAGACCAAGAAACCAAAGCCCAATTCAATTTTGCTTTGGGATTGATTTACGGAAAAGCCTCTAACTCCAAATTGGCTGATACTTCGTTCAAAAAAGCTGTTTATGGTTCTTTCAAATACGCTGCCATGGCCGAACTCAAAAAATTGGGTGACCCCGCAGGTGGCGAAGAAACAGACCCCGCAGATGACGGAGGTGATGCAGCTGAGGATATGAAAGACTAAGCAATAACATGAAATAAGAGGTATAAAATATGAAATTAAGTAATTGATTATCAGTTATTTAATTTCGTATTTTATACCAATTATTTAATTTCGTATTTTATACCAATTATTTCTTATTAATGTACTACAATTTAACCTGTAAAACAAATATCAATAGCAAAAGTACCTTCAACCGTGCTTTCAAATGGTTTACAAAAAATCTCTAACCTAATCTAAATTATAATTATCATGAAAAAGTTCTTTTTATTATTCATTGCTATACTCTTTTTGGGTTTGGCAAGTTGCTCGTCTGAAGACCCAAAACCAGAAACAAAATGTTTGGTTACAAAGCAAATAAATGCTAATGGAAACTATATTGAATATACCTACAATGGAGATTTGGCAGTCAAAGTAGAATCTAAAACTGCAAGTGGCAAAATACTTCTTTCAACAGAATATCAGTATAATGGCACAAAACGTACCAGACTTTCGCAGTTTGACCACCAAACAGGCACACCTATTCTTACCTATTTGCTTATTGAGGAGTATGCAGGGAATAACCTTGTCAAGAGGCAAAGCTCAAATTATGATAGAACAAGCAAATTGACAGGTCAAAGCACTACGATTTCTGAATTTGATGCCAATGGCAACAAAGTAAAAGATGTTACAACAAACCTATATACTGAACCATCAGGGGCAACCTCTACATTCGAAAGCATGACCACGTATGAATACAATGGAAAATTGATGATAAAACAAAATAGGTTTTCTAAAAATAGAACAACAAATCAATTTGTTTTATCTAGTTTTAGTTCTTTCGAACATGACTCTAACGGCAATGTCATAGTACAGAAATCATATATCAGCACAGGGCAACTTTTTTCCACTACCACAAATACTTATAGCAGTACCAATAAAATATTGAAAGTCGTAAGAGAAGTAAGTGGAAAAAGCTATGTTTCTGCCTTGTATGAGTATGATGCAAAAGACAACTCAACTTTGACTGTATTTTTTGAAGAAGATGGGAAAAAATCTTATGAAAATAAGATAACTTATGAATATGATTCAAAAGGTAACATCACAAAATCTGTAACAGTGAACAACAACTACTATGACCCAAACACTGGCGGAGTCTTAGCTGCTCCATTTACAAGCATCACTACTACCTTTACTTACGAGTATCAATGCCCAAAATAAATCGAAAAAATTGGTTTTAGTATTAGAGTTTATGAATAAATTTTTGTTATGAGGTTTGAAAAAAGATGTCATTTTTTTGAAAAATGACATCTTTCAAAAATTATTCATAAACTCTATTGGACTTTAGCCTAATGCTGAGAAACTTAAAACTTATAACTCCTCAAAACCTATGAAAACCATAATTTTATTGCTCATTTCCAATATCTTTATGACCTTTGCGTGGTATGGGCATCTGAAATTTAAGGAAATAGACCTTTGGAAAGTGATTTTGGTCAGTTGGGGAATTGCTTTTTTTGAGTATATTTTTCAAGTTCCCGCCAACAGGTTGGGGCATGGGCAGTTTAATGCTACCGAACTCAAAACTATTCAAGAGGTCATTAGCTTGTCTGTTTTTGTTGCTTTTTCTGTGCTATACCTCAAAGAAGAACTAAAATGGAACTATATTTTAGGCTTTGTGCTGATAGTGGCTGCGGTATTTGTGATTTTTAAGAAGTGGTAGTAGGTAAGTGTATTAAATTTAATTGCAAAACATTATTGTATTTTCAAAATTCATTGCTAATTTGCTTAACAATTTATTGTAACAAAAGATTAGGCTTATTGTAACTATTTTCATACATGGCAAAAATTACCTTTGACGGAATAGAAATTGAAGTACCCGATGGCACAACAATTTTGCAAGCTGCCCGACAAATAGGCGGTGACATCGTGCCACCTGCTATGTGCTACTACTCTACGCTAAAAGGCACAGGCGGAAAATGTAGGGCTTGTTTAGTAAAAGTATCAGCTGGCTCGGCTAAAGACCCTCGTCCTATGCCAAAATTGGTGGCTTCTTGCATTACACCTGTGCAAGACGGTATGGTGGTGCAAAATACAACCAATCCCGAAGTTTTGGAGGTTCGCAAAGGTATTGTGGAGTTTTTGCTCATCAACCACCCCTTAGACTGCCCCATTTGCGACCAAGCTGGCGAATGTGATTTGCAAAATTTTGCCTTCAAACATGGCAACGTAAGACAAAGATACGAAGAAAAACGCCGTATTTTTGAGAAAATAGATATTGGTAGGTATATTCAACTCCACATGACTCGTTGTATCTTGTGCTACCGTTGTGTTTATACTGCCGACCAACTCACGAATAAAAGAGTGCATGGCGTACTGAAACGTGGCGACTCGGCTGAAATTGGTACGTATATCAGCAATGTAATGGAAAATGACTTTTCGGGCAACGTCATCGATGTGTGTCCTGTGGGGGCTTTGACTGACAAAACTTTCCGTTTTAAAAGCAGAGTTTGGTTTTCTAAACCTGTAGATGCCCACCGCAACTGCGACAAGTGCTGCGGAAAAGTGGTGCTTTGGTACAAAGGTGATGATGTATTGCGAGTTACTTCACGTCGAAATGAATACAACGAAGCTGTTGAGTTTATTTGCAACACTTGCCGTTTCGAAACCAAAAAGACTGCTGATTGGGTGATAGAAGGACCAAGAAAAATTGAACGTAATTCGGTTATTGCACAGGGGCATTATGAAAAACTAAAAGAACCTGCTTTTACCATTCAATATGCTCACGAACACTACAAACAGATAGACGACACCAGAACTTCACAAGTGGAGCAAATGAAGTTGATAGAAAAATAGGCTGTTTTTGCTATATTTTGATAAACCTTACGAAGTTTCTAAGACTTTGTAAGGTTTTGTGTTTGATAAGGTATGTGAAGGTTCAAATTAATTACATTGTTGGATAGTAGGTATCCAATTTTTCCACCAAAGTTTTCATACGGGGCAAATTAATTGCTTTTTGTATGCCCTCTATGCTTTTGCGTTTTTCCACTTTTAACTTTTCTATTTGGTTGGTTACCATTTGTGGTGTATCACTCAATTTATCGGTAGCTGCTTGGTCTAAAATAGCCAACATTTCTTGGTTATTTTTGTCAATCATGGCAATATACTGCCCAAACAAAAATTCAAAATCTTTGTGCATTCCAATTACCTCCTCTGTTCTTTTGTTCATATTGACTAATTGGGGATTACCTTCCAATATTTTGCCGTAGTTGATTTTGCCCTTGTCTGTAAATTTTTTCTCTATTTCGTCCATATATCGGTAGGCAGACTCTCTATTATAGACCGAAAATAGGTAATTGAGTTGGGTGGAAGCCGAATTATCAGCCTCACTTTGCGGTATTTTGGGACTAAAACCACTTTCTACTAAGTTTTTGGTAACAAATTCCCTCAATTTGTTGTGCAGATTACTGTTAGACACCTTAAAGCTATTCAAACTTGAACTGAAAGTTTGGTTGGCGTTATTTAGTCGCACATAATAAGAAGTGTATTTGTCCAAATCACGTTTGAGGTTACTGAGATTTTCGGCAGAAATTTTGTCTTCGTTAGCTCCCAAAGAGGCTACATAGCTAAACATAGACGTACCAATATTTAGCACAGGAGTCATAGAAGTTACACCTTTTACGACAGGATTGTCGAGCATCAACTTTGCAAATTCCATAAAACGACCTTTCTTTTTTAAAGGAGGTAAATTGGCATCTACAATTTGCATAATTTTTTTGTTGTAAGAAAAGCCCATACTTTCGCTGGCGGGGTTGTTTAGGTCGGTAAGCATACCTTGATAGGTTTCCAATTGGTTGAAAGCCTCCAAAGTATTAAGTCTATCATTGAGCATTTCAAAATACTCAAAAGAATAGAGCAAATTGTTTTTGATAATTCGATACCTGCTTTCTTCGTTGATTTCGAGCTTTGTTCTGAATTGGCGGAGTCCTGCGTCGGCTTTTTGGAGGTCGAGTTCGTGTTGTCCTATGGTGTTGTAGGCAAATTTCAACGAGTCGTTAAGTCGGTTCATGCGGTTTTGGTTCTCCGTCAATTTCATTAGTAACTCCTGATTTTGGCGAATCAATAGCTTAACCGTAGTAGAATCTATGCTTTGGGCTGCTGTTTTGTCAAAAAAGCACAAAACACAAAGAAAGATAAATGCAATTTTTTTCATGTTTATAATTTTTTACTTTATGTTTGTTGGCAATAAAAGTCAATGATTTATTGTAGATAAAAAATATCAACCCCATAAGGGTTTAAAGTACTTGCAGAGTTTGTGTAGCAAATTTAAGGAATAAAATACAATTTTCATAAGAAAATAAACACACTTGCTAAATAAAATGTTTTGTTTACATGCACTTAGTTGATACGTACAAACACAAGGGAATGCGGCGTGCTATGTTGCAAAATCTGCCTATCAAAGCCTTTATTCACGAACAAGTATTGGCTGCTATGGACAGAGTGCCACGCCATTTTTTCTTTGAAAGTGCCTTTGTAGAGCAAGCCTACCAAGACAAGGCTTTTAGCATAGGCGAAAAGCAAACCATTTCGCAGCCCTCTACGGTGGCTTTTCAAACCGAATTGTTGGCAGTGGAGTCGGGGCAGTCTGTTTTGGAAATAGGCACAGGGTCGGGCTACCAAAGTTGTGTGTTATTGGAGTTGGGTGCAAAATTATACACCATAGAGTTTCACCGCAGCCTGCACGACAGGGCAAGGCAGCTATTGAAACAGATGAAATACGAGGCTTATTTTGTTTGCGGCGATGGGTCGGTGGGCTTGCCTACTTTTGCTCCTTACGACAGAATTTTGGTAACGGCAGCAGCCCCGCAAGTGCCTCAACCTTTGCTCAACCAACTCAAAAATGGCGGTGTGATGGTTGTACCCGTAGGCAATGCAGCGGACACGCAACAGATGTATCAGATACAAAAAACAATGACAGGGGAGTTGATTATCAAAAAATACGATAATTTTAGGTTTGTGCCGTTGCTGGGGAAGGAAGGAGTGAAATAAAAAGTAGATAAGGGAATGAGTAAGCCATCTGCCTCGCCGTGTCATAATGATAACGCAAAAATACAAATTTAAAATATTATTATCTTATCAATTTACCGCATCTCCTCGCAATGCCCTAAACCTTTTTCGGGCTTCGGCAGTGTAGATACTCCCCTGAAAATCAGCTAATTGCTTTTGGTACAATTCCATTGCCTTGTTTTTATCTTTCAGATTTTCCTCATAGATAGTTGCCAATAAAAAGTTGGCATCATCAGCCAAAATATCTTCGGAGTAGTCTTTCATTATTTTTTCTAAGGCGGTGATAGCAGCCGAATACTTTGCCTGTTTGAGATAAATAGACGTTTTTGCCCAATACACCTCGTCTGTTAAACTATGTTCAGTAAATTTGCCAAGAAAGGCATCATAACGGCTAAGGGCTTCGTCTAATTGTCCCTGAAAAACCAGCAAATCTATGGCTGCAAACTCCGACAAAGCAGTAGCCGAAGTATCTAATTCCAAATTGTCGCTGATGAGGAGAGAAAGGTGCAACGCATCATTGGAAATTTCTCTTGTGGTGGCAGTTTTCAGCACGTCTAATTGCGACTTTGCAAACTCAAAATCTCCTTTGTAGTAGTAGAGTTTTGCGTTTTTTAGCTTTGCCAAATGACCCAAATTTTTTTCTTTTTGCGTTTTTTCTACTTGCGAATAAAGCAAAGTGGCTTCCCAAGGCTCAGATTTGAGCAAATAAATATCTCCCAAATCCAATTTGGCTTGGTCTATAAAATCCTGCCTTACGCCTGCTTGCCTCGACTCTATGATTTTTTGCAACACCACCGTAGCCGTATCTTTGTTATTGAGGTAAAAAGCCTGTAACAAAGCCATGTTTCGAGCCGACTCTGCGGTAGAGCCATTTAGCCCTAATTCGGCTAAGATACTGTTGTAGTCGTCTATTAACTGCCTGATTTTCTGTTTGTTAATAGGAAAAGTGTTTTTGATTTGCTCCTCTTTTGCCTCTACCAACATTCGTTTTGCCGTAGGGTAAATTGCCAATCCTTTGTAGGTCGTTACTAAATATTCGCAACATTTCACTACGCTGTTGTAGTCTTTGTTTTTAAAAGCTGTGCGGGCTATGTCCAATACTTGGTCGCCCAGCAAATTTTGTCTTTTGTCTAAGGCTTTTGCTTGCAAAAAAGCATTATAAAATTGCTTTTTTTGCATAAAAAACCAAACCAACAATTTCGTGTAGGCGGGTTGTTCAGGATATTTTTGGATAAAATCAACCAAAATAGTTTCTAATTTATCAAAATCCTCCTCATCACGCACACGCATTTGCAGCACATTTTGGATGTTTTCTGCCTGTTCAGGATAGGCATTGACCACTTCCAAATATTCGTGAATCATCTTGTCCATCTTGCCCCACAAGGCGTAGAGGTGAGCCAACTCGTAGGTGTATTTGTCTTGCCCATTTTTTCGCCCCGCCAAATACAATTTTTCTGCATATTCATAAAAGTTGCCCTGCAAATAATAGTTCACATTTCTCCGAATGAGGAAATCATCTTTTTGTATTCTTTCTGTAAACTCGTCGAGTTGCTTGGCTGCTTCTTTGTCTTTTTTCTGTAAGTTTAAGACTGTGGCATAGTCTATATTGAAAAAACCCTCTGTTGGGAAGTTTTTTGCCTGTTTTTTTACATACTTTTCTGCCTCCTCATACTTTTGGAGTTTGAGCAAAGCATCTAAATAATTTTTGTGGATTTCGTAAATAAATTGCTGCTTTTTTGCCAATTTTTCATACAACAAAACGGCTTTTTCATGCTCTCCCTGCCCATAATATTCGTTTGCCAGCAACAAATCTGTTTCGGTTTGGGCAAGGCTTAGTCGGCAAATTGCCAATAAACAGCATAAAATAATGAGTAGTTTTTTCATAGAATTTGCAAATTTTCCCCACGTTGCACGTGAGGCTATTGAAAGTTCAACCTCTTCGAGGTTGTTAGCTACTTCGCAACCCCGAAGGGGTTAAACATAAATAGCCCCACGTGCAACGTGGGGACGTATGCGTACATTTTTTACGATTTTTTAATTACTTCTCCTGATATTTGTACTTAAATTGGTTGCTTTCCATATTTTGGTAGCCTGTTTTGTAGTCGTCAAAGTAGGTTTTAGAAGTTTCAGGCACTTCGTCATTTTCCTTTATTTTTCTGAATCCATAGGCAATCAAGCCACCCATAATAGCCCCGATAAGGTGCGACTCCCACGAAACACCTGGGTAGATTGGCAACACGCCATACACCAAACCTCCGTATAAGACTACCACCGTTACGGCTATGCCCAAAGCCTTGAAGTTGCGGCGAAAAACTCCTGAAAAGAACAAAAACGAAGCAAAACCATAGACCACGCCGCTTGCTCCTATGTGATAAGACCCTCTTGCGACTAACCACACACCCAAACCTGTACCTAACCAAAGTAAGGCAATGACAGGAATGGCTATTCGTTTATAGAAAAATAAAATGGCTGTGCCTAAAACCAAAAATGGTATGGTGTTCGACAGCAAATGGTCAAAATCTCCGTGCAAAAACGGGGCAAGCAAAATGCCTATCAAGCCGTCTTGGTGGCGAGGATAAATACCAAAATGCCCCAAACTGATGCGGGTAAGGCTTTCAAAACCTTTTATCAACCAAAAAATTGCGGTGATACCAAAGGTATATTTAAAACTTTTATATAGACTCATTGTGATTTTTAGATTTTAAATTAGCTTTTTATACACCTTGCTATGTTACATTCATACTTACGCACCTTTTTTGCTTTGGTTGCAAAAATAAAAGTCTTATTTCATACCAACCCAAACATTTTTTTCATAGCTGTCCAGAGTTGTAATTTTTTCTGCTTGTCAGCAAGTAAATCTGCGAGAGTGTCTGACCAAATCATTTTTTTTTGGTCTTTTTCGAAAAGGCTATATTTTTCACCCAAAATAAAAGCAGGCTTTTGGCGTGTGAATATCAGAAAATAGTGAGCATAATTAAGTACTTGGGGTTTATATTGGGCAAGAGTTTGACGAGAAACTTGTTCATAAGGAATATGTGTAGCTGTTACGAGGTCTAAAATCAACTTTCTTTCGTCGGGGTGCAAAAACTCATTTTCCAAAATTACAAACAAAACTTTGTCTGTACTGCTGGCAGTTTCGGCTGTTGATACTTGCCGTTGAGGCGTGGTTGTATGCCCTTGCTTATCAGCAACAGTAGAAGTTTCTGTCGTTGGTTTATCGACAATATACAAGGTTTCTTGTATTAAAAAAGGAAGAAAAGAATAATCCATTTACAGTTAGTAGTGAACAGTTGGCAGCAAATGTTTATCAATTTTTTTACTGTTTACTAAAAAGTTTATTTTAGTTTAACAGAAGTGGCTCCATAGCCAAATTTTTCTTTTTGAGCATCTTGAAAATACTCAACTAAGGTATGTTTGCTCAGTTTTTTGTGTATTTCGTTTCTCAATACGCCATTGCCTACGCCATGTATAAAAACTATCTTTTCCAAACCCGCCATAATAGCATTGTCTAACTGCTTTTCGAAAGTATCTAATTGCAGTTGCAAAATTTGGCTGCTGTTCATGGTCGTGCTTTTTTCGGTCAGCCTTTCTATGTGCAAGTCCACTTCGATTTTTGGTCTTGAAGCCACCACCACTTTGGCGGGTACATCATGACGGCTGCTATACAACATACTTTCTTTGAGAACTTCAGGACGGAGAGCCTCATTTTTAACAGGCAATGGTGGCTCATGGTCTATCTGAAACAGATAAGTTGTTTGGTTGAGAATGGGGGCTTGCTTTTGGTTTTTATAAAAAGTTTCGGCTGTAAACTTCATTTTTCGACACAAGGGTTCTCTGAAACTGCCGTAACCTTGCTTAAAGAAAATAGCTTGTATTAACACTGGTGACCACTTCTCGAAGTTTTGTAGCGAAACTTCGTGTACTTTTTGGCTGCTCCGCTTTTGGAGTGTGCCTGCCGATATGCCGTTATAGCTGCCGTTGTTCGACTCGCCAAAGGAAAACATTATCTGCACATCAGTATTGTTGATGAGGTAAACCGAAAGTTGCTGGTCGTTGAAGGGCATATAAGCCAAATAAAAGCCTATTTCTGACCACACTTTGACTTCAGCCGTAGCACTGGCTGCCCCTATGCCCTGTGGTTTTTTGCCGTTTTTGCCAAAAACGAGGTCTTCTTCACGAGCAATGACGACCAACTCTGAACGTAAAACAGGGATACGAAAACCTTCCTCTATTTCTACTTCTACTACGTCATTGGGCAAAAACTTAGTAACAATGCCTTCTTGTTTATGATACAACAGGCGTACTCTATCTCCAATATTCATACAAGATGAAGTCTATAGCTGCTAAAATGATAGGAAACTTTTGATTATAATTCCCAAAAGGTGTTGTTAGAGATGACATCTTTTAATGGTGCGACAACTCGCAAGATGTCATCTCTAACAACACTTTTTTGAAAACAACCTTTTCCTTTACAAAGATAATAAATAAAATTGTTAAAATTGCAAAAAAAACACTTGTTTTGTTTTGACAAGCAAATAGCTACGTAATTTTTCATTTTTAAGTCTAAGTCTAACTATAGCCTGTCTTACATAAGTTAATTTTTTTATTTATGTTACAATATAATGTATTTCACTTATTTTTGAACTGAAATGTTTCAGAATAAATCAACCATTATGAATACACCAGAGCAAATAATTAAATTAAAAGCTATTTATGAGTATTTGGAGGCTCAATTTGGCGAAAAAACTATATTAGCTGCCGATTTTTCGCCCTTGCAAACCACCTTTGTCATTGCTCCTTCAGCATTGATAGAAATATGTACTGCTTTGCAGAATCTATATTTTGACCATCTTGCGTGTATTACAGCCGTAGATTATCCCAAAGAAAATCGAATGGAAATTGTTTACAATTTTTATGCCCTAACCCAAAATCTTGCACTTGCCCTCAAAGTGCAACTGCCAAGAGTAACTGAAAACGGAGAGCCGCCTGTCTTGCCTACGCTTACTGCCTTGTGGGGAGCAGCTAACTGGCTGGAAAGAGAAATTTATGATTTGTTTGGTATTGTTTTTAGCAACCACCCTGATTTGAGAAGAATTCTGCTTCCTGCCGACTGGGAGGGTTATCCTCTCCGCAAGGACTATGTAGCACAAACGACTTATCATGGGTTGGCGGTTAGTGCAGGTCAAATGGATATAAAATATGATGTATAAAATTAAACCATTGGTTATCAGTTAGTTTATGTCATATCCTTTATTTTATACATCATATTTCATATTTGCTCCTAATGCTTCACTAACCTAACAGTTTGCCCAAACCACCCAACAAGCCTCCTGCGTTATCTCCTAAAAAACTTTTGGCAATGCCTGCAATGGCATCATTGCCACTGATGCCTAATTTGTCTAACAAATCTCCTTCACTTGCAGCCGTACCACTTTCTTTGCTCGCAAACTTCTGCATGATAAAAGGTACAATCAAGTTAGCGGCTGTTTGGGCTGTTTGTGGATTAATACCTACTTTGGCTGCCAAATCTCCTGCTAAGTTGCTAATCATACTACCCACCACAGGATTAGCTGCTGTGGATGTTGCACTGCCATTGAACAAACTCATAATTTCGCCTACATTGCCTCCTGCCACTTGGCTGATGAGGGTGCTAGTTAGAGAGTCTTGCGTTACATCAAGAGCTTTGCCAGCCTGATTTTGTTGAAGCCCTGCTTGTTGTTGCAGTTGCCCCAAAAGTTGGTCTTTGCCTAAACTGATTAATTGGTCTAACATAAAAATAGTGGATTTTTAAACTTTGGTGCAAATTAAACAAAAAACTATTGTAAAACAACGAACTAAATATTATTTACAAATACTTGTTTAGGATTGTATTGCTATAAAAAAATATTATCTTTTTTAGTTTTGCTTTCAAAAAAACTTTACTTTGTTGCGTTTTCTAATTTTATTTCCAAACACATCACATAAAATTATGCAACTTAGCCAAACCACCAACACCGTTTTAATGGTACGACCTGTTCGGTTTTCGTACAACACAGAAACAGCTGAAAGCAATGCTTTTCAATCTCTTGACAAAAGTTGCGAGCCTGATACAGTGCAACAAAAAGCAGTAGCAGAGTTCGACAATTTTGTTGCCATTCTCAAACAAAATGGTGTAGAAGTAGTCGTGGTGCAAGATACACCTGAGCCTCACACCCCCGACTCTATTTTCCCGAATAATTGGGGGTCTTATCATGCCGATGGCAGTGTCATTTTGTATCCTATGCAGGCTGTCAATCGGCGTTGGGAAAGACGTAGAGGAATTTTAGACTTGCTTCGTGAGGAGTTTGTCGTTCAAAACGAAATAGATTTGAGCCACTACGAAAACGATAATGTTTTTCTCGAAGGCACAGGCAGTATGGTGCTTGATCACCCCAACCAACTTTGTTATGCCTGTATTTCGCCACGTACAGATAAAAGTTTACTTGGTATTTTTTCAGAAAAGACAGATTATCAAATCATTGATTTTGAGGCAGTTGATGGCAATGGAAAGCAAATTTATCATACCAATGTGGTGATGTGTATGGCAGAAAAATTTGTAGTTATTTGTTTAGATACCATTCGCAATGGGCAGGAAAAACAAAAAGTTGTCAATGCTTTTTTAGACACAAAGAAAGAAATTGTTGCAATTTCGTTAGACCAAATGAACCACTTTGCGGGAAATATGTTGGCACTACACAACCAACAAGGCGAATCTCTGTTGGTTATGTCTGAGCAAGCATACAAAGCCCTCAATTCGCAACAAATCCAGCAGATTAATCAACATGCTCGCATTGTCCACGCCCCTATCTACACCATAGAAACAAACGGCGGCGGCAGTGCCAGATGTATGATGGCAGAAGTATTTTTGCCAAGAAAATAATTGACAATAACCAAATAATTTTTCTATTTTTTTAGTAAATTTATCTAAAATATTAATTTATGAGCAACTTTGGACAGTGGAAACGCCAAGCCTTAGCAAAAAGATTTGGCTTGACAGAAAAAAAATCACACCCAGATTTATTGCATTTCTCTTTGCGATGATTTTCGAGAGGGAAAATAAAGAAATTAAAAAAAATGTAGCTACTTACCTACCATTCACAATTTTTTGTAACTTTGGGTTTCAAAAAATTTGATTACTATGCAATTATTGAGTGAACAAGAAGTTTTGCGCCGCCAAAAAAGGGAAGAACTTAGCAAATTAGGTTTTAACCCTTACCCCGCCGACCTGTTTGAGGTCAATGTAACGGCTGCCGATATTCATAAAAATTATGAAAGAGATAAACTCAACTATAAAAACATCTCCTTAGCTGGTCGTTTGATGAGTTTTCGGGTCATGGGCAGTGCTGCTTTTGCCGAGTTACAAGACTCTACGGGCAGAGTGCAAGCCTACTTCAAACGTGACGACCTTTGCCCTACGGAGGACAAAACTCTCTATAATACAGTTTTTAAACGACTGTTAGACATTGGCGATATTATTGGTATCAAAGGCTATGTTTTTACGACCCAAACAGGCGAAATTACTATCCATGTTACGGATTTTAAGGTATTGACAAAAGCATTGAAACCTTTGCCCATAGTAAAAAGGGAGGTGGACGAGGCAGGCAACGAAAAAGTGTATGATGCCTTCGAAGATGCCGAACAAAGGTACAGGCAACGCTATGTGGACTTGATAGTGAACCCTGATGTGCGTGAGGTGTTTCGCAAACGCAGCCAACTGATGACAACCATTCGCCAATATTTGAACGAAAAAAGTTATTTGGAGGTAGAAACACCAATTTTGCAACCTTTGTATGGTGGGGCAGCAGCACGTCCTTTCAAAACCCACCACAATACGCTGGACATGACCCTGTATTTGCGAATTGCCAATGAATTGTACCTCAAAAGATTAATCGTAGGTGGTTATGATGGTGTATATGAATTTGCAAAAGATTTCCGCAACGAGGGCATGAGCAGGTTTCACAACCCCGAATTTACGCAAATAGAGTTGTATGTTGCCTACAAAGATTACAAATGGATGATGGAGTTGGTGGAGGAGTTGATAGAAAAAATTGCAATGGATTTGCATGGCACTACACAAGTAAAAGTGGGCGAAAACCTGATAGATTTCAAACGTCCTTGGAAAAGATTTACGATGTTCGAGGCTATTCAGCACTTTACAGGCGTTGATATTTCGCAACTAAACGAAAATGAATTGCGTGAAGCAGCCCAAAAATTGGGTGTAGAAACGGACAGCAGCATGGGCAAAGGCAAGCTGATAGACGAAATTTTTGGTGAACACTGCGAGAAAAAACTCATTCAACCTACGTTTATTATGGACTATCCTGTGGAGATGTCACCACTTGCCAAAAAACACCGCAGCGTAGAAGGATTGGTAGAAAGATTTGAGGCTATCTGCAATGGCAAAGAAATTTGCAATGCCTATTCGGAGTTAAACGACCCGATAGACCAACGCAAAAGATTTGAGGAGCAACTCGAGCTGGGCAAACGCGGCGATGCAGAGGCGATGCTTTTAGACGAGGACTTTTTGCGTGCCTTAGAGTATGGTATGCCCCCAACCGCAGGACTGGGCTTGGGTATTGACAGGCTCACGATGATAATGACAGGGCAACCGTCTATTCAAGATGTGCTGTTTTTCCCACAAATGAAACCTGAAAAAGTGGTTCAGCAAGCTACTGCCGAAGACTATAAGGCGGTGGGAATTTCCGATGACCTGATTCCTGTGGTGATAAAATTGGGATTTTTTACCATAGAAGACTTGAAAAAAGCAAATGCCAATAAACTTCACAATGACGTTTGTGGTATGCGTAAAAAAATGAAGTTAGACAATGTGAAAAACCCAACGATGGAGGAAGTGGCAGGCTGGTTGGCAAGTTAAAATACTTTTAGTATTCTCAAATAGCAAAAATCCGATGAATAAACCCCTCATTATCAACACCCACAACGGCTATGCCGAAGGTGTGTCTGGTGCGTGGAATGAAATGCAGAATATGCAAAATTTCATTAAAGATATAGCCACGCCTCACGTGGACAACAATACCTTTGAGCAAGACCTCAACCAAATTATTTCGGGTATTCCCACACCTTGGGCAAGGGCTATGATTTTTAAATATGCCATTGAGTATATGCCTGATGCGGGCAATACGCAAAATCCGCAAGGCTTATTGGCTTTTTATAAGACCTTGCAAGACGAATGGAAAGGAATTATGGCTTGTTTGGTGTTGGACAAAACGCCAATAACAGTCGAAAAAGTTACATTGGAATATGAAAACCGAAACAACTTATTTGAGGTGCGGGGGGCTTTGGGCAATATGTTGTTTGAAAATCGTTACCTCTGGTGCGACAGAGAGGAATATGAAAAAAATCCCCAAATTGCACCAACTATTCAGATAATCAAGTACCAAGACGTAGTGATTGGGGCTACTTCGCCTTATTCTTTGCTTTTTGCTGCTCCCAATTACGAAATTAAACCCAATAAATCTGTTGCTGCTTTTTATAGAAATGGCAAATTTACCAATCCCTTGCCCTATTTAGATGCCGAAAGTTTGCAAAAACTCTTTGTCTATGTGCAGTATATCAAAGATAGAATTACAATTTTTGCGGAAAGTTTAGACGTAAAAAACAAACGCAAACACGACTTGAGTTTGGTCAAAAACTTTATGGCAAATTGGGAAAAGGAGATAAGAAACCACGCCAATCAAAAAAATTATGCCCTCAACGAAGGTGGTTTGGTGGACAGCATAGACAAATTTGCAAAGCCTTTTGATACTTTATTCAACATTCAGACTAAGATTTATGGTTATCAAGGTCGTTTTTATACCAAAAAAGACAACGAAAAAGCTGTAGAGGTCAATCTAAACGACTTGCTACTGCCTTCTGCCGATACGCACCTTGCTGAAATTCGGTTTGCTTCTGATGAAAGTCCCGACCGTTGTGCAGTCCATTTATTGGAAGCTGCCTCTGAACAAGGAAAAATGTATTTTGCTCTGCCGTTGAGTTCCACAGGCGTATTGCATTTTGAAGATACGCTGCATTTGCTCTTAGGCAAAGAAAAAGATACAACCTACCGCAACAGCTTGACTGCGTTGTATGAACACGACAAAAAACAGGTAAAAATTACATTAGGCTTAGAAGTTGACCATGGGGGAAATTATGTTACTATGGAGGCAATTTACAGCACGCCACGCCACCAAGATTACATCATTCACGCCAAACGGATTATTGCCTTCCCTGATTTTGTTTCCGAACATTGGCAGGCTTATTACCTTTATTCGGAGTTGCCACACAATACGGCAGATACGTTGAAAGTTTATCCTTTGTTGGCAGATTATAACTTTAAATTATTAACCCAAAGTGTAGAAATTGCCAATAAAACAGAAACCAAGCTCATTTATGCAACAGACGAAACAGTCAATTTGCCCGACTTTAAGAAACCAACTTTGCCCGTACAGTACAATTACGACAAATTGGGCGTAACTTCGCTGAAATACGAAATTTTTAGTGCTGCCTATCCGTTTAAAGGCGTAGAGTTGCGAATGGTGAGTACAGGTTTGCAAGATAAAATTGCAGGTTATTTTGTGGCAAAAGACATACGCATGGGCGACAAATACGGCTTGACACGATTGCAACCAAGTTCTTTGCAACCTGTTAAAGTGGGTTTTGATTTTGGTAGCAACAATACTTGCATCAGCTTTGCCAAAAATTTGAGTGAGCCGACCTTAGTAGAAATCAAAAACCGCAGACGTTTCTTTTTGGGCAATGACGTGGAGGATAAGAGCAAAAAACGACCTGCCGAGCCTCACGAGTTGTTTTTCTTCCCCAACGAAGAACGAAAAGGGCAACTGAAATCTATGTTGTTAATCCACGATGAAAAAAGGCTGAAAAATCCTAATGTCGATATTGGCAATGCGGTAAGTGGTGGTTTTCCTGTTTTCGAACCCAATATTCCTGTCGATACACCCGCCACAGCCACCAGCTATGCCGTTAGGTTGGGCAGCAACACCGCAGCCGAAATCAAGTACAACATGAAGTGGTCGCACATTAAGAAAGAAAACGACTACAAAGCAGCCTTGCTCAAAACTCTTTGGCTTATGGTTTGTGCCGAATTGTACGCCACCCAACAGGCTTATCCCGAAGGTTTGGTTTGGGCTTATCCTTCGGCTATGAGTGATTATTTGCAAATAAACTACCAAATTTTGTGGCAAGAAGTGGCAAAATGGCAACCTATCAAACACGGTTTTGCAGCAACAGAAGTGGGGCAAATCAACCTCCCCGCCTCTCGTTTTCAGGCTCTAACCGAAAGTGAAGCCGTTTGCAGGTTTGCACTGAGCCGACTCGGTGGCATGGCACCAGCTACAGATACTTTGTTCGTAGGCTATGACGTGGGCGGAAGCACCACCGATATTCTCATGGTCTTGAAGGTAAAAGAAGGCGATGGCAGTTACAAAACCAAAATGATAAAACAAAGTTCTGTCTTGGCAGCAGCAGGAAAATTGGCAAATGCAGTGGAAAAATCGCAAAAAATACAAGCCACCATTCGCCAATATGCAGAGGCAAACAGCACCGAAATTGGTTTTCTCTATGGCATAGGGCAGATGAAACCCGAATTGTCATCTTATTACCTCAATGTGCTGTTCGACAGGCTAAACGAAGACCAATTACAGACTTTTTACAGTCATTTTTACCAAAGTGGCAACAAAGAAATTTTTGCTATTACTGCCTATTTGTCGGGTTTGCTCTTGTTTTATAGCGGACAACTTACCGCCAAAGTAGCCGAACAATATCCTGATGTAAAACTGGTGCAACAAGGTTTTTATGGCAAAGGAGGGCGTATTTTCGATTGGTTGCCTGCCGTCATGCAAGGGGCTGGCGTGCAGTTTTATCAAGACTGTTTCAAGGCGGGGCTGGGCAGCAAGGCAAACGACATTCGCATTGCCCCTAACCTAAAAACTTCGCAAACTTACCACAAATCCGAAGTGGCACTGGGCTTGTGTGCAGCCCAAGATTTTGGGATAGAAAGCACCAACCACATACCCGAAGTGATAGGCGAAAACGGCTACACCTACAAAGACCAACCTCTCGATGCCTTGCAAGAGATTTTGCCCTTGCATTTAGAGGCTTTCAACGGAGATTTTAGGTGTCCCATTCGGTTTGAGGAGTTGGGCAAGTTCATTGGCATTTACACTGCTTTTTGCGACAAATATCAACTTTTTAACACCCGACCTGTAAAAGATACGGCTGCTTCCCTGTCTTTGCTCCTGAACAACTATGTGGCTACGCACCCCGAATACATAGCTGCTAGGTCTCAACAGCAACAAGGCGGAAACTTCGAATTTAAGTCGCCATTGATTATTTTGGAGGGAATGTGTTTGTTTGAAAATGTGTTTTAGACCTCACACGCTAAAGCGTATATTACGAATGTAACATACGCTTTAGCGTGTGAGAATGTAACATACGCTTCAGCGTGTGAGTAACTCAACTATGCCTATGCACAAACGAAATCTACCCCATATTTACCCAGAAAATGCTGCATTTTTCATTACTTTTCGCCTTAAAAACTCAATTCCAGTTGAATTTTTAGAGAAAATAAAGGCGGACAGAGAGTTTAGCATTTTACAAATAAACAGAAGTAACCTTTCTGAAATAGAGAAAATGGAAGCTATTTATTTAGAGGAAAAGAGATTTTTTGGAAACTACGATAGAGCCTTTTTAACTTTGGCTACGATTTCATCTAAGTTTACTTTGAAAAAATCTGCAATTTCGGCTAATCTGTCGATGGAGAGTTTACTTTCTCCTGTTTCATACTTGGCGTAGGCAATCTCTTAGCACACAGACAACACAGATTAAAGTAATTTTTACAGATAAAAAACAGTGTTTTTAACCCGTAAAATCTGCGTTAGCTGTGTGCAAAAGACTTTATAGTTTTCCAACTAAACAAGTCTGTTATCTTTTGGAAAGACTTAGATGTAATAAAAATAGCTGTTGGTGAGCAAATTTATCCTGATAGTATTTTTTGAAGCCTAATTCTTACAAAAAATAAAGCCTGCAAAGTTGTGAAATTTTGTAGTTTTTTTTATAATTGTAGAAAACACTAAAAAAAATATGAAAACCTAAGATTTAGAAAAACAGCACAGTGAGTCTATCCTAAAGTTGGTTGATAATGTTGCATCAGGTCATGCTTTGTTGCCCGAATTTCAACGAAATTTTGTATGGGAAATTCAAAAAAATTATGACTTGTTTGATTCTTTGGTAAAAGATATTTTACAGATGCTATTATTTATCTTGGAATCTAGTTTGATTAAGTTTTCTATTTATATTCAAAATTCAAAATTGATTTATGTTATTGTACCAAATTTTTCGCAAACTGCATGCTGATACTTATACACCTGTTAGCTTGTACCTCAAAATTAGAGATAAATTCGCACACAGTATTTTGCTCGAAAGCAGTGATTATCATGCCAAACACAACCGTTTTTCATATATTTGCTGCCAACCCTTAGCTTTTTTTAAGGTCGAAGGCAAGCAACTGAGCTACCAACTGCCCAATGAAACCGTTTGCCAAAGCCAACTTGCCCAACCTTCGCAAGCCGTAGAGGAATTAGAAAAATTTGTTGCCCAGTTTGAGGTGCAAACCACAGTTTCATTTCCTTTTGTTACTAATGGTTTGTTTGGCTATTCGAGTTATGATGCGGTGCAGTATTTTGAGCAAATTCAATTTAACAAAGCCAAAGACCAAGCCAACCAAATTCCCGAAATTTTTTATCAAGTTTTTCGTTTTATTATGGTCATAGACCATTTCAAGGAGGAATTGTATGTTTTTGACAACCAAAGCAACAGTTTAAACACCAATTCAACTGATGGATTAGATGCAATAATTGCTTTAATTGAAAATAAAAATTTTGCTTCTTACCAATTTGCTTTGACTAATGAGGAAACCTCTAACTATACAGACCCCGAATTTTTGCAAATCATAGCACAAGGCAAAGCACATTGTTATCGGGGAGATGTGTTCCAAATTGTGCTTGCCCGCCGTTTCCAACGCCAATTTTCGGGTGATGAGTTCAACGTATATAGGGCTTTGCGTGCTATTAATCCTTCGCCTTATTTATTTTACTTCGACTTTGGTTCTTTCAAAATATTTGGTTCTTCGCCAGAGGCACAACTCACAGTAAAAGACCAACAAGCAGCCATTTATCCCATTGCAGGCACATTCAGGCGGACAGGCAACGATGCCCAAGATGCTTTGCTTGCCGAAAAACTACTGAATGACCCCAAAGAAAGTGCAGAACACGTGATGTTGGTAGATTTGGCACGCAACGACCTGAGCAGACATGGCGAAAAAGTGCAGGTAGAAACTTTTAAAGAGGTGCAGTATTATTCTCACGTCATTCACTTGGTTTCTAAGGTTACGGCACAGGTTTCCTCCACAAGTTCGAGTATCCGAATGGCTGCCGATACTTTTCCCGCAGGCACATTATCGGGGGCTCCCAAATACAAGGCAATGCAGCTTATAGACCACTACGAAACTACGCCACGCAGCTATTATGGTGGAGCTATTGGTTTTTTGGGTTTCAATGGCGAATTTAATCATGCCATTATGATTAGGTCTTTTTTGAGCAAGCAAAATACCTTGTATTACCAAGCAGGGGCTGGTGTAGTAGCCAAATCAGATACGCAGAGTGAGTTACAAGAAGTCAATAACAAGTTAGCTGCTTTGCGAAAGGCGTTGCAGTTGGCAGTGGAATTTGGAAATTAAATCAGTTTTAATGCAAACCTTCATTGTCTATTTTATTTTCTAATTGGTCTTGCAAACTTTGGGGCAAGTTGGAAAAGAAGTTGTAACCTGTTGCTTTTTCTATTGCACGTACATTTACCCGATAAGTAATCAAAGGTTTTTCATCTACATCATGCGTATTAGGTGTATCTATGGCTATCACTCTCGTATTGGCATTGATACGTTGCAAATCATTGTTGCCATTGTCAAGCACCACAATAATTTTCCAAAAACGGGCAGGTACAGTGATTTTGCCATTTGCCAACTCATTTTTTCTCTCTTTGTCTTTGTTTGTGCCGCCTTTACCATAACTTCCACAAATGATATACAGCTCTTTATTTTCGTTCATTACCAAACGGCGAGCATATTCTTCGAGCAGTCGCCAAGTTTCTTGATTATTATCGGCTGTTTGTGGGGCTATGTTAGTCATTATAAAAGTAGCTTTGTTGTCTGCATCAGAAGCATCACGGTCATCAGACGGACACATGTGACCTCTATCAAAACCACTGCCCGAATAATCTTTGGTTGTAACCTGATACCAACCCGCAGGAAGATTTGGGTCTGATTCGAAATCTCCACTTCTTTTGGCATCTCCTTTCCAAGATTTGTTCAGATGCCAAGCTACCCAGTTGGGTGTGCCTCTTGTTTTGCTATAAGACAAGGCATATTGTCTTTTGATTAGCAAGTAGTTATCTGCCTGTGTTACATTTGTTTGTGCATTGCTCGGATTGCCCAATAATAAATGGTCGTTGTCTTTTGCATTGCCAACGGCATTACTAATTTCATTGTTGGTCGTTACTTGATTATTGCCAACAGGCTTGTCGTTATTCACGATAGGGGAGGGGGCGTTGCCCCAACTCACATCATCTACATTGACCCTTGCCCCAGAATTAGACGTATTTCGTATTTCCAATCTTACCTTGCCATTCACTCCAAAACGAGCAGTTTCCAATTTGCCTTTGATAGTAGAAATCACACCAGCTTTTTTCCACGTTCTGCCATCAGTTGCAATCCAAAGTTCAAGACTTGCAGCCTTGTCTGTGTCATAAGCCCCATAAGAAAAGCTAACACTATTGGCTACTACATCAAACTGCATAGTCAATTTACCTTTGTCTTTTAGCCGAACAGCCTTGCGACCATTCTTAAAATCTCTGTCCGAGTCGCCAATTAAGGCATCATCTAAAGACCAAGTACCCGAAGAAAGTTTTTCTTCTCCCGCAGCGTAGCCATTTTTTGACCCATTTTCGAAAGTTTCATTTTGGGCTAGTACAGATACAGGCAATAGAAACTGAAAAATACAGAAACTCAATAGTAAATAAATGGAAATGCTTATTTTTTTCATTTTTTGAATGGTTTTGATATTTAATGAGTTATTAATTCAAAAATAATTGATAAATCTCGTATTAAAAAATAAATAGTGTAAATATTTTAAAAGTTACATAATATATTTTTATGTTAAGTAAAATTACACAAAATTTAGTGATTCAAAAAAGAAAAGCTGTCATTTTTGTTAAAAGTGACAGCTTTGATAAGTTTTATTACCCACTTTTTTACTGCCTCCTAATATTTTGCAATTCCAATTCATAAACCAAAGGTGTATTGGGCAATATCAAGCCGCCGAGCAAACCTCCTTTGCCGTACATCAGCCTTGAAGGGAAAAAGAAAGTACCTTTATCTCCTTTGCTCAATAGGGCTGTGGCATCGTGGAAAGCCTGTTTGTTGCGGAAAGTGGGGAAATTGGTAAAAACATTTAAACGAAACGTAATAGCATCATTGGGATATCTTACCCTTGAACTGTCCACAAAAGCTTTGCCATAGAGGGCGTTGCCTTTGAAAAACACATTGAGTGTATCTCCTTTGTTGGCTTTTATGTCGGCTGTGGACGTGGGTATGAGGTAATAAAACCCTGTGCTGTGTTTCAACGGACTGATTTTATTTTCTCTGAAATACTGCTGCAAAATAGTTTCTTCCCGAACTGAGGAGTCGAAATCTAAAGTAGGGTCGTTGTTTGACTGCGAACCTCCGCAAGCCGACAACAAGACTAAACAAAGCAAACTGAACTGAATGATGATTTTTTTGTAGTTAAACATTGTATTTTGATTGAATTTTTTTGAAAAACTATTTTTGTTGCTTACAAAGCCAGCAACTGCTGCATTCTTTGCGTTTTGTAGTCGCCACCTTTAAAGCAAGATTGGTAGTACAAATTTTCTAAGTTTTTGTTATGCAATTTAGCTTCTATTTGTTCTGCTTTCTGCATAACTTCTTGTTCTTGGCACAAAAACCACTTTTCTAATAAAGCTAAATAGTTTTCTTTCTGCTCAATACGATTTTTGGGTGCAGACAAAAAAGCCAATTCATTCATAAAATTTGGCGTAGCAATCTGGTTGATAATAGTCAAAATTTCTTCCATCGTTTGCGGACTTCCTGAAAGGAAATCCCAAAATTCGCCTGCTAACAAAATTTCGGATTCATCAAAAAATTTTGTGAAACCTACGCTATATTTCATAAATTGGGCTTTATCGTAGCCACAAGGTTTGTCGTGCAGAGGGTCAAAAGGAAAAGCCAAAAAATATTTGACCTCCTTGTTTGGATATTCTATTTTTAGGGCTGCTTTTGCCTCCAATATTTTTTGTTTCTCTACCTTAAAAACTCCTTTGTTTGGTTTCACAGTCTTTATTTCTATGCAAACCACCTCCGCTGGATTTTCAAAAAACACATCTGCCGTAAAATCTGTTCCCTCTACCAAATTGCGTGGGAATGAGGTTTTAAAAATTAAACTGTTTTCTGTTGCTAACGATGGGGTTTGATTGCCGTTGCTTAGGGCTGTGATAATTTCAGCAACCGTTGCTTTTTGCTTTTGGTCTATTGGCAAATTATTTTTCTTACTTGTTGTAAATTCTTTTTTTTCTCCACAAGCTAAAATATGGGCGGTGTTTTCAAAAAAAGATTGTCCTAAGCTGGTATTTAAGCCATGTAACCAACTACTCAAACTTATAAAAGTAGGAATAGAAGCTACCTTATCGTGTAGTTTATCAGAAAAGGCATTGAGAAAAGCCTCGTGAAAAGGTGCATTTCTGTTGTTATTAACATCATCAGGAAATTTCTCAAATTGGCTATACAAAGTCCGAATGACCTGCACAGCTATATACTGTTTTGTTTTTTTGTGAAGTGCCATATTTTTTATTTTTCCACAATTTTTCCTGTCCCCTTGCAATGCGGACATATATGTTCTTTGACTTCTGTAATATTTCTGAACTCCATCAACCATTGATTATCCCACCAAGTATTGCCATTCAACAAATCTGCTGCCTTTAATTTGTAAAGTTTTGCAAATTTATTCAATGCACTTTTTTCTGTTCGGGCTTCCACAATTTCGGAGTAATATTCTTTCTGTTCTACATACCGACCAATATAGCGAATTTCAAAAGTTTTCATATTTGATTTTTGGGTATTAATGCAAAGGTGTTGATAAAGATGACATCTTTCAAAAAGATGTCATCTTTATCAACACCTTTGCATTAATACCTATTTTTGTTTTAAATGAAAAATAATTTCCGAATATGCCCCCTTGTCTTTTTCTGTTCTGTTCAGCACAGGTCTTTTATATTGCTTAACAATTTGCATAGCTGCTTGTTCTGCAATTTGTGGGTAGAGATTATTTTTGTCATTTGCCACCAAAAAAACATCATAATCCGTTGCCAAATATTTTTTGCAGTTGTTAAGTACATTTGCAATACCATTTACATAATCTTTTTGGGCTTGTTTGGTTTGTTTTTTCTGCAAAGAACCAATTTCTTGCTCATCTTTTCGTTCAAAACCAAACAAATCATAAGCGTAGGCGTGTTGCTCGTGGTAATCAATCAAGCCCACATAAGGTGGACTTGAAAAAATGCCTCTAATTTTTTGCTCTTTTGCAACTTCCCATAACGCAGGATATTTTTTTTCTAAGGCTGCAAAAATAGCAAGATTTTCGGAGTTTCCATTCAAGCAATATTGAAAAGTTGGAGTTCGCAACGCAGCAAATTCGGCAAATCTTTGTAAAGTATCTTTGCAATACCTTTCCCACCAAGAAACCATAGAAAACAAAGGTTTGCAAATTTTTCCATGTTTTGCACAATAATAAGTAGTAGTAACAGGTTCTACCAAAGTTGCCAAATCTGCGTGAGTAGTAGCCCGACAACTGCGAATGGTACGACTTAAAATTATCGTAAGCACCTTTTTGGTATGTTGGTTTTGTATGGCTTTGATTTGCTCAAAAACAAAATCAATTTCTTTGCGAATTGTTTGCAAATACCATTTGCCTAAAAATGTATCTTCTTGATTTTGAGTAAGTTGCAACTGATATTTTGCTACCAATTCATTAAATTTTGCTAAAACAACTTTTTCGTGTTGGGCAGCATACTGCAATTCATCTATTGCTTTGCTTCTTGCCCTAATTTTAAATTCAGGCGAAGGAAAGTATTTTTTGTCGTAGTCATTCAAAAAATCTGCAAGCTCTTTTTCAAATGCAAGGTGTGGCGAATTGGCAACAAAGTTTTTCAATGCTTGAGTAATTTTTTGCGTAGCCTCAGCCAAATTATTCATGTCCACTGCCGAAACTTTTACATTGCCAATCAACGCATTAAAAGCTGAAACATCTATGCCTATGGCGTGTAATCCTAATTCGTTTGCCTGTACTAAGGTTGTGCCACTGCCACAAAAAGGGTCAAGCACTACATCACCTTTTTTGAAAAAACTTTGCGTTTTAAATTCGTCTGTATGATTATCTAAAAAATACTCAACTAATTGCGGAATATATTTGCCTTTGTAGGGGTGCAAACGGTGTACGTGCTTTGTTGTTTCTGCTTCTTTCAGGTGTTCAAAACTCAAAGCCCAGTTCAAATCACTGCCTAATTGGTCTTTCCAATTCAACTCACGACTGCCATAATAACCTTGATAGTAGTTTATCAAGGCTTGTTTGTCTATCAACAGTCCTCCATTATTCCCAACTTTGGGTATTCTGCCATAATTTACCAAATACGAAATGTTAGAAGTCGTTACATTCTTGCTCACATATTCACTGGCAAACTCTGCTGCTTCTTTGAGAGTAAGTAAATCTGGTGTAAATGTTGGCATTGATTTTTTATTGTTAGATTTTATAAACTGCAAACTTTTTTTGGTTTTGAGAAACCGAAACTACATAGAAAGCACCTATAAGGTTTTAAAAACCTTATAGGTTTTTTGATAATTTTACTGCTGCGAAAGTGCCGTAATTTCATAGACCACAGGCGTAAACGGCGGCACTAAACCACTTTTTCCTATGTCCTTAAATGCTTGGCTCGATGTGATATAAGTCAGGTTGGTTTCGCCAGTCCGCATGATTTTCATTGCCACCAGCAAGCCCGAAGGTAGCCCTGAGTTTTGTGTATTGGTAACATTATAGTCAAAAACGGCTGTTTTTTCCTCAAAAGTGGCAGTTTCTCCCAAACGTCGGGCTTTGTAGGTAACAGAAACTTCTCGGTTGTCTATTAGCAATTTTCCTGCTGCACTTGTTTGGGTACGTGCATAAAACACTTGTCTATCTAAGGTATCTCGTGAGAAAATTGGTCTTGGATTGAGTGCCAAAATAGCTGCACTTATCTTGCCTCTTTCCAATTCTGTCTGGGCTACCTCCGTAAGCACTGCCACAATGTTTACGTCTAAACGCAAAACTGTATTAGGAGGAACTGTAACATTACCTAATTTGGTTAGTTTATCACCCAAAGCCAAAGACGAAGGCAACAAAAACGTAGCTGCTTCACCTTCTTTGTTGCGGAGAAACAAAATGCCTTCTGACAAACCTGCAAAGAAAGACCCCACCGAAGGACGAAAAGTGTAGTTATTTTGCGAAGTTACCACTTGGTCGTCTAAGGTAGATAGTTTGTATCTTATCTGCACGATGTCGCCTGCCAAAATAGGTTTAGCTTCTGCATTAGTGCTGCGTTGCGTAATGGCATAAAAAAGCCCCGAATTGGTAGTAGTTCCCACCAAACTTTTGCTTACCGCATATTGCTTGATGAGTTCGGCATCTTTTTGCTTTTGCTCCAAAAAAGGAGTATCTCCCAAGCAACTCCACAAAGAGAAACAGAGAGCCAAAAAACCAAAAGCACGGAAGGTATATTTTGTCATCGTTTTAGGTAATGAAGAATTAGTTGATGTTTGAAATCTCAAAAAATATAGTGGCATAAGGACCTATTTTTCTTTCTGCCCCTGTTGCGCTGTATGCTTGCCCAGAAGTGATATAGATAACACCACTTTCGCCTACTTGCATCATGTTGATACCTGTAAGCCAGCCTTTTATTACCCGACTTGCCGTAGGGTTAGAAGGAGCATTGTAAAACGAAAACTGTGTGCCTTGGTCAAATGTGGAACCATCGGATAAAAGTTTACCTACATAGTTCAACGAAATGGAGGTGTTGATAGGTACTGGAGTTGGATTGGTAGCCTCCGCAGTGCGTACATAAATAACACCATTACCTTCCTTTGTTATGGTTTGGTTGCGTTGTCTAATATAATTTCTAATCCGTTGTAGTTCAACAGTTTCTTGTTGTGCTTCGGTGCGTGAGGCTAAAACTTCCATTTCCAAGCGGATAACCGAATTAGCAGGTATGCTAATACCACTCACAGCAGTTGTTGCTCGACCAAAGGCAAACACAGAAGGCAGGATAAACTGGGCTTTTTCTCCTTCTTGCATTACTACTGCACATCTTGGTAGCCCACCTATAAAAGCACCTACATTGGGGTTAAAGGTATAGCTATTGGAAGTTGCAATTTTTATTCCGTCGAGGGTAAAAAGAGAATAACTAACTTCTACGGCATCAGTGGCATTGACCATAACCCCTGTACCAACCTTTGTTTTGCTGTAAAAGATACCATCTTCTTTTATATAACTACCTGTCAAGTTATTGGTAGTTGCATAATCTTTGATTTTGGCTGCATCGACTTTCATCTGGTCGACTGTTGGACTAACGGAGTCTAAGCAACCTACTAAGCCTAAACAAAGGAAACAAAGCATGGCGAAATAAGAGAAACGACTATTCATATTTTTTAGATTTAATTTTTTGCAAAGTTAGCAGAAACCTACTAATTAGCAAACGTCTTGTAGGCAGGTTAAATTTTTTTAACAATATTTGTGTTTTGGAATTAATGTAAGCTATGCTTTAGCCTGTGGTTTTGTACTTTGTCATTCTGTTTGTACTTTGTCATTCTGAGCGTAGCGAAGAATCTGGGTAAGATTCTTCGCTACGCTCAGAATGACAATCACACGCTAAAGCGTATGCTACATTCTTAAAACTAATCATTTACAATTAAAAACTTACAACTAAATTTATGGCTGTTCAACTTTCTACACTGCAAACTTCTTTTTCTGTTGCTGTTGCTTTGCCTTCTTCTAAGAGTGAAAGCAATAGAGTTTTGCTTATCGATGCCCTTTGCAAGCACCAAACGCAGCAAAATTGCCAACTTCAAAATCTATCGGCTGCAAGAGATACGCAAACTATGCAAAGGCTGTTGGCTACTGCCGACACTACGCTTGACGTGATAGATGCGGGGACTACGATGCGTTTTTTGACTGCCTTCTGTGCCATTACCAACCGAAAAGCCACCTTAACAGGCACTGCACGTATGTGCGAAAGACCTATTGCTTTGTTGGTAGAAGCCTTGCAAGCATTGGGGGCAACTATCAATTATGAGCAAAAACAAGGGTTTCCGCCCATAGAAATTGTCGGTTTTTTGCAAAAACAAGCAGCCATAAGCATCAGAGGTGATGTGAGCAGCCAATATATTTCGGCTTTGCTTATGGTTGCTCCTTTGCTGCCCGATGGACTTCGTTTGACTTTGACAGGTGAGGTACATTCCCGACCTTATATCGAGATGACAATAACCCTCATGCAACAGTTTGGTGTGGAGGTGCAGTGGCAAGACCAAACTTTGTACGTAGCCCCACAAATTTACAAACCGACAACCTATTGGGTGGAGTCGGATTGGTCGGCTGCAAGTTATTGGTATGCCATAGCTGCCTTAGCAACAGATTGTAATATTTTTTTGGAAGGTTTAAAGCCCCAATCTTTGCAGGGCGACAGCGTGGTGGTGGAGATAGGCGAATATTTTGGTGTGAAAAGTGAGTTTAAAACCAATGGCGTGCAGCTGAGCAAAATGCAACCAAAATCTTTGCCTTCAGCTACCTTGGATTGGAGTCATTGCCCCGATTTGGCACAAACTTTTGCGGTCTTGGCAGCAGCCACAGGCAAAGAACTGTATTTGACAGGTTTGCAAAGTTTGCGGATAAAAGAAACTGACCGAATAGCAGCCTTGCAAAACGAACTGCAAAACTTTGGTATTCAGGCTGTTGTGAAACAAGAAAACACTTTATACATAGCTCCGCAAAATTTACAAAAACCTTTGCAACCTGTTCAGACCTACAAAGACCACCGCATGGCTATGGCTTTTGCTCCGTTGGCTTTGTGTCTTCCAATTACCATTGCCAATGAGGAAGTGGTAGAAAAATCGTATCCGCACTTTTGGAAAGATTTGGAGAAAATAATGAAAATTTTGAATTTTGAATGTTGAATTAGATACAACATCTTTAATTTGTATTTTTTTTAATTATTTTACACCTAAAAAATAAAGCAACATTTTTATTTTTGTATTATTTTTTGCTATATTTGCCCTCAAATAAAACCTTACTTAGTAAAAAAAACAAAAAAATGGCAAAAATTCGTTTTTCAGCTTTAGAGCAAGTAGAGAAAAGGCAACCCTTGGCGGTGGAAGCTCCATCAAAAAAATACTCTGATTACTTTGGTATCAACGTATTTAGCAAAGAGGCTATGCGTGCTTATCTGTCTGCCGATAGTTTCAAGGCGGTGATGGCAGCTATAGAAAAAGGAGAAAAAATAAGTCCCGAAACTGCCGATGCCGTAGCTGGTGCTATGAAAAATTGGGCAGTAGAACGTGGGGCAACACACTATACACACTGGTTTCAGCCCCTCACTGGTGCAACAGCCGAAAAACATGATGCCTTCTTCGAGTGGGGCAGCGAAGGGAGAGTAATAGAAAAATTTAAAGGCTCTGCCCTTGTGCAGCAAGAACCCGATGCCTCTTCTTTCCCCAGTGGCGGTATCCGCAATACCTTTGAAGCAAGAGGTTATACAGCTTGGGACCCAACCTCACCCGCCTTTTTAATGGAAGTTGGCGGTGGCAAAACTTTGTGTATTCCTACGGTTTTCGTTGCCTACACAGGCGAGGCGTTGGACTACAAAACGCCGCTGCTCAAAGCCTTAGACAGAGTAGATAAAGCAGCTACGGCAGTTTGCCAACTGTTTGACAAAGATATTACCAGCGTAAAAGCAAGTTTGGGTATAGAACAAGAGTTTTTTTTAGTGGACAAAGCCCTCTACCATGCCCGACCAGATTTGCTCATGGCAGAAAGAAGTTTGTTTGGTCATTCACCCGCCAAAGGACAACAATTAGAAGACCACTATTTTGGGTCTATTCCGCCGCGTGTGCAGTGTTTTATGCAAGACTTTGAGATTGAGGCAATTAAGTTGGGAATTCCTGTTCACACCCGCCACAACGAAGTAGCCCCAGGACAGTTTGAGTGTGCGCCGATTTACGAAGATGCAAATTTGGCAATAGACCACAACCAACTGCTGATGGACGTGATGGAAAGAGTAGCCGAAAGACACAGCCTAAAAGTATTGTTTCACGAAAAACCTTTTGCGGGTATCAATGGCAGTGGCAAACACAATAACTGGTCTTTGATAACCAATACAGGCAAAAATCTATTGGCACCTACTACCAAAGCAAAAGAAAATTTATTGTTTTTGGCTTTTTTGGTCAATACTGTAAAAGCTGTTTACGAAAATGCCGACTTGTTGCGTGCCAGCATAGCCTCCGCTGCCAATGATTTTAGGTTGGGAGCAAACGAAGCACCACCAGCTATTATGTCGGTCTTTTTGGGGCAACAACTTTCTGCTGTTCTTGATGCCTTAGAAAGCAACGCCACTATCAACATAGACAAAGGCGACAATATGTATATTAAGTTGGGAATTGACAAAATTCCTCCAATTTTGATGGACAATACGGACAGAAACCGTACTTCGCCTTTTGCATTTACAGGCAACAAATTTGAGTTCAGAGCCGTAGGTTCTTCGGCAAATTGTGCCTCTGCCAATATTGTGCTGAACACCATAGTAGCCGACCAACTCAACAAGTTTCACGCAGAAGTAGAGGCAAAATCGACAGGCAAAGACACCAAAAAAGAGGTGGTAATAGTCGAAATTTTGCGTGATTATATCAAAAGTTCCAAAGCCATTCGTTTCGAAGGCAATGGATACAGCGAAGAATGGAAACAAGAGGCAGCCAAAAGAGGTTTGTCTAACATTCCGAATACGCCAAGAGCCTTAGATGCGTATTTGTCTGAAAAAACCCAAAAAGTGTTTACAGACAACCACATCTACAACCACGTAGAACTGGAGGCAAGGCACGAAATTATGCTCCACAACTATATGCTCAAAGTGCAAATAGAATCTCGGAGTATGGAAACCATTGTATTGAGCCAAATTATTCCTTGTGTTTTGACCTACCAACAAAAATTGATAGACAACGCCAGAGGTTTGAAAGAATTGGGCTTGAATACAGAAGCCGAAGCTATTATAGATATGATTCGAGTGATTTCTAATCATATCAAGCAGATAAAAGACAACACGTATTCTATGGTTGAGGCTCGCAAAGAGGCAAATGCCTTAGAAGATGCTCACGACAAAGCTATTGCCTATTGCGACAAAGTGAAACCTTATTTCGAAACGATACGCTACCACGTGGACAAACTCGAAATTTTGGTGGACGACGAACTATGGGCTTTGCCTAAATATAGAGAATTGTTGTTTTTGAAGTAAAAAAGAATTTAACATACGCTTTAGCGTGTGAAAACGTAACATACGCTTTAGCGTGTGAGTTTACAAAAAAATCACACGCTAAAGCGTATGCTACATTCCAATATTGCAATCCTGTTGGGCTTTCCAAAACCTAACAGGATTTTTTTGTTATTTCGTTCATATACACCTTTGCTTTTACGACCACTAGCGTAAATGCTTTTAATGTCGTCATATTTTGTAAGATGTTGTCATTTTCCAAATAATTTCTTAGCTGTTTTTCGGCAGCAGCTTGCGTAGTTTCCAATAAATGTTCTTCCTCTTTTTTCAAATATTTTACCTCCAACACATATTGGGTATGTGTTTTTTGATTGTTTGGTTTTACCAAAAACTCAATGTCCACATAGCCCAAATTGCCCGCCACCTCTCTTTCCGACCGAATAAAAAATACATTGCCTTGCATGGCATAAGAAATGATGAGCAATTTTACATATTTTTCGTCAAATCGTTGAAAATCACGATTGGATAAGATTTCTAAATTTCGTTCTACCAACTCGAAAAATGACTTTTCATTCCCCCTTGCCAAAGCCAACACCGCAGGACGTACTTTGTCTTCCTCATAATATAAATCTGCTCTTTCTTGCAATACATTGGCGTAATATTCCCAATACAATTCGCCAATCACTAAATTAGGAATTTTGAACACAGGCATAGCTACTTCATTTTCTCCTGCTATGGTCAAATTGCCCAAATAATAGAGAAAGTTGATAAACTCTGTTCTCCTGAAACCTTTTTCAAAGTTAAATTGGTAAATCAAACTGCTTTCTATGCGGTTTTCTTTCAAAATAGTTTCCAATACCTCCAAATTATCTTGCCAATTTGCCATCTCAAACATCTTTTTGAGTTTGCCATAATCAGGCATAATATTAGGGTCAAGCATCAGACGTGGGTATTGTTGCGTATTTTTAAATTTCTCTAAGAAAAACAGCACCATATCCGAATTATAAATCGTATAATTTTTTGCAGGATTAAATTTATACCCATTATAGTGCAATCGCAAATCATTCATAATTTGGGGCAGTCGGCTTTTGTCTTCCAAAATCATCTCCACCAAACTTTGCACCTCATCTTCTGTAAAGCCCATCATGTCGTGAAAATCATATTCGTTTGTCAGGTGCGTAACAATATTAAAGCCACTGGTAACAGAGTCCAAAGTGATGGGCGAAACCCCTGTGATAAAAAACCTATCCACAATACCTGCTTGGGTTGCCTCTTTTACCATTTCATAAAATTTGCGAACATAGCCATTTTGCGACACACTTGACTTGAATTCGTCTAAATCTCGGATAAGAATTT
>JAAFKA010000019.1 GCA_013299115.1 Cytophagales bacterium
AAACCTAAAGACTTACTTACTTGTAGACCTGACAAACCATCAGAGAGATGTAAAATAATTGTTGCCCGTTCTCTATCACGAGAACTGCCTGTAGTTTGTTTGGATAAGGTGGTTAAGAATTCACGTTGTAGGGAACTCAAAACTATGGCGGGACTTTTCATAGCACAAAGATAACCAAAAAAAGTAAAATAAAAAATAGGCACTTATTTATGAGATGTAACACTATGCTCTCTCGTAAGTAGCCCACAAGATTTTCTTCGGCTATTTCCAACTCAAAAGTAGCTACATTCAAACCACATTCTTTGGCATTTTGCTCATCAAGCCACTGATAAAAATTTTCATAATCTACTATAATTCCCAAATCATAGGAAATCCAAATTCTCTTTTTGATATTCATTTTTTTATTTTTTTAGCAAGTTACTATGTTTTTTTGAGTTTTGCAAGGGGACGAGGAAACTGATTTTCGTCACAGAAGTTGTAGCTTCAAATTGTTTTCCTTAGCATGGTTTAGGTTTCAAAAAGAACTCACCTTCATTTTTGCCTTGATAGCCTCTAACGTAGCCTTGTAACTATCATCAGCTTGGGCTTTTTTCTCTACGGCTTTGGAGGCGTGGGTTACGGTGCTGTGGTCTTTGCCCCCAAACAATTCGCCAATCATTTTTACCGAACTTTTGGTATATTGTTGGCACAAATACATAGCAATCTGCCTTGCATGAGCAATTTCTTGCTTGCGATTGGCAGCTTTTAGGTCTTCTACTTTCACTCCCAAATAACTTGCCACTGTTTTTTGAATATACTCCACACTCAAATCAATCGGTTGCTGTTTTACTATGTCCTCTATGGTATCTTTTGCCATTTGCAAATCTATGGTTTTGCGGGTCAAAGACGACTTCGCCATCAACGAAACCAATACGCCTTGCAATTCCCTTACATTGGTATCTACATTTTTTGCTACAAATTCTATCACATTTTTAGGCATTTCCAAACCTTCTTGTTTTGCCTTGCTTTTCACTATCTCTATGCGGGTTGCCTCGTCTGGCACTTTTACATCTGTGGTCAAGCCCCATTTGAACCTCGACAACAGCCTTTCTTCCAAACCTTGCAAGTTTTTGGGCGGACAATCAGAAGTCATAATAATTTGTTTGCCCGATTGGTGCAAGTGGTTGAAAATATGGAAAAAACTTTCTTGGGTTTTTTCTTTGCCCGCCAAAAATTGAATATCATCTATAATTAAGACATCGACCTGCAAATAATAGGTAGTAAAAAACGCAACTTGGTTGTTTTTTACGGCATCTACAAACTGCGTAATAAATTGGTCTGACGATACATACAAAACCTGTTTTTGTGGAAGACTTTGCTTTATTTCATTGCCAATAGCCTGTACCAAATGTGTTTTGCCCAAACCCACGCCCCCATGAATAACCAAAGGGTTAAAAGACGTGGAACCCGGATTTTTGGCTACTGCCTGTGCAGCAGCATAAGCCAAACGGTTGCAATCTCCTTCTATAAAATTGGCAAAGTTATACAACTTACTCAAATTCGACCTGATTTGAGGGTGCTGAATGACTTTTGCCTCTGGCATATAATACGTAGAATTAGCAATTTTCTCTACCACCGCCACCGCATTGCCTACGGGTTGCGTATGTGTAGATGTCGGCGAATGACGCAAAGAAGCAGCAGTCGGCAAATTCATAGAGATAGGTTTTTGCTTATTGTTGCCTTTGTCCACCACTATCGAATACTCCAATTTGCCCGACTCTCCCAACTCATTGATAATTGCCTTCTTTAAAACCTCGACATAATGCTCCTCCAACCACTCATAGAAAAATTGACTTGGCACTTGAATTGTCAAGGTATGATGCGCCAACCGTATCGGATTGATAGGTTCAAACCAAGTTTTAAAACTTTGCTCGCCTACGTGAGTCCGAATAGTGGTTAGACAGTTGTTCCAAACAGTTTTACAATCTTTTCCCATAGCTCAAAATGTTGTTACTGTTTTGTTTTTAATTAGTTGTTGTTGTTGTTTGCAAATTCCTTAGAAACCTCGGCAGTGGTCGATAGACCCTGCCGATGGTTTCGTTCCGTTCAACCATTGGCAAGGTTTAGAAACTTTGGCAGTGGCTTTTTTGCCCTGCCAATAGTTTCGAAACCTCCGTTCAACCATTGGCAAGGCTTAGAAACTTTGGCAGTGGCTTTTTTGCCCTGCCAATAGTTTCGAAACCTCCGTTCAACCATTGGCAGGGTCTATCGACGGGGCTGCCACCAGCCACTGCCAAGGTTTCACTACTACTACAGTTGTTTGTGTCCTCACAAACGATATTTTTAAAATAAATTCAATAAAAATTTTTATATTAATTTATTTTCATTAATTTTGTATAAATAAAAAAATAAAAATTAAATTATTTTCTGCGTTAAAATTGCAAATACTTGATAATCAGCTATTTATTTGCTGTTTGCTATCTATTATTTGCTATTCAATTTTATATTTCTATTTTCTTTCTTTTCCAAAGCTACTAAGGCAGTCCGTAAGAGATTTACGGACAAGTGCCGTTGCGTATTTATTTTTTAGTTAGAAACTTTGGCAGTGGCTTTTTTGCCCTGCCAATAGTTTCGTTCCCTTCCGTTCAACCATTGGCAGGGTCTATCGACCACTGCCAAGGTTTCACTACTCTGCCGTTGTTTGTGCCCTCACAAACGACTTATTGACTTATAGGGGCAAAAAATCCAACCCTTCTAATTTTTTAGAAAGTTCATAATCAAGCACTTAGCAATAAATTGTATTTTGTTAGCTATCCTGATAAGCCTGTATAAAAGTATGTTGCCAATGTTTCCACGAAGTAGGCGTAGCTTTGCCTTTGACTTGTTGCCCGATGGCTGTTCTGTATCAGGACAACAAAAATGTAGGAAAAAAAAATAAAAAAAAAATGCTTAAAAAACTTGACTTGTTCTATGGTATCAAAAAGCCACAAAAAAAAAATATGCCTAAAAATTTTTTTTATAGCTTGTTTTTTATAGCACTATTTGCCTCTTGATTATCAGTTTTTTAAGAATAATTGCAAAATAAGTGCTATTTTTTTGATAAAATTTTAATTTAAAGTCAATAAAATGGAAATTTATCAAAAGTGTTTTTTATAGGGCTTGATTTTCAACACATAAGGGTAATGCAGAGTTAATGATTTGGTAATGGTTTGTTCGATAAAGTTTCTCAAAGAGCCTACCTTTTCAAAAACCCATGTTCATAAATTTTCGGCTCTATTTTCTTTGCCAGCATATCTAATTTTTCTCTCAAATCAGCTAACAACTCATTATATTTTTCGTCTGCACTTTTGCTGTTCATTTTGCCTGCTGCGTTGCGACCTTGAAAATACTCCCGAATGTCATAAAAAGCTGCATCAACTGCCTTTGGTGGCAAGTTGGCAAGAGGAATTTTATTGATACTCTCATGATAATATGCCCACAATGCCCTGCCTGCCGAAAAAACTGCGGTGGCTTCGGGTGAAAATTGCAAAGGGGCAACTGTTGTATTTTTAGTTTCTTTTTCAAACAAAACATCAGCACCGGCAATTTTTAGCTTGCCCGCAATGAATTGTGCCATCAGGTTACTTTCAAATTTTTGGCGTGCTTTTACTTCATGTTCTGTAAAAGGTATCCAATGATTGATGCCATATTTCGAACTAATTTTATTTTGTCCATGAAATAACGTGAAAGCCAAACAATCATTTTGAAATTTTTTATCTGTTTGCCAAGTTTCTTGTGGATAGAGAAACTGGTCACGGTCATTTAACCAAGTAGCTGTTATGGCTTGACGCACTGCAACGTAAACACATACCCATAATAAGTTTTTTTGATTAAATGGAAAATAAATTCCATGTCTTGTACCTCGTATGCTTTGAATGGCAATTAAGTTTTTATGTTGAAAATCTGGTGCATCTGCCATTAAAACAGCAACATAATTATTGGAAACATCTTTAAAAGACATTAACCAATCATTAATTTTCCCTTTTTCATTATCATAGGAATAGAAATATTTATTTCCTACAATATTTTTGGTGGTTTCAAATATGTTAGCCTCTATTTTTTCAAATTTTTCTTTGATTTGCGTATTCCAAATAAAAAAACCAATCGGAAACTTACCTTTTACATTATCAAAACTATCAGCAGGTATTACAAATAATTTTTCAAGTTTAGCTAAAAAATTACTTCTAAAAACTTTTGAATTTGTAGCACTAATAACTTTTAAAGTAGAAAATTGTCCAATAATACAGTCAGGAATTTCAAAATAAATTCTTGCTAAAAATTGTGCAAAAAGTTCAGGGGCAACTTTTTCTAATTTTGTAGCATATTTATTATGAGTAGTAGAAACTTGTACTTTACTTCGATTGGTACTTACTCTACCGTTACTTTCCACATAAGGCGGGTTGATATAAATTACCAACTTCTTGCGTTTTTCGGGATGATTGATAACCTCTTGCAAGTTTTTTGGCAACTTCTCAAAACTATCATTCAAAAAATCAAATTGAAAAACATTGTCCTCCATCATGTTTGCCCCGTTTTGTATTCTGTCTTTCATCACGTCCACATCTTGCCTGTCCAGCGTAGAAGCCCAAATATTATACTTGTTCGTCAGCCCTGTTAGCAAATTGCCTGTGCCTGCTGCACAATCCCAGATGTAATATTCATCCTGCCAATCTTCGCCCAGCACTTTTGCCAAATATTCTTGCGACAACTCCACCCAAATTTGTGGCGTAAAAAAGCTACCTTTTCTTTCTCTTACGTCTTGGGGAACTAATAAATCACGTCTTTCTACAATATAGTCCCAATATTGTTCTTTCGGAGGTCTTTCATATTTATTCCAAAATTGAGTGTGTGCTTTTTGTTGGTCTGTAAAACTTGTTTTGCTCGAATTAAAAAATCCACTGGTGTCTATCTTTCTATCCAATTCGTAATAATTTTTATGCAACAGCACAAATAATTTTTCTTTAAGGGGTATATTTTCCTGTGATAATAAATCAGCCAAATAAAAATCTCCGTCTATCAAGCCACTTTTTTTGATTAAATCCCAATTCGCAGCAATAGTTGGCTTCACTGTTTGAAACCATTTGCTATAAATGCTAATAAAATTATTTTTGTCAATCCTAATTTTTGAAGTTGCAGCATTGCCAACCACAAAATTTGTCTTGATGAATTCACGCAGTTCTTGGTCGTCTTTTTGGTAGTAAAACAGCAAAGTTTCGTTCTCAATCGTAGTTTTTACCTTGTCATAAACTTGCTTAAATTCTTTGGTTTCGTGGTTAGAAGGGGCAACATTCCAATTAAAATCATTTTGGTAAAAAATTTCCTGAATAGCATTGTAAGGCAGAAAAGCAATTTTTTCGGCATCAAAAGCACCCAAAAAGGGCGGAGGCAGCACCTTGTCAAAAGTCCTCGCCTTGCCAATGGTCAATATCAACTGCACCACAGATTTGTAAACGTCAGATACCCCTTTTTTGGCTTCAGCCCAAAGTAACCCCTGCCCCTCCTCCCCAAAAGGAAGGGGAGTTTTTAGCCCTCCCAGAAGGGGAGGGTTGGGTGGGGTTTGTCTTGGACTTACACAAAAATCTATATCACCCATTATTTTTCGGCAATCAAATTCTCCGAAATAATCTTGGGCTACACTATTTTTTAGTTCCTCCTCTCTGCTGTTTAGTTGGTAATTCATCTTTTTTGTATTTTATTTTTTCAAAAACCCATGTTCATACACTTTTTCGGCTATTTTTTCTCCCAAAACTTGCAAAGCCTCACGCAAATTGCCTATCAACTCATTATATTTTTCGTCTGCACTTTTGTTGTTCATTTTGCCTGCTGGGTTGCGACCTTGAAAATAGACTTTTATGTCATAAAAAGAGGCATTCATCAATTCCTTAGTAATATTTTGCAAAGGCAATTTATTGATATTTGCATGATAATACTGCCACACCTTTTTTCCTGCCTCAAAAACTGCGGTGCTTTCGGGTGAAAATTGCAAAGGTGCAGCAACTGTATTTTTGCGGTCTTTTTCAAACAAAGCATTGCTATTTTCACTCGTAATTTTGCCTTGTAAAAACCTGACTATCAAATTACTTTCAAATTCTTGGCGTGCATTTACTTCGTCTTCGGTAAAAGGCAACCAATGGTTTATGCCATTTTTTGTGGTAATCTTATTTTGCCCATGAAAAAGTGTAAAAGTCAAACAATCATGTTGAAATTCTTTATCTATTTGCCAAGTGTCATGTGGATAGGTGAATTGGTCTCGGTCATTGAGCCAAGTGCATTTAATACAATGACGAACAGCAAAATAAATACAAGCAACTAATATATTGTGCTTGTTCAGTCCAATAGTTGATAAATGGCTGGTAGGTTTGAAAGAACTAACTCTTACTTGGTTATTGTTTTGAAAATCATTACCCAAATAGGCTAAGAAACCAATCCAGTTATTTTCAAGATTTGTATATTGCTGTATCCATTTATTGATATACTCCTTTTCGGAGTAAGCAATAAGTGTTTTATTTCCTATAAATTTATTGTTTTTGTCATAGATAGCTGTTGTAATGTTAGTAAACAATTCCTTTTGTTGGGTTTGCCAAATCATAAAACCTATTGGAAATTGCCCAGCCACATTATCAAAAGTATCAGCAGGGACAATAAACATTTTTTGTAATTTAGCTAAAAAGAATTGACGAAAACTAATAAAATTAGCAGATTGTAAGATTTTCAGTGTTGAAAATTGCCCAATAACAGCCCCATCAAGTTCTTTGTAAATACGCACCAAGAACTGAGCAAATAACTCATTTTTTGCCTTTTTTAAAATACTCCCATACTTTTCATAAATTTTTGTTTCCTTAGAAACATCTATTTTTTTGCCACCCTGCCCTATTCCATCAGTAGCTTCTGCATACGGAGGATTGATATAAATGAGCAATTTTTTCCTTTTCTCTGGACTATTTACAATTTCTTGCAACTTAGCAGGCAATTTTTTAAAATCATCATTCAAAAAATCAAACTGAAATACATTGTCCTCCATTAGATTTGCACCGTTTTGAATACGGTCTTTCATCACATCTACGTCTTGTCTATCCAAAGTAGAGGCAAAAATTCGCCTTTTATTTGTCAGTCCTACCAATAAATTTCCTGTTCCTGCTGCACAATCCCAAATGTAGTATTCATCTTGCCAATCTTCACCTAAAACTTGTGCTAAATATTGTTTGGAAAGGTCTGCCCAGATAACGGGCGTAAAAAAACTGCCTTTTCTCTCCCTCACGTCTTGCGGAACTAACAAATCTCGTCTTTCTACAATATAATCCCAATATTGTTCTTTCGGAGGTCTTTCATACTTGTTCCAAAATTGGGTGTGTGCCTTTTGCTTGTCGTTGAAAAATGTTTTTTTGGTTTGAAACATTCCCATTTCGTCAAGAATTTTGTCTAATTCATAGTAATCTTTTTTGAGCAACACATACAAATTGTCTTTCAAACTTTCATTCTCTTGCGAAAGCAAATCTGCCAAATAAAAATCTCCGTCTATGATATTATTTTTCTTAGCAACTTCCCAATTCAATACGATTGTGGGCTTGACCGCAGCCAACCACTTGGTATAAATCGTAATGAAATTATTTTTGTCAATCCTGATTTTGGAAGTTGCCACGTTGCCAACCACAAAATTTGTCTTGATAAATTCACGCAATTCTAAGTCGTCTTTTTGGTAGTAAAACAGCAAAGTTTCGTTCTCAATCGTAGTTTTTACCTTGTCATAAACTTGCTTAAATTCTTTGGTTTCGTGGTTGGAGGGGGCAACATTCCAATTAAAATCATTTTGGTAAAAAACTTCCTGAATGGCATTATAGGGCAAAAAAGCAATTTTTTCGGCATCAAAAGCACCCAAAAAAGGAGGAGGCAACACCTTGTCAAAAGTACGAGCCTTGCCAATAGTCAAAATCAACTGCACAACAGATTTGTAAACGTCTGATACGCCTTTTTTGGCTTCTGCCCAAAGCCCCCCAGCCCCCAAAGGGGGAGTAGCCCCCCTGCCCCCCAAAGGGGGAGTAAATGCGTCAAAAACTCCCCCTTTGGGGGGCTGGGGGGCTTGGCTTGTTACACAAAAATCCACATTGCCTATGATTTGCGTGCAATCAAAAGCTGCAAAATAGTCTTGGGCTACTTTGTTTTTTAGTTCTTCTTCTCGGCTGGTTAGGTAGGACATAGATTTTCTGTAAATTACTTGCAAAATTATGAAATCTTTTGGTAATAAAATTTTTTCTTACTTTTTTAATCAAAAATCCAATTTTTAGATTTACCTTTGCAGCGAAAAATTAAAAAAACACTTTTAATAGTCTAACAATGGTCGATACATTCGTAAAATTCAAGGTAAAAGACATCAAATTAGCCGAGTGGGGCAGAAAAGAAATCCGTTTGGCAGAGGCAGAGATGCCCGGCTTGATGGCATTGCGTGAGCAATATGGCAAAAGCCAACCTTTGAAGGGAGCAAGAGTGGCAGGTTGCTTGCACATGACTATCCAAACTGCGGTTTTGATAGAAACTTTGGTGGCTTTGGGAGCAGAAGTTACTTGGTCTTCTTGCAATATTTTCTCTACACAAGACCACGCAGCAGCAGCCATTGCAGCAGCAGGTATCTCGGTGTATGCTTGGAAAGGACAAACAGCAGAAGAATTTGATTGGTGTATAGAACAAACCTTGTTCTTTGGCGAAGACCGCAAACCTCTCAATATGATTCTCGATGATGGTGGCGACTTGACTAATATGGTGTTTGACAAATACCCTGAATTGATTAAAGGAATCAGAGGTTTGTCAGAAGAAACAACCACTGGCGTACACCGTTTGTATGAAAGAATGAAAAAAGGCACGTTGTATATGCCAGCTATCAACGTAAACGACTCGGTTACAAAATCTAAATTTGACAACAAATATGGTTGCCGCGAGTCTTGCGTAGATGCTATCCGCAGAGCAACCGACATCATGATGGCGGGCAAAGTAGCCGTAGTAGCAGGTTATGGTGATGTGGGCAAAGGTTCGGCAGCTTCGTTGAGAGGGGCAGGTGCAAGAGTTATTGTAACAGAAATAGACCCAATTTGTGCTTTGCAAGCCGTAATGGACGGTTTTGAAGTTCGTAAAATGGACGAGGCAATGAAAATTGCAGACATCGTTGTAACAGCAACAGGTAACTTGGGTGTGGTAGGTGCAAAACACTTTAAAATGGCGAAAGACAAAGCTATTATCTGCAATATTGGTCACTTCGATACAGAAATAGATATGGCTTGGTTGAACACCAACTACGGTCATACAAAATCTGAAATCAAACCACAAGTAGATTTGTACGAAGTAGATGGCAGAGATATTATTGTATTGGCAGAAGGTCGTTTGGTAAACTTGGGCTGTGCAACAGGACACCCTTCGTTTGTAATGTCTGCTTCTTTCACCAATCAAGTATTGGCTCAATTAGAATTGTGGGAAAATCACGCAAAATACGAAAACAAAGTTTATACCTTGCCTAAACACTTAGACGAAAAAGTTGCACGTTTGCACTTGGCTAAGGTTGGTGCAGAAATAGACGAATTGTCAGGCGAGCAAGCAGAATACATTGGCGTAACAGTAAAAGGTCCGTTCAAATCTGAAATGTACCGTTACTAAGCCTAAGTAAGTTAATAATTTTAAGTGTTTGGGGTTGCAATAACCTTAAACACTTATTTTTTTAAAATTTATCAACTTTACTTATTCATTTTTCAATTAATCATTACCAACGTACCTTTTACTGTGGTTTGTCCAGAAGATACCAACTCTGCCATAGCTTGCCCATTGGCTGCAAACTTCACGTTGGCAGCGTTGCTGATGTTCATACCCGAAACTTTGACATCGCCACCTGATGAACTAATGGCAACATTGCCTGTGGCGGAGAGGGTAATTCCTTTGGCGGCGGAGAGTTTGAGGTCGCCAGCACTGTCTATGGTAATTCCCGAAGAAGTCATTTTGATACTGTTGCCTGTTTTGTCGGTTATGGTAATTTGTCCGTTTTTGTCGTCAAGCACCAAACTGTTGCCCGCAGGAGTTTTGAGGGTCAAAATGGTGTCTTTGTCGTTGAAAATCAGGGTCAATTTGCTTTTGGTCGTAATTTGTTTGGTGGAGTTGTCGGCATCAGGTTCTATGGCTGGTTTGATAGTTTTGCTGTATAAACTACCCAAAATAACAGGAAAAGCAGGGTTATTGTCCATAAAAGCAAGGGCTACTTCGTCGCCAATTTCGGGCAAAAAGAAGAAACCTTGCCCTTGTGTGGCGTAGTCGTGGGCAAGCCTTGCCCATATGCCCTCGTCTGTCGTACCCCAAAGAGGCAGGGTAACTTGTATGCGATATTGCCCATCGGCGTCTTGGTGAATTTGCTTGACAAAAGCCGTATGTACGCCTTGCATGGCAGGTGTCCAGTTGGCAGCAGTAGGTAAGTTTTTTGCTATTTCCTCCGCAAACCACTCAAAATCTAAACCTAACTTCACTTCTGTTTGCCAACTTCCTACTTTTATTTCGTGAATAACAGCACCGACCAGTAGATTGCCACTAAACTTTTTGCCCACATTGGCTAAGGCTATGACGTTGGCGGGATTGACCGAAGCATTGCCAAAAAAAGTAACTTTGCCTTTAATTTTTGAGTAATTAGATTTGAGCAACTGTGCCGTAGCCCAAGTTTCTAAGGGAGTTTGGGGCAAAGGGGCTGCTGTTTGTTGCACATAAGGTTTTGTACCTGTAACGCCATTAAGTTGGGCGTAAGTGATAGTGCCACCAATGGTAGGATTGGGGGCTGTGCCGCTGCCTGTGGTTAGCGAAGTTTCTCCTATTTTGGTTGCAACTACCTGAGCAGTAGAGAGTTGTGAAGTAACATCTACGTAGGCTTGAAGGCTGATGATGCTTTCTCCGTAGGTCAAAGTTAAAGCAGGAGCTTTGCTCATGTCGGGCTTTTTTACGCTGACTGTGCTTGCATCTGTGGTTACGCACAAGCCGTTTAATTCGGCTCGCATTACCAAAAAGTCCCAATCTGTTGCCTGATATTGCACTAATTTGGGGTGTTGGAAGGTGGTACTGTCGGTGCTGGCTGTCAAACCAGCATAATTGCCAATGAGAGCAGCCAATATTTCGCTGTCTTTCTTTTTGCTAAAAGTTGCTGTTTTTTTGCCAACAGTCATTTTTATTGCCTTATCTCTACATTCTATTACCAACAAGGCAGGGGCATCTTCTTGTATCCGAATTTCATGGCGGGTAATAATTCCTTTAAAAATAGAAGTGGTTTTCAAGTTGTAACCTGCTTTTATTTCTATCGCCGACCCTACTGCAAAATCATCTTTGTCGCTAATCGGAAAAGTTTGTTCGGCTGGGCTACCGTCATAAATAAACAGTCGAGCAAACGAAATTTTGTTTACAGCTTTGCCCACCGTAATTCGCTGCACTGCATAACTGCTGTCAATTTCTTTGCCACCCACTAAAACAGTAAAGGAGGGGAGGCTCATGCCACTTTGAATGGGAGTTTTTGTCATGAGAACAGAGGAAAAATTGGTTTTAGTATTGCAAATTAGTAACTTTTTTTTGTTTTTATTCAAAAAATTCAAAAAACACAAATAAAAAGTTATTGTTTGTTCATTCTCTTTTGCCTACCTTTGCCTTGTACCTTTTCTGTTTTGTATATGCTCGGCAATTTAGATAACGAAGTAATTTTTTCCCCATGACCTCCTTAGATTGGTTTGTATTATTGACTACCCAAATATTTATTATTGGCTATGGTTTTTGGAAAAGCCGCGATGCCAATAAAGATATGAAAGGTTATTTGTTGGCGGGCAACCAAATGGGCTGGCTTACGATAGGCATTTCGGTTATGGCTACGCAGGCAAGTGCCATTACGTTTTTGTCTATACCCGGACAGGCTTTTTATGATGGCATGGGCTTTATTCAAATCTATTTTGGCTTGCCGTTGGCTATGGTTATTTTGTGTATCACCGCCTTGCCAATTTACAGAAAATTAGGAGTTTATACGGCTTACGAATACTTAGAACGAAGATTCGACCTCAAAACAAGGGCATTGGCTGCGGTGCTATTTTTGGTGCAGCGAGGCTTGTCCACAGGCGGAACTATTTATGCACCTGCCTTAATTTTGTCCACTGTTTTGGATTGGGATATTAACTGGACTATCATTTTAACAGGCTCTATCGTTACAATTTACACCGTTTTTGGTGGTACAAAGGCTGTAAGTTACACCCAAACGCAGCAAACTTTGATAATATGGCTCGGTATGGGGGCTGCGGTGGTAGTTTTGTACCAACATTTGCCACCTTTTTCTCTAAGCCACTTGATAGATTTGGCTACGCAACTCAACCGAATGGAATTGATAAATTTTTCTTTCAATCCTGCTGACCGTTATACGATTTGGTCGGGCATTTTGGGTGGAATTTTCCTTTCTTTGTCTTATTTTGGCACAGACCAGTCGCAAGTACAACGCTATTTGGGTGGCGAAACCTTAGCCCAAAGTAGGTTGGGTTTGCTGATGAATGCAGCCATAAAAATTCCTATGCAATTTTTTATTTTGTTGTTGGGTGTTTTCCTGTTTTTATTCTACCAATTTTCTGCCCAACAGCCCATTTTTTTTAATGCCAATGAGGTAAAAAAAATTTATGCCTCGCCCCTCAAAGCAGATTTTCAGGTCTTAGAAAAGCAATTTGCAGATACCTTGCAACTCAAAAAAAGTGTGATGCAAACTTATTTGCAACTAAAAGCAACCGAAAATACTCATTCAACTGAACAGCTTGCAACCCTAAACCAACAACTCACTTTGCTCAAGCAACTCAACGAAAGTGAAAAAAGGCTACACAAAAAAGCTGTTGATTTGATAAACAAAAACAACAAAAAAGAAGGGGCAAAAGACTCGGATTATGTTTTTATTAGTTTCATTATCAACTACTTACCCGTAGGTTTAATTGGGCTATTGGTGTCCGTTATGATTTCTGCCTCCATGTCTTCGGCTGCCTCTGCATTCAATGCCTTAGCCTCCACGACCATTGTAGATATTTACAAAAGATTGGTAAACACCACTGCCACGCCTGCCCATTATTTGCAGACTTCCAAAATCTTGACTGCCATTTGGGGAATTATCTGCATGGGTTTTGCACTTTTTGTAAGTCGGTTAGACAATTTGATACAAGCCGTAAATATCTTAGGTTCTTTGTTTTATGGCACAGTCTTAGGTATTTTTTTGGTAGCTTTTTACCTCAAAAAAATTGGTGGCACAGCCGTATTTTGGGCTGCGGTCTTATCAGAAACCTTAATTTTGGGCTGCTTTTATTACTACGAAGACCGAATAGCCTATCTTTGGTACAACCTAATTGGCTGCGTCTTGGTAATAGGTTGGGCAGCATTGTTTCAGAAATTATTAGTATCACAAAAGTAATACTTGGTATTAAGTAATAAGACAAAATAAATTTCTGTTTTTCTTTGTGGACTTTATGCGTTAGTGGGTCATAATCAAGTAATGACAGCAATCGAAATTTATACCTTTATTTTGTCTTATACTTAGATAGGAAATGTGAAATTAAACTATTGATTTTTAGCACTAACATTTATCTGAGAAATGTTAGTGTTAAGCATTAGTTTCAAAAATTAAACACTTATCTGGTCATTTGCCTGTCCTCTGCCCACAATTTGCGGAATATTGAGTAGCACCTCTTGCCCTTTTTGGTAATAAGTAAAACTTGTGGTAAAAAGTTGGCGGTGGTCTTTCAAAAACAAGAGCATAAACCGACTAAACCAACGCATCTCGAAATCACTATCCAACATTTGCAGCACAAAATTGTATTGATTTTTCTCTATAGCAGCAGGCGTAAGGTCGTCTAAGGAACAGTTTAAACTCAACATATTTTGCACACCCTCTAAGGCAATTTGGAAACCTCTGATATAAACCATTTCGAACATCGTTCTTGTATCTGAGGAGAAAGCAGAATTTTCTACAAATAAATCGGCAGCAAAAGCCAAACGGCTGCGTCTGTCCTCTTTTTCAAACTCCTCCACCTCTGTATCGTAAAGAGGCATATCTATCACTTGCAAGGAGTCGCCAAGACGGTTATATGTTTCACGCATACCCCTGCGGAGGTCGCCTGTAGGAATTTTTGACCAGTTTTTGAAAAACTCTACCCAAAGAGCCGAATAAAACAGCACTTTGGAATCAAAAGTTTTTTTGCATTTGTAGGCAGAGTCATAAAACATAGCCCCTGCAAGACTTGTAGCCAAGTCGTTTCGGAAGGCTACATCATGTGCAATAGACGTTACTAATTTTTTAAATTTTGTGCCTTCCAATTTGCTCATAAAAACTTCCCAAGCAGCATCTTCGGCTTTGAAAGTTAGCAAAAATTTATGTTGGGTCTGCCCTTTGCTTTGCAAGTAAGCAGCTAATTTATCTATTTCGTTGGGGCGAAGTTGCAAATCTTTGATGTCCCAGAGATAAGCCAAGTCCACCATTTCGGCTATGATGTTGGAGTCTATTTTATTGTTCATCAGGCTTTGCAACCACTCAAAACCCAAATCTAAGCAATAGTCGGTGTTGCGGTTGGTGATATGCCCAATAACAGGCTGGGGTGTAGTAACCGAAAATTTGCTGAAATACCTCGTGCCATTGATACGGCTGCGGATACCATAATACAATGCCACTTCTCTTGCCGACTCATAGTCTAAGTTGGTAAGCAATTCTTGTTGGTCGTAAAAATTGCTGATAGCAAATTTGGTTTGGGCGTTGGAGCTAAGTTTAAATTGCAACCAATTAAACAGCGAAATTTCTACGCCAATGGCTAAGGAAGTGGTAATTTCTTTTTTCAACAGCCATTCCTCTATGACTACTTCATTTGGAATTGCCAATAAATCTTGAAAATCAAATGCCAATAATTTGCCGTAGTGAGTCTGCAAAGCTGCCAAAGAAGTGAATTTGCCACGCAAAACTTTGCTCGTTTTCCAGCTTTTTTGGTAGGTAGCCTTTACACTTGCCTGCAATTTGCTACTGACAAGCATATAAATTTCCTCTTTTACCCTCGTAACCCACGCCTGCCACTGCTGCTGCAAGGCAGAAACTTTGGTAGAAACTTTCAAAAAATCTGTCAAACCTCCTGTAAACCCAAACATTCGGGCTATTTTTTCGAAGTCTTTTATTTCATCTCCTTCCAATACTTTGTTGTCGACCAACAATTTTTTGAACAATCTGTCCACTGTAGCCAAATCCGTAGGCACAAATTTGGTGATGACTGCATCGATGGCTTGGTTGATTTGCTTAGGATTTTTTAAGCCGATGGCTGTGCCTGCCGACAAAGTTCCACCGACCATTTTGCTAAAATCTTTGGTAAGTTCGAAGTGATAAGCATTGTTTTTGTTGGCAATTTCCAAACGAAATTGGTCTTGCAAAGCTACATCGAAGGTAAACGTAGCCCCTGCTTCGCCGCTGAGGGCTAAGGCGTTGTTGGGCAAGGCTATTTTTTTCAATCCTTCCACTGTATTGAAGGCTGCAAAGAGCAAATCATTGACTTTGATAGCAATACCAAACTCCAAATTGCCACCAATTTGCAAGCTAACTGCCTCATTATCTTGGAGATGTTGCAAACTTTCTTTATTAAAAATAGAAGGAATTTGCTTGGCATTGGCTTTGAGGGCATCTGCCAACAGTCCTGTATTGGCGTGAACTTTATAGGTGCTGACTTTCATTTGCACGCCTACTTTGCCCCCTAACTCGTCTATGGGTATGCCTGCCAATTTGGAGGTAGTGGCTGCCAAATTGCTACTTAAATTGACCCCAGCCATGAGTTGGTAACGCAACCAAACCTTGTCTTTGTGTTGTTCGACATCGAAACAAGGCGAATTTGATGCGTTTTTGACTACCATATTTACCACATCATCTTGCTTATGTGTGGCAGATAAAATTGCTACGGTTACACCTGAACTTGCCGACCATGCCGTAGCAAAGCCTAAAGAAGTGGGTTGAATAGCAAAATTGGCAAGGGTAAGGTCGTTTTGCTTTTTGTCCGATAATTTTTCGAAGCCTCTTAGCGTAGAGAGAATGGTATCGAGAGGTATAATTGGAGTTGCCATAATTTAATTTGAAGTATTTTGCTGTTTTTTTGTGAGTTATTTTATAGATTTGAAGTAATTATCGAGGTACGTTGGCAATGGTCGCAGACCTTGACAATCGTAGGCTCTTTTTATACGGTTGTCAAGGTCTGCGACCATTGCCAACGTAAAAAAAGTGATAGACCTAAATAGTTTGGTTTTGAAAAAATACACATTTTTGCAAATATTTTACTGTGATTTACTACTTCTGTTGTTTTTTATTGGCTTTGGGCTGCGTGCAATTCAGTTTGTATGCACAAAGTCCGCCTACGTCTTACCGCAATACAATTCCAAACATAGAAAAAAAATCAAACAAAATCATTGATAGTTTAGAAAATTTATTAAAAAAACCTCTCAATGAGCAAGATAAATTTGCAACCCTCAAAGAATTGTGTTGGCGAAACAGAAATGCAGACAGATTAAAGGCTATTGAGTACGGCAAACAGGCTTTGGCTATAGCCCAACGGACAAAGCACCGCATGGGCGAGGCAGATATGTGGCGTTTTTTGGGTATTGTGCAGTGGCAACATCTCTACAATCAGTTGGCGTTGGAAAATTTTTTTAAAGCCTTAGAAATTTCAGAACAGCTTGATTATCAAGAAGGTATAGGCTATTGCTACGACAATTTGTCGGTGGCTTTTACAGACCAGCGAAAGTATGAACAAGCCCTGACCTACGCCCTGCAATCTGCCCAAGTTTTTGAGAAAATAAACAATTTGCAAGGCATGGGCTATGCCTATATGCACTTAGGCGTAATTTATATGCACCTCCACAACTACGAAAAAGCCTTAGCCATTCAACAAAAAGGTTTGAAAGTGAGAGAATTGCAAAAAGATACAACCCTGATAAACAACACGTTAAGAGAAATAGGGCAAATTTATAAATTGCAAAAGCAATACAAAGAAGCTGAATTTTATTTGCAACAAGCCTTAGCGTTGGCACTCAAAGTGGGCAATGATTTTGCCACTGCCGAAACTCAACAACATTTGGCAGAAGTGTATTTGGCTCAAAATCAAATAGATAAGGCTTTGGAAACAGCCCAAACGAGTTTTGCCATAGCTGAAAAGTATCACAACCTCAAACAGTTGATTTACAACGCCAATGTATTATCAAAAATCTATGAGGCACAAAAAAACTACCCGCAGGCGTTGCATTACATAAGAGTTTCGCAGACCCACCAAGATAGTTTGTTGAACGAGGAAATCCGTATGAAGTTGATAGAAAAAAGTATGCAGCATGATTTTCACAAGAAAGAACAAGAATTTTTGGTAGAACAGGCAAAAGATGAGGAAAAAGATAGGCAACAAAATTTGATTATTGGTTTGTTAGCTGTTTTGGGTGTGGTAGGTTCGAGTTTGCTCTTTGTGATTTATAAAAGACATAAAGAAAGTGTGGCGATGAACGAAGATTTGCAGCAAAAAAACGAGGAAATTATGCAAATGGCAGAGGAGTTGCAAGCCCAAGCCGAAAGTTTGCAGATTTCCAATGAATTTAAAGACCAACTTTTTTCTATTATTGGGCATGACCTCCGCAGCCCTCTGGTGGGTGTAAACGGCATTTTTGAACTCCGCAACGAAGGGCTGCTCGATGATGAGGAGTTTTTGGCAGTCTTGCCCGATGTATCGCAAAATATTTATCAAGTTACAGTTTTGACTGAAAATCTATTATTCTGGGCAAAAAGCCAAATCAAAGGACAATTTTTGCGGTTGGAAGTGCTTGATTTACACTCTTTTGCCAATAATCAAGTGGACTTGTTTCGCACCCAAACTTTAAGCAAAAATGTTCTCTTGACTAATCAAGTACCCTTTAAAATGATGGTCTTGGCAGACAGCAATATGTTGGATTTGGTCTTGCGAAATTTGGTGGGCAATGCTGTAAAGTTTACCAAAGACACCGACATTATCACCATAAAAGCCGAAAAAATAGATGCAGACACCATACAGGTATGCGTAGAGGACACAGGCGTGGGCATGAGCAAAGAAAGCGTAGATAAATTATTTGGAAATTTTGTGTTTACTTTGCGTGGCACTTCCAATGAAAAAGGAACAGGTTTAGGCTTGCGGTTGTGCAAAGAATTTGTAGAGAAAAACGGGGGCAAAATTTGGGTTACAAGTGAGTTGGGCAAAGGAAGTAAGTTTTATTTTACGCTGAAAGTGAGTTTTTAAGTAGTTGTAATTGACAAGACAAAGTAAATGGTTAGTTGCCAAGTGGTTATTTTTTACCTAAAATCAGCCTTCAAACTAATCACATGAGAAGTAAGTCCTGAATTGGTGCTGCCAAAATTAGTGAGAGCATAGTCTATAATAAACCTGTTGATATGCAAACCAACGCCAAAACTCAACTGCCCTGTGGTGCTGATTTGGCGGTTAATGTCCCGCACTTGTTGAAAATTGCCGTAGCCTGTGCGGAGAAAAACCAAATCTTTGTAGCCCACCTCTAAGCCTGCCCGAAGGTCTGCCGAAACCAAGTTACTCTGTATCAAGGTGTTGCGTTTGCCATCAAAAGTACATTCTATTCCTATGCTGGGTTTCAGGCTAATTTCTTTGAAATTTAAAGGAACAGTGGCATCTACCAACAAACGAGGCAAAGTCAATTCTATGGTGTTGTTCGGAATTTTTTGTCCTGTTTGGGAAAAAGTGGCTCTGATAGCCTCTATGTTATAGTTCCAAGCATTAAAAGTGGTGGTAATGTCCCTTGCCATAAAGCCCAACGTCCATTTTTTGAAGTCGTACTGCCCACCGAGGTCTATACCAAAACCCCACGCATTGGCAAATTGTCCTGCGTTGCGGTGTAGCACCTTCACGTTTACGCCTGTCCGCAAACGAGGTATCCACTTGTTGTAACCTGCATAAGAAAACATAAAAGCATAAGATGCCTCCGAAAAAGAACTTACGTTATCAAAATTGAAACTTCCATCGGGGTTGCGGAGGTTTAGCGTATTGGGTATGCCATCTACACCCATGCGTATGACAGTGAAAGCCAAGCAATTTGCCGTATCCATTTTGGCTGCAAAACCAGCATAATTGTAGCTGGCAATGCCCCCAAAATATTGGTTGTGGGTGGCAGCAGCCTGATATTTGTTTTTGATACGCAGCAGCCCTGCGGGATTCCAATAGGCAGCACTCACGTCATCACTGAGGGCAGTCATAGAGCCACCCAAACCTAACCCTCTTGCTTCTACGCCAATGGCTAAAAATTCGTTGCTGTATTTGGGTGTGGTTTGGGCAAAAACACCCAAAGCAAAGCCAATAAAAAGTAAGATAAGAGCTATTTTTTGCATAATTTTTATATCGTAAACGTACCCACGTTGCACATGGGGCTATTGAAGTTTAACTTCTTCGAGGTTATAGAGTATTTTTAAAACCCAAATGTGTTGAACTTCAATAGTTGCATGTGCAACATGAGGAACTTTGGTAAACTTTCACTAAAATTATTGTAATTGCAAAATAAATCCAAACAATAACTTATATTTTCGCCATTTGGGTAGCAAATTACTTACAGGAACTTGCCAAAACAGTCGGGCAAGTTTTGTACCTAAATTGCGATTATGCAGACAACTATCTACCCAAAGTTGCAAAATCCACTGCTCGAATACAACAAGGTCGTAAATTTTGTGTTTTCGGTTTTGCTCTACCAAACGCCAAAGCCAATGGGCTGTTTGCTCTACAAATGCCAAATTATTGTCAAATTGGTAATTGCCAATTTTTTTATGCAGCACCAATTCCTCCTCCTTAGCCTCGATGTCCAGCTTTTGGAGTTGGTAAGCATAGATTTTATGAACAGTTTGCAAATGCTGCACCTGTTTTACGGTGGTAATATTGTTTTCGTGTATGCGGTGCTGCACCCACGCATCTTGTAAGGCAACTACCTGATACATTTCTGCTATTTGCACCCACACAATATAATCTTCTGCCAAATAATAAGTAGGGTCGAAAGGAAATCTGCGTAAAACCTCTGTTTTTACCATAATAGAGGAATGAATAAAAACATTGCGAAACAACAGATGTGTAGGAATGGCGGCTATGCTTTGTTGGTAATAAGTAGGATACAAAGCCTTGCCCGCACTGTCTATGAGCAAAGCCCCTGTGCCTAACAACGCCACTTCGGGGTGCTGGTCGAGATAACGGACTTGATTTTCCAATCTGTCGGGCATTGCCACATCATCAGCATCGAGCCTTGCCAAATACTTGCCTCTGGCAACACTTACGCCCCAGTTTAAGGAGGCTATCAGCCCCGCATTTTTTTCGGCAGTGAGTACACGCAAACGAGTGTCCGTATAGGCTGCTAAAATGGTTGCTGTGCCATCAGTAGAACCGTCATCGACCACGATTAGCTCAAAGTCTTTGAAACTTTGAGCCAATAAGCTATCAATAGCTTCTTTCAAATAAGTTTCGCCGTTATAAACAGCTAAGAGAATAGATACTAACACATTGAAAATGAGGTATATATTTTTTGTGTTTACCTTAAAAATTTCAATTATTTATAACAAGCAAATATGGTTGTCCAACAATTTTTGTGGAATCGCAACAATGTGGGCATTTGATTTATCAAATGCTTTGCTCAAAAGGTTTTTGATAAACCAAAAACCTACGTTTCCACAAAAATTGTCGGATAACTGCAAATATTTAGTAAATTTACAATTTACAACTAAAAATTACTCCTGCGTTTCCTCCTCACGCCAAGTATCCTCAAAATCCTCACAATGAATCATTTTGTAGGGCTTAAATTTAGGTTTTTGAGTATTGTCGCCATCTTTTTTGGCGTCGAGCATTTTTTGAATAAGTCGGTTTCTTTCTTTGTTTATTTCCTCACGCAACAAGTTGTCTTTTTCTCTGTCGAAGTACAAAATACCATCTACAAAAGTTTTTTCGGCTTTGGCGTAGATAGACAAAGGATTTTCTGACCAAATCACCACGTCTGCATCTTTGCCTGTGGCAATGCTGCCCATTTTGTTGTCTAAGTGCAGCATTTTGGCGGGATTCAGGGTTACAGTTTTCCAAGCCTCTTCTTCGGTGAGGTTGCCGTATTTTACAGTTTTGGCTGCTTCTTGATTCAGTCGGCGTGCCATTTCTGCATCATCAGAGTTGATAGCAGTGTTTACGCCTACCTTTGTCAAAATGGCTGCGTTGTGCGGAATGGCATCTACCACTTCCATTTTGTAGCCCCACCAATCGGCAAAAGACGAGGCACTTACGCCATGTTGTTTCATCTTGTCTGCCACTTTGTAGCCCTCCAAAATGTGGGTAAACGTATTGACTTTGAAACCATATTTGTCGGCAACTTTCATCAACATATTGATTTCAGATTGCACGTAAGAGTGGCAAGTGATAAACCTTTTTTTGTTCATTATTTCCAAAACAGTTTCCATTTGCAAATCTTTTCGCGTACCTATGGGGTCTTTTTTGCGGTTTGCCTCATATTCTCTTGCTCTGGTAAAAGCATCTTCATAGACCTGTTCCACGCCCATACGAGTCTGAGGAAAACGCACAGGATTGGGTATGCCCCAATTTGCTTGTTTCACGTTTTCGCCCAAGGCAAATTTGATAAAACCATCTGCCCCCGCTATTTTCATTTCCTCTGGTGCCACTCCCCAACGCATTTTGATTAAAGACGACTGCCCACCAATGGAGTTTGCCGAGCCATGCAACTGCTGAATAGCCACCACGCCACCCGCCAAATGTCTGTAAATGCTAATATCGTCAGGATTGACTACATCACCAATCCTCACCTCTGCACTTATGGAGTTTACGCCTTCGTTTACGCCACGCGAAATGCCTATGTGTGAATGTTCGTCTATGATACCTGCCGTAAGATGTTTGCCTGTTGCATCTATAATTTTTGCAGTAGGCACTTGCAAATTTTTACCAATTTGGGCTATTTTGCCGTTTTGTAGCAATACATCAGTAGCTTGCAATACGCCTTGTTTTTCGCCTGTCCAAACCGTTGCATTTTTGATAAGTACAGTTTCATTTTTTGGGACTTCTGTCCAGCCGTAGCCCATAAAAGGGTAGCAAACTTTGCCCAAATCCTTAGTAGCTTGATTTTCAGGCTGTTTGGTGTCTTTTTTGTTTGCCTCCAAGTCTTTCACTTTTTCGGCTTTCCATTTCAACCAGCTGCCGTCTAAGGCTTGCCCTTCACCTTGCAAAGTCAAAGGCGTAGTTTTTTCCAACCAACCCGCCAAACGGATTTGGCGTTTTTCGTTTTTGTCTGCACTTCCAAAAGCTAACTGGAGGTTGTTGTTTTCAAACTGAAAAGTTGTTTCTACTTTCACTGTATCTTTTTCGAAAACTTCGGCAGTAAAAGCATTTTCGCCACCCATTTTTTGCTTGTCGCCAGCTATTTTGAGTTTATACGTTTGCGTGCCTACTGTCAATTTGTATTCTGCTCGCAAATCAGGTTGTTTGTAATCTTTGAAAACATATTTTTTGCCACCAATCCAATTTTCATAAATAGTTGTTTCTTTTTCAAAAATATCGTTGGAAGTGATTAAAAAATTAGCCAAAGCACCTTTTTTCAAATTACCTGCTTCGTTTTCCATTCTCAACAATTTGGCAGGTGTGGCAGTCAAGGCTTTCAAAGCATTTTGCTTGCTTAGTCCATATTGTATTGCTTTTTGCAAGTTTTTGAGGAAATCAGCCTTGTTTTTCAAGCCCGAAGCCGTAATTGCAAACTCAATTCCTGCATTTTGTAGGCTGGCGGCATTGGTTGGGGCAAGTTCCCAGTGTTTCATTTCGGCAAGACTCACGTTGCGTGCTTCCAGAGGGTCTGCCACGTCATAAGCCTCTGGAAAAGTGAGGGGAATGATAAAAGTAGCCTTACTTTTTTGTAATTCGGCAATGCGTTGATACTCGTCGCCACTGCCTTTGATAATAAACTGCACGCCAAATTCATCGCCAATTTTGTCGGCTCTTAGGGCATCAAATCTGTTGCTGGTTTCAAAAATTTGGGGCAAGTTTTTGGCTTTGTTCCACTCCTCTAACGACAGATTGGTTTCTTTTTTTGCTCCTCCATTTGCATACCATTCGGCATCGAGGAAAGTTTGACGCAACAAAGCAATAGAACCCATCAAAGAATTTGGGTAATTTTGGGTAGAAGTGCCTTTGTTAAAAGAAAAATGAGCCGAAGCATTTTGCTTGACTATCAATAAGTTATCTTGCTCTTCTTGCAAACCGACCACTACACCTGTGCCACGTGCTATGCCATCGGCATGGTGGGTTAGCACCAATCCAAAGCCCAACTCCCTCAAACTTTTTGCTTCTTTGGCATCGGCAGCAAAGAGGGCAGCCCCGTTCATTTCGGGTTTGATAGCCATGTTCCAATTATACGCCCCAGCTTTGGGAGAAATAAATTCGGCACTCCACCAAGCCCTATTGGTTGCACTTTTTGGTTTTGTAATTCCGTAATCTGTGTAGGCATCGATGAAGGAAGGATAAATGTATTTGCCTTGCAAATCTATGACTGTGGCATCGGCAGGAATTGCCAAATTAGTGCCTACGTCTTCTATCCGCCCTTGATTGACCAGCAAAGTAGCATTTTGCAAAGTCGTTTGATAATCCACCACCACTGTTGCATTTTTAAATGCGTATCGCGCAGGTCGGGCATCATGCACGCCATTGACAGGAAACGTGGCGGGAGTTTGGGCATAAACAGCCAGACTGCAAGGCAATAAGGTAGCCGTTGCAAAGGTCAAGCCTATGAGTTTTTTGAGTAGTTTTTTCATGTGTTTATTTGATTTTAATTGTATTTGCCAACTCCTCACTACCTTCTATCACTTCTTGCAAGGGTACACTCCATCGCAAAACAGTTTTTGTGTAGTCAATTTCGGCTTTTTTATTGTTATATTTTTTTATTTTGCCATTTATTTTTGTAGTAATCACATAATTTGCCCCTTGCAATAGCAATTTAATTTGTTCACTTTTTTCTGTGGGTGTTGTATTGGGTTTATTTTTGAGCAATTCACTCACATTGCTCAAATAATAGGTGTTGTGGCGGGTTACTATGTTTTTTGCAAAACTATAAACAGGTTGCGTTAATGTAATTGCACCATTTTCGTCTTTATTAAGTGCTGCAAGGGCATTGTTCAAGGCTTCGACACTGGCAAATTGGAAAGAAACCCCAAAGATATAATCAGTTTTATTTATAGTGTCCTTTGCTTGGCTGATTCCTGCCATGCCATTAAACCGAGCCACACTTTTTGCAAAAGTAGAATCTATTGTAAAATTGAGGTTTTGCGTTGCTTCCCCATCTTTTTGCTGCTGCATTTTTTGGGCAAGGTCTATGGTTTGTTTGCTCTGGCTCATGTCCAAAAGTAATTGGTAACTACCAGAACCATCTTTATTGAGGGTAACTTCCTCTCTTAATTCAAAACAAGCAGAAAATAATCCGCAAAATAACAAAAGAAGAACAGTGTGATAGGCTATTCGCATGATTTAATAGATAAGTAATAAATATGAAATACAAAATACAAAATACAAAATAAGCTACCTTAAAAATCTGCACAAACCGTTTCACTTTCATTGAGAATTTGCTGAATAGATTCTATGAAATTCCAATGGTCGGAGTTGGTAGGGTGGTGCAAAGAAATAATAGTACGGTTGCACTCCACAAATCTGATAAACATCGGGTTGGCGTCTTCCCACAACCCTCTATGATAAACTATTCTGTCGCCAACTATCGAACTCCGCAACCGCCAGCCAAAACCATAATCAAATTTTTCGTTTTCGGAGGTCATGCCCTGCACAAAGGCAGAGTCTAAAGTGCTGGTTTTCAGCAACTTTTTGGAGTAAAGGGCTTGGTCAAATTTGAGCATATCCTCCACCGTAGAGTAAATTCCTTTTGCCCCCATAATTCCTTCTCTGTAATCCTCTCTTATGTTTTCTATGTCGGTCATACTGGGTTGATACACAAAAGTATGCACCATACCCAAAGGCAGAAAAATATTTTCTTTCATAAACTTTGGGAAACTTTTTTTGCTCACTTTTTCCACTATACTCGCCAGCAACGCATAACCTGTATTGCTATAACTAAATCTTTTGCCTGTTTTGAAGCGGAGATGAATTTTCTGCGTTTCTAAAACCCGAATCAGGTCGTTGTTTGTCCAGACAATTCCTCTGCCTTTGTTCTTTGCAAATTTGATAAAGAGGTAATTGTCATTGATATAATCGGGCAAGCCCGAAGTATGTTGCAACAAGTGGCGAATGGTAATGCCTTTGTGCTTGATTTTTGGAAACCATTTGGCTATTTCGTCATCAAATTGCAGTTGTCCTTTTTCTATCAACAGCAACACCGCCATAGCCGTAAAAGGTTTGGAAACCGAAGCTAATTGCATGACCTGTGTGGTGTCGAAGGGCTTTAAAGTATCTTTGCGGAAGTAACCAAAGGCTTTTTTGTAAATAGGTTTGCCGTTTTCAGCTATGAGCATCACGCCATTAAAGTTGTGGTTAGTAGCCACGTCTTGCATCATAGAGTCTATGTGGCGGTGGCGATATTGCTGCTGACAAAGTTGGTTGGCAGTGATATTGTCGGGCTTGTTGATAGCAGCCCAACGGAGTCGGTTGTTTGAATCAAAACTCAAACAAATACCCACAAAGGTCATTAGAAGAATACGGAGTAACATGGGAATAGAAAAAAGTTTAGTAGTCAAGTTGGTTTGGATTTAGTAAAACTAACAAGTTCAATGCCACAAGTCGCAAATAGCAATTTGTTTTGTAAAATTCAAAATATTTTATTTAACTTTGAGAAATTGCAAAAAAATATAAACTACTATAAAAAACTTCTTTTATGATAAGCCGTTTGCTGTTTCTTTTCTATTGTTGTTTAGCAACTTTTGCTTTACAGGCACAAACCAAACCTTATTTATTGCCGCCTACCCAAGATTTCAATACAGCCTTAATCAAATCATTGAATAGCAAAAATGGATTGCCAACCACAGGCATTTTGGATATGGCAGTAGACCGAAAAGGCTACTTTTGGTTTGTCAATCAAGAAGGAATTATACGTTATGATGGGCTTAATTTTAAGGTTTTCAACAAAGACAATACGCCCACACTCACGACCAGTGCCTTTCGTGGCGTGCTTACCTACCCCGACACTGATACAATTTATTTCACCTCTTTTGAAGAAGGTTTATGGACATATTACGAGGGAAGTTTTAAGCAATTGCCCGACATAGAAAAGTATAATGCCATTAACCCAACAGCCAGTGATGAGCAAGGCAGGGCTTGGGGGAGAACAAAGAATAAAAAAACTGTTTTTTACAAAAAAAAGACCGAAATTTATGATGTTTTGCAACTCGACACTGCCCAGCAAAAAAAGGGCGTAGGTATATTTCCTTTCAAAAATCGTATTTTCTTTATATTTATTGCAAAGGACAATACTTTTCAAATTTATGAGTGGTTGGCTGTAAATGTTATCAAATTGATAGCTACAAATGAAAAGTTGGCAAAAGACTTAAAAAACAACAAAGAGTATTTTACCTTCATGACAGATGACGGTCAGAACTTTGCATTCGATGGCGAAGTGGTAGTAAAAGAGAACTTTGAAGTAAATGAAGATATTTGGAATAGCTATCTCGAAGGAGGCACTAATTGGAAGGTTACAACTAACCACCTTTATCGCAAACAAGGAGATAGTTACAAAGTAGTAACCAATCCTTTGTTCAATGCAACTGTTTGGACTATGACCGAAGACCCAGAGGGGAATATGTGGTTTTTTCTCTATAAAAAAGGTATTTTAATAAGCAAAATGCCCAAAATTCAGGTGCATAATGCCCCGCCAAACAATGAAAATAATATTATCAATAGTGTAGTGCCTTACAATGACAGTTTATTGTTGGTGGCTTTTGACAGGGGCGAAGTAAGCCTTTGGAATAAAAATACATTGGCTTGGTTGCCTTCGCCCTACAATAAAATAACAGATGGCAAAAGAGTAAAGCACGTATTGAAAGATAGCAAACAAAATTGGTGGTTTGCTACTTATCATGGCTTAGTAAAAATAGACCCACAAGGCAAATCTACTGTTTTTAACAAAGAAACAGGCTGGGCAAGCAACATGACCAGATTTACTTTTGAAGACAAAGTAGGTAATTTATGGATAGCCACCAAAGATGCTTATGTCCTCTTGCTCAAACCAGATGGCAGCGTAGAACAGATAAAAGAAGGAATTACCAACAAAGAAATCTTAGCTATCAACCAAGATTTGCAAGGTAATATATGGTTAGGTACAGGTAGTGCAGGGGCAGGTATCAATAAGTTGGAGAATAAGAAAGTTACCAAAATTTATGATACCAAAAATGGATTGGCGGGCAATGTTGTATTTAATATCTACATAGACAAACAAGGCATCATTTGGGCAGCTTGCAGTGGTGGGTTGAGCAGAATAGACGACAAAAACAACCAAATCACGAGTTATACTCCACAAAATGGTTTGCCTTTTGCCTTAGTTTTGGATATAAAAGAGGACTCAAAGGGCAACTTTTGGGTTATTGGTAGCCAAAGTATAGCCAAAATTGCAAAACAAGAATTGGAGGATTATGTAAAGGGAGTTACCAAAAAAATAAAGGTCGACAAAATTTACGACAAGTATGATGGTTTGTTGCAAACCGAAGGGCTAACCGCAGCCACGCACACCACCAAAACCGCAGACGATTGGCTCTATATGCCTGCCATCGATGGTTTTGCTATGATGGACTTGAAAAATATACCAACCAATCCCACGCCACCGCCTACGCACATAGAAACGGCATCGGCAGACCAAGATACTATTCGCAATGGAATGGAGGTGGCAGCAGGAAAAAAACACTTTACTTTTCAGTTTACAGCCATAGACTATTATGCTCCCGAAAAAGTCCGTTTTCGTTACCAATTAGAAGGTTTTGACACCGACTATATAGAAACAGACTACCAAACTCGCCAAGTTGCTTACACCAACTTGTCCGCAGGCAAGTATGTATTTCACGTGTGGGCTTGCAACAACGATGGGGTCTGGACACCGCAAAGCACCAAAATAGCTTTCTCTGTTTTACCTCATTTTTACCAAACATGGTGGTTTTTCTTGCTTTGTTTGGGTGCTTTGCTTGTTTCGTTTTACCTTTTTTACAAATGGCGAGTGTATAGCTACAAAAAGAAACAGGAGGAATTGGAACATATTGTAGCTTTGCGAACTACCGAAATCTCTCAACAAAAAGAGGAGATTTTACAACAAGCCGAAGAATTGAAAACGACTAATCAAAAGTTGGTAGAGTTAGACGACTTCAAACAAGGCTTAACCAATATGATTGTGCATGACCTCAAAAACCCCTTGAATGTTTTGCTCAATCTTTCTATTCAAAATCCTATCAAACAATTAGAAAAGGTAAAGCAATACAGCAAACAAATGCTGAATCAAGTGCTAAATATTTTGGACGTGCAAAAATATGCCGCTGCCGAAATGAATTTAGATTTGCGACCCCAAGCTGTTCATGTCATAGCGGAGAGTGCCATAAACGAAGTAGTTTTTTTGGCAGCAGCCAAATCTATTGTCATTCAAAACACCATAGACCGCAGCTATTTGGTTTTGACCGAACAAGAAATTTTGCACCGAGTTTTTGTAAATATCTTGACTAATGCCATTAAATATACGCCACTCAACGGGGCTGTTACGCTAAAAAGCAGCCTTGCAGGTGAGTTTCAACTGAATACGGACAGCAAAATTGATTTTTCTACGCCTTTGCGTCAAGAAACAGTGAATTTTGCCAAACACGAAATTGCCTATACCCAAAAAGACGAAGGCAAAATAGATGACAAAGCAAATGATAATTTGCAAGAAACAAAAACAGTTGATTTTCAACAAAATAGCAACCAAAGAACAGGTTTTGAAAAACCCAACGACCATTTGCACCAAGCTACTTTGCCACCTCGCAGATTGGTTATCAGCATTACAGACACAGGACAAGGGATACCTGCGGACAAAAAACATCTGGTTTTTCAGCAATTTGGGCAAGTAGATGCCAAAAGTTCAGGTACTATTCGTTCAACAGGGCTGGGCATGACCTTCTGCAAAATGGCAGTGGAGGCACATGGCGGTATCATAGATTTAGACAGCGAAGTGGGCAAAGGCACTACTTTTTGGTTTACCTTGCTTTTGGCAGGAAAAGAACAAACCGAAAACCCAACGCAACAGCCCACGCAAAAAGAAGGATTAATGCCACGAACTCCGTTGAGCCAAGAGGACAAAAAACTTTTGCAACCTTACTACCAATCATTCAATAAACTAATGGTGTATGAAACTTCTGAATTGGAATATTTGCTACACAGCCTCTCAACTGCCGACTCCGAGCCTATTAAACAGTGGAAACAAGTTGTTTATATGGCAATGGAGCAAATGAATGAGGAAAAATACAAGGAATTAATTCTTGTGATAGCCTAAAACTTAGAAAGAGTTGTTACATTTTATGCTTTCCAAGTTTCCAAAACTTGGAAAGTATCATTTTATGGTTTTACTTCATTTCTGATAAATTTATCGGACATTTTTAGAGTGTTTGAGAGGCTATGAAAGACTTTCGCAAAAAGTCTGTTAATTTTTTTTTATTTTTTTTCTCAAATATATTGCAAAAAAGAGAATTTAGTTATATTAGTGTAACGAAACCAAATTTTTTAAGTCATTCGCCATTAGTCTATGCAAAATATAGCAAAGGAAAAAGATGCTTTGAAAGAAAAGCTCAAAGAGGTGTTTGGATATAGTCAATTCAGGGGCAACCAAGAAGTGATTATCAGAAATATATTGCAAGGTAAAAACACCTTTGTCATCATGCCTACGGGTGCGGGCAAGTCATTGTGTTATCAGTTGCCTGCGGTGATGTTAGAAGGTACAGCTATAGTCATTTCTCCCTTGATAGCCTTGATGAAAAATCAGGTTGACCAACTGAATGCCTTGGGGATTAATGCCCAAGTGCTAAACTCTACACTGTCGAAGGCAGAGATGACCAAAGTTCGCAAGGAAACTCTGAATGGCGAGGTCAAACTGTTGTATGTAGCCCCCGAATCTTTGACGAAAGATGAAAATGTTGCTTTTCTCAAAAACGCAAAACTTTCTTTTGTAGCCATAGACGAGGCTCACTGTATTTCAGAGTGGGGGCATGACTTCCGCCCCGAATATCGGAGAATCAAGCATATCTTAGAGCAAATTGGCAATATGTCGGTCATTGCCTTGACAGCCACCGCCACACCCAAAGTGCAGTTAGATATTCAACGCAACTTGCAGATGGAAGAAGCCGACATTTTTAAGTCGTCTTTTAACAGACCCAACTTGTTTTATGAAGTGCGGGCAAAAAATAACACCAAAAAACAACTCATCAAATTTATTAAACAACACAAAGGCAAGTCGGGCATTGTTTATTGTTTGAGTCGCAAAAAAGTAGAAGAAATTGCGGAGTTGCTCAAAGTCAATGACATCAAGGCTTTGCCTTATCATGCAGGTTTGGAGGCAAATGTGCGGGTGCAAAACCAAGATGCTTTTCTGAACGAAGACGCAGACGTAATCGTAGCAACCATAGCTTTCGGTATGGGAATAGACAAGCCCGATGTCCGTTTTGTGATTCATTATGATGCCCCCAAATCCTTAGAGGGTTACTACCAAGAAACAGGAAGGTCGGGCAGAGATGGGTTGGAGGGACATTGCCTGATGTTTTACAGCCAAGAAGACATAGACAAATTAGAGAAGTTTAACAAAGACAAAACCGTAACCGAAAGGGACAATGCACGCATTTTGTTGCAAGAAATGACCGACTATGCGGAGTTTGCGGTGTGCCGCCGCCGCCAACTGTTGCACTATTTTGGCGAAAGATATACGGAAACAGATTGTGGCTCTGGCTGCGATAATTGCCGTAAACCCTCAGAAAAATTTGAGTCAAAAGAAAAAGTTTTGTTGGTGTTGCAAACAGCCAAACTCACAGGGCAACGATTTGGAGTCGACCATTTGGTAGATGTGATTTGCGGCGTAGAAACCAACTATGTTATCAGTTACGAACACAACAGACTCGAAGTGTTTGGCAAGGGCAAAGACCCCGACAATGCCAATAATTGGGAATATTGGCGGTCTATTGTTCGCCAAGTATTGCTGTACGACTTTTTGGAGAAGGACATAGAAAATATGGGTACTGTCAAACTAAGTGATAAAGGTGAGTTCTTTTTGGAAAGACCAAGCCCCATTCAGTTTAGCAAAAACCACAAGTACGAAATTACGGAAGGCACAGAGGAAGAAGAACCGCAGCAAGAGCAGCAACAAACCAAAGCCCATGATGATGTGCTGTTTGATATGCTCAAAGCCTTGCGAAAAAGAGTGGCAAAACAAAAAGAATTGCCTCCGTATGTCATTTTTCAAGACCCTTCATTGGAAGAAATGGCAACGACCTACCCAACCAATATGGAGGAATTAGCCCAGATAAATGGCGTAGGCATAGGCAAGGCAAAGAAATTTGGCAAACCTTTTATAGACCTCATAGCCAAATATGTGGAGGAAAACGAAATAGAAACAGCCTCCGAAGTGGTGGTGAAGTCGATGGTAAACAAGTCTAAAATTAAGATTTTCATTATTCAACAGATAGACCGCAAGGTAAATTTGGAGGACATAGCCGAAACCAAAGAGTTGGAAATGAAGGACTTAATAGAGGAAATAGAACATATTTGCTATTCGGGTACAAAACTCAACATAGACTACTACCTCGAACAAATCATGGACGAAGACCGACAAGGTGAGATTTTTGGCTACTTTATGAGTGCCGAAACCGACAACATTGCTTCGGCTATGGAAACTTTGGGCGATGATTACAGTGAGGAGGAACTACGCTTGATGCGGATTAAATTCTTATCGGAAGTGGCGTTGTAGAATCTAAAAAAATGATTAAGGCTTTTTCGGAGGAGAAAGCCTTTTTTGTTTGATGTTTTTGTCCATTCTCAAAATATACAATGATTTGTGAACTATAATTGGCATATCCTTTCTGAAATTGTTTTAAACTATTAAGTTATATATCAGAGTTAGTAATTTCCTTAGCCCAATATTCTTTAACTTCGTGCATTCTTTTGATTTCTGGAAACTCTTCTCGCAACTTTAAATCAATATCATAAGAAGGAGTTTCTAATTTTTCCAACTCAAGCTTATAATTTACTCCTTCTGCACGTAACTTGTAATCTGTAAGTAAACTTTGAGTTTGTTAGAGAATAAATAACTATTGGCAGGGCTAACAAGCCACTGCCAAAGTTTTATTCATATTGCTAATAGTAACCTAAACATCTTAGTTTGTAGCTAAGATGTTTGGGTTTTGTATGATTATTGTTCCTTAATAAAATCAATAATAGCATAAGCCTCCTCAAAACCTGCTTGAATATTTTTTACAGATTTTGTACCGTGATAGTAGCCCAAAATATGTAAATTGTCATAAACATCATTGACCAATGTTAGCAATTTTTTATTTTGTTTAGCTATTCTTTTTGTATAATCTTCGATAGATTTTGGCTTTTTGTAATCATTGTCCTCTTTTCGTTTCAGATATTCGTCAAGTGCTATCAAAACCGCATTATACGCTATGCCAGATGCAGTACGCACATATTTAATATCGTCATAAAGTCCGTCATCTTTGCCTGCTTTTTTAAGATTTTCCTTTGCGTTATCCATATAACGCAAGGATTCGAGATAAGGTGTTGCTGCTTTCATTGCATAGTTTTTTACAAAAATAACGAAAATTTATAGCTAATGGTTTGCTTTTACTAATTTTTATTGCAAAAAAAACTGTTGGCAGGGCTTGCATCCACTGCCAAAGTTTTATAAAATTATCCTACACCAAACTCCCCAGCCACCTTTCCACTTCCCTCAATTCTGTACCTTTTCGTTGGGCAATTAGCTGCGAGTTGGTCTTTGGCTAACAGAAAATAAAATAGCCTACTAATTTTTGCTTGCAATAGCTTATTTTCTGATAAAATAAATGTAAATTTGTATAAAAATAAAACGATATGATAGCACAACCTTTAACTAATGTTCAGGTAGAATTGTTGAAAATTTTTGCGTATCAGGTAGATGAACAGACTTTATTGGTCTTGCGTGATATGTTATCAGATTTTTTTGCCAAACAAGCCACACAACAATTTGATATGTTATGGGAAAAAAATAATTGGTCTGATGCCACAATGGATAGTTGGTTGGCAGAGGAAAATGTAAACAATGAAATTCAATGAAAGTGGTTTTAGATACAAACGTATTGATAGTTTCGATTGGTAAAAACTCCAAGTATCGTTGGTTATTTGATAGCTTGTTAGAAAAAGAATTTCAATTACTCATCACAAACGATATTTTAACAGAGTTTGAGGAAATTATTACACAAAAAACAGATGCCACTGTTGCCAATAATATTATTCAAATGTTGCTAATTCGGTCTAATGTTATCAAAATTGATGTGAGTTATAAATGGAATTTGATAGATGCAGACAAAGAGGATAATAAATTTGTGGACTGTGCAGTGGCAGGTTCTGCCGATTATTTGGTAACAGAAGACAAGCATTTTAATACGCTGAAAACTATTGATTTCCCTTTTGTTAGGGTTATTAGCATTGCAGAGTTTAAGGAAATTATAGAAAATATTTAAAACAAACTATTGGCAGGGTTTATAGCCCTGTCAAAGTTTTAAAAAATCTCCCTACACCAAACTCCCTCAATTCCATACCTTTTTTGGAGTTTTACAAAATTACCTTCTTATAAATAGCTGATAGCTTAATATTACAAGTTCCAATTTGTAGGCTTGCTGTTTCGTCTTCGTAGTCTGTTGTCAGCCATTCATTGTTGCTAATTCGGTTGAGTATTGACACATATTTCTCTTTCTGAGAAACTAAAACGTATGTTTTTAGAGAAGGAATTTTTTTATAGCATCGCCATTTGTCATTAATATCTATGTTTTCGGTGCTATCTGATAAGATTTCAATAATGATAGTTGGGTTTAAACTTGCTTGCATTTTTTTGCCAAACAGCTTAAATTCCTCTTGTTCACAAACAACAGTAATATCTGGGTAATAAACCCTATCACATTGTGGAACATATACCATTCTATTGCTGCCATAAACTTTACAATCACTTTCTGATAAACAAATATTGAGCAAGGTAATTAAATTAGCAACAATTAACTCGTGTGCAGGCGAAGCATAAGCACTTGCTATTATTTCACCACCTAAATATTCGTGCCTAATTTCTGTTTGTTCTTCTTGTACTAAATAGTCTTCTAATTGCATAAGATTAAAAGTTTTGTTATTTTAGAATACTTTTAAGCAAAATAGTTGTTTCTTGGAAATTTGTCAAATAAAATAAATACGATTGACAAATTAAATTTTGAAATATAATTTTCTTTTCATAAATTTATTTAAACCAAATTAAGACAACAATGAAAACGCAACTCCCCGAAAAATCTCTTGTGATATTGCCTATTTTACAGGATTTTCAAAAGGAATTATTGAAAATTTATGGTGATAATTTGCAAGGCATTATTTTGTTTGGCTCTTATTCACGTGGAGATTTTAATGCTGAGTCTGATGTAGATTTGTTGTTGCTATTTGATGAAAATTTTAAGTATTTTCAGAAAGATAACGAAGTTTATAGTAAAATAGTAGATATTTTATCAGCTAATAACTTACTAATTAGCTTAATACCAACTTCAAAATATTTATTTGATGTCAAAAAAGCACCTCTTTATATCAATGTAAAACAAGAAGGAATAGAATTATGGAAGAAATAAATATACTTTGTAAACGAGCAGACACGTATTTGCATTCTGCACAAATGCTAATAAATGAGCAAGATTTTAATTCTGCGGTTTCTCGAACTTATTATGCAATGTTTTATATGACTCAGGCTTGTTTATTTTCGCAAAATGTTACAGTGGCTACACACAAAGGCAACGCAAGTAAATTTAATGAATTATTTGTAAAAACAGGTGTTTTCCCAAAACAATTTAGCCAATATTTGACAAGTGCAATGGATAAACGTAGCAAAGGAGATTATGATTTATTTTCTATCATAGATTTTGACCTTGCCCAAGATTTATTGCAAACTGCCCACATTTTTAAGGCTACTTTGCAAGGATATTTAGAGGAAAAGGGTTTTGTGGGGAATAATTTTTAGCAAATTATTCCCCTTTCTTTTGCTTATAAACCTGCAATAATTTTTCTAAATGCTGGATAGTATGCGTATTCATAAAAAGTAAAAAAGTTGTTTGTTTTACGAAACAAACAACCTCTAATAATACAACGAGCAAATGCCTTTGTGCAAAACACAAATCCTTTCTCCTACGTCTAAAACGTCTTTGTATTCTGAAACAAAGATACAAAATAAATAAGATTTACATTATTTTTAGCACAATAATTTAAAAACTCCCCAGCCACCTTTCCACTTCCCTCAATTCCATACCTTTCCGTTGGGCAATTAGCTGCGAGTTGGTCTTTGGCTAACTTGCTGATAACGAAATTATTTTACACAAAAACATTGTTTTTTCAAATAATTTTACTACATTTACGTAGTTGTTAGTAGGGAAGCGGAGTTTAGACGTATAGTTGGAGGTTTTCGTAAACATCAAAACGCCTATTACTAACAGTAACAAAAACATCTTGGTTTGTAGCTAAGATGTTTTTGTTTTTTGGGCTACATAAAGTTTATCAAAAAATACTAACCTATTAGCTTTTTTCCTTATCTTTGTTTCATAAAATCATAGAAAATTATGCAAACTGCCCGATTAAGCAATTTACAATTAGAGTTGATAAAAGTTTTTAGTTATCAAGTGCCAGACAAGCAACTCCTCGAAATTAAAGATATTTTGGCTGCTTATTTTGCCGATACATTGAGCAAAGAAATGGATAAACTCTGGGACGAAAACAACTGGACAGACGAAACAATGGACAGTTGGCTAAACGAAGATTTAAGAACTCCTTATCAGCCGAAATAATGAAAATAGTATTAGACACCAATGCTTTTTTGGTTGCTATTCCTCCAAAATCGCAGTATAGACCTATTTTTAATGCTTTATTGCAAAAAAAGTTTAGGCTGGTTTGTAGCAACGATATTTTGTTAGAATATGAGGAAATCTTAAAACAAAAAGCAAATCCAATCGTAGTGGCAAATGTCTTAGAACTATTGAGTGCTATGTCGAATATTGAAAAAGTTGAAGTTTATTTTCATTGGAATTTGATAGAAATAGACCCTGACGATAATAAATTTGTGGACTGTGCTATTGCTGCCAACGCCGACTATATTGTTACGAATGACAAGCATTTTAATACGCTGAAAACTATTGATTTCCCTTTTGTTAGGGTTATTAGCATTGCAGAGTTTAAGGAAATTATAGAAAATGTTTAGAAAATAACCTCGGCAGTGGCTTTTTAGCCCTGCCGATGGTTTTGTTATACTTTTACACCAAACTCCCCAGCCACCTTTCCACTTCTCTCAATTCCGTACCTTTTCGCTGGGCAATTAGCTTCGAGTTGGTCTTTGGCTAACTTGCTGATACCGAAATACTTATAATACTTACTTCAAAAGCCCCTCAATACAATGCACAAATTCTGTTGTAGGCTGCATAAGTGCCTCTACTTGGTTTTTGTCCCAATTCAATAAATCACTATAATCTCCTTTTTGTCTTTTATCGAACAATTCAGAAAATAACATTCCCATTTCGAGAGAAATTTTACCTGTTTTTACAAAATGTTGATTAAAAAGAATTTTTATGCCATTATGTGTCTGTGTTTGGTATTCGTGACTGATAAGCAATGCACCCACAGCATAAAAGCAAGCATAATACAAACGATTAACTGCGGTATTCCAAAATCCATTTTCATTCAATAATTTTGCCTCCTGCAAAGTTTCAATAGCCCTTGCCATTCTATATCGCACTAAGGCTTCTCTGTCTTCCTTGTTCATAGAATATTATTCATAAAGTAATGTTCATAAAATAATACCTTCTTTTTTAATATTTTGGTAATAGGGCGTGATTTTATAGGTATTTTCCCACGCTGTTTTTGAAAATACTTGTAAACTAAGCACTTCGTTGAGTTCTAATTCGAGCATAAAAAATGGCAAACGAAATTGTTTTTCTATTTCGGAGGTTATGATATTTTGTTCAGATAATACCAAAAAATCCCAGTCTGAATATTTTTTAGCGGTGTTTCTTGCCCTCGAACCATACAAAATAATTTCTGCTGAGGGTTCTACTTCCTTAATTTTTTGTTTTAAGGTTTGTAGCCACGCAATAGCTAAGATTTTTTTGGTTTTTTTATGGTTTTTGAGGTTTTGCATAGCCAAAGATAAAGAAATAATTACAATTAACAAAACAAACTATTGGCAGGGTTTGCAACCACTGCCAAAGTTTTATAAAAATTCCCTACACCAAACTCCCCAGCCACCTTTCCACTTCCCTCAATTCCATTTTTGTAGTATAGACTTCATTCTGTGTCTAACTTACTGATAATGAAATACTTACAAATCAGCAAATAACTTATCAAAAAGTATCACATTTTCAAAACCTTTTGCTATCAAACCATCGTGTAATTTTACATCTCTTGTTACTAAGGTCATATCAAGTTCCATACTTAGTGCTATATATGGCGTGTCTTTTTCGTCTATATCAGCACACAAAGCTAAGGCTTTTTCAAAATTTTCTACTGAAATTATCAAATCTGGAACAACTGTAAGCAAAGAAAATAAATCTAAGAGTTTAGATTTGAATGTTGCATTATCAGTTTTATGCTTTTTTAAGATTACTTGCCTATATTTTTCTAATTCTTGCAAGGCATAATCGGGCAAATAAAAGTGATGCAAAGAAAATAGTTTAAAATAAACTTCTTTGCCACTAATCAAGGCACTAAAAATAATATTGGCATCAATAACATAGTTTTTCATCACTTACAGTCGGTTTTTATAAAAATTTTGCTTGTAAGTTGTCCAAACTTCACTACGGACTTGTTCCATATCTGCCAAATCTTCTTGCTGTGTTTCCATCTCTGCAATAAAACTGGCTGCCAATAGTTTAATTTGTTGTTGAGCCAAAAAATCATTGAGCTGCTGCTGCAAAGTCTGCCAACCTATTTGATGCAGCAAACTGTCGGTTATTTCTACTTGAAGGGTTGCTATCATTGTAATTTGTGTTTTAACAAAGTTACAAAAATAGTTTTTAAAAAACTATTGCTTATTTGGATTTGAGTAAACTAATAACTTATTCGCCTTTTTGTTGCTTATAAACCTGCAATAATTCTTCTAAATGCTGGATTTTGTCTTGCAATAATTATTGGTTTTCTCGTTTGAGGAAGGTGAGTTCTTGGTCTTTTAACTCTATGGTGTGCAAACTTTCTTTGTCTGAATAATTGTAGGAATTTCCAATAACAAAACCAATTTGTCCGTTTCCGTTATTGCTATGAATAGCACAAGTTTCGGGTAAAAATTCTTGCACAGGAATTTGTAATAGTTTTGCAAAATTTACAATTTGTTCAATTTCGGCAGAAGTTTCGTTTACCTCTAAACGAGAATAGGCAGACTGCGACAAACCTAAGATTTTTGCCATCTCAGTTTGGTTTATTTTTCGTTCTTCTCTTGCCGAAAAAAGCCTATTGCCTACTTTTAGTTTCATACCCGAATTTTGGTTAGAGTTACCCACTTATTTTCTTGATTTTGTGTAAAAATACTTAGAAATTCGGGTAAACAAAAATATTTAGAAATGTTTTTGTTTGCGGAAGCCAAAACGCAGGAAATAGGAGGCTATATTCCAAATTCTAAGGTATTTCTATACAACGGACATTTCCACAGAAACTTTACTATCTTGTGGAGTTTAAAAAATAAAACCAACATTTTTAAACATCAAAAATATGAAAAATTTACTCATTATACTTTTCTGTTGTCTCTCTTTACAAGTCTGGGGACAAGATAAGGAGGCGGAAACTTATTACAAAAATGGACTTGAAAAGTATAATTTAAAGAAATACCAAGAAGCTATTTTAGATTTTGATAAGGTTATTTCTTTATCCCCTAATGATGTAAATGCGTATTGGCAGCGAGGACTATCGAAATTTTATCTAAAACAACCAGATGTTGCTATTTTAGATTTTGACAGGGTAATTCAATTATCACCTAATTTCGCAGAAGGTTATTATATGCGAGGAAGAGCAAGATATGCTAAATCACCGTATAAAAGCTTAGAAATTATGCCCGATTATGATAAAGCTATTGAATTAAAACCAACTATTGCAGAATTTTATTTACACAGAGCTATTGCTAATAATTCTTTTATGTCTGTTGAATTATACGCAGAGAGTATGAGCAAAGCCACAACAAATTTAATAAATATAGGAAAATCAAAAGAGCAACAAAAACAATACGATATAAATAAGGAGGAGGGTAGTTGGAAATATGCTAAATTGATTATTGCAGATTTAGATAAATTTTTGACCTTAATTCCAACTCCAAAAGATAATAGGGCTTATTATTATAGAGGAATTAGCAAAAAGGTATTAGAAAAATACCAAGAGGCTATTTTAGATTTTGACAAGGCTATTCAATTAGCCCCCAAAGATGAAAAATCTTATGAAGAAAGAGCAGAAACAAATTTTGCATTAGGTAAATACAAAGAAGCTATTGCAGACTTTGACAAAGCTATTGAATTAGACCCTGAATATGCTGGGGCTTATCGCCAACGAGCAAAAGCCAAAGAAAAACTTGGTTTGAAAGCAGAATCTGCCGCAGATGAGGCAAAGGCAGATGAAATTTATAAAAAGAACAAAGATAAAAAATAGGTATTTTTACTTACTTACCTATCGGGTGGCTTCGAGCCACCCGATAGGTAAACGTCATACCAATATTTGTTGTATCTCCTCATTTGCTATCACATGATATGACTGTTTATAAAACTCCTCTGCATTTTGTGGCAAATCTAATAATTGAATTGCTAAGGTTTTATTACACAAAGTTCCATTTCTTTGGTTTATATAATCTTTAAAAGATGAAAATTCCCAGTCTTCCATTTTCTGAACTAATTTTGCAGCCATTGGATTTTGGTGAATATATTGAAAACAAATAAAAGGATAATTTGCATCTCCATTTTCTAAATTTTTGGCTTTACTTCTTTGTTGAAACAGTGAACCCGTCCTATTTTCTTGTTTATTTATTGCTTGTGTATATGACCGCAAAATAATTGCAATTCCTTGATTTATAGCTTGTTCAGTCATAGTTGCGGGTGTTTCTATCAAAAAATGAAAATGATTAGGCAACAAACAATAAGCTAATAACTGGCAATTAGGTAATAAATGTTCTCTTATTTTTCTCAAAAAGAACAAATAATTTTCTCGTGTAAAAAACACTTTTTGACTGTTATTTCCTCTGTTATAAATGTGATACAATTTCTGAGGTTCAAATTGCATAAGTTTGTTGTTTTATATTTTGAAAGATATTTTAGCTATTGTTTTTTTACCTATCGGGTGGCTTTGAGCCACCCGATAGGTAAAAAAACGGTAAAAACCTACACCAAACTCCCCAGCCACCTTTCCACTTCCCTCAATTCCATACCTTTCCGTTGGGCATAATCTTCGAGTTGGTCTTTGGCTAACTTGCTGATACCGAAATACTTACTTTCAGGGTGCGAAAAATACCAACCTGAAACCGAAGCCGCAGGATACATTGCCAAACTTTCTGTGAGTTCAATACCAATTTTGGCAGTTACGTCAAGCATTTCAAATAATTTCCACTTTTCTGTATGGTCAGGACAAGCTGGATAACCAGGGGCAGGACGAATTCCCTCGTATTTTTCGGCAATTAACAAGTCATTTTCCAAGTTCTCGGCAGGTGCATAACCCCAAAACTCCTTGCGTACTCTTTCGTGCATCCGTTCTGCAAATGCCTCCGCAAATCTATCGGCTAAGGCTTGCAACATAATTGCATTATAATCGTCAAGGTCAGCTTTCAATTTATCGACAACAGGCTGCATTCCTAAACCCGAAGTAACCGCAAAACCTCCAATATAATCAGCTTTTCCGCTTGATTTTGGTGCTACGAAATCCGCTAAACAGAAATTAGGCAAGTTTTTAGCTTTTTGGTTTTGTTGGCGAAGATGACATAATTTTTTCCAAACCGTTGTGCGTGTTTCGTCTGTATAAACCTCGATGTCATCACCCACAGAGTTTGCAGGATAAAAACCAATTACGCCACTTGCTTTTAACAATTTTTCATTCAAAATACGGTTAAGCATTTTCTTTGCATCTGCAAATAAATCTGTTGCTTGTTTGCCCACAACTTCATCTTCCAAAATTGCAGGAAACTTGCCCGCCAATTCCCAAGTCTGAAAAAACGGTGTCCAGTCAATATATTTTGCTAATTCCACCAAATCATATTCCACAAAATATTGATTACCAACAACTTTTGGTTTTCTCATTTCCGAAGTTTCCCAATTTATTTGTACCGAATTTTGTCTTGCTTCTGCTAAGGAAATCAGTTTTTTATCTGCTTGACGACTTGCGTGGTCAATTCGCAAAGTTTCGTATTCTTGGCTTATGGCTGCTGCAAATTCGTCTTTTTTATCAGGCGTAAGCAAACTTTGTGCAACAGGCACAGCACGACTTGCATCTAAAACGTGAATTACAGGCGTATCTATTTTTGGCGAAATTTTAACCGCAGTGTGAATACGTGAAGTTGTTGCACCACCAATTAACAAAGGAATGTTGATATTTTGGCGTTTCATTTCACTTGCCACATACACCATTTCGTCCAAAGAAGGCGTAATCAAGCCACTCAAACCAATAATATCTACCTTGTGCTTTTTGGCTTCTGCTAATATTTTTTCGCAACTCACCATTACGCCTAAATCTATTACTTCAAAATTATTGCAAGCCAAAACCACACCTACAATATTTTTTCCAATGTCGTGAACATCTCCTTTTACGGTTGCCATTAAAATTTTACCTCCCCCACTAAGCCCCCCACCCCCCGAAGGGGGAGTTTTTGACGTATTAACGTCAGTTCCCCCTTCGGGGGTTAGGGGGCTTGGCATTTGGCTTTTTTTCTTCTCAGCCTCTATGTACGGAAGGAGGTAAGCCACAGCCTTTTTCATCACCCTTGCAGATTTTACAACTTGGGGCAAAAACATTTTTCCTGCACCAAATAAATCACCCACCACATTCATTCCGTCCATTAATGGACCTTCAATCACTTGCAAAGGTCTTTCAAAATTCTGACGGGCTTCCTCAGTATCTACATCTACAAAAGCATCAAAACCGTGAACTAAGGCGTGGGCAAGACGTTGATTGATTGGCAAATTTCGCCAAGCTAACAAATCACTATCATCAATTTTTTTGCCACCACCTTTATATTTTTCGGCAAGTGTTACTAATCTTTCCGTTGCGTCATCTCTGCGATTTAACAAAACATCTTCTACGTGTTCAAGCAAATCTGCGGGAATTTCGCTATACACTTCTATCATACCTGCATTGACAATGCCCATTGTCAAACCTGCTTTTATGGCGTGATACAAAAATGCGGAGTGCATTGCCTCACGCACTCTATTATTTCCTCTAAATGAGAATGAAATATTACTCACACCACCCGAAACCTTTGCGTATGGCAAATTTTGACGTATCCAACGAGTTGCATTAATAAAATCTACTGCATAATTATTATGTTCCTCAATACCTGTGGCAACAGTCAAAATATTAGGGTCAAAAATGATGTCTTGCGGAGGAAAACCAACTTTATGAACCAAAATATCATAGCAACGCTGACAAATTGCAATTTTTTTCTCAAAAGTATCAGCCTGTCCTTCTTCGTTAAATGCCATTACAATAACCGCAGCACCATATTGACGAACTAAATTTGCTTGCTCTATAAATTTTGCCTCTCCTTCTTTCAAAGAAATTGAATTGACAATTCCCTTGCCTTGCAAACATTTTAAACCTGCCTCAATAACAGACCATTTTGAACTGTCTATCATAAAAGGCACTTTTGCAATATCGGGTTCTGCTGCAATTAAGTTCACAAATTTTGTCATACAAGCCTCACTATCCAACATTCCCTCGTCAAAATTGATGTCAATAACTTGTGCCCCATTCTCAACTTGTTGGCGTGCAACTGCTACGGCTTCTGTAAATTTTTCTTCTTTAATCAACTTCGCAAAAGCTGCTGAACCTGTTACGTTTGTTCTTTCACCCACATTGACAAACAAAGTTTCTTCTGCAATAATGAAAGGTTCTAAACCTGATAAATTCATAACAGGTTGTAAATCAGGTATTTGTCTTGGTGGGTGTTTTTCTATGGCTTCTGCAATAGCACGAATATGGTCTGGCGTTGTTCCACAGCAACCACCCAAAACATTAACTAAACCATCTTTTGCAAAAGGCTCAACCAATTTTGACATCATGGCTGGCGTTTCGTCATATTGCCCAAATTCGTTTGGCAAACCTGCATTTGGATACGCAGAAACAAAAACATTAGCAACTCTCGATAATTCTTGTATGTAAGGTCGCAATAAGTCCGCACCTAAGGCACAATTTAAGCCAACACTCAACAAATTTGCGTGAGAAACAGAATTCCAAAAAGCCTCTGTAACTTGTCCCGATAAAGTACGACCACTTTGGTCGGTAATGGTGCCAGAAACCATGATGGGAATAACTAACTCCACGACAGCCCCCAAACCCCCAAAGGGGGCTTTTGACGTTATTGTGTCAAGAATTTTCTGTAAAATATTATCTGTATCACCAATTACTTCATTATTGGTAAATCTAATTACTTTAAATCCATTTTGATTTAACCATTGTGTTCTAATTTCATCTTGTTCCTGATTTTCAGGTAATTGATGAATTAAACCATCTATTTCAATAATCAAATTTTCGTTTAGGCAAACAAAGTCCGCAATATATTGTCCTATAATATGTTGCCTCCTAAATTTGTAACCTCCTAATTTTTTGCCACTCAACAATTCCCACATAATTTCCTCTGCTTGGGTAGGAAACTTTCTATGTTTTTCTGCATACTCTTTTAGTTTTGGATAAAACGCAGAATTTGCTGTTTCATAGCCATATTTCAGCCCCCCAGCCCCCAAAGGGGTAGTTTTTGACATTATTTCGTCAGTTCCCCCTCTGATGATTAGTGAGCTTACTCCCTTCTCCCCCTTTGGGGGTTGGGGGGCTTTTGTTCCCCCTTCGGGGGTTAGGGGGCTTAAGAATTTCCTTAAATATTCCTCATTTTCACGTAATTCGTAATTTTGAATTTGCAATTTTTCATTTAACTCATTCACATATTTTTCAATAGCAAACAAGGCAGCCTTTGCATTTAGCGTATCAAAAATAGTTTCGACAAGCAAAATATCAGAACCACCCTCAATAAGTCCTTTTGTTTGCGTGTAATATGCATCGACAAGTTGGTCAAAAGTAATAGCCCTAAAACCGGGGTCATTCACATCAGGAGAAAGCGAAGCTGTACGGTTGGTGGGACCTAATGCACCCGCCACAAAACGAGGTTTATCAGGCGTGAGTTTATTCATTTTATCAACTTCCTGCTTTGCCACTTTTGCCGACTCATAGTTGAGTTCATAAGCCAAATGTTCCATTTCGTAGTCCGCCATCGCAATCCACGTACCACTAAACGTATTGGTTTCTACGATGTCTGCCCCAGCTTCAAGGTACAAACGATGAATTTCGGCAATAATTTGCGGTTGGGTAATGGAAAGCAAATCGTTATTTCCCTTCAAATCTTTGTGGAAATCTTTAAATCTTTCGCCTCTATAATCTGCTTCATTCAGGTTATAGCGTTGTATCATCGTACCCATTGCCCCATCGAGGATTAAGATGCGTTGGCGTAGCAGGTCTTGTAGTTTTGATTTTATCATTGCGGTTGCAAAGTTTTGTTAAGGTTGCAAAGATAGGAAGGAAAAAAGAGAAATTTTAAAAAATTGGTGTTTTTCATGTTATTTTGTGCTTGGAGGTTGGTAAAAATATCAACTAAAAGATAGGAAGAAAGAAGATATTTTGTATTTAGTATAAAAATTATACAAGTATTTTTGAGGCTTATGCAATTATAAATCTATTTTTCGTATATTTGGGTTTTTTATTGAATTTGCTTTACTAATTCAATAGAAAATCATATATAAAAGTGTGTGCTACATATTATATGTAACTTACGTTATCACTTAATTGCTAACTGCAATGCAAAAACTTATAGCATCTGTCCCCAAATTATAAACTAAATGTTAAATCTTTCTTTTAGAGGTGTGTTATTTTTTATTGTGTTGCTCTTTAGTTTTGTAGCCATTAGTAACGCCCAAAACCAAAAGATATTAGACAGCCTTGTAGGTCTGTATAGCAATGCCCGACATGACACCAGTCGAATTATCTTACTCAATAGTATAGCCTATGAGTACAGAAATGACAAGGCTGATACTTGCCTAATCATTGCAGAACAAGCTCTGCTGATGAGCAATAAGATAGGCTTTGAGAAAGGAAAAAGCAAGGCATATACTAACATAGGATTGGGTGTTTTTACCAAAGGTAAATATCCAGAGGCTCTTAAAGCATTTCAAACAGCCTTGACTATATGCGAAAAAATAAAGGACAAACAAGGTGTGGCTGTTAGTCTGAACAATATCGGAAATATTCACATCTATCAAGGTAACTATGCTTTGACACTTGAATATTACCACAAAAGCCTGAAAATTACCGAAGAAATCGGAGATAAACACGGCATTGCTTCGTGCTTGAATGGCATTGGAAATATCTATGTCTATCAAAAAAACTATCCTTTGGCTCTCGAATACCATAAAAAAAGTTTAAAAATTAGAGAAGAAACAGAAAATAAATATGGTATTGCTTCAAGTTTTAATAATATAGCCACCATTTACTATGAGCAGGGCAATTATACTTCTGCACTTGCAGCTTATCAAAAAAGTCTGAAAACCTATGAAGAAATTGGAGATAAATATGGACAACTTTTTACAATAGAGGGCATTGTACTTACTTATCAAAAACAAGGCAATTATGCTCAGGGGATAATATATGGAGAAAGAGGAGTGAAAACAGCTCAAGCAATCGAGGCTTTACCAGAGTTTAGTGCATTAAGCAAAGTCCTCTCTGAAAGTTATAAACTCAACAAAGAGTATGCTAAAGCCCTCAAATACTATGAAATCTACAAACAAACTAACGACAGCCTTTTTAATGTGGAGAAAAGCAAAGCCCTTGCCAATCTTGAAGCCAAAGTTGAAATAGAACATAAGGAGAGAGAAATCCAAAATCTAAACCAGAGTCAACTGTTTTTACAGAAAGAAAAACAATTTCAGCAATATATCATTTACTTAGTTTTGGTAGGCATGGTTTGTGTACTCGGTTTTGCTTATTTTATTTTCAGCAGTCGTCAGAAAGAACGAAAAGCAAATCAATTAGTATCTGAACAAAAAGAAGAAATAAATCAACAAAGAGATGCGTTGCTACAGCAAGCCAATCAATTAGCAACTGCCAATCAAACCAAAGATAAACTCTTTGCCATTCTTGGACACGACCTGAGAAGCCCAATAGCTTCTCTGGAAGGCGTACTTAGCCTGATGAATGAGGGGCTAATGACTCATGACGAATTTCAAGATTTTATCCCTATTTTTCACAAAAACGTGAAAAATATGCAAAATACCTTAGAAAATTTGCTCCAATGGTCTGTAAGTCAAATGCAAGGGATGACAGCAAGTCCGTCTTCTCTTAATTTTTATGAACTAATTGACGAAAAAATACAGTTATTTGCAGCAGTTGCCAAAGCTAAAAATATTACGCTGGCTACTGAAATTACCCCTAATTTAGTCGTATGGGCAGACCCTAATCATGTACGTTTACTACTCCGAAATCTTATTAACAATGCTATTAAATTTACACCTGAGCATGGGCATATCCGAATAGTTGCTCAACAACAAGAGGCTCAAGCTGTATTAAGCGTAATAGATACAGGAGTAGGTATGTCGGAAGAACAAGTGAGTAAATTATTTAACAAGAATGAAACTTTTACTACCTACGGTACAAATGGTGAAAAAGGAACAGGACTGGGCTTGCAACTTTGTCAGGAAATAGTAGCTAAAAATAGAGGCACTATTTGGGTAAGTAGTGTGCAAGACGCAGGCAGTACTTTTAGTTTCTCCTTGCCTATATCGCCAAAGTAAGGTTTCATAAATCAATTAAATTAAGATTTTGTATCAACTCTTTATTGATAAACTGCTCATTGAAAAATGCAAAAACTTATAGAGTGTGTCCCCAACTTTTCGGAGGGCAGAGATATGTCCGTAATTAAGCAAATTACAGACGAAATAGAAAAAATTGAAGGCGTAAGGTTGCTCGACGTGGACGGCGGCTATGCCACTAACCGCACAGTTGTAACCTTTGTAGGCACACCCGATGCGGTGGTGGAGGCGGCTTTTCAGGCAATCAAAAAGGCTGCCGAAGTCATAGACATGAGCAAGCACACAGGAGAACACCCTCGCATGGGAGCTACTGATGTTTGCCCCTTGATACCCATTGCCAATATCACAATGGAGGAAACTGTTGCTTTTGCTCATAAATTGGCAAAGAGGGTAGGGGAGGGGCTGGCAATTCCTGTCTATTGCTACGAGTCGGCTGCTCTGCACGCAGACCGCAAAAATTTGGCAACCATCAGGGCTGGAGAATACGAAGGGCTACCTCAAAAACTGAAACAACCCGAATGGAAACCCGACTTTGGGCAAGCTGTTTTCAACGCCAAAAGTGGGGCTACGGTCATTGGGGCAAGAGATTTCTTGATTGCCTACAACTTTAACCTCAATACCACTTCGGTTCGTCGAGCAAACTCCGTTGCCTTCGATGTGCGGGAGGCGGGGAGAGTGGTAGAAAAAGAGGGCAAAAAAGTGCTTGACGAGCATGGCGAACCTTTGCGAGTGGCAGGCACCTGCCCCGCAACGAAGGCAATCGGCTGGTACATAGCCGAATATGGCATAGCCCAAGTGTCTATGAACCTCACCAATATCAATGTTACACCTTTGCACGTTGCCTTTGACGAGGTTTGCAAATCTGCCACCAACAGAGGTATGCGGGTTACAGGGTCGGAGTTGGTCGGTTTAGTGCCGTTGAAAGTAATGGTGGAGGCGGGCAAACACTTTTTGCGTAAACAACAACGCAGCGTGGGCGTATCGGAAGCCGAATTGATACACATTGCGGTAAAAAGTTTGGGTTTAGACGAATTGAAACCTTTTGACCCCAACAAAAAAATCATTGAATATTTGCTCAAAGACGAACAAGCAACGCCTTTGGTCAATATGAAACTCAACCAATTTGCTCACGAAACGGCATCAGAAAGTCCTGCACCCGGCGGCGGTTCAGTGGCTGCTTATGTGGGGGCTTTGGGAGTTTCGTTGGGTACAATGGTTGCCAATTTGTCGGCACACAAAAAAGGTTGGGACAGCCGTTGGGCAGAATTTTCGGATTGGGCAGAAAAAGGACAGGTTTTGAAGGACAGCTTATTGCATTTGGTAGATGAAGATACCAAATCTTTCAATGCCATTATGGTTGCATTTGGTTTGCCCAAAGGCAATGAAACAGAAAAAGCTGCACGTCATCAGGCTATTCAGGAAGCCACCAAATATGCAATAGAAGTGCCTTTGCAAGTAATGGAAACAGCTTTGCATAGTTTCAATTTGTTGTTGGCAATGGCAGCAGATGGCAATCCTAATTCGGTTTCTGATGCTGGGGTAGGTGCTTTGTGTGCCTGTGCGGCGGTGCGTGGGGCATACCTGAACGTAAAAATCAATGCAGCCAGCTACAAAGACAAGGATTTTGTGAATTTGGTTTTGGCAAAAGCACAAGCAATGGAGGCAAAGGCAGTAGAGTTGGAGGAAGATGTATTGGAAATTGTCAATGAAAAATTGTAAGGTTTTGATAGAAAATAGTTGGAGGTAGCTGTTCAAAAAGTCAAAAGAATGAAAAAACAAAAAATATAAATAATTGATTTTCAATAAGTTATATTTTTTTAAATTCCAAATTTTTGACTTTTCGAACACCTTTAGCATTACACCAATGGTACTATTCAAGCCAAGCATTTAATAAATCAAACTTTTGGCTTACAAATGGATTACCTCGCCATAAGCAGCAGCAGCAGCCTCCATGATAGCCTCCGACATAGTTGGGTGAGGGTGAACAGCCTTAATAATTTCGTGTCCTGTTGTTTCCAATTTGCGGGCAACCACAGCTTCGGCTATCATTTCTGTTACGTTTGCCCCAATCATGTGACAACCCAACCACTCACCATATTTGGCATCAAAAATTACTTTTACAAACCCTTCTTTCACACCACCTGCACTTGCTTTGCCCGATGCTGCGAAAGGAAATTTGCCTATTTTGACTTCATAACCTGCTTCTTTCGCCTGTTTTTCGGTCATGCCAACAGATGCAATTTCGGGACTGCAATAGGTACAACCGGGAATGTTGCCGTAGTTCAAAGGTTCGGGGTGATGCCCTGCAATTTTTTCTACGCAAATAATTCCCTCCGCAGAGGCAACGTGAGCAAGAGCCTGCCCTTTCACAATGTCGCCAATGGCGTAAATGTTAGGAATATTGGTGCGGTAAAACTCATCTACCAATACTTTGCCTTTGTCTGTAGCCACGCCTACTTTTTCTAAGCCTATGCCCTCAATGTTGGTGGTTACGCCCACAGCCGACAAGACCATATCACATTCAATTACGTTGGTTAAACTGCCTGTTTTTACTGTAACTTTGCAACCTTCGCCACTCGTATCTACTGATTCCACAGTGGAGTTGGTAAGTACGGTCATGCCCGATTTTTTAAACTCTTTTTCTAATTGTTTGCCCACTTCCTCGTCTTCCAAAGGCACAAGTGTAGGCAAGTATTCTACAATGGTAACTTTTGTACCAATGGTATTGTAAACATAGGCAAATTCAACGCCAATAGCCCCAGAACCAATGACGACCATAGATTTTGGTTGTTTTTCCAAAACCATAGCTTTGCGGTAGCCCACTATTTTTTGGTTGTCAATTTTGATATTGGGCAATTCTCTGGCACGTCCTCCTGTTGCCAAAATAATGTGATTGGCGTCATAAATGGTTTCTTTTCCTGCCGAGTCGGTTACAGAAACTTGCTTGTTGGAAACCAATTTGCCAAAACCCATGAGTTTTTCAATTTTGTTTTTCTTAAACAAAAATTCTATGCCTTTGCTCATGCCGCCTGCTACGCCGCGGCTGCGGGCTATCATTGCCGAAAAGTCCATTTCGGCACTTTCTACCTTGATTCCGTAGTCTTTTGCGTGTTTGATATAGTCAAACACTTGAGCAGATTTGAGCAAGGCTTTAGTGGGAATACAGCCCCAGTTCAGGCAAATGCCGCCGAGTTCTTCTTTTTCTACTACGGCTACTTTCATGCCCAACTGCGAGGCACGAATAGCTGCCACATAGCCGCCAGGGCCTGAACCAATGACAATTAAATCGAATTTTGACATATTTTTATGGTGTTTTGGTATTGTAGCATAGGCTTTAGCCTGTGCCTGACTAAACACAGGCTAAAGCCTATGCTACAATTTTTTTGTTGCTTGCAAAATTAAAAGGTTTTTTTGAAAATCTATCAAATTTTTAATTTTCCGTAGTGTAGGGGTTGCAATGCCTACATTACGAAAAATTAAAATACAGGCTAAAGCATACGCTACATTTAAGACACGGACTAAAGTCCGTGCTATTAAGCTAAGAAACAACCTACAACCCTGAAAGGGTTGAACAACAATAGCCCTACGTGCAACGTAGGGGAAAAGGTGCAAGGCTACACCACAACCCTGAAAGGGTTGAACAAGAATAGCCCTACGTGCAACGTAGGGGAAAAGGTGCAAGGCTACACCACAACCCTGAAAGGGTTGAACAACAATAGCCCTACGTGCAACGTAGGGGAAAAGGTGCAAGGCTACACCACAACCCCGAAGGGGTTGAACAACAATAGCCCTACGTGCAACGTAGGGGAAAAGGTGCAAGGCTACACCACAACCCTGAAAGGGTTGAACAACAATAGCCCTACGTGCAACGTAGGGGAAAAGGTGCAAGGCTACACCACAACCCCGAAGGGGTTGAACAATGACATATTGCTACACGAATGTTCAACCCCTTCGGGGTTGGATGCACATTTGCAAATACTTCCCTACGTTGCACGTAGGGCTATTAGTGTTCAACCTCTTCGAGGTTGTAAACACGATTCCTTAGCTTAACAGCATTGGACTAAAGTCCGTGCTACAGGTTTACAGCATAGGCAAACTTCGCACTATCTCCACTGTTTCTATGCTCAACCGAATGACCCGCAGCAGCAATTCGTAGATGTATTTTTCGTTGCCTGTTTCTGCTGCCCAGTCGTTGGGGTTGTTGCGAATACCACTTTCTTTGTGGACTGTTGGTTGGTATCTTTCCATAATCCACTCTATGGCACTTTTGCCGTTTACCACATAGTCGTAAGCCTGCAAAGGGATATTTTCTATGCTGATTTGGCTGTTGTAATGAATAACGGTTTTGTCGTATTTTTCGGCTTTTTCCTCCGTACTTGGCAAGCCATCGGGTGGCTTCGAGCCACCCGATGGCTGTGTTTTAAGTTTGCCAAAACGCATTTTTTCTACTTGGTAGTTTACCGTATTGCCTGCTGCAAAAATGGTGATAACTTCTTTGGCAAATTCTCCTGTTTCATAATTCAGATGCAAGGCTGCTAATTGGCGACCTGCTCGGCTAAAAGCCCAAAAATCTTTACTCTCCTCGACCAAAGGCAGGCGGGGCAGCATTTTTTTGAGGTCATTGGCGTATTTTTCCCGATAACTCTCACTGTGCAAAGCACCATAAACATAATAAAAAATGTCTTCTTTTTGCACGCTGCTGCCATAAGCCTTGTGTGCCAAATCTAATATAAAATCTGAAATGCCATCACGCCGCATGAGCTCATGGGTCTTGCCTCCCTCAAACAAGTTAGCATTTTGAATAGCAACCTCCTCGTAATAGTAAAGTGGGAAACATTGACAAGCTGAAAGCATACCCAAATCTGGAAGTACATTTGTTATCAATGTAGAAAAGTCTTTTGTATTGCCAATTCCAGGCAAACAAATTAGTTTGTTCTCTTTCCCAATAGGGAAAAAACTATCCAATCTTGAAACTGTATTATTTAATTCACGAGAAAAGTAAACATTTTGTTTAAAGAAAGGTCTATACATAGCCTTTGTAATACTTGCAACGTCAAATTTTTTCGTTTTACCTGTGGCAGCATCAGTGCGAAATGCACGTGACCAACTAATATTTTTATCATCATAAGTAATAAAATCCTCTATATTTAGACTTGGGTTTACTATTTTCTTTTCTTTGAAAAGAGATGATTGTTCATTGAAAAAATTTATTGTTGTTTGTACGTTATTTTCTACATTGGCTTTATTTGAATTATAAACCCATACATCACGAGAGGTTTCTAAACCTCTACAATAGATTTCAGAGTAAAAAAATGTATTTTTATCTTCTCTTTCTCCCAACGCCAAAAAACTTTCAAATCCTTCTGTTCGTTGGCTTATCCAGTCTGCGTGTTCGTTTGGCTGGAGAGTTTGCCAATTGATGTTTTCTATGCTCTTAAATTTTGTGAGCAAAGCCAATTTTTCTTCTCTGTTTAGGTAGTCGCCTATGTCGTGGTAGTAGATAATAGCCCCTGAAGTAAGCCCCCCAACCCCCGAAGGGGGAGTTGACGAAAGTACGTCAAAAGTTCCCCCTTCGGGGGTTAGGGGGCTATTTGTTCCCCCTTCGGGGGTTAGAGGGCTATTTGTTAGGGGGCTATTTGTTCCCCCTTCGGGGGTTAGGGGGCTTTTCACCAAAAACGTAATGGTGATGGGAGTTCTTGACCCTAAGCCAAATACGTTTCCACTTTCTTTTCTGCGTAATTCTCCATTTGTTCGTGCATTGCCTCTTAGGTTAAAGACATAAATAGCCGAAAATTCTTTTTCTAAGCATTTGCGAAAGCCGTCTGTTGCGTTGCCATCGAGCCATGAGCCGTTGCTCACAAAGGCTATGATGCCCCCTGCCGAGTCTAACCTGTCTGCCGACCAACGAAAAGCCTTGATGTAGGAGTCGTACAAAGAGTTTTTATTGGTAGCTTCTGTATGAACTGCGTAGGTTTTTGCTATTCTTTCATTCAATTTTTCGTATTCTTGGTTTTGTGCGTTGTCGTTTGCAGATTTCTGCCCTACGGAGTAAGGCGGATTGCCCATGATAATACGCAGGGGTGCTTTCTTTTGGGCTATTACTCTTTCAGAGTTTTGCTGCAATTTGTCTGAAAACAGCTTGTCTGCATCATCGGTTTCGCCCAGCTGAAAGGTGTCTGTGAGGACTATGCCGTTGAAAGGGGTGTAAACAAGCCCCACGTCAAGCCCCCCAACCCCCAAAGTAAGCCCCACCCCAACCCTCCCCAAAGGGGAGGGAGTTGACGTTGTTTCGTCAGTTCCCCCTTTGGGGGTTAGGGGGCTGCTTGTTAGGGGGCTTTGGGTTTGGTTTTCGTGGTAGGCATTTTCTATGTTAATGGCAGCAATGTAGTATGCCAATAGCACAATTTCGTTTGCGTGTAGTTCTTTGGTATATTTTCGGTGCAGGTCTTCAGGTTTTATGAGTTTGTTTTGCAATAGTCGGGTCATAAACGTACCAGTGCCAGTAAATGGGTCGAGGATATGCACGTTTTCGTCTGTTAGGCTGCGGTCAAACTCTTTTTTGAGCAAGCTCTCTACCGAATGGACAATAAAATCTACGACCTCGACGGGTGTATAGACAATTCCGAGTTTTTCGACCATCTTTGGGAAGGCAGTCTTAAAAAACTTGTCGTAGAGTTCTACAATAATTTTTTGTTTGGCTGCTGCATTGTCCAGTCCTGCTGCTCTTTTCTTTACCGATTCATAAAACTTTTCCAAAATTTCTGTTTCTTTTTCGAGTGCTTGGTTTTCCAGCACTTCCAGCATGGTTTGCATGGCAAGAGAAACAGGGTTGTTTTTCACAAAAGAATAATCACTAAACAGGGCATCGAACACAGGTTTTGTAATGAGGTGTTGCGACAGCATTTCCACAGCTTCGCCTGCCGAAATAGCGGGGTTTATGTTGCGTTGCAAGCCTGTTAGAAACTCTGTAAAGGTGTTTTTATGTTCTCCCTCTTGCGAAATCAGCCTGTTTATTCTCTCCACGTGCCTCTCCGCTATGAGGGCTACATCTTTTGCCCACTGCTCCCAGTATCGTCTGTCGCCTACTTTTTGCACCATTTTTGCATAAAATATACCCTGAATCACAGGATAATCAATCACAGTTTGCTTAAATTGGTCGTGAGTCGAGTTCGGTTGGTTGTCTTTTGGCGTGCCGTTGCCTTGCGTGTCTGCATTTACTACCTTGATTTGTGCAGGTTTTTTTCGGTTGAGTTCTATTTGGTTAATGGTGGCGTTGAATCTGTCGTCATGCGCCCGCAAGGCGTTGAGTACCGACCAAACTACTTGGTATCTGTTGTTGTCGTCTAAGGCTCTATCAGGCTCCACGTCTGTCGGTATGACAACGGGAATGATAATGTAGCCATATTTTTTGTTGGGTGCTAACCTCATGACTCTACCTACCGACTGCACCACATCTACCTGTGAATCTCGTGAAGCCAAAAAGATAACGGCATCAAGCGAAGGCACATCTACGCCCTCACTCAAACATTTGGCATTGGTGAGTATCCTACATTCTTGGTTGTCTGTTGGCGTTTCTTTGAGCCAATTCAATAAATCTTCTCTTTGTGGGGCAGTCATGGTGCCGTCCACGTGGTCTGCTTTTACTTTTGCCACAGATTCTTGCTTTCCCTTTGGCAAGTTTTCGTAATAAGGCTTTTCTAAGTTGTTAAAAATATTTTTTACTCTTTTAGAGTCTTTTATTTTGCTGCAAAAAGCCACTGCCCGCCGCATAATGTTGGGGTCTGTTTTCAGGATATGGTCTTCCTCGTTGTCTATGATGTGTTTAGACAGGGCATTGATACAACCAATGAGTTTGGAGGCATCGTCAGTCGTAATTTCGTTTTCATCGTCAGCCACCATGTTCTGCACAGCTTCGGGTATATCTGCTTGGCTCATGGTGAGTATCAGCACTTTATAATCACTCAACAGCCCTTGCTCTACTGCATTTCCAAATCCGATTCTGTATATTTCCTGCCCATAAATTTTTTCGTCGTCCATCGAGCAAAGCACCGCCTCATAACGGTCTGCCTTCGATTTGGCATCATCTGCATAGAGTTTGGGCGTTGCCGTCATGTAGAGCCGTTTCTTTGCCTTTATCAGTTCGTTGTCGTGTACTTTCACAAAGGCGGAGGAGTCCTCATCGGCAAGGGTAATGCCTGTGGTTCGGTGGGCTTCATCGCAGATGATGAGGTCGAAGATGCCAAGCCCCCCAGCCCCCAAAGTAAGCCCCCTAACCCCCGAAGGGGGAACATTTGACGTGATTTCATCGATTCCCCCTTCGGGGGTTAGGGGGCTTATTGCTTTTGCAATGACCTCAATAGATTGATAAGTAGAAAAGACGACGGTCATACCTTTTTTGTTGTCTTGTGCTGCCAATTCAAATTGTCGCAAAATATCGGGTACGTGTGTAGATGCGGGCAAAGCTAAATCAATGATAGAAAATCCATCACTATCCTCGTTTTTCGTTCTTTTTTTACTCACATTGGCATCAGAGCATATACAAATCGGAAAAATAGGTTGCTCGGCTTCGGCTATCCATTCTCTCAAACTCTGCCCTAAGAGTGCAATAGAAGGCACTAAAAACAGCACCAATCCTTTGTGATTAGTTTCTTTTTCGGCAATTTTCAGCGAAGTAAAAGTTTTGCCTGTGCCACAAGCCATGATAAGTTTTCCTCTTTCTTGGGTCTTAAAATAGTTGTTTGCAGCCAAAATAGCCGTTTCTTGGTGAGTTTTCGGACTTTTTTTGATAGCCAACAACGCTGCTTTGCCCTCCAAACCCTGTGCTATTTTCTCCCAATCTACTGCTGCTTGGTTTAGCTGCCCAGCGGAGATTCGAATCACTTCGGGGTTTTGGTTTTTGATAGCCTCCTCCGCATTAGTTCCCCATTTATTGGTGGTGCTTATCCAGAGTCTTTTGGCAAAGCCTGTGGTTTGTAGCTGTTCGTTTTTAAATTGTCGGCTGGAAGTAGAGAGAAAAGTGTCTATTGCGGGTTTGTCTATGGTGGTTGCCTCGTCATAGCATTTGCACTGCACCGCCCAGTAGTCGCCGCCTTGTGTGAGGGCTACCAAATCTATGCCTGTGTCTTTGCCTCCCAAGTCGTTTTTGGCGGGAAAATCTGCCCAGAGCCAAACTTTTTTGAATAGATTGGCATAGAGTCTGTCCGTTTGCAAATAACGCAACATCAGGCTTTCAAACTTCGCCCCTTTGTCTTGTTCGGAGGTAGCCTGTTGGCGAATGGTATCGAGGATTTGGGCAAATGATTGGGGCATGGGATTGTTTTTTTGTTTTTTGCAAAAATAAAAATATTTTTTTAATTAACAATTTTGTTGTTTTTTTATTAAAACTAAATTGCTTGCAATATTTTATGTATTTTGTTTTTAGGCAAGTCTTGTTATTTTTGCAAAACATTTAGACAACAAGGGAAGTTGCATACTATAAATGTAACATACGCTTTAGCGTGTGGTTTTTGTATCATAAATGTAACATTCGATAAACATACCTTAACAATAGAATTTTATGGAAGTTTCAATCAAACAAAATCCCAAAATGAATTGGGTCATTGGTATTGTTTCAGTGGCTATTCCTGTGGTGGTAGCCCTGTTGTTTTATGCCCAACGGACAGGCAACAGCATAGGCAATGCAGACGTAGGTTTGTTGCCCCACCTCAACGCTATGCTCAATACAGCAACATTTTTCTGCTTATTGGGTGGTTTTTATGCAGTTAAGAACAAAAATGTAAGTCTGCACAGAACTTTTATGATGGCAGCTTTTACTTTGTCGTCTATCTTTTTGGTTTCTTATGTTATCTATCACTCGCAAGGGCATCAGGTTTCGTTTGGCGGCGAAGGGGCAATTCGATATTTCTATTTCTTTGTCTTAATTACCCATATTTTGTTGTCGGCAATCGTAGTTCCTTTTGTCTTGTTTGCCATTTATTTTGCGTGGTCGGGTCAAATAGCCAAACACAAAAAATTGGTGAAATGGACTTTCCCTATTTGGACTTATGTAGCTGCTACGGGGGTATTGGTTTACCTTATGATTAGTCCTTATTATCCTGTATAATAAAAAACACAGGCTGGTGGCAGCCCCGCTAAAGCCCAATGCGGTTAAGCTAAGAAAACAACTAATTGATAATCAATTAGTTAGCAATATTATAATTTTATTTTCTTAGCTTAATAGCAAATTGATTGCATCAACTTTCAGTTTATAGAAATAGGTTTATTTTCCTTTAAAAACTGCTTTTCGTTTCTCTAAAAACGCCATTACTCCTTCGGCAAAATCTTCGGTTTGAAAGCAAAGTCCTTGATTGACAGCTTCTTGTGCTAAGGTTTCCTCTAAGGTACTATTCAATCCTTTGTTCAGGTTTTGCTTGATTAAACCAATGGCTACGCTGGCTGCTTGCGAAAAATGCAGAGCTGTTTGTGCTGTTTGTGCCTCCAATTCTTCGGCTGTATCGAATACTTTGTTTACAAAACCTAATTCTTGTCCTTGTGTGGCAGTGAGCATGGCAGCTTGTGTTACCAACTCAAAGGCTTTGTGATAGCCCATCAAACGAGGCATAAAAAAACCGCCACCGCCGTCTGTTGCCAATCCTATTTTGCTGAATATTTGGCTAAAAGTTGCTGTCTTTTCTGCAAAAACCATGTCGCAAGCTAAGGCAAGACTAAACCCTATGCCTACACATACGCCTTGCACTTTGGCTATGATGGGCAAGTTGCTGTTTCGCATTGCCAATACAACAGGGTTGATATAGGTCTGCAAATATTGGGTTACGTTGCCAAATCTTTCGTCCATAGCACCGCCTGAAAGGTCTGCTCCAGCACTGAAATTGCCACCTTCTCCTGTGAGTATCAAGACTCTTGTGCCATCGGTTTGGCTTTCTGCCAGCACTTGTTTCAATCCTACGAGCATATCTATCGTAACAGGATTTTTCTTTTTGGGCAAATTGAAAGCAACAGTTTTTATTTGTTGATTAGTTTGGATTGATAAAGACATGATTTTGTGAGTAATTTTTTTTAGTGTTTCAAATCCATCAATGCTGTAAAAGCATCTCGCATATTCGTGCCTGCTTTTTCTTTTTCTACCAATTTGGGGTGATTTTGGAGTCCTTGTTGCCCTTGCAAAACAGTTTCTTTGTGTTTTTTATCTTTTAACATTTCTGTCCAAAAGTCTGCCCATTCTTTGAGAGAAAGTCGAGGGTTTTCTATCCTCTTTTTTTTCATATAGGCTTCGAGCAAAGAAGTAGCCAAATCGAGGGCAATTCTTTTGGCTTCTATGGCTTCGGCTTCGGTCATCTTGGGCAATACTTTTTCGGTGGCAGCTTTCTTTTTCAAGACAAAACCTTCGTATTTAGGGGCTACTTCGCCCATCAACTGCACAATATCGTACTTCAAAATATCTGTTGTAATTTTTTTGCGTATGCCTCCCACATCTATTTTGTTGTTTTTTGCCACTTTCAACAAAGAACTCATCAGGTCTTTCTGCCCTGTGAAGGCGGGCAAAAGCATAGACTCGGCTATGGCTTGCTCACTATAAGATTTCCAAGTGGCTAATTTTAGCTTTTCTATGGCTGTTAGATACTCTTGTGCTACGGTTTTGCCCGAAAAAAATTGGCTTTTCACACTATCACCATAAGTTGCCAACAGGTCGGTAGCTGCTTTTTGTTGTATTTGCAGGCTGTCCAATGATTTGGTAATTCCCTTGTCGGCAGTTTGAGCAACGGCAGATTGCCCTCCCAAAAAAGAAGGCAAACTCAACAAGAGTAGCCAAAAATAAAAGTAGTGAGTGATAATAAACCCTTTCATAACACAAGAAACAAAACTTTTGTAAATTCTTTGCACACAAAGATAAGAATTTTATTCAAAAGGCAAAAAATGTCTGTTTATTTTCGTGTGGAGGAGTGTTACAAAACCATTAGAAGAAGAACTTAGCAAGGGCTGAGTTTAACAGAAGATGTAGAAACTGTTTAACTCTTGCTGGTTTATATTTTCCTATTCGACAAAACAAGAAAAAAATGCTACGGCAACTCTTTTTTTAACAACGCCCTGCGAATAAGCCAAAAAGCAACTGCAAAACCGACTGCAAAGGCAAATAATAACCCCAGAACTAAAAAAATCCAGTCGTATTGGGCTGCTTCTTGTCTAAATTGGTGGCTACTATCCCAAAAAAGTAAGTAAAACAAATAAAGCAAGGCACACAAAACAATCAAGCCCAATAAACCTTTCAACAGCCATTGCCCTGATTGTTTGAAAGTGAAACCCAACCTAAACAGCAAATACAACATACTTGCATTGATAGTAATGCCCAACAAAGGCAAGGCAAACAACAAAATTGAAAATAAATCTCCTCGCAAAATACTTGGGTTGGTCAAAACATTGAGCAGTAGGGTAGGGGATTGCAACAGCCTACCAATTACCCTGTCAAAATAACCTAATTCTGCTGAAGGTGTATCGAGCAAAGTAGCAACAGGTTTGTTTTGGGCTTGAGTGGTACTGTCGGCAAGAGGTTGGGCAAATTTGGTAGCCAACAATTTCCACAAGTCGGGGTAGCCGTTGTCATAACCCAAAGCCCAAATACCTACGCCTTTTAGCTTATTTTGCAGTATCCAATCGTATTTTTTTGCTAAACTTACCTCATCTTCAAACCAAATTTGCGTACAGTTGCGGTTTTTGTCTTGGTCTAAACAAAAACGACTGCCACTGCTTGCCTCCTCGTTAAAAGGCAAATGAGTATAATTTTTCTTAATGTATCGGTAAGTATGGTAACTCAAAAACTTTTTTTCTATTACATCAGAGGCTAATTTTAGGTCTGTCGTTTGCCACGCAGCACCATAATAGGGCAAGGCAAGCACCATTTTATCGGGTGACATGGCTGCTGCCAAATGATTTTTCAGGCTTTGCTCCAAATCATAACTCCACCACAATTTGCCACTCGACAAAGGGGCTATGGGTCCTGCTTTGGTACTTCCTTTGCCATAAAATTCATAACCCATGACTACATAATAAGCCACGTGGTTATTGAGTTGCAAAAAATCAAAACTTTCGTCAAAATCTAAGGCTGGCACCGCCAAGCTGACCACATAACTACTGTCTGCTTTTTTGAGTTCGGTAGCCAAATTGATTACAAAGTTGGTAAACAAGTTGCGGTATGATTTTGGAATATTCTCAAAATCCAAATTTACGCCGTTTGCTTTGCGTTTTTGCAACAAATCTATCAAAGTAACGGCTAATTTTTGCTGGGCTGCTTTGTTTTTAAGAAAAACTTGGTTGTTTGCATAGCCCAAATTGGTAACAGTGAGTAAAAGACTGATGTTTTTATTTTTACTTTTGGCAAGGGCGAGGAGAGGGGTAGTAAGCCAATCGTGAATGGAAGTGTAGCCTCCAGTTTGGGGATTGAGTTCGTAAGAAAAATAAGCCAAAGCCGACAGCAAAGTAAAATTATAACTTCGGTAGGCTTCACCCATCCAATAGGGATGCCAGCCAAAAACAAATTGATTGGCTTGGAGTTGGTGAGGGGTGGTGTAGCTATTTTGGTCGTTGATACCTTGCACCAAAGCCCACTGTTTTTCACTGCGGTTACTGTAAGGTTGGTTGCCTATTTCCACCCCAAAAGGTCGTTTGATTTGCAATAATCTGTTGCGAAACACAATCGTATCTATGGGAGCAGAGGGCAAAGTGTCCAAAACAGGTTGATTAACAGCATTTTGCTTAGTTGTTCCTTGATTTTGGGCTTGTTGTTGAGCCTGCTTTTGTAGTTGTTCTTTTAGCTTTTTTATAGTATCTTGGGCAGCTTGTTGCTGTGCCAAGAGTTGGTCGGTTTTGGCTTGGGCAGTTGCAATTTTTTGTTTTTTAACCTCTTGCACCGAGTCCGCTATTTTCTTTTGCGTAGTCAAATAACTTTCTATCACTTTTTTTTGGGCAGTAGCCGAAAAAAAAGTAATAAAATTTGCAAATAGTACCAAAATAAAAACCAATAAGTGATTGGAGAATAGAGAGCAAAAAAAGGTTATATTCATAGAAATACCAATAAAAATACGTTGGCAATGGTCGCAGACCTTGACAATCGTAAAGTTAAACTAAAAATTATGAATTGTCAAGGTCTGCAACCATTAGCAAATGGACAATCCATTGTTTTTCAGAGCAAGAAAAGAGCCAAAAATATAAAAAACAGTTTTGCTTGCTTTTCTGTATAAAATTGCTACTTTTGCGAACTTTTTACAAAAGCTATTTGTAATAAGCAAAATAGTAACAAAAATACAGTCAAAAAAAATCTTTAAAAAATTTATTTTACACCTATGTATTGGACACTTGAATTGGCTTCTTATCTCGAAGATGCTCCTTGGCCTGCTACCAAAGATGAATTGATAGACTACTCTGTACGTTCTGGCGCACCCTTAGAAGTTGTAGAAAATCTACAAGAACTCGAAGATGACGGACAGCCGTATGAAAGTATAGAGGAAATCTGGCCTGATTATCCAACCAAAGACGACTTCTTTTTTAACGAAGACGAATATTAATACAGTTAGCAGTGAACAGTTATCAGTGAAAACTAAATTTACAAGTTTTGCTACTTAACTGATAACTGTTTACTGCTAACTGTTCACTGTTTTTCCACCACCCGCATACCTACTGCCACTATTTCGGGCAGAGGGTCTAACCGCATGGCTTGTTTTAGCGTAAAAGTATAACCTCCTTTTTTTGGAAATTTAAAATTTTCTAAGGCTATGAATTCGTGGTCGTAAAGGTCGCCTATGCCCTTGCCATACGGCTCACCTGTTTTGGGGTTGAGCAGATTTTTGTCCACTCGTTGGGTCGAAATGACTTTGCCTGTTGCATCAGCCAAAGTATAGTCGAGATAGAGGTTATAATAAGGATAGCCTACTGTGTTTCGAATGGAATAGCTGATTTGGTAGGGTTTTGTATCTTCTGTTATTTCAAAATTGAAAACGGCTGTTGCGTCTGCCTTCCATTGTTTGTTTTCAAAGTTTTTATAGCCCTCATACGTGGAACTATTGCCACAAGCTGCCAAATTGCCCAATAAAACCAATAGAATAAATAATACACTATATTTTTTTTTCATTGTCAGGTGATTGATTGTAAACTCTGCCCTAAAAACCTTACAAGGATTTAAAATCCTTGTAAGGTTTTTGACCAACAAAGATAAAGTATCTATTACAGCCTTGCATATTTTTTTTAGAAAAAAACTTTATTTGTCTAATTTTTGCAAAATATTAGCAATATTGTAGTTATTTAATGTAGCATAGGCTTTAGTCTGTGCCTTATACCCACACTGAATCTTATGTTACATTCATTCATACCAAATACCATAAAACCATGTATCGAATAATTTTAATCATTGCAATTTTTTTTGTTAGCTTTTTCTCCTATGCAGGTGATGAAAAGATAATAGAAAGTAGCCCCGCAGAAGTTACAGTATTCTTGTCGGGGGCAGAACTCCGCTACCAAACCGAATTGAAGTTTTTGGTGGGGCAAAATACATTTAAGTTTGTTGGTTTGCCATCTTCTATTAACCTGAACAGCATCAGTTTTGGTTTAGACGAAAGTATTAAAATTTTGTCTATTTCAGGCGAAATTAATTATGAAGGCAAGCTAAAACCCAGCAAAGAAAGGTTAGCCTTAGAAGACTCGGTAGCTTATTTTGAAGACGAACAGCAAAAATTGCAAATAGAATTGGCTGTTTGGAAGTCAGAATCAGATTTATTGGAACAAAACAAAGGCAGAATAGGTAGCAATAACGGACTTTCTTTGTTAGAATTACAAAATTTTGGTACGTATTATAGAAACAAGACCAAAGAAATTGCAGAAAAGACAAAAGAAATCAACAAAAAAATTGCAAACCTCCAAAAAAGAGGGAAAGATTTTTTCAAAGCCTTAGAGAAAATGAAGGCAAAAGACATAGCACCAGCTTTTGAGCTAACCTTGATAGCTGTTGCAAAAGAGGCAAAAACAGTACAAGCCCGTTGGAGTTATGTGATAACAGAGGCAGGTTGGTCGCCATTATACGATTTCAGAGCAAAAGGCGTGGACAAACCCATTCAATTTACTTACAAAGGCAATATTTTTAACAATTCAGGCGTAGATTGGCAGAAAGTACGTCTTACTTTGTCCACTGCCGAAGGGTCGCAAAACACCACACCACCCGAATTGACGACTTGGAAATTGGATTTTTCTAATCCTAACGACTATTCACAAAATCTTTATTACAGTAACAACGCCAATATACAACAACAGGTTATGATGTCGGCAGACGAAATGGAGGAAAGCCGAGCAGGAGGCGTGGACAGGTCGGGGAGTAGGGTAGAGGCTTATTCAGATATTGCCGTTTCGGAACTTAGTGTAGAGTTTGAAGTCAAAGAATTGTATTCCATTCCTTCTGATAACAGAGCCTACGCCGTAGAAATTAACGAATATCAACTCAAAGCAGACTACAATTATGTTTGCACACCCAAAATGGACAAAGATGCTTTTTTGATAGCCAAAATATTGGGCTGGGAAACCTTAAATTTGGTAGAGGGGGTTGCCAATATTTACTATAACGACAGCTACATTGGCAAAACGTCCATTAACCTACGCAAAGCAGACGATACGCTGCAAATTTCGTTGGGCAGAGATAAAAAGGTAATGGTTAATCGGACTAAAAAGCAAGATTTCAGCAGCCGAAAGTTTTTGAGCAGCACCGTAACGGAGTTATACACCTACGAAATCAATGTGCGAAACACCAATAATGCACCCATTCAGTTAGACCTCCTCGACCAGTTGCCCATATCGACCAATAGTGAAATAGAGGTAGAAGTGCTGGAAACTTCATCAGCTATTCGAAATTTTGCTACTGGTTTATTGACTTGGAAAGTGAACTTGGCACAAGGCGAAGCCAAAAATTTTACGTTGAGTTATGCCATTAAGCACCCAAAAAACAAAAAGGTGAATGTCAATCGTATGAAAATGCAAAGGCAGTATAATAAAAAGTAGGGCAATGGTTGTATTGGTAGTACGGCTTGAAGCCGTACTATTTTTTTGAAAATTAATTTGTTACATAACTTTTTTTTATGTTAAGTATTTTTTTTTAGATAATTACTATTATCAAAAAAGTGTTAGGGGAGAAGGAACACAAAATAGTCATGCTATAAGTTTTATCTCAAACTATCTCTCCGCACACTATCGTCTTGGGGCAGAGATTGCAAACGCAAAAAGTTTTCATCTTTTTGAAATGGTGCATCAGTAGGCAATGTTATGAGATAAGATTTTGGAGTTGTAGTTTTTTTGTCATTCAGAATACTCAATTTATCACTTATCAGCCAAGGATTATAAACTTTTAGACTCTTGTAACTTACGCCTTGCTTATGAGCAAAATCTATCAAACTGTTGATAGTCGTGTCTATCTTTACAGTTCGCAAGTTCAACACAGCATAGCGTTGGTTGAGGTCTATGTTAAAGCCATATTGTTCAGGATTTTGCATAATTATTTTCATTGCCAAAATCCTGAAAACATAACGCGAAGTTTCCTGATTGAGCCAAAGGTCATAGTAAGATTTTGCTTTTTGCTGCATACAGGCACGCATGATACCTGACAACCCTCTGTTGTAAGCTGCTGCTGCCAAAGTCCACGACCCTAATTTGAGATAACATTTCCGAATGTATTGGCAGGCTGCTTTGGTGGCTTTTTGCACATGATACCTCTCGTCTATCTCCTCCGTAACTTCCAAACCCAATTCTTTTGCCGTAGGTTTCATCAGTTGCCAATAACCTGCTGCCCCCGCACCCGATACGGCTTGGGCAAGAGAACTTTCTATGACCATTAAATATTTGAAATCATCGGGAATTTGTTCCTCTTTCAATATTTTTTCTACTTGTGGCAACCACCGATTGGCACGTTTGATAACCAAAGTAGTATTAGAATGAAAATTGGCATTGACTAACAATTCCCTGTCTAATCTTTCTCTAACTTCTGCTTCTTGCAAAGGGACTGCCTCGCCACAAAAATCTGTGAGATTTATAGGGCTGCTGTTTTTCGACATACTTGGAACTGCCAGCAAATCAGGGGGCTGTGTGGCTGCCAACTTGTCGTAAACTGTGTGGGCAAGTAAAAAAAAGACAATAATTGCTAATAGCAAGAGTTGATATTTTCTTAAAAAATCCATGAATAGAGTTTTCTTATTTTTAAACTGAGTGTTACCAAACTTACCCTGTTTTCGTTACTCGTTGTGCCTCTGCCAACAAAATATTTTTGTCTATGGGGACTACGCCCAAATATTCGCAGACCAAACCGCCACCCAAATTAGCCAAAAATGCTGTGGTTTGCAAATCTAAATTGAGGGCTACACACAAGGCAGCAATGCTCACCACCGTATCGCCAGCCCCCGAAACATCTGCAATTTCTCTCTTGTGTGCAGGCAAACGATGCTGTTCTTGTTCATTGGCAATGTAAACTCCATGTTCAGAAAGAGTTATCAAGGCAGTTTCTATGCCCATTTGTTTCCTGAACTGCTCTACGGCTTGGGGCAAATTGGTAGCCAAATCAATGTCCATTTTCAGCCCTTCACGCAGTTCTTTCAAGTTGGGTTTAAACAAAGTGCTGTTTTTATAGTACCAAAAGTTGCGTTTTTTGGGGTCTATAATGGTTGGTATCTTTTTTTCGTTGGCAAATGCTATAATTTGCTCTATGTTTTCTTGGGTCAATACGCCCTTGTCGTAATCCTCAAAAATAATGACGTGAGCCTCCTCCGCCAATTTTTTGATTTGCTCGACCAAAGCCTCCGAAGCCGCATGGTCTATGGGCTTGTCGGTTTCGGAGTCCACCCGCAGCAGTTGTTGCGAACCAGCTAAAATGCGGTGCTTGACTGTGGTAACTCTGTTGGCAACGCCAATTAGCCCGTCTGTTCTCATTTTTTGTTGGTCGAGCAGGGCTTGCAACTGCAAAGCCTCGTCGTCTTTGCCAACAACGGCACACAAAATAGGCGTAGCCCCCAATGCCTGTATATTCAGGGCTACATTGGCAGCACCGCCCAACCGCCGTTCTTGCTTGCGTATATTGACCACAGGCACAGGGGCTTCGGGCGAAATTCTATCTACTGTTCCCCAGCTATAGGCATCTATCATCACATCACCCACAATAATCACTTTGAGCTGGTTAAATTGCTGAAATAAAGTTGTTAAAGACATTTTCTGATTAGAGAAACTTATCGGACACGAATGGTGCGACAACTCGCAAAGTGTCCGATAAATGGTTTTTATAAAAAGTTTTATCGACTACAAAGGTATGATAATTGTAGATTTTAAACCAAACATTTGGCAGTTTATCAAAAATGTTTACCTTTGCTTTTGCTCTTTTACAATCTAACCCAAAGAGCAGCTAACTATACTTATAATTGTTTTAAACCAAAGTAAAAAAACAAAAAAATGCAAGACAATAGTAAATTAACAAGAATAGGCGTATTTTATGACGGCAACTATTTTCTAAAAGTAAGTAATTATTATAATTACGAACACTCACGCAAAGCCCGTATTAGTTTAGAAGGTTTGCACAACTTCATCAGACATCAAATAGCAAAAGAAGAAAACGCAGATGTCAGGCTTTGCCAAGTGGTTGATGCTCACTATTTTAGAGGCAGATTAAGTGCTTATGATGCCAAAGAACTAAACAAACTCTACAACGACCGTATATTCGATGACATCTTGATGAATGAAGGCGTAATTACGCACTACCTTCCGTTGAGGTCGAGAAGTGGCAAAAAAGAAGAAAAAGGTATAGACGTTTGGTTAGCCTTAGAGTCTTACGAGTTGGCAGTCTATAAAAACTTCAGCGTGGTGGTACTCATAGCTTGTGATGGAGATTATGTACCTTTGATTCGCAAACTCAACACCTTAGGCTCACGAGTAATGGTATTGAATTGGGATTTTAAATACATAGACGAAAAAGGCGAAGTAAGAGAAACCCGCACTTCCCAAGAACTCTTAGACGAAGCCACCTACCCCATAGCCATGCACGAGTTGATAGACAATCGTATTATGAAAAATGATTTGTTGATAAACAACATTTTCGTTGCCCCAGATGCTATTCAAAATACCTACAAGCCAGCTTACAAACCCCCAGTGGCAGGAGAAAATGGTGTATTTACCAGCACAGTAATCAATCTTAAAAATGGCTACGGCTTTATAGTGGCTCCTCCAAACAACTTGTATTTTAGCTACGAAGACCTGATAGAAGGTGATTTTAATGACCTTAAAGATGGCGACCCCGTAGAATATAATGTAGGCAAAAATGTAAGGGGAGATTGTGCCAAAAATGTTCGCAAACTATATTCTAATCATAGCAACGGACAAAATGGTAATGGTGTAGGCTCTACTATTTCTAATTATTAAGAGAGTAATACCAAATTTGTCGAACACCTTTAAAGTGTTCGACAAATTGTTATAACATTGTGTACCTGTACTACTACGACAAACAAGGTTGTTAGGCAAGCAGTCTCTTTTTGCTAACCCTTCTAAGGTTTCCAAAACCTTAGAAGGGTTAAGCTGTCCTACAACTTTATATGCAACTCCTTCAACTGCCCTACTGAAATGAGTTATCATTTTTCATACCCAATGCTGTAAACTTTTGGATAATATCAGTTAGTTCTGCGTGGTCTAAACATTCAAATATCATTGAATAGAGATAATCATACATCTGTAAGGGTTGTAAGTCTATTTTTATATCAAAAATGAGTTTTGTATCCTTTTTATTAGGCGTATTTATTCTATTAGCCTTTTCGTTTTTCTTTAATTGTTTGATAGGTTCATAACTTCTGTATATAAAGTTAAACAAATACCATTTTCCTTTGGCTATTAACTTTATGTTTGCCCTACTAACATTTTTGGTTACTGCAAACTCGTCTAATGATTGTTTTATAGAGGGTAATCTATGCTCCTTAAATGCTTTTATTGCTGTTTCTCCTACAACACTATTTTCATGTTCCTCTGTTCCATAGTTCTTAAAAGCAACATGATTTTCTTTGCCCATACATTCTTGTTTAAGAGCATCGAGAGAAAGATAGTAAAGAGTTTCTAACGAATTATCTATATTATTTTCAATGTCGTTTAACATTTCCTCTGTAATATCTGTATTGATAGCATTAGTTATTTTAGTGATTAGCTTTTGTAAATTACTACGAGTTGCAAAATAGGTTTCTATGGAATAATATTTAAGAATAAACAAACATTTTAACCCTTGTAAACCCATAAATTCTTCCTTGTTCTTATAAAATCTTGCATCTCTATCAATGACACCTAAAATGAGTGTTTCATACCTCTCCTCTGTTTGTGCATTGGGCTGAATAGAGTCAATACAATCAATAATGCCATTGCAACCTGCGGGCAACTCAAAATCAGATACTCTATGAATAGCTAAATTAAAGCCTAATGAATTGGCGATATTTGTATAAATTTGTCTATCATCTGCACTTTCAACAATTACCAGAGGTCTTTCTTCCATAAAAGCCCTGATAATATAACGATTGAGATTTGACCTAAAATCTTCCATAGTTTATAGAGAATTAAATAAGTTTACCTTTCATTAAATACTCTGGTTTGCCATCTGCCATTTCAGGGCTGTGCGTAGCCACAATAATTTGTGAATGAGGAGAAAACTCACTTAATAAGGTCAATAAACGTCTTTGCCATTTCATAGACAAAGAAATTTCAGGTTCGTCTATCAAAAAGAAGTTTCTATTGCGAGTAGTGATGAGGAATAACGTAAGAAAACTCAATAAATGCCTTTCTCCGCTTGACAAATCCGCTAAACTGTGGCGTTGTCCATTGGGGAAGGCAATATATATTTCCACTGCATTTAACACTAACTTTTTTTGATGAATAATAAATTCATTGAAAGTGCTTACCAACATCGTAATTGCTTTCAAATCAATGTTTTCTCTTTCGTCTTTTTCTGCTGCTTCCAACATATTAATCAACAAAACTTTAAATAAAGGAGCTTCTTTTTCTAAATTATCATAATTATCCTCGTCAAGAAAATACTTAAGCTTATCCTTAGTTGCAGAATCAGAAAGACGATTAATAAATAGCTCAAAAAAAGTTTTTCTTTTACTAAATCTCTGATGAAAATTTTTAGGTGGTGTAATATTTGGAGGTGTATTTAACGCATTATCAATCGTACTAAAAAAAGCATTACTGATATTTGTAATAATCATTTTTTCCCCTTTTTCAAAAGAACTACGTAATGTATATTCTAATACTTGTACTTCTACATTGTCTATGGTGCTATGCCTATCAGTAGAATAAATGGTACTACTTAGTTTAGAATCTATATCAGAAGGAATTTTTTTTAAAGACTGAATTAAGTGCCACCCCTCTCTAATTGTCTTGTCATTCATTTTTAACAACATAAAACTTTCTACAAGTTGTACGTTGTCTTTAATTTTCTTGCTTAAGTCTTTTAAGAATGCTTGGTTGTAATCTACCATTCCTCTATGTATTCCAAAAAGAGCCGAAGATAAGTTATTAAATGTATTGTTATTGGAACGAAAAGCTATATCTTCTCCCATGTTAATTTCTACACTTTCAGCTTCTTCATTTAACTCATAATCAATCCTTGCCAAACTAATATTTTGGGACTTTAAAAACTCAAAATCTTGCTTAAAAATAGCTTGTATTACCTGCAACAGTGTAGTTTTACCCGAACCATTTTCGCCATAAATAATGGTAACGGGGGCATCTGCAAACTGAATTTTTAATTCTCTGTTGGGGTTTTTGAAACCTTTTAGGTACAGTTCTTTTATCCTAAACATATTTTTGTATGGGTTTAAAACCAAAATATATGCAATATTAAATAAAAATTAAGATTTATGCTATTTAAAAATATAGATTAAATTCATGGCTAAACCATGAATTTAATCTATACAATAGTTCCCTACAACTTAATATGCAACTCCTTCAACTGCCCTTCCGAAATAGGCGAAGGACTATCAATCATCACATCTTTACCCGCATTATTTTTTGGGAAAGCAATAAAATCACGAATACTGTCCGAACCACCAAACAAAGAGCAAAGCCTATCAAAACCGAAAGCTAACCCACCATGCGGCGGTGCCCCATACTCAAAAGCATCGAGCAAAAAGCCGAATTGTGCCTTTGCTTCCTCCTCCGAAAAGCCCAAGAGTTTGAACATCTGCGACTGCACAGCCCTGTCGTGAATACGGATAGAACCACCGCCAACTTCTACACCATTAATCACCATATCGTAAGCATTTGCACGAATAGAGCCTAAAACTTCGTGGTCGGTGCTGTTGAGTTTGTGCAAATCATCGGGTTTTGGCGAAGTAAATGGGTGGTGCATGGCGTGAAAACGGTTGCTTTCTTCGTCAAATTCGAGCAAAGCAAAGTCAATGACCCAATGGGCAGCATACTCGTCTTTTTTGCGAAGTCCCAAACGGTTGCCCATTTCCAACCGCAATTCGTTGAGTTGTTTGCGGGTTTTATGGGTTTCACCCGACAAAATCAACAATAAATCTCCTGCTTTTGCACCCATAGAACTTGCCCAGCCTTTCAAAGCCTCGTTATCAAAAAACTTATCAACCGAAGATTTAAACGTGCCATCTGCCTTGCACTGCACATAAACCAAACCTTTTGCCCCAATTTGTGGCTTTTTCACAAACTCTGTCAATTCGTCCACCTGTTTGCGGGTATATTCTGCACAGCCCTCCGCCACAATGCCCACCACAGTTTCCGAAGCATCAAAAACCTGAAAACCCTTACCTTTTGCCAAGTCCGTTAGGTACTTAAATTTCATTTCAAAACGAATATCGGGCTTATCCGAACCATAATTTTCCATTGCATAGTCGTAGGTCATGCGGGTAAGCGTAGGCAATTCTACGTTTTTGACTGCCTTGAACAAATGCCTTACCAAACCCTCAAACATATTGAGAATATCCTCTTGCTGCACAAAAGACATTTCGCAGTCAATTTGCGTAAATTCGGGTTGCCTGTCTGCTCGCAAATCCTCATCTCTAAAACATTTTACGATTTGGAAATAACGGTCAAAACCCGAAACCATCAGCAACTGTTTGAAAGTCTGCGGCGACTGGGGCAGGGCATAAAATTCGCCTGCGTGTATGCGGGAAGGCACAACAAAATCCCTTGCTCCTTCGGGAGTAGATTTTATCAGCACAGGAGTTTCTACCTCCAAAAAGCCTTGACTGTCCATATAATCACGCACAGCTTTTGCCATTCGGTGGCGAAGTTCGAGGTTTTGACGCACCACATTTCTCCGCAAATCCAAATACCGATATTTCATTCGGAGGTCATCGCCTCCGTCAGTTTCGTCTTCTATCAAAAAAGGAGGCAATTTGGCGGGGTTCAAAATTTGTAGTTTCTCAATCCTGATTTCAATATCGCCAGTCGGGATTTTTGGGTTTTTAGATTGCCTTTCTATGACAGTGCCAGTGGCAGCTATCACAAATTCACGACCTAAATTGCGGACTTCGGCAGCCAAACTTTTGTTGTCCGCCTCCTCCACAAACAACTGCGTGATACCATAACGGTCTCTCAAATCTACCCACAACAGGCTACCTTTATCTCTGGTTTTTTGTACCCAACCGCACAGGGTTACAGGTTGCCCAATGTGGGCGGTGCGGAGTTCTCCGCAAGTGTGTGTACGTAACATAAGCTATACTTTTCTATTTTTTCGCAAAATAAGAGTTTTTTTTGGTTTTTGAAAATAAAAAAGTAGGCAAGGTGGGTAAAAAGTTGGTTGTTCGACAATTTTTGTGGAAACGTAGGTTTTTGATTTATCAAACGTAGGTGTTTGATAAATCAAAAACTCAAAACCCTTGTTTCATATAGGCCTGAAAAAACTCTTTTTCGTAACTAGTGCCAATAGGTAATTCGGTTACGCCCAAAAAAACAGATTTTGCTCTTACCGACTCTATTTTGTTTAAAGGTATAATGTACGACCTGTGTATCCGAACAAAATCTTCGGGTGGCAGTTTTTCCAAAACTTTTTTCATACTCATTAAAGTTAGCAAAGGTGGTTTGCCTAATTGGTGGATTTTTATGTAGTCGTCCATCGTTTCCAAGTAGAGAATGTCGACAAAAGGAATTTTGACCAACGAATATTCTGCTCTCACATACAAAGCATTGTTCATTTGGGTAGTTCGTTGGTGCAAAAACTCAAAATATTCTTTGGCTTTTTGGCTGGCTTGCTCAAATCTTTTTTGCTGAATAGGTTTCAGCAAAAAATCAATAGCATTGAGTTCAAAACCCTGCCAAGCATATTCGGCATGAGCAGTGGTAAAAATAATCATTGTAGAAGGATTGGCAATTTTTTTGGCAAAGGCAATGCCATTCATTGCAGGCATCTGCACATCTAAAAATATCAAATCAATGCTATGTTTTTGCAAATAACGCAAAGCCTCTGCACTATTGGTAAAAGTCTTGTACAGGTGCAAAAAAGGCAGTTTTTCACAAAAAAGTTGAATGACCTCTAAGGCAAGAGGCTCATCGTCAAGAGCTATGCAGTTTATCATTTGAGGTTTATTATTTGAGGCGAATGGCTAAATCAACAGTATAAGTAGTCGGTTCGTCAAAAATATTCAAAGTATGTCTATTAGGGTAGAGTAATTGCAACCTTTTTTGCGTAGTTGCTAATCCTATTTTGTGCGAAATCACGTCTGTTGCTACTTTGTTGTTTTGTACCCACAAATTAAGTTGTGTAAGTTCACACGCAATTTTGATAGAAATAACAGAAAAAATGTCATTATTGACGCCATATTTAAACGCATTTTCTATAAAAGGTGTAAGCAACAAAGGGGCAATAGTTTGATTCATTGTTTGGTCTGCAATACTCAACCGCACTTCGGTTTGGGCAGTTAGTCGCAACTGTTGCAGGGCTATGTAATTGGCTACATAATCCAATTCTATGGGTAGTGAAACTTCTGGTGCTTGCCCTTCCCCCATCAAATACCGCATGAGGTCTGCTAATTGGGCTATCCCTGTGGCTGTTTTGTCCGATTTTTTAATGGCTAAAGCATACAGACCATTCAAGGTATTAAACAAAAAATGCGGGTGAAGTTGCTCTTTTAGCAAAGAAACTTGTATTTTGTCTATTGTTGAGTTTGTTTGTGGCATACCAAGATTTACGAAATAAAAAAAAAATCTATAAACAACTACTTATCCCATTTCTCCATAGCAAAATACATAGCCACTTCGCCCTTGTTTTTGGCGGGAATTTCGCCTCTGTACGTGCAATAGATTTGGTTTTTCACTAATTGATAAGTAGCCTCCGAAATATTGACCATGCCCACTTCGCCACTGGACTCCATGCGGCTTGCCAAGTTTACGGTATCTCCCCAGATGTCGTAAGCAAATTTTTTCTTGCCCACTACGCCCGCCACCACCGAGCCTGTATGCACCCCAATTCGCATTTCGAAATACTCCTCGCCGTATCTTTCTTTTTCGCCTTTGCGAACTTTCATAAATTCTTGCATCTCCAAACCCGCCAATACCACGTCTAAGGGATTGGTGCTGTTTTCTATTGGCAATCCTCCCGCACACATATAGGCATCGCCTATGGTTTTTATTCTTTCTATGTTGTGTTTTTCGCAAATGGCATCGAAAGCACTGAAACAAATATTCAATTCATTGATAATTTCTTTTGGGGTCAATTTTTCGGCTACGTTGGTAAAGCCTTTGAAGTCGCCAAACAAAACAGTAACCAATTCATAGGATTTGGGTACGGCAAAGCCTTTTTCTTTTAGTTCGTCTGCTGTAGCTTTGGGCAAAATATTGAGCAACATTTGTTCAGATTTGTCCCTTTCTTTCTCTATTTCTTGTTTTTGCTTTTCTATTTCTTTTGCTTGCATTACAATTTCGGCATTTTGAGCAGCCAATTTTTTGTTTTTGCGTCTTGCCCCAATCACCGCAGCTATGACCACCGCCACCACCACCAACAGCAACACCCCAACCGCAGCCATAAACAACACCTGCATCTGTTGTTGTTTCACTTTTGCCTGTGAATCTGTTAGCTGTTCAGTGGTTTCAAATAATTCGGTGTCTTTCTTTTTTAGTTGCTCTATTTTTGCCTTAATCATCTCCTCCCGAATCCGCACTTTTTGCTCTGCATCAGCTTTTTGCTTCTCTAAGGCTGCCACTTGCTTTTTCAAATCCTCCGACTCTGCCGAAGACAAATTGCCTGCATTCAATTTGGCTGCAATTACCTCTTGTTTTTGGTCTATTTGCTCCACTTGTTGCTTGGCAGTTTCCCTCTCTTTTATCTGTTCTTGGCTGTTGGTTGCCACATCTTGCGAACCTTTCGACATTTTGGTATAGTAAGCAGCACTTTCAGTATCTCCTTCTTTGGCGTAGGCTTTTGCCAAAAACTCATAACATTCGGTTAATTTGCCCAATTCTTTGTAAAATTCGGCTTCGTGGGCAGCTTTCGAAAATGTAGTAATTGCCCTTTTGTTTTCCTCTTTGCCAAAGTGCAACTTGCCCATTTTTATCAGCACCTCAATATAATCTGTATATTTTTTGCCAATTTGGTAGGCTTGCGAGGCATCTAAATAACTTTTAATGGCACTGTTGTAAATGTTGTTTTTGGTGTAGTGGTCGCCTAATTTGCGGTTGGCAATGGCAGCTAAACCATAATCGTTAGCGGATTCGGCTATTTTGGAGGCTTCGCCAAAATAAAAAATAGCATTGCGGTAGTCAGGCAAACCTAAGTAAGCATCAGCCAAATTGATAGCTGTTTTGGCAGTTTCTTGTTTTATCACACGCAAGTCGCGAGGGGGCGGAGGCGTATTCGGCTTAGGACGGTTGCGAGGCGTAGGTTTGGGCGGCTTGTAAGCCTGTGCTTCTTTTGCCTCTTTGAGTAGTTGGTTGTATTTTGCCAACAATTTGTCCACATCTTGGGCGTATAATTGCGTAGAATTGCTTACCAATACCAAAAAACTAAATCCTATCACAAACAAAAAGGAAGGAGCAAAATGGCGGTTGCTCACTGTAAAAACATTCACAAGTTTAAAAAAAGTTTGAAAAAAGCAATTCATATTTGGTGTATGGGCAAAGAAGGTAAGCAGATGATAAATTTTGCTAATACTACACATTTTTGTCGAGTCTGCAAAAAAATTAAGGTAATTATTTAGGATAGTTGCTTTCAGGTAGCTAAATTGTCATAATATTTCATCTCTATTCTCATGTCTGTTTCTTTACAAAAAGGTTCCTCCTTAAATTTGAGTAAAAAAGAACCTGGATTAAAAAAAATAATGATTGGTTTAGGTTGGGAGTTTCGCACAGGCACTCAACTCGACCTCGATGCTTCTGTTTTTATGTTAGCTGCTCATGGCAAGGTGCCTGCTGATGAGTATTTTGTTTTTTATAATAATCTCCGTTCTCCCGACGGGGCGGTGCAGCATACAGGCGACAACCGCAGTGGCGTAGGCGATGATGATGACGAAATGGTGTTGGCTAATTTACCTTTGGTAAACTCTCAAATTACTGATTTGGTGGTAGTTGTGAGCATACACGAAGCCGAAATACGCCGCCAGCACTTCGGACAACTCAAAGAAGCCTACATAAGAATTGTAGATGTGGATACCAAACGCCAAATTTTGCACTATGATTTAGACGAGGAATTTGGCAAAATGACAGATATAGAATTTGGCAGGCTGCAACGCATAGACGGCGAATGGTATTTTAAAGCCACAGGTATTGGTAGCAACATGACTTTGCAGGGCTATGTGGACAAATATGTTTAATATTAAAAATTCAAAATTCAGTTGTTAATCAATAGCATTTTTTCTTTGGCAGGTAGCCTTTTGTTGTTTATTGTAGGACTTTTTGTAGGCTCTATCATTGGAGGCAATTATGGTTTTCCGCCTATGTTTGGCTTGCAGGGCTACGAATCGGCAGGGGTATTTTTTGCCTTGCTTGGCACTTCAGTTGGCAGTTTGAGTATGCTTTTAGTTCGCAACCGCAAGACAGCCCAACGAACTATCAAACTGTTGCTTATTTTGACAAGTTTTATAGCTTTTGGTATTAACTGTTGGCTGTATGGGTCAGTTGTTAGTGCTTATCCTGCATTGGTTCTATTTATTTTGTTATTGCCTACTTTATTGGCTATTTTGCCCTTGTTGTATGCGAAACAAAGTAAATCATAAATAGGGGTTGCGTACAATATAAGTAGTTAAACTTAAATAATCGATAATATTTCAAGTGCTAAGTATCTGATTATCAGAATTATCCGACACCTCAAAGGTGTCGAATAATTAGGTTCAACTATTTAACATACGCTTTAGCGTGTAATTTTTTCCTGAATTTGCTTTACAAATTCAGGAAAAAATTATTTTTTACGCCAAACTCCGCATCAGTTCCTGCAACTGCGTTTCGTCTGCCACCAATACTTTGCGGGCTTTGCTACCTTCAAAAGCACCTACCACACCCGCAGCCTCTAATTGGTCCATCAACCTACCTGCTCTGTTGTAACCCAAACTTAGCTTGCGTTGGATAAGCGAAGTGCTGCCTTGTTGGTGCATGACCACTACCCTTGCAGCCTCCTCAAACATAGAATCACGATTGGCAAGGTCGACCACTTTGCTTTCTTGGTCGCCGTTTTCATCTTCAAATTCAGGCAACAAATAAGGCGTTGCGTAGCCTTGTTGTTTGCCTATGTGGTCGCAAATTTTTTCTACTTCGTCTGTCGCCACAAAAGCACATTGCAAACGAATAATATCTGACCCATTGGAAAGCAACATATCACCTTGCCCGATGAGTTGGTCGGCTCCGCCTGTGTCCAAAATGGTGCGTGAGTCGACTTTGGAGGCAACTTTAAACGACAAACGAGCAGGGAAGTTTGCCTTGATAATACCTGTAATTACGTTTACCGAAGGTCTTTGGGTGGCTACAATCAAGTGAATACCAATAGCCCTTGCCAACTGTGCCAACCTTGCAATCGGCGTTTCTACTTCTTTGCCTGCGGTCATCATTAAGTCTGCCAATTCGTCTATGACTAACACAATGTAAGGCAAGTAACGATGTCCTTCGTTGGGGTTTAACATTCGTTTGGTAAACTTTTCGTTGTATTCTTTGATGTTTCGGCAAGCTGCATCTTTGAGCAACCCATAGCGAATGTCCATCTCTATACACAAAGAATTGAGGGTATGCACCACTTTTTTGGTATCTGTAATGATTGCCTCCTCACTGTTGGGCAACATAGCCAAAAAATGTTTTTCTATGCGGTTAAACAAAGTCAATTCCACTTTTTTCGGGTCGACAAGCACCAATTTGAGTTCTGCGGGGTGCTTTTTGTAGAGCAAAGACGTGAGAATGATGTTTAAGCCTACGGATTTACCTTGTCCCGTCGCACCTGCCATGAGCAAGTGAGGCATTTTGGCAAGGTCTGTTACAAATACTTCATTGGAAATGGTTTTGCCCAAAACAATGGGCAACTCAAATTCTGATTTTTGGAACTTTTCGGTAGAGAAAACAGAACTTGCCGACACAATTTCTCTGTTTTTGTTTGGTACTTCAATACCAATCGTACCCCGCCCAGGTATAGGTGCAATGATACGAATACCCAAAGCCGACAAACTCAATGCAATGTCGTCTTCCAAATTTTTGATTTTCGATATTTTGATACCTGCCTGTGGCACTATTTCATACAGCGTAACAGTAGGACCTACGGTAGCCTTAATGGTGTCTATGCTGATATTGAAGTGGCTCAAAGTTTCTACAATCTTTTCCTTGTTTGCCTCCAATTCCTCCCTTGTAACCCGCAATTTGTTCTGCACTGGTGGGTGCAACAAGTCCCATTCGGGATAAACGTATTTCATTAAATCCAATTTCGGGTCATACAAACCAAAACGAATGTAAGCTGGCACTTTGTCCGCAGGATTTTCAGGTTGGTTGAGGTCTGTTTCCTCCTCAAAAATTAGCGGATTGACTAATGGCACTTCGTTTACATCTGTGGTATCCTCAATGCTAAAAGTGGGTTCTCCTGTCTTGTTGGTTGTAATATTTTTGCCCAAATTTACTTTGGGAGGTTGCAAATTAAATTCAAAATTGGAAGTACCATTGTTTATATCTTTGCCTTTATTGTCTTCTACAATAATTCCTGCCCCATTTTTATTGGTAGCTGCCCCACTGTTGTTTGCATTGTTGGGCGTAGGATTTCCTTTTTGGTCAAAAGGATTGGGGCGGGGCTGCATTTTTTCTCTAATAAAATCACTGCTGTCGTCATAAGGTTTTTGCATAGTTTTTTTGAAAGAAGAGGCAATACTTCCTGACGAGGCAGATTCGAAACGACTTTTGAGAGCATCAATTTGGCTGATGTCGTAATAAAAGACAATGTAAATGCCCAAAGCCAAGAGCAAGACCAAAATAGTAGCCCCACCAAAAATGCTATTGAGCAAAAAAGCCAATTCAAAACCAATGCCGCCGCAGAGAAAAGACCAACTATTGCGACCTTCGAAAAACAAAGCCACATAGCCCATCAGCGTGCTTATCCAAAAAAGCCAGAAAAGCATACCGAATAAGTAACTCCGTTCACTAAAAAACTTTCGTTCCGTAACCCAAAAATAGCCGTATTGAAACATAAAAGGCAGGAACAAAAAAGAGGCAATGCCAAACCATTTATACACAAAAAGATAGGCGAAGAAAGCCCCGAAAATGCCCATCCAGTTCTGCACATCACGACCCGAATCTGTCAAAGATACCCTCCACAAGGCTTCTACGGTGCTTTGGTCTGCTCTGCCTGACCAGAAATAAGAAACAAAAGCTGCACTCAACACCATAGCAAAAACCATAGTGATTAAGCCCAAAGTGAGTTTGAAACGGCGGTCGGTAACTAAGCTGGTCAGAGAAAAGTTAGACGTAGTACGGCGAGGTTTGGTATATTGATGTTTTTTGCTCATTAGCTATTGATTGAAAATCAATTATTAAAAACACAAAGGTCGACATTTTAGGTGTGAAATTCAAATAAAATAGGAAAAAATATTGTACTTTTGTTCTTAGCCAAGTAGAAGAGAAATATATCTATGGTATTTTTTTGCAGCCATAATTTTGCTTACATTTGTTTCTGTTATGATAGACGATAAAATTTTAGCTTATTGCGAGCAAAACAGCACTGATGAAAGTGCCGTTTTGCAGTACATCAACAGGCAAACACACGCCAACGTGCTGATGCCCCGCATGTTATCAGGACATTTGCAGGGCAATACGTTGGCTTTGCTTGCTTACCTCATGCAGCCTACTTATATTTTGGAAGTTGGCACTTATACAGGCTATTCTGCCATCTGCCTTGCCCAAGGTTTGCAGCCCAATGGCAAACTATACACGATAGATTGCAACGAGGAATTGGCGGATTTTGTGAGGGAAAACATAGCCAAAGCCAATTTGAGTTCACAAATAGAATTGTTGGTAGGCAAAGGTTTGGAAGTGATACCTACATTGCCCGATGTGTTGTTTGATTTGGTGTTTATAGATGCCGACAAACTCAATTATAGCAACTATTATGATGCAGTTTTTGACAAAGTGCGAATCGGGGGAATTATTATAGCCGACAACGTGCTGTGGAGTGGCAAAGTGGTTACGGAGTCAACAGACAAAGATACGCAAGCTATGAAAGACTACAATACCAAGATACAAAACGACAGTCGTGTGCAAAATACACTGTTACCTATCAGAGATGGGCTAATGGTGGCAAGGAAAATACATAATTGATAAATCAAATGCCTGTTTTTATTTTTGATAACCTGCAAGAAATCAGACGTTTTACGTTGAAAATAGCCCTTGTTGCAATATTTTTCATCTTGCTGGGCATTTTTCGCAGTTTCATTCCCTTGCCTCCCCAGTGGTTTGCAGGTTTGTTTGCCACGCCCCTTTTAGTAGCAACAGGCTTGCTGTTTTTGGCAAAGCCTTGTTACGTGCATATAGAAGTCCACCAAGACAAGCTATTTATTGCCTATGTCAATTTACTGTTTTATGGTCTAAGCACCTCCAAAAAAGGTAGATTTGTAGTTCGCAAACAAGATTTTAGAAACTATCAACTGCACGAATACAATTACGGACTGACGAAAGAATTGGAAATAACTACCGTTGTGCAACGCCAATTAGCTTCTTTTCCTCTCATCAGCCTTGCTGCCACCTCCGCCACCAAACGAAAAGACTTATGGGTTGCTTTGGAGGAGTTTAAGAAATAAAAATTTGAAAATCAAGTAATTAAACTTAATTACAACCTCGAAGAGGTTGAACTTTGAATAGCTGCTTTGGAGGAGTTTAAGAAATAAAAATTTGAAAATCAAGTAATTAAACTTAATTACAACCTCGAAGAGGTTGAACTTTGAATAGCCCTGCGTGCAACGCAGGGAGTAATTACAACAGTTGAAAAGCCTCTGCATCTAAATAAGCGGGGAATTTTTGCCTATATTCCTGCAAACCTTCCCAATCTAAGTGTATTGTTTTGATACAAGGCGTATCATCACCTGTCCACAAAGCTAATCCTTTGGGGTCTATCACTGCTGAGTCGCCAGCGTGGTGATTGCCTTTGCCGTCTATGCCTACCCTGTTTACACCTATGCAATACGCCCAATTTTCTATTGCTCTTGCCCTGAGCAGGGTATTCCAAGCAGTAGCTCTGGCAGAAGGAAAATTGGCGGTGTAAAGTAAACAGTCATAGCGAAGTTGTCCATTGGCTTGGTTGTAACTCCAAACAGGAAACCTCAAATCGTAGCAAATCAAGGGGCAAATTCGCCAATTTCGAATAGTTTTGACTATACTTCGTTGTCCTGCTGTGTAATGTTCGTGTTCTCCTGCCATGCGAAACAAATGGCGTTTGTCATAATAATCAAATTCTCCGTTGGGCTGCATCCAAAGCAAACGGTTGTAACAAACTGTGCCTTCACGCACCATATAACTCCCCGTAACCACCGCCTTTGTACGAGCTGCTTGCTGTTGCAACCACCTCAACGTGTGCAAGCCCATCGGCTCTGCCAAAGCAGTGTTCATGGAAAAACCCGTCGTAAAAAGTTCGGGCAAGACAATTAAGTCTGTCGAGTCTTGGTGTTGCCAAAGCATTTCCTCCAACATGGCGAGGTTTGCCGTTGGATTTTCCCAGTGTAAGTCGGCTTGCACAAGGGTTACTGCCAAATTATTTTGTGTCATTTAGGGCTGGTCGTTTTTAAATTGTAAAGTAACTCCTATAAAATTAAATTTCCAATTTTTTCGCAAACCTAAGAGGGTTTTCGTATCTTTGTTGTTATGCAAAAAAAATGGACATTTAAGCCTGTTCCCGAAGAGCAAGCCATTACAGACCTTAGCCACCAACTCACGATTAGTCCGTTTATTGCTGCCCTTTTGTTGCAACGAGGCATTTCGACCTTCGACGAGGCAAAGGAATATTTTAGACCTTCGCTGTTGCAACTGCACGACCCTTTTTTGATGAAAAACATGGACAAGGCGGTGTGGCGAATGGAGGAGGCTATTCGCAATCGGGAAAAAATATTGATTTATGGCGACTATGATGTAGATGGCACAACGGCTGTTACGTTGGTCTATGGTTTTTTGCGTCAATTTTATACGAATTTAGATTTTTATACGCCTGACCGAAATGGCGAGGGTTATGGCGTGTCTATACAAGGTGTGCAGTGGGCTGCCGAACACGAAGTAGGTTTAATCATTTGCTTAGATTGCGGTATAAAATCCGTAGAGCCTATTCGTTATGCCCAATCATTGGGCATAGATTTTATCATTTGCGACCACCACCGACCAGGCGAGGAGTTGCCTCCAGCTTTTGCCGTTTTAGACCCCAAACAAGCTGATTGCCCTTATCCTTACAAAGAGTTGTCGGGTTGTGGCATTGGTTTCAAATTGTTGCAAGCCTTGTCTATCAATAACGATTTGCCCTTAGACAAGTTGTATAGTTTTTTGGATTTGGTAGCCGTAAGCATAGGGGCAGATATTGTGCCTATTAACGGAGAAAACCGAATTTTGGCACATTTTGGGCTTAAAAAACTCAATGCAGCCCCCAGAAACGGACTGAAAGCCATTATAGAAACAGCAGGATTGAAAAAATCTGTAGAAATTTCCAATATTGTTTTTGGTATTGCCCCAAGAATCAACGCAAGTGGACGCATGACTCACGCCAAACAGTCCATTGAATTGTTGCTCTGCGATGACTACACAAAGGCAGCTTCGCTTGCCCGCCAAGCCAATACGACCAACGAACAACGCAGAGATTTTGACACCAGCATTACCTTAGAAGCCTACCAAATGATAGAGGCTGAAAATGGTGCAAAAGCAGCAGCCACCATTTTATACAAAGAAGATTGGCACAAAGGCGTCATTGGCATAGTTGCCTCTCGATGCTTAGACAAATATTATAGACCTACCATTATTTTGACCTCTGCCAATAATAGAATTACAGGCTCTGCAAGGTCGGTGGTTGGTTTTGACATTTATGAGGCGTTGTCGTCTTGTGCAGACGTACTCGAACAATATGGCGGACACACCCACGCAGCAGGTTTGACTTTGGCTTACGACAATTTGCAAGTTTTTAAAGAAAAATTTGAAAAAATTGCTGCCGAAAAAATGACCGAAGACCTTACTACGCCACACCTGAACATAGATTTGGTAATGCCCTTAGACCAAATTAATTTCAAATTGCTTGCCCTTATCAAGCAAATGCAGCCGTTTGGTCCTGAAAATATGCAGCCAATTTTTGTGGCAGAAAATGTGCAATGCGAAGGATTGGTAAAGGTAATGAAAGACGAACACCTGAAAATGTATGTCAAACAAAATAATTCAAGACCTTTGGAGGTAGTAGGTTTCAATTTGGCTCATTATGCAGAGGATATTCGACTCGGCAAAGCCTTTGACATGGCTTACCAAATTGTAGAAAACGAATACAAAGGTCGGGTAAGTTTGCAGTTGGTTTTGAAAGATATTAGGATACGGAGTTGATTTTGTTACTTAAACTTTTTGTTTAACTCCTCCATAATCTTCAGCGTAGCGGGGCATATTTTGGTATTTTCTATTGTTAAATCCAATAGCTGATAAAATCTTTTGCGATTCGTGTGTGGATATTCTCTGCAAGCCGTTGGGCGGTGAGCATAAATGGTGCAATAGTTTTCTGTGTCTAAGAATGGGCAAGGAGCAACAGTAAGCACATAATCCCCATCTTCGTCTATACGTAAATAGGTGTCTATAAAAGTTGCTGTTTTCATTTTTATAGACTTGGCTATTCTTTCTATATCTCCTTGCTGAAAAATAGGGCTGGTCGTTTTACAACAGTTAGCACATTGCAAACAGTCTATCTGCTCAAAGGTTTCGTTGTGTAGCTGGTGTACGGTGTCATCTAAACTCGTAGGTCTTGTCCTTTTTAATTTAGCAGCTAATTTTCTGTTTTGGGTTTCAGCCAATTTAGCTTTTTCTTTTAGGTCTTCAAGCATATTTTTGAATTTTGAATTTTGAATTTTGCCAAAGGCAACTTTCAAAATTAAGCATTAAAAATTAAAAATTAAAAATTACTTCCCTCTAATAATGGTAATAGGGTCGACTTCTGATGCTTTTTTTGCAGGGAAATAGCCCGCCAAAGCTGTGATGAGTAGCCCAAAAGAAAAAGAGAGGAAATAAAAAGAAGGATTAAAATTAATGGGCAAATAGTCCAAAGCCAACAGCCCCCTGTCTATGTTTACCTTGTAGTTGCTGGCAGCCACTGATACACCGTAGCCCAAAATCAAACCCAAAACGCCACCAATAAAGCCAATACACAAGGCTTCGGTCAAGAAAATAGCTTTGATAGATTGGTTATCGTAGCCAATGGCTTTGAGAATGGCAATATCGGGCATTTTTTCGTAAATAATCATGGTCAGGATATTGAAAATACCAAATCCTGCAACCAACATCATAGAAACAATGACAATGTAAATGGCTGCATTTTGGGCGTTGAAAATAGCAAAAACTCCTTCGTTTGCCTTAATCCAGTCGTCTGCCTTGTACGCAAAACGGCGTTGATAAATGGGTGCTAAGTCGGCAGCTTTGGTAATATCTTTTATCTTAATGTTGATGTCTGTAATGTAAGCCCCATCTACGTTGAGCAGTTTTTGGGCATTGTTCAGGGTAATGTAGGCTCTGGCATCATCTACGGCTATGACCCCTGTGCGGTTAATGCCAATGACTTTCATTTCCAGCGTAGTCCCCTTGTTGGAGGCTATCAACACATAATCTCCTACTTTTGTCCCCAGTGTATTTGCCAAGCCTGCCCCCAACACCACGCCATTGTTAATTAATTTCAGGTCGTTGATGTTGCCTTGCGTCATGTACTTTTGCACATTGAAAATAAAATTTTCTCTGTCCACGTCTATGCCCGAAATTCTTGCTCCTGTCTGCGTTACGCCTGCACGTATGAGGACTTGCGACCCTAAAAATGGCGATACGCCCAGCACTTGGTCGTCTTTTTCCAAAGCCTCCATAATTTGGTAGCCGTTGCGAATACGAGGACTTTCTTCGCTATTTTTTTGGTTGCGAATGGCAAATAAAACAGGTGAGTTAGCAAAAGATAGTCCTTCTATTTGTTGCCAATCGGGCAAAGTTTGGAGGTGTTGGCGTGCTAAAATACTTTGCTTGTTTTTTTTGCCGTCATTATAAATCCGAATGTGAGCCGAAAAATCAATGGTTCGTTGAATGAAAAAAGTTTGTATGCCTGTGATAATACCTGCCTGAAAAATACAAGCTGCAATGCCAAAAGTTACACCCAAAATAGCAGCAAAGGTTTGTTTCTTTTTAGAAAACAAATGCTTGACAGCAATGCGTAAAATAGGGTTGCGTTGAAGAGCTTGTTGCACCATTAGATAAAAACCAAAATCATTTTTCAGGCTGCAAAGTTATACATTTTACTTAGTAATCAATTATTTGATTTCATATTTCATATAAAATATCTCATCTCTATCTTTTCTTCTCATTTTCCAAATAAAACCTTACATCTCCTTAACTTAGTTTCATAAATTTACGTTATCTTTGCAGCATCAATAGCACCTACTTTTATGAAATCTATCTTATTTTTGGTTGGTCTTGTCCTGTTTTCCTTGCCCAGCGTAGCCCAAAAGAAAGCAAATCCTGCCGACCAAGCTGCTGCTTTGCAGACTCAAGCCCACGCCTTGACCAATCAAACACAATACGATTCGGCTATTAGCTTGCACCAAACGGCTGTGGTTTTGTATAGAAAATCTGCCAATCACGCCAAAATCATTGCAGGTTTGCAACAAATAGCCCATAATTATACTGCACAAAAAAAATATAAACAAGCTATTGCTTATTTAGATACGGCTGCAAAAGACGTGCAACGATTTTTTGGGCGTATCAATCCCCTAACGGCAGAGGTTTTGAACGAAAAAGGGCTGCTACACTATGCCGTAGGCGAATTTAACGATGCCCAAATTCATTTTACGCAATCCATAGACATTATCAAACGTATTCATGGCGAAAAACACGAACTCATTGCAGATTATCAAACCAATATGGGTTTGGTACTTGCCAAAAAGTCCTTTTTTTTCCAAGCCATTGAGTATTACAACAAGGCGTTGGCTATCAAGAAAAAAACAATGGGCGAAAGACATCCGCAAATTGCCACGCTATACAACTACATAGGTGATGCGTATAGCGGGCAAGGTTTGTATGACAAAGCCCTGATTTTTCAGCACCAAGCCCTCGCCATGCGTAAGGAGTTGCTCGGCGACAAGCACCTTGCCACCGCAGCCTCTTACAACAGCATTGCCGTTGGCTACAAAGAAAAGGGCTACTACGACAAAGCCTTAGAATATGCCCAGTCTGCCCTCGATTTGCAAAAACAAATGAAAGGCGAAAAAAGCATAGAAGTTGCTCACTCTTACAAAACTTTGGGAGATATTTATGTAGCCAAAGGACAATATGAAAAAGGATTGTCTTATTTCGACAAATTTCTTACCTTAGAAAAAGCCTTGTTTGGCGAAAGACATCCCGACATTGCCAAAGCCTACAACAACATAGGGGCTGTTTATTACACCAAAGGCTTGAACGAACAAGCCCTGCCTTATTTCCAAAAAGCCTTAGAAATTCAGGAGGCTTTTCTTGGTGGGCAGCATTTGGATATTGCCACCACTTACAACAATTTAGGCACTTTGCACGCCCAAGCCAAAGAATATGACAAGGCGTTGGCTTACTACGAGGCTGCTTTTTTGCTACAAAAAGAACTGTTGGGAGAAAAAAACTATGCAGTCATTAACTCCTGTACCAAAATGGGCGAAGTCTATTTGGAAGACAAACAACCCGAAAAAGCCTTAGAAATTTTTGAGAAAAATTTGGTGTTGCAAAAACATATTTTGGGAGAAAAACACCCCGAAACTGCCCACACTTATAATTTTTTGGGCGATGTCTATCTCCAACAGGCAAAACCCGACAAGGCTTTGGCAGCTTACCAACAAGCCATAATTGCCAATGTGCCTACGTTTTTTGAAACTGATGCCACCAAAAACCCCGATTGGTTTACACAAAATAATTTTTATCAATACCAATATTTGCGGTATTCTTTGCAACAGAAAGAACTCATTTTTTACAGCCGTTACCAACAAAATAAGCAACCCGAAGACCTGAAAACTTGCTATGCTTTGCTCGAAAGTTTAGACCAATTTGCAGACCTTGTGAAGAAAAACCAAATGGAGGAAACCGAAAAAATGAAGTTTTTGGAGCAAATGAACAACAGCTACCAACACGCCATGGCGGTTTGCCTGCAATTAGCTACCCAACAGGCTGCTTTTTTCACTGAAAAAGCCTTTTATTTTTCAGAAAAAAATAAAGCTACTTTGTTATTGAGCAAATTGTCTGATGCAAAGGCAAAATCTTTTGCAGGTTTACCCGATAGTTTGTTGCAAAAAGAACAAGAATTGGTGGCTCAAATAGCAAAATATCAAGCCTTGATTTTGGAAGGAGAAAGCCAAAAAAATTTGGAGCAAATGCCAGCTTTCAAAACCGAATTGTTTAGCCTCAAACAAGAATATGAAAAGCTAATTGCTATGTTTGAGCATGATTATCCACAATACCACGAATTGAAATACAACACCAAAATCACTACGCTGAAAGAATTGCAAGAAATTTTGGACAACAGAACAGCCTTAGTGGAATACGTGGTAACGGACACAACGGTTTATGTATTTAGCATTTCCAAAAAGAGTATTGACATTCAAACCATTCAAAAAGATAGCACTTTCGATAGGTTGGTTATCAAGTTGCGAAACACCATGTACTACAAGGTCAATGAGTTGTATGCTTCGGCAGCTTATGAATTGTATGAAAAAATATTTCCAAAAAAACTGAATAACGTGCAGCACCTTATCATCATTCCTGACGATATGCTCAATAATATTCCGTTTGATGCTTTGCTAACTGCACCCTACACCGCCAAAAAAGGCAAAGAATTTAACTATTCGGAGTTGCCTTATTTGATAAAAGATTTTGATTTGTCTTACAACTATTCGGCTACGCTGTTTTGGCAGATAGAAACTCGCCAACAAAAGCAAAAAAGCAAGAAACAAAATGCAGAAAATACCTACCTTGCCATTGCCCCTGTTTTTCCTGATGACAAAAAATCGAATATTTTGGCAAGGGACAGCGAAAGATTTTTCCGTTCTACCAAAAAAGAATACGAACAAGATTCGCTGGTCGAGGCACATTTCTTTGCCACCTATCCCGAAGCACACCAATACAACGTGCCACACAAAAACCAACGTGCTTTTGATAGAAACGGCAACCATATTACGCCCTTGCCCGAAACAGCCATAGAAGTACAGGCTATTGCCAAGTCGTACCAAAACAAAAAACTAAGTGCCAAATGCTATACGCACCAAGACGCAACGGAGGAAAATATTAAAAAAGGAATTTTGAATAAGGTGCAATACATTCACTTTGCTACGCATGGGCTGGTCAATAGAACCCACCCCGAATTGTCGGGTTTGTTGTTGGCTCAAAACAGCAACAGCACCGAAGACGGTATTTTGTATGCAGGCGAAATCTATGCCCTCCGCCTCGAAAATGCAGAATTAGTTACATTGTCGGCTTGCGAAACGGGTTTGGGCAAGTTTTCAAAAGGCGAAGGAGTGATTGGGCTAACTCGTCCTTTCCTTTATGCAGGGGCAGAAAACATTATGGTCAGCCTTTGGAAAGTATCAGACGAAGCCACCGCCCAACTGATGATTGAGTTTAACGACCAACTGCTGCGAGGCAAAACCAAAGCCGAAAGTTTGCGAAAAACCAAACTGAAACTGCTCAACGACAAGAGGTTTAACAAACCTTATTATTGGAGTCCGTTTGTGATAATTGGGAGGTAGTTGCAAAAAATTTAATAAAAAAATTATCAACCGTGCAACTCTTGTGTTTTTTGATTGTCTTTTTATCAAACAAATTTACACACACAAATCTTTATTACAATTATGAAAACAGTCAGCAAAATTATTGGTATTTTTTGTTTGGTTGCAATTTTTGCCACCCAACTCTTTGCCCAGCAAAAAGAAGAAAGAGCATTGAGCAGTTTCAATAAAATAAATGTCAGCGGCGGCATAGATATAGTTTTGACCGAAGGCGACAAAGAAATGGTTTTGATAGAGGCAAAAGGCATAGACTTAGACAAAATCATTACCGAAGTGAATCAAGACGAATTGAAAATCAAGCTAAAAGACGGCAAAGATTGGGGTTGGGGCTGGGGCAAAGACACCGAAGTAAAAGTATATGTTACTTACAAAACTCTCCAAGCCTTTCGCAATTCAGGTTCTTCTGATGTAGTTTGTAATTCGGTTATCAAATCTGAAAATTTTGAACTCAAAATGAGTGGGTCGGGAGATTTTAAAGGCGAAATAGCTACCAAAGACCTCACATTAAGCATTAGTGGTTCGGCAGACGTTTATTTGAAAGGCAAAGCTGAAAAACAAGAAGTTGCCATCAGTGGTTCAGGAAATTTGGAGGCAAAAGACTTAGAAGGAAAAACAGTAAAAGTTTCTATCAGTGGCTCTGGCGATGCCAAAGTGTGGGCTTCTGAAAGCATAGATGCCAAAGTAAGTGGCTCAGGAGATATAGACTACAAAGGCAACCCCGCCAAAGTGGTGAGCAAAGTAAGTGGTTCAGGTACTATAAGTTCTGTGAATTAATTAAATAGTCGTTAGGGTTTAGTAAATGATTAGTCTGGATTACATATTTTTTACTTTTTTCGTAGAGTAGAGGTTACAATTTCTATTCTACGAAAAAACTGTTCATTTTCGCACACTTCTCTGTCCATTTTTAGCAATAAGTTTAACATTTTTTAACAAAGTATTATTGCAATCACTTGACTATCAAGCAAGTAACTTATTGGTATTATTTTAGTAGCTTGTATTGCATAGTACAATAAAATACCTAATACTTGTGATAGCAAATAAAGGTATTTTTGTGCCGTAGGCACTTTATATTGGTAGAAAAAATAAGCTCCCCACTATTTTGTCCCGTAGGGACTTTATATTGGTAGCCCTCAATAGTTCGAACTCAATTTGTGTAGTCCCTACGGGACAAAAGTGTATGGGTGGCTATTTTTTCTACCAATATAAAGTGCCTACGGCACATAAAGGTATTTTGCAAGTTGCGTTACTAACCTAAAACTTCTAAAAAAATGAAAAACTTACAAATAGTAAAACACCATTTATCCGCCCCCTCTAAGGTGTCGGGTAAGTATTTGCAATTTCGCCTTTGTCTGTTGGCTCTTTGCGTTGGCTTTGCCAATTTTGTTGCCACTGCCCAAACAAAAGAAGAAAAATTACACGAATTGTTGATGGGCTATTGTGCCACCAACGAATTTAATGGCACTGCTTTGGTGGTGCAAAACGGAAAAATTTTGCTCAATCAAGGTTATGGCTTTGCAAATACAGCTACTAAGAGCAAAAATTACAGCCATACAGTTTTTCAGATTGGCTCTATTACCAAACAATTTACGGCTGCAATTATTCTGAAACTCGAAGAGGAAGGCAAATTGAAAGTTACAGATAAATTGGCAAAATATTTTCCTACCTACCCAAAAGGCGACAGTATTACTATTCACCATTTGCTTTCGCACACTTCGGGTATCTATAACTACACCAGCGATGGGCAATTTATGCAAGGTGAACTGGACAAGCCCATCACGCAGGCACAAATGTTAGCCCTGTTCGAAAACAAGCCGTTGGCTTTTGCAGTCGGTTCGCAGATGCAATACAGCAACTCAAATTTTATGCTTTTGGGTTATATCATAGAGAAAGTGATGCAACAAAGCTATGAAAAGACTGTTCGGGACTATTTGTTCAAGCCTTTACAGATGAAAAATAGTGGTTTTGACTATAAAAATCTCACTTTGCAAGGCAACCGCAACAAAGCCCTGCCTTATTTCTCCATAAAAGACGAAGAAAGTTTTGCAGCCAAATTGGTCGACTCTACCATTTCTTACGCTGCGGGAGGCATTTATTCGACCACCGAAGATATGCTCAAATGGCATGAAGGGCTGCTAAAAGGCAAGGTTTTGAAGGCAAAATCTCTGGAAAAAGCCTTTACGCCTTACAAAAACAACTTCGGTTATGGCTGGGTGGCAGACAGTGTGTATGGGCAAAAAGCTGTATATCACAATGGCAGCATTTTGGGTTTCACTTCCAATATTTACCGCATACCCGCCGACAATACTTGTGTGATTTTGCTTGCCAATATAGGCACGCAGAAAATAGACCAAATTACCAAAGATTTGTTGGCTGTTGTCTATGAAAAACCTTACAAAATTCCGCAAAAGAAAGTTGATATTGGTTTGGAGAGGAGCAAAGTAAAAAAATGTTTGGGTACTTTTGAGTTCAACGCCTCTTTCAAAATCAATGTGTTTACAGCAGGTAAAACCATCTATGCCCAGCGTATGGGTGATGTAATGAAAATGGCAGTTTTTCCAATTTCTGAAACCGAATTTTATTTGGCACAGTTCGATGCTGTTTTAGAATTTTCGCAAGAGGAGAATAATGAATACAAACAAGTGGTGCTTCACCAAGGAGGCAGGGACATGACAGCACAAAGAACAGCCACAACCTACGAATTGTACGATACAATATTGAAAATGGACAATTTATTTTCGGAAAGTATCAATACGAAGGACATAGAAAAACTGAAAAACATTTTTAGTCCCGCCATTGAGTTTTTTCACGACCAAACAGGCAAGACAGATTATAACCAAAATATTAAAATTTTTACCGACAATTTTGCAGCCAAAAACGTAAGACGTGAGTTGCAAACCAAAACCTTAGAAGTCTATCCGATTGGCAACGAAGGGGCTATTCAAATTGGTGTTCACAATTTTTATATCACCGAAAACGGACAAGAAAGATGGGACAGCAGCCCAAAATTTATGCACATCTGGGAAAATAAAAACGGCGTTTGGAAAATGGTAAAAGTAGTGAGTTATGCACATTGAAAACTAATGGAAAGCAATACCTAATCCATCAATTTTGGCAATATTTCCAGCTTAAACTTGCGGAGAATGGCAATGATTTTAAGCAAATCGTCTTTCTTTGTGCAAGAAAAACTTTCGGACATACAATAGTCTTTGCCTTCTAAAATTACAAATTTCCAATATTCACCTGCAATTTCTACCCCATACAAAGGTTTTGGTGCATCATTTTTGGCTTGTCCTATTAAAAAAGCAGCCAAGAGTTGTGCCATAGAGTCGCCAGAAGGTTTTTTATGGGGTTTGTACTCTTGAAAATGAAAATAGGGCTGTTCGGGAATATTCATAATTCCCTTTGCCAGCATAAAATCTGATTTTACTTTTAAGGTAATATTCTCAACAGTTGCAGAAATAATTTTGTCAAAATAGCCAATAATCCCATCATCATCACTGAATAAGCCTAATTCTAAAACGTAGGTAATAAATTTCATTTTTAAATCCTCTTCACTCCAACCTTCCAAATTTCTTAGGGCTTCTCTTAGCTTTTTGTCAAAAATGCTCTGCTCTGCCACATTAAAAGTAGGATTTTCTACTTCCAACCACGCTTGCATCAGCGGCGTATAATATTCCTTTATTTTGTTTAGGTTAAAGGTTTTAATTAGATTTGCCTCCTGCCAGTCTTTGCTTGTACCTTCCTCATCTATGTCTATCACTTTCTTTTTAGTTGCCATCTGTCAATTTTCAGTTAAAAAGTTTTCAAATAGTAAGTTAGTACGTTTTTAGGTAATAAAAAAACAAAGGCTGTTATTTTTTGCTCCTTTGTAACTACGCATTACTATACTACGAAACAACTGTTCATTTCCGCACACTTCTTTGTCCATTTTTAGCAATAAGTTTAACATTTTTTAACAAACTATCATTGCAATCACTTGACTATCAAGTAAGTAAGTTATTTGGTATTATTTTAGTAACTTGTATTGCATAGTATAATAAAATACCTAATACTTGTGATTGTAAGATAAGGTATTTTTAATAAATAGCTAACTCAAAATCTGCAAAACTTATGAAAAGCAATATCTTTTTCTTAATTTTTTTGTGTAAAGTTTTGGTTTTATCTGCACAAAACCAAAACTTTATAGCCCACGAAGGCATCACCAATCCTTTGCACAAAGCAAATATTGGCAGGATTACTTTTTTATCAAGTCCTATTTTGTTGTCGGAAACCAAAGAAAGTGATATGATAAAAAGTTGTACCTTCAATGAAAAAAGCAATATCTATATGCGGGTGTTTATGGGCAATTCGCTGATGAACTATTTGCACCCCTTAGCTCCCGAATTGCCCGCACAAGAGTTAGATAAAATTGGCAATTTTCAGTTTGTTTTTGCAGTGGACAGCCAAGTTGTTTACACCGAAAACTTGCATTATGGAGCTTTTGGTTTGGAGAACAAAAATATGCGAACAGTGTTTAGAGTTCCCTTAGTTTCAGAGCAAAAAGAAGACTCGTGGGGGCTGTTTTTGTGGCGGAGGTTTATACTCAATGGTGGCGAAGATGCCCTAACAGTTGGGGAGCATACCTTAACTATTACGGTAAAATCTTACATCAATAAACCTGTACTTAAAATAGGCGAAATTATAGCCGTTGGTAGCCTTGACCTTATTGTACCAGCAAAAGAAGTTTCAGAAAAGCAAATAGCAGTTCAAGCTATTGCCAATCATAAAGATTGGACTGTTGCCAAAGTTCAGGCTAATGAAACAAAAATAAGGGAGCTAAATAGAAAAATTGGGCAAAATTACTTCAAAAATATCACAAGCATTGTGGTTATCAAGCAAGATAGCCTGTTTTTAGAACAATATTTTGGAGAAGCAAATCGCAAGACCTTGCACGACACCCGTTCAGTTGGCAAAACTTTTACTTCGGCTTTGTTGGGCATTGCTATCAAAGAAGGACTTGTTAAAGGTGAAGACCAGCCTTTAAAAGATTTTTATGATTTGAACAAGTTTGAAAATTATTCAGAAAAAAAAGCAACTATTACACTCAAAAATTTGCTTACAATGACTTCGGGCTTTGAGGGCAACGACAACGAGCAGACCTCAAAAGGAAACGAAGAACTGATGTATCCTTCGGGAAATTGGGTAAAATTTGCCTTAGATTTGCCAATGGATAACACAAAAATTGTGGGCAAAGATTGGCAATATTTTACGGCTGGCGTGGTGGTTTTGGGTGATATTTTGCACCAAAAAACACCAAAAGGTTTAGAAAAATATGCAGCCAATAATTTGTTCAAGCCTTTGGGAATCAGCAATTATGAATGGCAATACACCCCACAAAAAGTGGTGAATACGGCAGGAGGTTTGCGTTTAAGTTCCTTAGATTTGGCTAAATTTGGGCAACTTTATAAGAACAAAGGGCAGTGGAAAGGTGCAGAGATTTTGACTGCCGATTGGGTAAATAAATCTTTATTGCCTCAACAAAATACTACAAGTGGCGAAAAATATGGTTATCTTTGGTGGAGTAAAACCTATCAGGTGGCGGGCAAAAATTATGAAGTTGCTTACTGCACAGGCAATGGAGGAAGCAAAATTTTTGTGTTCAAAGACTATCCTTTGGTGGTGGTCATCACAGCTACTGCCTACAATCAGCCTTATGCACACAAACAGATAGACAAATTAATGGAAAATTATTTGATTGAGGCTATTGCAATGCCTTTTTAAACATTTTTGCTTTTCTACCAATACTTTTTTACATTTGTTAGTTGTTTTACTTGTCCTTTTCTCTTTTAAACTTATTTAAACAAAGCACCAAAAATTCGGCAGCTTCATAATCTCCGACTGTAAACTCCTGAAAATCAATGGTTACTAAGTTTTTTTTGCCATCAGACCAAGTTTTATCTGCCCAAAGTTTGACTTGATAACCTGTTGTAGTTTTTTGAGGCTTGAGTAAGCTATGCGTAATATCGACACCACCCACCCTATCTATGCGTGTGTTTTGAGTTGCTATAATGGCACTTTCGCCTGCACTATGAAAATCTTTTGTCGATAGTTTCACACCTGTAAACCAAGGGAAAGGGTAGTTTTTCTTTTCAATAAATTCATCATTAATTGTGATTTTTATGTAATTGAAAAGCCCGCAAAGTCCCCAATAAAATATGAAAATGGCTAAAATTCCCTGCCAAATCATTTCATTGGAAAAGAAACCATACATACCCCAAACGCCAACGAACAACGTAACAATGTGCAAAGGATACCAAATCCACTTTCGCAGAAGTATAATTTCATTTTCCGTTTCTTTGATACGAAAAAAACCAGAAAAATAGCTTGTTTTCATCTTTTTGTAACTCCTTGAAAATCATTTATCGGACACTTTTGAAGTGTCCGATAAATTTGTCCTTGAAAATCAATTATCGGATACTTTTGAAGTGTCCGATAAGTTTGTCCAATTTTTGAAATTAAAATACCAAAACCACTTTCCAATGTGTATATGTAAAACATCTTAAAGCATCTTTTGTACGATTGTCAAGGTGCGAAAAGCACCATTGACAACGTACCAAATTTATTTTATCTCAATTTTGAGTTCATAATCTCCCGAAGTGAAGTTTTTTGCACCGACTACGCCCACAAAAACCTTCATTCGTGAGCTAATTGCATTAAACTCTATGCTTTGCTCCCCCGCAGTTTTGGTAAAGTCGGGCATATTGTTGGCTACCCATTGCTGAAAACCAGCCTCACAACTGATGCAACGAGGCAAATCGGGTGGGATAAATTTGAAATCGAAACTTACAAAACCATATACATTTACTCTGGGCATAGTGCCTTTGGGAATAACCGTAACTTTTACAGTAGATTTTTTGGGCAAATCAAACCAATAAAAAACGTGGTTGCCCTCAAATTCTACGTTTCTGATGCCCACCCAACAAGCATTGGAACTGTTTTCTGCCCATTCCAAATCCTCCATGATGCTGCCCTGCGATAAATTGCCATTGACCGACAAAATTTGCCCTCTTTTGGCGGGAATATACTGCACTTTGCCCTGAATATTGGTATTCATTGGGCGTATTGCTTTTGCCTCCACAGCCTCATCATAAGTTTCGGCATAAGCATCATAATTCACAAAGTATTTGCCATCGGCTTGCACTTTCAAAATCATGGCGTGCAGCCACGTGTCGCCACGCACAGGGTCTTTAAAAAACACTTCCACCCTGTCGCCAACTGCGTAGGCAGTCTTTGCAGCCGTATTTTCTTCGGCAGGCAGGGCAGTAATGACCAAACTATTAAAAAAATTGTCTTGGTTTGGCGTTGTGTTTGTTTTGGAAACAATGAGCATTTGAATATTTATTTTTGAATGGCTAACATATTGGGCATTCAAAAAATTACCATTGTTCATTTCGCCTTGTGCTTTATACGCCTCATATTTTTGATATAAAAAGGCTTCTTGTTTTTGCACCGTTTTGAGGTTTTTTGCAGAATTATCAAAAGCCTGTTTAGCTGTTCCCTTAGTGAAAACACCTGTTGAGGTGCTTGCCACCACCATATAAACGTCTGTTCCTACTGTACTTCTGTAAGTATAGTTCGTAACATTTCCATTTTGGGCAACCGTTTTGGTGGGCGGGGCAGGCAAACTAACCTTTGCTCCGACTCCATCTGCCGAAAAATCATAAACTTGCCACGTTTGGGCATCTATTTTCGAGGTCAGCAAGACGAGGAAAATAATAAAACAAAGTTTTTTTTTCATCTATTTTGTGGGTTTTACTTTTGGAAAAAAGTGATAATAGTTGTAAAAAGATGTTATCTTTAGCAACACCTTTTTACAACTACCAAAAGTTAAACATTTTATTTGACTTATCAAAGCATTTTGGGTAATGATTTGAAGTAGGAAAGATTATGTAGCCTATTTTTCTCCCAATTTCCCCGCCAAATAGCCCGTAGTCCACGCTGCCTGAAAGTTGAAACCTCCTGTGATGCCGTCTATGTCCATTACCTCACCTGCAAAATACAAACCCGCAACTTTTTTGCTTTGCATGGTATTGTAATCTATGTTCGACAAGTCCACGCCTCCGCATGTAACAAACTCCTCTTTGAAAGTAGTTTTGCCCTGCACTTGGTAGGTATCGTACAACAAAACATTGACTAAACTGTTGAGTGAGTTTTTGGTGAGGTCTGCCCAACGGGTGGCAAGGTCGAGGTTTATTTTTTGTAAAAGGAACTCCCAAAGTCGGTTGGGAAGTTGAAAAGGGTTTTTATTGCCCATTTGTCTGCTGCCCAATGAATTGCGAAATTCGTAAAGTGTAGTCCGCAGTTGTTCCTCATTGTGTGTTGCCAACCAACTGACAATAGCCTGAAATTGGTAGTTTTTTTCTGCCAATAACCTTGCTCCCCACGCCGACAACCGCAAAATACTGTATGCACTTAGTCCCCAATGCGTAATGAGCAAAGCACCTTCTTGTTCCAATTTGGTGTCGGCTATACGCACACGAGCCTGTGCAACGGCTACGCCCATGAGTTGCGTGATTGGATTGTTGGGTATGTTAAACGTAAACAAAGAGGGAACAGGGGGCTGTATGCTATGCCCCAAGTCTGCCAACCATTGCAGCCCTTCCGTTTTGGGAGAACCACCCGAAGCTATAACCACTTTGTCAAAAATTTCTTCTGAACTAACATTTTTTTCAGCACCGACATTTTTCCCATCTGAACTAACATTTCTTTGAGAAATGTTAGTGCTATCTATCATTTCTTTGCTATTTTTGCCTATTTGCAAAGCAAATGTTCCGTTATTGAGGGGTTTTATTTGCAAAACAGGTGCAGCCAATCTGATGTCCACTTTCAATTGGTGGGCTTGGTCTAACAAACAATCTATAATGGTTTGCGAGTCGTCTGTGGTGGGAAACATACGCCCATCTTCCTCTGTTTTAATAGCCACGCCGCGTTGCTCAAACCACGCCAACGTATCTGCCACGGCAAAACTTCGAAAGGCATTTTTCAAAAATTTTTCGCCACGCGGATAGTATTTTGCTAACTTGCTCACTTCCAAACAGTTGTGCGTAACATTGCACCTACCTCCACCCGAAATTTTGACTTTCGCCAATAATTTATTGCTTTTTTCGAGCAACACCACTTGGGCTGTGGGGTGGTGTGTGGCACAACTCAAGGCTGCAAAAAAACCTGCTGCTCCTCCTCCAATAACGGCTACTTTCATAGCTTAGAACAGTTTGAAACGGACAAAACCTGCCGAAAAAGACAGTGTGCTATTTTCTGCATTGACAAATGGAAAATAAGAAATAATATCTCTGGTGGCTACACCTGCCTCCAACCACCGTTTACGCAAGGAAAAAACAACGCCACCCGGTACATTTGGACGTGCTTGGTTGCCCCCTACACTTATGCCTGATGAAATACGAATATATCGGGTCAGTCTGTACTCTCCACCTAACGTAACCAAAGGATTTTCTAAATTGCCCGATGCTCGGTTGCGAGGAATAATGACATCAAGCCCCACGTGAAAAGTGCGAAAATACTCATAACTTGCCCCTACTCTGATGACGCTGGGTACTGCCTCGGTAATAGTACCTGTGCCTTTTAGTTTGAGGGCTGCCCCTTGTCCTGCTAAACTAAAAGTATTAGCATTAGTTGCTAAGAGATTGTAATTATTTAGTCCCACGCCTTGTATTTCTTGTAATTTGTCGTTTTGGAGTTTAAAGGTATTACTTTCCCAGTTGATAGCCCCTAAATTGGTTACAGCAAAACCCAAATACAAATTGCGTTTGATGACTAAATTCACGCCAAAGTCAAGCCCAAAGCCTTTGCCAACTGGCTCTGCACCAAAAAATTTGTTCAAATTGGTGGCATTTTGAATAAATCCCTCGTAATTTCTGCCATTTCCTGAAGCACTGTCCAGAATTGTAAGTCCCAAAGTACGAGAAACCGAAATATTGTCTTTGGTTAGTTGGTTGTTTTCTGCTGCTACATCTATGAGGGCTATGCCTTGAATGTATTTTACACCTATGCCGCCGTAGGCTGTGAAATTGTAGCTGTCGTAAAGTTTAGTGCCGTAGGCAAAATTGTATTCTCTGTACCAAGAAAGAGAAAAACGTGAGCCATTTAGGATTTCTCCGTAGGTTTTGGCATCGTCTGCTGCTATAAATCCTGCTACTGCTTTTTCTCTTTGCTCTGGGGTAATGGCATTGGTATTGGCTAATCGTGTGCCATCACTCAACTCTATGCCTGTAAAATAATCGGAATTGTGTCCCAAAAACAGGAGGTTAGCACTTAGCGGATTGAGTTTAGAATAGAATTGGATTTTATCACGCATACTGAAAGCAAAGCCTCCAATTTTTGGTAGCTGAATGGCAGCACCCACTAACATCACATCTACGTTAATGGAGTTGGCTGTATTGGCAAATTTATTTTTGGCTACTACTTTTTGTTGGTAAGTAAAATTATTGGAAGTAGGGTCAAAAATAGACTCTGCCAATTCTCCTCTGGTCATGCCTTCTGAGAAAAAAGAGGAGTTGAACTCTAAAAAACCGAAGGTAAGCATAGGGTCGCGGAAACTGCGTTGTACGCCTATGTTGGCAGGATTTACGCCTATGGCTTGGTAATCCGTAGCAAAAGTGGTAGCTGCACCGCCTCGCCCTGTGGCTGTGAAGGCACTCATTTCCAACTGTGCCTGTGCGTGGTGAGCCAAAAAGCTAAGAAAACCAAAAAATAGAAGTATTTTGAATGTAGGTAGTTGCATAATAATTTTTAAAAAGTGCAAGAAGGTTTGTTTGCAAAATTGTTGTAACGAATCTTTCTTAAACAAGTGCTATAAAAGTATAAAAGATTTTGAAAAAAAACTATTCCCCTATGTTTTTTTGTTCAAGTGTAGAGGTCTGTAAAAATAAAACTCGTGAGTGGGTAAAACACTGGGATACAAAATTTTTATTAAATCTGCCAAAACTATATCAGGACGAACTACACCATACTCAAAAAATTCATTACCTTGTTGGCTGATTGTTTGTTTCTGTTTGTTGTCGCAATTATAAACTTTTTTGTTTTTAATGGCTTGAAAATCGGCAAAACGGCTGTCTGTTGCTACCAATTCATCTAAACTTTTAATACTGCCTACATTCAACCAATAGTCTGTGTTAGAAGCTTTATTCAATACTTCCTCCATACTTACCTGTAAACTTCCTGTACCTTCGGAGTTTGCCCAAGTATAGGTTGCACCTGCATCTTTCCAAAGATTGGCAGCAAAGCTATTTCCTGCGGGCAAATACCATACGCCATTGTACGGAATAGTACCAAAAACTGTAGGGCGTTGCGATTGGTGTTGGGCTGCTTCTTGTGCTTTCTTTTGCAAAGTTTGGTAGTTTTGCTCTACAGTTACAAAGAAATCTTCAGCTATTTTTTCTTTGTTGAAAAAAACGGCTGCAAATTTTACCCATTCTGCTCTACCCAAAGGCGTATTTTCTAAATACTCTGTGTTAATTAGCACTTTTTTACCAAATTTTGCAAATTTATCATAATCATTTTCGGCATAACTCATTACCACATCGGGCTGCAAAGACAAAATGAGTTCTATGTTTGGGTTGCCATTTTCTCCGCCTACTTCTTTGGTTTTACCTGTTTTCACTTGTTGGTGTAAGGCTTCGATAGTCGAGTAACGAACATCGGCAAAGCCCGTGATTTTATCTGTTTCGCCAATAACATGAAACAAAGCGGAGTGTGTAGTAGAGAGGCAGACAACTGACTGCAAAGGAATCTGAATAACTTGGGCTTCGTCGGGCAAATTAGCAGGTTGGGGTTCATTTCGGTCTATCAAAGCGTAGAGCAAGGCAGGACGAGTGGGCATACCTGTTTGCAAAATTTTTACCAATTTATAGCCTTTGTGGTAAGTTACAGCAAAACCTTTGGCATAACGCAAAGGCAAACTGTCTGTTTTGGCGATTTGTGTGCTATTTTCTTTGGTAACTGATTGGCAACCTGAGCCTAAATACAAAAGTAAATAGCTAATAAAAATGTAGCAGTAATATTTCATATATTCAAATGCTGAAATAATTTTTGATAGCGGTGTTGCCAAGTGTGCAAAGCTAAGGAATTTTCTCTTGCTTTTTTTCGCATTTCCTTTCTTTTTTTGAGGTTTTTGAGCAAATATTGGGTTTTTTCTAATAACTCTCCCTTGCTTTGATAAGTTTCTATGGCTGTGCCTATTTCAAACAAGTGAGGTTGTTCGGGGGTAGCCTGTGTGAGCAAACAAGCCCCCGACATAGTTGCCTCAAAATCTCGCAATTTGGAGTAAATCACCAAAGGATTGGGCAACAAAGTATTAACCTGCTCGTTGATACCAATACTTATGGCACTATGGGCATAAATATCTGCCAATTCGTGACGGGTGGTGCTGGCTATTTGCTGAAAATCAGTTTCGTATGCTGTACCCAAATTAGCCCAAATTTGAGTATTTTTTTTGAGGTGAGGATACTGAAATTTGTTTACTATACCTTGCCACTTAAATTTTAGTTTGCTTTGGGTCTTAAACCACCAATCATTGGGAATTTCCTCCTTGAAAGGCAAATGCGAAGGAGTATTGTCAACTGCCCATCCCTGTCCATAAACCTTAAAATCAAAGGTTTGGTGCAGCAAAACACTCAATAAATCACTGCGATAGGGTGTTTTTGTGCCTGCAAATGACACACTTACACTTTCTGCTTTGTCCATAGGTTGGCAGAGGTAAGGATTGGCAGCCATCGGTAGCCAAATATGCGGACTACCAGAGGCTTTGAAAAATGGGACTGCCTCTATTTCTGGCACCCAATTTAAGGTAGGATATTTAGCATAGTCATCTGCCACTTGTGCCTTAAACATAAAATTATCGCAAAAAAAATAGACCGTTGGCACTCCTAATTTCTCTATTTCCTTAAACAAATGAGGAGAAAATTGTTGCGGATACAAATAAGCCAAAAAAAGGTCTATTTTTTTGTTTACAGCTAATTGTTGCCGAAAATCACGCAAAATTTTTTCGGATAATTCCTCTCTTTGTGCTTTGCCCCACATCTGCCAATTTGCTTGGTGGTAGGCAGCCAACAAAGGTATGACTTGTGGCAAAATGACACGATGCCCCATTTGTTCTAAGGGAACACCCAAATTTTGATACCACAAATCAAAAGCATAACTTTTTTCGGCAAAAAGGCAGAGGTAGATGTTTAAAGGTTTCATTATTTTATGGCGTTTATTATGCAAAACTACAAAATTACTCAAAAAACTGCAAAGAACAAAAAAGACACAAATGTTGCTAGGTTTTCCGCATCAAAATTTTTAATCCGTCAGTTTACCATATATTTTAAGGAACATCACTACATTTTACCACTTAGGTACTAAGAAACACTAAGTTTCACTTAGAAATTCTAAGTGAAACTTAGTGTTTCTTAGTGCCTAAGTGGTAAAAGAAAGCTAAAAGTTTTGATGCGGAAAACCTAAAATGTTGCAAACCTTCGTAAACTCTAATACTTATTTTTTATGTCATTTTGGCATTTTTTTATCTCAAACAAAACTTTTTTTGGTTGTTTTTCGTTAATACTGTCAAAATGACCTGATTTTATTTTTTCTCAGACCCATGACCTCTACTATTCAAAGCCTTAAACAACGATTTGGTATCATTGGCAACTCCACTTCCCTCGACCATGCCGTACAGGTAGCCTCGCAAGTTGCCCCAACGGACATGACCGTACTCATCACAGGGGAGAGTGGGAGTGGCAAAGAGTCGTTTTCCAAAATCATTCACCAGTTGAGCAACCGCAAACACAATACCTTTATAGCCATCAACTGCGGGGCTTTGCCTTCAGGAACTATTTACTCCGAATTGTTTGGGCATGAAAAAGGTGCTTTTACAGGTTCTACCGACTCTCGCAAGGGTTATTTTGAAACGGCAGACGGCGGCACTATTTTCTTAGACGAAATAGCCGAAATGCCACCCGATACGCAAGCCATGCTGTTGCGTGTGCTTGAAAATGGCGAATTTATCCGCATGGGTTCTTCCAAGTCGCAAAAAACCAATGTGCGTGTGGTGGCAGCTACCCACGTCAATTTGTGGCAAGCCGTAGAGAGCAAAAAATTCAGAGAAGACCTTTATTTTCGTTTAAGCACTGTTCCCATTACCATTCCGCCCTTGCGGGAGAGGGGAGCAGATGTGGAGTTGTTGTTCCGCAAATTTGCGACTGACCACGCCGAAAAATACAGAATGAAACCCGTTTTGCTCGACGAAGGGGCAAAGAAAGTATTGCAACAGTTTCGTTTCCCCGGTAATATTAGGCAGCTAAAAAACTTGGCAGAGCAAATTTCTATTCTCGAAATGGAGAGAAACATTACAGCAGACGTTTTATTGCGTTATTTGCCACAAGAACAGGTTTTTAGCACCAACCGTTTGCCAGCTTTGATACAAGGAGAAAAAGCAAATGACAATTTTTCGGAAAGGGATTTGCTATACAAAATTATGTTTGACCTTCGCAGAGATGTAACCGAACTGAAAAAATTGGTGCTTAATTTGCTGCAATCCACACCAATAGGAGAGGGGGCAGGCAGTATGATTTTGCAACAAAACAGCCATCTTTTTCAAGAGGAATTTCAGCAAGCTAATCATACAGAGAGTCAAGTGCAGATGACCTCGTTGTTGCTACCTACTCACGCAACAAAAAGTTCAAGTGAACCAACTGTTTTGCATATTCAACAACCTGACAATCAAGTGCTTACAAAAACACAAGACATAGCTCATGAGGAGGAAGATGTGCTTTCGTTGGAGAAAAAAGAAAAGGAAATGATTATCAAAGCCTTGCGAAAAAACAACGACAAACGCAAAAATGCAGCCCAAGATTTGGGAATTTCTGAAAGAACTTTGTACCGAAAAATTAAACAGTACGGTATAGATGAGGAGTAGGAAATGAAAAATAATAATACGTTGGCAATGGCTTAGGCAGCCCCGTCAAGACCTTGACAATCGTATGAAAATTATCGACAAGGTATGAAAATTACCCAAAAAATATTTATATGAACACCTTAGCAACTATCAAAACGTGGTTAGAAAATGCCGATGCCCTCGTGATTAACACAGGAGCAGGAATGGGCGTAGATTCGGGCTTGGCAGATTACAGAGGCAACGGCGGACAGTGGGGACAGGTGGAATCTGAAACAGACCAAAGTGTTTTCGAGGTGGTCAATCCCAAAGCCTTTCTCGACAACCCTACATACAGTTGGAGGGTTTTTGGGCAACGAATGAAAGAATATGCCGAAACCAAGCCACACAACGGCTTTGCAATTTTGAGAAATTGGATAGATACCTACCAATTAGACTATTTTTGTTTAACTTCCAATATCGATGGGCATTTCCAAAAAGCAGGTTTTGCAGAGGAAAATATCAGAGAATTGCATGGTACGTTGGCTTATTTTCAGAGTTCAAGACCACATTTAACAAAAGAAGTTTGGAAAAACGAACTAACAGGCAATGAAATTTTGGAAAATGCAGCCAAAGGTATTTTTCCGACTTGCCCTGTAAGCAAAGTAATGGCAAGACCTAATGTGTATATGTTCAGAGATGATACCTACATAGACACGAGGTCGAAGGCACAGGAAAATAAATTTAAGTTATTTTTGGAAAGAAACAAAGGAAAAAATATCTTAGTGTTCGAGATTGGTTCGGGGCCTCATGTACAGACTATCAGGGTAAAAACCAGACTATTACGCACTGAATACAACGCCAATATTGTGCGAATAAATCCCAAAGATTATACCATAAAAGCACCCAATATTGGCATAGCAAAAGGAGGTTTGGAGGCTTTGACAGAAATTGACAATTATGTTAAGTAGAAGTAATCATATATTCAATATCCAACTTTTTATCCATTTATACGATTGTCAAGGTGCGAAAAACACCATTGCCAACGTATCTAAACAAAATTCAAAACTAAAAATTAAACTACATGGCAATCGTATTAAAAAAAGGTGGCAGCTTTAACCTAAGCAAAAAAGAACCAGCCCTCAAAAAAATAATGTTAGGGTTAGGTTGGGAGCAAAAAGCAGGCAACCAAATGGATTTAGATGCTTCGGTATTTATGCTGGGAGCAAACGGCAAATTGGTAGCCGAAGAATATTTGGTTTTTTACAACAACCTGAAATCTCCCGATGGTTCTGTGCAGCACACAGGAGATAACCGCACAGGGGCAGGCGATGAAGACGATGAAATGATTTTAGCAAACCTCTCCTTGATTAATGCAGGAGTAAACGAAATCAAAATTATCATCAGTATTCACGATGCTGCTACGCGTCGCCACCACTTTGGGCTGTTGCAAGATGCCTACATTCGGATTGTAGATGTAGAAAACAAGAGAGAGGTACTTCGCTATGACCTCGATGCCGAATTTAGTGGCAACTCTGATGTGGAGTTTGGCAAGTTGCAACGCATAGATGGCGACTGGAACTTTGTAGCTTCAGGGCTAGGGGCTAATGGCGGTTTGCAGGGTTATGTGGATATGTACGCATAGACTTTAGCATAAATGTAGCATACGCTTTAGCGTGTGATTTTTGTATTGAAAGAAATCACACGCTAAAGCGTATGCTACATTCTGTTTTATAATTCATCATTTTATAAATTTTACTTGTTTTATGACCTATTTTTATAAAAGTACCATTTCAATTTTATTCTTTGTAACTGTAGTGTTTTGCCAAATCCCTGCCTTTGCCCAACTCAATATTCCACAAGAGGGGGGAAGCAAAAAAGCCTCAGTTAGCGAATGGATAGGCAGCACCAAAATTACGATAGACTATGGCAGACCCGCAGTGAGTGGGAGAGAGGGTAAAATTTGGGGGCAATTAGTGCCTTATGGTTTTACTGATTTAGGCTACGGCTACCGAACTCCTGCACCTTGGCGAGCAGGTGCTAATATGAATACCGTTTTTAGCATAGCACATGATGCCAAAATAGAAGGCAAAGACTTGTCAGCAGGCAATTATGGTTTACATATTGCCTTAGCGGAAAATGGTGAGGCTACTGTTATTTTCTCAAAAAATTATACAGCTTGGGGGAGTTATTTCTACAAGCCCGAAGAAGATGCTTTACGAGTGGTTGTCAAAACAGACAAAACTGAGGTTTCACAAGAGTATTTGCAATATGAATTTGTAAACCAAACCGCCAATACAGCCAACGTACAACTTCATTGGGAGAAACTAAAAATACAATTTAAGGTAGAGGTCGATGTACCTAAGCACGTAGTCAGTGAAATTCGCAAACAGTTGGTAGGTTTAAGTGGTTCTATGAATACTTGGCAAACTTGGAATGAGGCAGCCCAGTATTGTCTTACCAATAAAGTAAATTTGGAGGAGGCTTTGCAATGGTCGGAGTACTCTATTTCGGCAGTTTTTGTAGGCGAAAAACATTTTACTAATTTAATGACCAAAGCAGCAATTCTGACCTTATTAGGTCGGATTGACGAAGCCAAAATTCAACAAAAAGAAGCCGTTAATTACGGTACTGCACAAGAAATTCATTTTTATGCACGTGGATTACAGGCACAAAAAAAGCAGACCGAAGCCACTGAATTGTTTAAATTTAATGCCCAAAAATTCCCCAAAGAGTGGGTAACAAAAGTTGGACTGGTACGAGCTTATGCAGCTGAAAACAACGTGAAAAAAGCATTGGAAGTAGCTCAAGATGCCTATCAAACTGCTCCAGATGAGGCAAATAAAAAAAATATGGAAGCCTTGCTAAACAAATTAAAAGCAGGACAACCAATTAATTGAAGTAAACAATAATCTATTGACCTTCAAACTACGTTTTTATGAAAAAGTTAAGTATTGCAACTTCTTTATTGTTGCTATTTTCATTTGTTTTTGCTGTTCATACAGCCAAAGCCCAAGACGTGGCTTACACGTGGGAGGAGTTTGGTGTTTCGTTTATCGTACCAAAAACCCATGTTTAAATCAATTTTAAAAAATCCCAACAGCTTATTATTGGGATTTTTTTTTATAAACAGAAATTAAATACATCGCCCTACTCTGCATATTTGTACTCAAACTTCTGTACGATGTTGCCATCTTGGTCTTTTATGAACTGCAAACGGTTGAAACTATCATAGACATAATAGTTGGTATTGCCGTTGGCATCGGTTTCGGAGGTTTTGCCTATCAGGGGGGCGTAGGTGCTGGTGGTCATGAGGGCATCGGCGGGGTAGATTCGGATTTCGTCAATCGTACCACTTAACACCGTATTAGGTGTGTAGGTTTGCTTTTCGTATTTCCAAACACCTGCCACTAACTTAAAATAGGTTACTACATACTGCTTGGTAGTAGTAGGTGGGGCAAAAGTCAAGGTATAGCTGCCTTCAAAATACTTTGAACCTGTTTTGGCTTGGTTTACATTGTCTTGAATACCTGCAAAGGTTTCGGTTTCAAACGAAGTATGAAAAATCTCTTTTGCCTCTGCATTCATGGCTTGGGCTATGGGCAGAGTCTGGTTATAACCCCAAATGAAAGACTGGGGCTGGTCGTCTGTTTTGCGTTGCTGCAAGAGGTTGCCTTTGGTGTCGTAAAGGTCAAAGGAGATGCGGGGTTTGTAGTTGGCATCATAAACAAAATTGTTATTGGCATCTATCTTTGATTTGATAAAATTGCTTTCTGTATCTAAAATAGGGTTTTCTAATTCCAAAACCCAAATAGTTTTAGGCAGAGGCTTATCGGGGTGGTACTCTGTGAGTGTGCCTCCTGTGATGTAGGTTGCTGTGCCTATTTGCTTGGTTTGCAACTGCTCTATGACAGGCACAATGATGTGCTTGTCTTGCAAGAGCTTGATGCCTTTGGCGAAGTCTTGAGTAATTGGGGTAGAGGTAAAGCTGTAGTCAAGGGGGTATTGTATCTTATTTATAATTTTGTTACTTTTACTGTCCGTGGTAGAGGTAAGAAAAGGCTGTAAGTATAAATTATTATATGAATGATTTATAATATTTTCAATACTACCATTATTAGTGTTACATCTCATAAATAAGTGCCTATTTTTTATTTTACTTTTTTTGGTTATCTTTGTGCTATGAAAAGTCCCGCCATAGTTTTGAGTTCCCTACAACGTGAATTCTTAACCACCTTATCCAAACAAACTACAGGCAGTTCTCGTGATAGAGAACGGGCAACAATTATTTTACATCTCTCTGATGGTTTGTCAGGTCTACAAGTAAGTAAGTCTTTAGGTTTA
>JAAFKA010000002.1 GCA_013299115.1 Cytophagales bacterium
CAAAAAACTAATCAAAAGAGGACATTTTAGCTCCAAAGAAGACCTCAAAGAAAAGCTAAACAAATTTATTGACTACTTCAATCAAACTATGGCAAAGCCTTTTAAATGGACATATGGGGGAAAGCCATGCAAAGTATAAAGTAAACGGTTATTTATGAGATGTAACACTACACAAAAATAAACCACTATTTTTATGTTTTTTTGTTTTTTTTTTGAAACTTGCAAACGAAAAGCCTTAGCTTTTGTTTCTATTTTTAAGACATGGAATTTACAGTAAAACAATTAGCCACTTTGTTGGGCGGAGAAGTCAAAGGAAATGACAGCCTAAAAATCAACAAGTTAGCAACCATACAAGAGGGGGTGGCAGGTGCTATTTCTTTCTTATCGAATCCAAAATACGAAAACTATATCTACACGACCCAAGCCTCTGCGGTCATTGTCAATAAAAGTTTTGAACCCAAACAAGCCGTTGCTGCCACGTTGATAGTCGTAGAAGATGCGTATTTGGCGTTTTCTGCCTTGTTGGAGGAGTATTATCGATTAATGAATTTTATCAAAAAAGGAATAGAGCAACCTTCCTTTGTGGCAAGTTCTGCCCAGATAGGCGAAGCTATTTATTTGGGGGCATTTGCTTATATTGGCGAAAATGTAAAAATTGGAAACAACGTAAAAATCTATCCTCAAGCCTATATTGGCGACAATACGACCATTGGCGACAACACCATTGTCTATGCAGGGGCAAAAATTTATGCCAATTCAGTTATTGGGCATTACTGCACCATTCATTCGGGGGCAGTCATTGGCAGTGCAGGCTTTGGTTTTGCACCCCAACCCGATGGCAGTTACAAAGATATTCCGCAGTTGGGCAACGTGATTTTAGGGAATCACGTGAATATAGGGGCAAACACCACCGTAGATTGTGCTACCATGAGTTCGACCATTATAGAAGACGGCGTAAAATTAGATAATTTGGTGCAAATAGCCCACAACGTAAAAGTAGGCAAGCACACAGTCATTGCAGCCCTTAGCGGCGTGGCTGGCTCTACTTCGGTAGGCGAAAATTGTGTGATTGCAGGGCAAGTAGGCATGGTCGGACACATAGAAATTGGCAACCGAATTACCATAGCAGCCCAAACAGGCATTACCAAGTCTTTCAAACAAGATGGCATTACGCTGTTAGGCTCGCCAGCTTATGAGTACAAAGACAGTGTAAAATATATGGTAGTCTATCGCAAATTACCCGATATGCTTCGCCGTTTGGAGGCATTGGAGAAAAAAATATTAAATTCATAGATTAAAGTGTAGCATAGACTTTAGTCCAATGCTATTAAGCTAAGAGTTTTTTACAACCTCGAAGAGGTTGAACAGCAATAGCCCTACGTGCAACGTAGGGAAAAGATAAGAGAGTACGCCACAACCTCGAAGAGGTTGAACAACCTTACTTACCCTGTGCCATTGTTCAACCTCTTCGAGGTTGGATGCAAGTTTGCAAATATTCCCCTACGTGAAACGTAGGGCTATTATTGTTCAACCTCTTCGAGGTTGCAAGTTTTCTTAGCTTAATAGCATTGGACTTTAGTCGGGGACGCCTAGTCTGTGCAATTTTTGCATTTTATTTAATTTGTAATCAAATCGTAAGCAACCATGATAACCAAATATATCAAAAATTTATTGGCAGAACACGAAAAAGTTGTTGTGCCGCATTTGGGTACTTTTACTACCTCTTATAGCCATGCCACTGTTGGCACAGACCACGAAAGCCTATTGCCTCCTCAAAACCAAATTGCTTTTTATGAATACGAGGTAAACAATGGCGACTTGCTGCGGAGTGCCATCTTAAAAAATGAGTCAATAGACGAAGGCACTTACCACAAGTTGCTCAAAGATTTTACAGACGATATCAAGACGCAAATTGCTATTTTTGGTAGCTATGAAGTGGCGGGTTTGGGTCGTTTTTTTAAGAATGAAAACGGCGTTTTGCAATTTGAGCAACAAAATAACCAAAACTTTTTGGGTAGCAGTTTCGGCTTGCCCAAAGTGGATTATCAACCTTTGAAAGCTACTCATCAGGAAAGCAACACCGCAAACACTTCAAAAAACACTAACGAACCTGTGGGCGTGGAAGAAGAAAAAGACAAACGCAAATCTTCTGAATTGGTTTGGTGGCTCGTGGTTATTCCCTTGTTGTGCGTATTTGCTTTTTTGATTTATTTGGTAACAGACAAAGATGCCATAGATAGGTTCAAGGCTTTTTTCAACGGAGGCAAAGATACGCCTGTTGCCCTCAATATGTCTGAGTCTAAGTCGTATGACAATTTTCAAAAAACTAAATCAGATGTACTCACCACCACACCTGACAATACAGAAAATACACCTGTTTCGGAAGTGCCTGAACCCGAAAAAGAGGACAAAGAATTGATTGCAACTAAAAATAAAGACAAAACTGTAAAAGCAACAGTTGCAACTGCACCCGAAGTGGCTACATCAGGCAAATATTACATTGTCTTGGGTAGTTTTACGGCAACCGAAAAAGCCGACAAATTGCGAGGCGACATAGCAAACAAAGGTATCAACGCCAAAGTTATTACAGGTAAAGATGGCAAAGTATTTAGGGTGGTTTACGACCAAGAATTTGGTACAGACAAAGAAGCAGCCCCCAAAGTAGCCGAAGTGGGCAAACAACTCAACGTACAGGCGTGGGTGGCAAAATATTAAGACAAGAGGAACTATTTAGTACGTTGGCAAGGCTGCTTTTGCACCTTGACAATCGTACTAAAATTAGACCTAAATAACTACGAAAATATGATACTCATTTACGTTAAGTTCCTTTGGTTAGCCTCCATGGTAGGCTTTTTGGTTATGCTGGGAGTTTTGCAGATTTATCTGCCCTCTCATGTCGTTTTTACTATGGAAAATGTCTTGGATTTTGGCTATGCTTTTACAAAAGATACTTTCTTTTATATGGCGTTGGCAATGGGCGTATTTGTCAATGCTGCTCTGCTTGCCTTTGGCAATTTGTATAGTTATTTACCAAAAAAGTACATTTTTGTTCCTAAAAAGAGTTTTTGGTTGCAAAATATAGAAAAACATCGCCGTTTGGCAAAACTATTTAAAGGCTGGACAAAAGGTATTTTGTTGGTTTGCAACTTGCTCTTGATTTACTTCTTAATTTCTGTTTGGGCTTTGCACGACCAATTTATACGTTATGACACGTCTTGGGTTTTTGTTCTCTTGCTTTTGGTTTTAGTCGGTTGGTTGGTTTATTATCCTATCTTGTTTGCGACTGCTACGGAGGAAGATTAGTCATAAAAGTATGGTTTTTCTGATGGATAGTTAGCTCCTATTTCTTTTGCAGCTCTTACTCCTGACAGATACGCCCCATGTGCATAAGAATAATAGTCTTGCAAAGTAGCTTCACCTGCAAAAAACAACTTACCAAAAGGTGCTGCCAAGTCGTCAAACACAGTAGGTTGCACACCTACAGGCAAATAACTGTATGCGCCTAAGCTATATTCGTCTGTTGTCCAACGGCTGACCAAATAGTTTTGAAGTTCAACTTTTTTCTTTAGGTAGGTTTTATTGAGCAAATCCAGCAAATAAGTTACTAATTGGTCATTAGTCAAAAATTCCATTTGTCGGGCATCTTCGCCACCAAAATAAGCTGTTAGCACAGGTTGTTTCTGAAAAAACTGGTGGTTATGCACAAAAGAAACGTGCAAGTCTTCTGTTTCGGTAGGCAACCACGTTAAAACTTCACTTTTAGGTTGCCAAAAACAATAGGTAAATTTTAAAAATACTTTATTCAAAGCCCCCATTCCTATCGTGGCAATGGCGGTTTGTTTGGCAGCAGGCAAAGGTGGCAAAAATTCAACTTTTTGTTGTTTTAGCACACCCAAAGGCAACGTAACGACTACGGCAGTAGCCTCCCAAATTTTAGTTGGCGTATAAATTTTGACCCTTCCCTCTTGATTTTGTTCTATTTTGCTTACCACTTGCCCTAAATGAATGGGTATATTTTGGGCTAAATTTTCAATCAACTGCCCATAACCTTGCGGAAGAAGCAAATCATTGCTTATAAATTCATTTTCGTCGCTTAAAATGCTTTGTACCGAAATCTTATCGAGGTCTTCGCCATAGTAACTTTCAAAGAGTTTGGTAGCCCACAACAACATCACTTCTTTTTTAGGGAGTTGCACGCCATTGAACAAAGTTTGATAGGATTGATTGGGATAAGTAAGCATATTTGCCTGTAAAGCCTGCCCCAGCGAAGCATCTGCTAATTGATTGGTTTGGAGGTACTGTTGCAACTGCCCTTTGCTTGTGCAGTGCTGAAAAAAATGCAAATAATTTTTAATGGCGGGTTTTGTTAGGGTCAAGCCTTGCTGGTCGCAGGTGCTTAAAGCCGTAAATGGCGACACCACAGTAGGCAATTCCAATTTTTTTGCCAATTCGTGGAGAGGTTGGTGCGTATCTGCATAGTGAATCCACGATGCTCCCAAATCTAATGGTACACCTAAGCTATGGTCTGTATGTACCCTTCCGCCTATGCGTGTACGTGCCTCCAAGACCTCCACCGCATAACCTGCCTGTTGCAAAGTTTGGGCTGCTGCCAAACCTGCCATGCCTGCCCCTATGATAATGATGTTTTGCAAAGTAAAATATAAAATTTGTGTTACCCAATCCATGCCTTTCGCAAAGCAAGTTGTTCACTGGTAGCTTTGGGGTTGATTTCCAACACATTAAACTCTGTTTGGCTGTTTTGGATAATCTTACCTTTCAGTTTGAGTTTTTTCTTTTTGCCGTCTGTGGTTCTTTCCACCGTAATTTTGAGGTCATCGCCAATGACAGCTGTTTTTTGGTAATTTTCTACAAAAGCCTGTATGTTTTCGCCTGTAATTTTTGTTTTGTTTATTTCCAAAATCAAATCATCTGTTCGGTAACCCAATTCCTCGCCCAAAGCATCTATTTCGGTTACATCTGCCACTACCACTTTGCCCTCTGGATTGGTTGCAATGCTGATTCCGCCTAACGAGGTTCGGTTATTTTGGCGTTTGGGCAAATAATTGATACCAACGGCTGCCAAAGACTCCGTAAGAGGCAATTTTTCTTCGCCTTCTACATAGCGTTGAAAAAACTCCTTCAATTCAGGAAAACCTGTAATTTGCACAATTTTGTCAAACAGTTCTTCGTCTTTAAAGGCTTTGTTTTTTCCGTATTCCTTAGCCAAATCTGCCATCAGGTTTTGCAAACCATAACTGCCCTTAGAAAGTTGGCGAAGGCGAATATCTAAACACAAGCCAATCAAAGCACCTTTTTCATACACATTGCTATATTGGTCTTTGTAAGTGGTAAGACAGCCTTTGCTCATGGTCGTAAAAGGCAATTTTTGATTAAATCCATCGGCATTGATTATCTTGTTTCGCATCGTGCCAAGGTAGTCGTCTAAGGAAAGCAAGCTGTGCTTGGCTTGCATATGCCCCGCAAAATACTCGACCACACCCTCGTAGAGCCACAAATGCTTAGACATTTCGGGCTTGATGTAGTCAAAATCGTGGATTTGCTCGGCGTGAATACTCAATGGCGTGATGATATGAAAAAACTCGTGAGCAGCTACGTCTTTAATGGTTTGAGCCAAAAGCATGGGATTCATTTCGGGCAAAAAGTACAAAGACGAATAAGAATGTTCCAAAGCACCCATAGCACCCGAACCACTTGTGCCTTTGAACAAATAAATGATAAAAGCATAACGGTCTATTGGGAGTTTGCCACCCAAATACTCTTTTTGTGCATTCAAAATGTCTTTGATATTTTGGGCAACAAACTTAGAGCCCATTACCTTGCTTGGCGAATAAACCGAAACCAAAATTTCTGCTCCGCCTACATTCATTACTGTTGTGTCGGGCTTGCAATACATAATGGGTGAGTCGACCAACTCCATATAAGTAGGCACTTGGAATTGGTCGTTTTGGGCATCTTTTGCGGTGGCTCGCAAGGGCGAAGAACCAAAAAACTCGGCAGGTTTTGTGAAATTCAGCACATAAGCATTGCGTTTCATGCCCTCCAAATAGCCAAAAAAACCATGTGTATTGACCACAAAATTGCTACCTTCTTCTATGTTAGTTCCCGCAGGCTCAAAAATAAAGTTAGGTTGTTTGGTATCGTAAGAGTCTTCTACCTTGTAAGTGATTTGGTATAATTTGCTTGCTTGCAAAATTTTCCAAGAATTTTCATCTATTTTGAGTACAGGCAAGGACTTGCCTATGCTATCAGTAGCCTGAAAATCGGACAAAAAACGACCAAAATCGTAAATGCTATACGTACCAGGTACTATTTTGGGTAAGTAAAACAAGATTTCATCTTGATTGGCAGGCAGTTTAAAATAAGGAACTATCAACTGCACAGACAGTTTGTCGTCTTGTACTTTGTTGAGGTCTATAAAATATTGGTAATTTTGAGTTCTTGCCAACACAGTGCTTTTGTTTTGGGCAAGTATTGTTTGCTTTAATCCAAAAAGGGACAGCAACAAAAAGATTTGGAAATAATAACGCATAAGATTTAGTAGTTAGTAGAATAATTAATTTTAATAGTGTGCACTAAGTTTGCATACAACTTAATTTTTGTGGACAGGCTTTAAAGATTTATTTATTTGAAGAAATTGCTACCTCTGTTTCTTTCAGGTCTTCCACCACAATTCGCCTGCCATCTGCTTCTTTGCTTTTGGCTGCTTCTATTTGGCGTTGCACTTCCTCTGCGTGTTTTCGCATATAATAAGAAAAAACAGGATAAGCAAAGACCGAAGTGAGCAAAAGTGCAGTACCCAAATAAAAACCTGAATTCATCATTTCATTTTTGCCCATAAATAGCAAGTCGAAAACAATACCATACACAGGAGATAAATTGGCAATGAGGGCTACTACGAAGGGCGGAATGGTACGCATACAACGCACCATGACCGAATAGGCATAGATAGAAAACACAAATGCCAGTCCTAGAATAAGCAGCAAATCCATCCCATCAACAGCATCTAATTTTAACCCTTGTTCTTTTGTAAAGTAATAGCTATAAAAAGGCAAAAATAAGGAAGTACCAATCCATGCCCCTACCATTTGGTAAAATGTAACAGTATAAGCACTATGTTTACGTGCTAAACGCGAAGTTACAATAGTAAGCAAAGCACCAAAAAACGAGGCTGTAATGCCTACAGTCAAGCCCCAACCATAGACAAAACCTGAATTAAAGATAATATACAGCCCAATAACGGCATTGATACTCAATAATTCTTGTAGAGGTTGGTTTTTTGTACGGAAAACAATGGGCTGCAAAAAAGAAATCCAGACAGAACTTGTAGCCATTCCGACTAGACAAACCGACAAGGTAGAGATTTTAGCAGACACAAAGAGTAAAATAGAATAGGCAGAAGTGAGCAAACCTGAAAACAAAATTTTCAAAATTTCGGCAGTTTCTATTTTAAAGTTAATCTTTTTGACGTACAGAAAAGCCCCTAATAACAAGAAAGCTGCTAAGGTTCTGTAAAAAACAATTTCCACCGAAGGAATAGCTATATTTTTTACTATCAACGGCAGAAAACTGTTGAGCAACATAATCATATTTAGTTGCAAGAAATCTTTGCTGACTCCGTTCAAAGTAGTAGAAGTGAGTTATTGGTTGATTGTTGGGTTAAAAGTATAAAAAAAATGAGAACAAATTGTAATAGATAGAAAAATAATTCACAATTATTCAATTACCAACTTCTTGCTCATTATCTCACCTTGTTCAGTCGTTATTCTCACCACATAACAGCCCATGGTCAAACTTGCCCACGCACTAACCGAAGGTTGATTAAGCACCGCAGATGCAGTTTCGGTGGTGTTGCCTGTGATAAAAAACAGTGATGTTGTTGCCTGCCTGCGTGCTTTGTGCATTGAGGGCATCAAAAGCAGCTTTGAGGGTGGCGTAAGTGCCGTTTGCCCCTGTGGAGTTGGCAATGGTTACGTTTTGGGCTTTTATATCAACCATTGGCAGGGTGCAAAAAAGCACCACTGCCAAGGTTGCCATAATTTTGAAGGCGTAGGAAGTTTGCATAAACAAAAAATTATTATATTTTGTATAGCAAATTAACATAGGCTATCCAAAATATAATAATTTTAAGGCTTACAAAAACTTAACAAGGGGTTACAAAGACTTAACAAAGATAAACAATAAATAACATACGCTTTAGTCTGTGGGTGTCATGTAAGAAACTCCACAGATTAAGGTATATGTTATATTCTACCTTGCTTAAAACTTCACTTTGTTCAATAATTTTTGCCAAAAACTTTCTTGTGTGGGGGTTGTCTTGTCGTTTTTGGGTTGATTGGCAGTAGTAGAGTGGTCTAATATTTTAATCAACTGTTGGATTTTTGCCTCCAAACTTTCTTTGCCTTTTAGTTTGTCTGTCCACCGCAAAGGAATAGCCTCAAAACCATATTTTGCACCCAACAAAGCACCAGCTACGGCACCGTTGGTATCTGCATCGCCACCTTCGTTGATGATTTTAATAACACCCTGCTCGAAATCGGTATTTTTCAATGCCCAAAAACCTACGGCAAGGGCTTTTAGCGTATAGCCAATGGCATCTTTTTGGTTCAGGTCTAAGTCTTCTATTCTTGGTGCAGCCAGGGCAAGGTCTAAATATTCTTTTATTCGGGCATCATAAGGCAAAGTGGCTGCATTGACCTTACGCATGAGGGTATCAAAGTTGGTTTCTCCCTGCAAAAGCAAGGCAATGGCAGTAGAAACAGCTACACAAGAGCCTATGCAACGAGGGTCGTAGTGGGTAATTTTGCAAGCATTTTCAGCATTTGCCCTCACTTTTTCCAAATCGTAGTAGTCCCATACACCTAACACACAAGTCCGCATGACGCCACCATTGGCAGCTAACATTTTGCCCGATTTCTCCCATACTTGCAAGGAAACTTTGTGAGGGTCTTTCAAAAAATCTTCTGACGACAAGACTGCATAAATTGTATTGCCAATTCCTCGCCCTCCGTTGTTAGCCCACGTATATAAATTTTTGGCAATGTCCCTTACATCTACCGTTTTTTTGTCTAAAATACTGTTAAAGATGCAGAGCATCTGGTCGGTGTCGTCTGTCCATTCGCCTTTCTCCCACCTCGACCTGTGTCCGTCTTGAATAATTTGGTCGTAATCTGTCAAACCATCTGTATAAAATTGGCTGACCTGCGTTTTAGTCAAAAACTCTGCACCCAAACCCAAGGCATCGCCAATGGCTTGACCATATAATACACCGCGAATTTTATCAACTAAGTCTTTTTGCATTATTTCAAAATGTTAAATTGTCTATGCTGTCGCATTGATTTTGCTCACATATTGTACCAAACTCCGTTTGGTAATGGGGAGCAAAGCATATTCCAATGGGCAATGAATTTTTGCACACACTGCAAAGGTAGCTGGATTTGGCAAATTTTTATACTTTTTTGCTAAATTTACTTTAATATTTTCATAAGTGTTTACTAAACTGTATCCCACCGTTTCGAGGTACTCAAAATTGACTCCTCTATATTTTTCGTGCATACTCTCAAAAATAGAAATTTGATACCGATACACCTTCGTATCTTTGTCGGCATACTCATTGAGCAACACATAGCCCTCGTCTGCATAAAAAGGCGTAATACCAATGGGCAAAATTTCTATATGTTGAGCAAGATGTTCATAAATTTCTTTTCCATTTGCCAATAAATTGTCGAATTGGGGCAGGGCAAACTGCACTATCTCCTCTATAATGGTCATGGTTTCGTCATCTTGCACTATTTTTTTATACATCATCTCCAACTTTGAGAAATCTGCCCGACTAATTTTTTGCGGGAATTTTTCGTACAGCAGTTGTTTATGTTGTTTGATTTCGAGCAAATTGTGGTAATGAAAAATCAAATCTGCAAAGGCAGGGTACAACCTTTTGTGTGCAAACTCCTCTTTTACAGCAGTCAAATAGGCTAACAACACATATTTTTTGTATTCAAAATCCAAAACCCCGTCAGTGAGCCAATTAAAATTAAGTGTTTTCATTTGTCAAGTCGTTTAGTAAAAGTAATCCAACCCTAATAATAAACATTTACGAATAAAAAACAATAGAGTTTGAAAAAAAATTATAATTTTGTATTTGGAGTTACCCCATTAGTGCCATTATCAAGTTGTATAAAGGTGGTGGGACTTCTGCTTATCACCCTCGTCTGTTGCTTGGAGCAAAAAACCTTGTTTTTTATTTTTTGTACTTCAAAAACGATTTAGAGAAGGCTATAAACTGGAAATTGTTGCTAAACAACAACTACAGAAGGATAAACCTGAAAAATTTAATGACAAAAGAGGCTGTCTTTTCAGGCAGCCTCTTTTCCATGTAAGATTTTGATAAATCAAAACCCTACATTTTTACTTTACAACCACAGTTTCCCAAACCACGACCTCAAAATTTTCGGGGTTGAAATAATTATTAGCAGCATTTTCTTTCTTACCAGCAAACATAGCAGCCCCAAAACCAGCTTTGGCGGCTTTTTTCAAATCTGCTTTGGTTTCTACTGTGGTTTGTTGGTTTAGATAATTGGTAAGCATTTCGGCAAGTTGGTTGATAAAAACCTCGTGATTATCCTCTACTTTTTTCAAGGTTTCGTTATCACGCACCAATTTTTTGTGGGTACTTAGAAATTGCAAGACAAAAAAGTTATTCAAAAAAACACCCTTTCCTTTGTCATTTGTCAAAACCAAACGCAAATCTTTTGTTTCCTTGTGCTTGAGCAAGGCAATAACATTTGTTTCTGTTACATCTACCAAATTTTTAGTAGGAATTTGATTTATCAAATTCGGAGTAGAATTTTGATTTATCAAATTCTCTTTCTTATCTAAGACAAAACCCGAAAAAACGTGGTTGGGCATATTTTCTAATACGCCTTTATGCTCCATCAAGTAAGCCAATAAATCCTGCCTAAAAATTTCCATCGAGAAGTCAGCTAACGAAAGAGCCTGTCCGCCTGCCTCTATGTCGTCCCAAGAAGTCTGCATTTGCCTAAGCATTTTCTCTTCCTGTTGTGATACCAGCGGACTTTCTTTGAGCATTTCCTCCACTTTTTCTGTCAAATTGTCTATGGTTTCTGTGCCGACCAACGCCATAATTGCCATTCGTTTTTCGACTCTATTTTTGAGGTTCATCGCATTTTCAAAATTTTCGCCTACCCAAAAATTGACTACCGAAACCGAAGCATTTGGTGAGCCAATACGGTCTATCCGCCCAAATCTCTGGATGAGTCGCACAGGATTCCAATGAATGTCGTAGTTTATCACACAATCGCAGTCTTGCAGGTTTTGCCCTTCCGAAATACAATCAGTAGCAATCAGTATATCTATCGGATTCTCGAGCTGCTCTTTTATGGTTGTGTCGTGTTGGCTGACAAAAGTTTTCCAGACCTCAAAATCTGTAATCATTTCTTTGTTGCGGTGCTTGTCATAGAGAGTCTGCCATTCTTTTTCTTTAAAAAGTTTGGTATAAGGAGCAAAATATTCGAGTATGGTTTCAAAGTTTTTGAAACTCCGTTGTTCGTTTCTTATCTTTGCCGAATATTCGTCGCCTGTGATGTATGCAATGTTTTGGTTTGGTAATTGTTTTTTCAAAGCCTCAAATAAATACTTGGCAGTGTCTTTGAAAGCAGTAAAAATCAACACTTTTTTGGTAGGAATTTGATAAATCAAATTCCTACGGTTTTGTATGGTATCTATCAAAACCTGTAGTTTATCGTCTTTTTGTTTATTTTTCTCAATATTATCGGCATAGTGTTTTACTTGTTGGGCTATGAAAATTAGTTTTTTGACCTCTGCACGCAAATCTTTTTCAAACTTGCCAATATCCCGAATATCACTTAATTTAATAGCCTTTTCTTTGTTTTTGCCCAGCGTATATGCCTCTATTTTTTCGTTAAGTTTTTGGGCATTTTCGCTGTCTGCCTCCATGCTTTCGTGGAGTTGTGCCTGCTCTTCGGGGATTAAATCAACATAAGGAATGGTGGTTTGTGTATTTTTTCCGTTCCTATTCTCCCGAAATTCTATCACTTTTGCTAAGGCATTTTCGTGATGTTTCAAAATATTGTGCAGCGTAGATTGAAACGAAAACCACGAAGATTCGAGCCTTTTCATCAACAAGAAAAACATCATACGAGCCAAAAAACCCTGTCGCAAATATTCGTTTTCGGTGGCATCTTTGGAAGTATTTTCCCATTCCTCTTTTGTTTTCACATATTTTGCAGGTTGGTAGCCCCAAAAATGTAGCTGTTCTAAGGCTGCAATAATTTGCTCAGGAGTTGCCAATTCACCAAACTCTTTGGGCAGGTGATAAATATTGACAGGTTTTTCTTTGACAGGAAATTTCAAATCTGTTTGCAAGTTTTTTTCTATCATCTTGCGGGTTCGTGCCACCACTAAGGCATCGTTGAGTTTATAAAAATCCTGTTCTATGTTAGTAAAAAAATCTTTGAGTGGAACATTGTGCAGTTTGTTTTGTGTTTCCCATTCATTAAATTGTGTTTGTACTCTTTTGAACAAATCTTGCAAATTATTTACAAACAAATTGTCTTTAAAACCATCATTTTCGCCTTTTACCAAGAGCTTAAATTGGTTTCGCAAATCTGTAATTTTGGTGTTTATGGGTGTGGCAGAAAGCAAGAGAACTTTGAGGTCTGCATAAGGTTTTTGCTTTTGCAACAACTGTTCTACCAAAAACTTATACCGATTGGAAGCATCGTTGCGTAGGTTATGGCTTTCGTCTATGACCAAAAGCAGTTTGTTGTTGTTCTGAAAATACTTTTCTAAGGTCTTTAGTGGTTCTTTGGAGGCTAACCTTTGGTCTTGCAAATCTGTATGATAACGGACAATGTAACGAAAATCGTCTGTTTCAAAAATAGAACCGTTGCCGTTGCGATACTTTTCCCAATTATTTTCTAACTTTTTAGGACATAGCAAAATAGTTTTGTAGCCTTCCAATTCATAGTATTTCATCACCGCTAAGGCTTGCCACGTTTTGCCCAGCCCTACGGCATCTGCCAAAATTGCTCCGCCATAATTTTGCAGCATACGAATAAGACTTAATACGCCCTTCTGTTGAAAATCAAAAAGTTTGCTCCAGATGGCAGTTTCTTTGAGGTGAGTAAGTTGTTTTTCTATCCACTTCGTATCCGAATTGTTTAGGTCTTTGGCAAACAACTCGAACAAAATTTTGTAATAAATTTCTTCGGGACTATACGCATAAAACAGCTTTTTTATCTGCTCTATGACGTATGCCTTATAGTTTTTCTTTGTTTGGTTTTCAATTACAATTTCTGTATCTGCCTCATTCCACATACGTTGAAACCATACTTTTAAATCTCTAAAATCTTCATCTTCGCCTATTTTGGCTACGTTCAATTCAATATTTGATACAGGCGTATCTTTCAGCCCTGCGTGGGTATAATTGGAACTACCAACAGAAAAAAATGACTGATTAGACTGTGTGGGGTGTTCATAAATATAGGCTTTGGCGTGGCAAAATTTTTCATACCTTCTAAACTCTACCTCATTTTGTTCTAAAAATTCAATAGCTTTTTTTGAGTTTGCTGCTAATTGAAAATTGCCTAACAAAGTCGGCTTGTCTGATAATAAATCAACTTGTGCTTTATTGGTTTTTTCGCCTTCTGTTAAATTGGCTAAAATCATACGAAATTTATTGATTTTATCAAATTTTTCGGCACTATCTGCCAACATAGACACAGAAAAAAAGCCTGAAACAATATCGAAGTTTCCTTCTTGAATGTATTTAATAAAAAAATCGTACAAGTTTTTCGGATTTTTCGGATTATTTTGGTTTTTGTTGTCTATGAGCATAAGATTTTTGTATAATTGTGGCACAAACAAAAATAGTTATTATTTTCTAAATTCAAAAAACTTTGTACGAAGTAGGAACTTCGTACTACATAAAAACTATGAACTTGGTACTTTTTAACGACACTGACCAATTATACCAAGCCACAAAACAACTTTTTGCGGAGTTTGGTTTTGCCTTAAAGGGAGATACAAACCCTTATAGTTTGCCTTTTGTGTTGGATAATTTGCCTGCCAATATTCCAGAGGTACATAAAAAACTTTTGGCAAATGAAAATATAAAGGTCTATTTTATGGGTGTGGTCAATGAAGATACACTAAACAGCAAAATAGAGCATTTATTTGATAGGGAGGCTGCACGAAAAGGAAAGTATAATGAGGAGGGCGAAAACGGCAGAAATGGGCTGGGGGTGGTGGCTCTTGATTTGGATTTTGAGCCAAAAAAAGCAGATTTGGTGGCACTGGTGCGAATGTTTAACCGAAATTTTGAAACCTCACCAATTATTTTGGTGATGAGATACAATAAAACCAATTCATCGGGTGGCTCGCAGCCACCCGATAAATTTATTTCCATTGCATCGAGTTTTCGCAGAGAGAGAATAAAAAATTCGCAATATTTGGGCGAAGTGGTGGAGAAAGTCTATGTGTTGAAAGATGTAAACGTGGCAAACCCACACAGAGGACATTTAGACACGTTGGCAGATTTGAAACCCCGCAAGGAAGTAGCTACGTTTGAGGAACTGTATTTGCAGTGGTTGGAGGTGTTTAGCACCAAACTGTTGGGCAAGAAATTCTATCAAGATGTGATTAAGTGGTATGGGTGGGCAATAAAAGAAGTGCAATTTCCGCAACTATTGCCCAAAGCCAATGAGCCTGAAAGAATAGCCAACGAAACCTATCAGGAACAGTCTGTTTTGCGACTGTTTACGAGGCTGATGTTTTGTTGGTTTATGAAAGAACGGAATTTGATACCCGAAAAGGCTTTTGATAAAAAACTCTTGCAAACAGAAATTAAGGATTTTGGGGCAAAAGACAATTACTATAAGACAGTGTTGCAAAATATGTTTTTTGCTACGCTGAGTGTGCCGATGGAAAACAGAAGGTTTGTAAAAAAATATGAAAGTGATTTTAGAAGCAAAGATTATGGCAACCAATATGCATACAGGCATCATAAGTTGTTGGAAAATACTGGTTTTATCAAAGAATTGTTTGAAAAGGTGCCGTTTTTGAATGGGGGCTTGTTTGAGTGTTTGGATAAAGTGGAAAGAGAGGAAAATGACAAGGCTATTGCAGAAACCGAAAAAAGAATAGACGGTTTTTCGGAAACACAATATAAACAGGCAAAAGTGCCTGATGTGTTGTTTTTTGGCGAAAAAGCTAACAAAGGTTTGATTGAGATTTTTGAGAAATACAAGTTTACGATAGAGGAAAACACACCAACGGAGGAGGAAATTGCACTGCCTCCAATCATGCTTGGTACGGTGTTTGAAAATTTGCTTGCCTACCACACAGACGACACAGGAAAAGAAGCACGAAAAAGCAAAGGGGCTTACTATACGCCAACCGAAATTGTATATTATATGGTGGAGGAAAGTTTGCTGGCGTTTTTGAAAAATAAAATAGCAGCCCCCCTAACCCCCGAAGGGGGAGTTTTAACTCCAAACTCAACTCCGCAAGGGCTTAAAGCCCTTGCAGAGTTAAAACGTGGAGATTTGCACCAAAAACTCGAAAACTTAGTAAGAGAAAAAACCACAAGCAATGAGTTTAGCCCTGCCGAAACCAGACTGCTGATAGAAACACTGTTTAGTTGCAAAATTCTTGACCCTGCCTGCGGCTCTGGGGCTTTTCCTTATACCTTGTTAGATAAATTGGTGAAAATTTTGAATATTCTCGATGCCGACAACAACTACATTGAACAGGTTTTGGCTGCACAGCAAGAGAAAGAAAACCAAGCCCTGTTGCAACAAATAGCTGCCGACTATCTGCCAAAAAGAAACGAACTGCTGCAAAACAAGAAAATTGTAGAGCAAATTACGATTGACGAACTCCGAAAACAAAATATTGCAGACCTCAACCGCAGACTTGACGAGCTGACCAAACAGTATGAAGACCAACTGCAAAAGCTAAGGCAAGCCTTTAACCCCGAAGAAAACGAAAAAGATTATGGCAAAAAACTCTATTTGATACAAAACTGTATTTTTGGGGTAGATATTTTGCCTATTGCTATTCACATTTCTAAACTGCGGTTTTTCTTGTCTTTGCTCATCTCGCAAAAAGAAAACCCCGAAAAGAAAAATAGAGGAATTTTGCCCCTGCCCAACTTAGATACCAAATTTATTGCTGCCAATACGCTAATTGCACCTGAAAAAGATGCACAAAAACCTGCGAATATGTATATCACAGACATAAAAGCAAAGCAAGAAACACAAAAAGAATTGCGGGCAAAACACTTGCACGCAAACAACCATGCAGCCAAAGAACAACTTGCAAAACAAGATATAGCCCTACAAAAAGAAATTGCTGAAATGCTGTGGTTGAGTTATAATAATCCACGAAGTTTTGATAATTCGGTGCAACTTGCTAATTATTTGCAAGAAATAGACATACAAACTGCACCTTATTCGGTGGAAATAGAAAAACTGACAAAGCAACTAAAAGATGCCAACAAAGACCACAAAAAAGCTATTAATTCAAAAATAAGCGTGGCAATACAAGCTATTGATAAAATTCATAAAGATACAAACTATGTGCAGTATAAAATATGGCTACCTACTTTTGCAGACATAGACCAGCTGGCTGCCTATACGCCCTATAACCAAGAAAAAATTGCTGCCCTCTTTGAGCCTGAATGGATGCTGGGCTGCAAGGAGTTTGATGTGGTTATTGGAAATCCGCCGTATGTGCAGCTCCAAAAAATGAAAGCACAGCAAGAAAGTTTTGAGAAACAAGGCTACACAACTTACTCTAAAGCTGCCGATTTGTATTGCTTGTTTTATGAAAAAGGCGTGCAACTGCTCAAAGAACAGGGAATTTTGGCGTATATAACCTCAAATTCGTGGATGCGGACACAATATGGCGAATTGTTGCGTGTTTTTTTTGCTGAACAAACAAATCCTTTGTTGTTATTGAATTTTGAAAACTCACAAGTTTTTGAAAGTGCTATTGTGGAAAGTAATATTTTGATTACACAAAAAACAATGCCTCTGCCAAAAAACACCACAAAAAACATACAACTCAAAGCTGTAACTGTAAAAGAAGATGCAAAAAATATATCGTTGCCTACTTACGTTGCCGAAAAACATATTTTGCTTACCGAACTTGATACCAAAGGTTGGATTATTGGAAATAGTAAAACCATTTTGTTGAAAAAGAAAATTGAAAGTGATACGATTTTGTTAGGTAATTTAGGTGTTACAATGGATTACGGCGTAAAAACAGGTTTTAGTGAGGCTTTTTTTATTGACAAAGAAACCAAAGAGTTGCTTGTAAGTAAAAATCCTAAAAATCTCGAAATAATAAAACCGTTTTTACGTGGAAGAGATTTATTAAAATATACATATAATTGGGCAGAATTGTGGTTTATAAATGCTCATAATGGAATAAAAGCTAAAAATATAAGTCCTGTAAATATTGAAAAAGATTACCCAGAACTTTATCAATATTTTTCCACTTATGAAATACAGTTAAAAAAACGTGCTGATAAAGGGCAACATTGGACTAATTTAAGAGATTGTGCATATATTGAAAATTTTGCAAAACCAAAAATTATTTGGATTGTACTTTCGGACAAAGGGAAATTTGCGTATGATGACAAAGGTTATTATACTAATGATAGTTGTTTTATAATGACAGGCGAAAATCTAAAATATTTGTTGGCAATTTTAAACTCAAAAGTAGCTGAATGGTATTTTAATCAAATTTCTACAAGTTCGGGAATGGGAACTAATATGTGGAAAAAATATAAAGTAGAACAATTACCCATCAAAAACATTTCCATTTCCGAGCAGCAGCCTTTTGTGTTGTTGGTAGATAAGATTTTGGAGGCAAAGGCACAAGGCGAAAATACACAAGTGCTTGAAAATGAAATAGATATGTTGGTTTTTGGGCTATATGGGCTTACGGAAGAAGAGATAAAAATTTGTACGCAATAGTAAAGGCTGCTTGGAAAGTCAAAAAAATAAAAAATATAAATAGAGGTTATTACGATAATTTTTGTGGGCACCCTCTATTTTTTATATAGTTTGTTATTTGCTCCTTGTTTGGCAAGAGAGAAGAGTAGCCTAAGGCAAATCATACAACACAGCCTAAAGGCTATGCTACAGTTTCAACCCCACCACTGTTACATCATCTACCTGTTCCTGCTCTCCCTGCCAATTCATAAAAGTTTTATCTAATTCGGCTACCTGTTCAGCCATAGATAAGTGGTGATTTTGGTGCAGCAACTCCCGCAGTTTTTTGGTCATAAACTTTTTGTTTTGGCTACCTCCAAATTGGTCTTGGTAGCCATCGCTGACCAAATACAGCGTAAACCTTGCAAGGTTTTGAAAACCTTGCAAGGTTTCTGGCAAAGCATAATCAATTTCATGGCTCATAAACTCCATAGAGTTTTCAGTTTTTTTGCTACCACCAATAGCTTTTTTATCTGCCTTTATTTCTTTCAATTCGCCTGCCTGCACATAATACAGTGGGTTCATTGCCCCTGCATAATTGATTTTTTGGTTGGTTTTGTCTATGGAAATCAGGCAAATATCCATTCCGTCTTGCACTTTGAGGTGGTCGTTGGTTTGGTTTTCGTTGGTGGGCAAAGCCATGTTTTGATTGAAAAAAGTAGTAATTTCTTTGTTCAGTTTGTTCAGAATCAAGTGAGGGTGCGAAAGTCCACGTTTGGTAATTTCATTCAGCGTAGCATTGCCCACCATGCTCACAAAAGCCCCAGGCACGCCATGCCCTGTGCAGTCTGCCACCGCAAAAAGTAGTTTTCCGTTCACTTCCTTACACCAATAAAAATCTCCCGAAACAATATCTCTTGGTTTAAACAGCACAAAATAATTACTTGCACCCAACAACTCATTTAGGGTTTCGGTGGTCGGCAACATAGCATTTTGTATTCGTTTGGCATAGTTGATAGAAGCAATAATTTCTTGCTTTTGCAATTCTATTTCGTGGAAAGTATCGGCATTATTTAGGGCAATTTGGGTATAAACAGCCAAACTTTTCAACAAATTGAGGTGATAAGGCTGGTAAGCATTTCGTTTATAGCTTTGCACAGTAATCACGCCAATCACTTTTTCATTTGCAAAAATTGGCGTATAAAGCATAGCATACACCTTGCTGGTTTGGCTACCATCTTCCAGACTTACCTTGTCCTCGTCATCATGATATTTGCTAATATAGTTTTGATATTCTGCAAAAACATCTGCAATCAGTACATCACTTTTTTGCTCTATACACCAAACAGGAAACTGGTTTTTGTCTGCCATAGTTCGGCTAAACGGTGTATAACGGACTCCGTTTTCTATTGCCAAACGGTAGTAAATTTGCTGTTTTGCCTCGTCATACAAACCAATGCCAAAAACAGTTGCGTCCATCAATTCATTCACATTCTCGTATAGCGTAGTCAGCACTTTGTCTAAGTCTAAGCTGGCAGTAATTTGCTTGCCAATTTCACTCAATACCTGCACATTTTCGTAAGAGTTTTCAATTTCTTGCTTTTTTGCCTCTATTTCGGCTGTCCGCAACAAAACTGTTTTTTCTAAGGCTGCGTTTTGGGCTTGCAATCTTTTGGTATTAAATTTTACGATTTGCCAAACCACCAAACCACTCACGCCTACATACACAAGGTATGCCCACCACGTTTGATACCAAGGGGGAAGGATTTTGAATTGGTAAGTTGCCTCTCTGCCCTCCACCTCGTAAATATTTTTAGATTTTACCCGAAAAACATAGTTGCCTGCGGGCAAATTGGTATATTCTTTTTTGCTCTCTTTTGTCCACGAAGACCAATTTTCGTCAAAGCCTTGTAGTTTATGACTATATAGATTTTTTTCGGGTAAATCATAATAAGGCAATGAATATTCAAATAGTATTGTATTGTATTGGTAAACAATACCTTTGGCGTGAATATTTTTTGTAAGGAGTTGGCTATCTGTGCCATAAAAAATAGTACTGTCGTTAGGTAAGCTAACTTTGCGTAATTGTGTAGCAGGAATTTGATTATAATTTTTCTTGATTTTACCATCAAACCTAAACAACCCTTCCGACCCACCAAACCAAAGCACTTCTTGCGGGTCTGCCCAAAAAGCAACATCGGACATGGTGGGAATACGATAATAAGGCGTAGAATTCCATTGATAACTGCCATCGTTTTGGTATTCGGCTACACCCAATAAATATTGTTTGCCTTTGATGGCACAAATCCACACGTTTCGTTTGTTGTCTTCTAACAAATTAGTTATAGCATAGCTGTCATCGCCAAATTGAAAGCCAAATTTGGTGTAAGGCACAAAATTATTTCCTTTTGGGTTATATTGTTTTATTCCTTTTTCTGTGGCAACTAATATTTCACCGCCAATTTTGAAAAATTTATTTTCCTTCAGCGTGATATTTTGGGACGTATCATACTTAACCATTGTAGCTGTTGAATCAAACTTGTTTCCGTTAAGCGTAAATTTTCTCACGCCATTTAGGTTGACAGATGCCCAGAGTTGGTCGTTTTTGTCCTCTATGATAGACCGAATGTCGTCTCCTTTCATTTTTAAATGACCCTCCTCTTCCCATTTACCATTTTTATAGAGCAAAGCCGCTATATAATCTCTGCCACTACAATACAGTCTTAGTGGATTGACCAGAGAGGGATAAACCACAAAGGAAGAATTGGGAGAAATTTGCAATGGTTTTCCATTTTTGAGTTCATAAACCCCCGCAGCAGCAAAAATTATTTTGGTTTCATTGCCAATTTTCATTGGTTTTATATCCCAAACCTGAAAACTAAAACCTTCTATTTTTTTAAAGTTATTGGTAGTTTTATCCAAATAAAAAATCCCTAAACTTGTACCTGCATATAGAGTATCTTCAATTCTTGTGATACAATAAACTGTCCCTTCTAAGCCTCGTTTATCTGTAAAAATAGTTGCAGGTGTATTAATTTCTGTATAAATAATTCCATTATTTGTACCAATCCACAAGTTATTTTGTTTATCTGTATAATTTATGTAATGTGACTCAGAGTGCATTCCTTCGGCTTTTTGGAGTTTGTAGAGTAATTTGCCGTTTTTGTCTATAATAAAACTGCCTCCTTTGCGTGTGGACATCACAAAATTACCGTTAGGTTGTTTGGCAAAAGCATACGCCCCATGTTTGACTAAGGCACTATCTATTTCGGTTGAGAATTTACTAACGACTTGTTCTTTATTTACATTGGGATTCAAATCCAATAACTGAAAAGAGGATTTGATTCCACAAAAAAGCACTTTACTACCCTCATAAGGTACTAAATTGACAAGTCCCTCTTTCTCAAATAAACTCAACTCTCTGAAATCAACCAATTTATCATTGACCATTTCTCTTAATGGATTTTCAACCTCTTTGACAAAAAGTCTGTCTAAAACGTAGGTTACTAATTGAAAACGGGTTTTGGATTTCCACACCTTGATTTTTCCATTCGCCCATCTAAAAAGAGAGTTAGCACTTTGAAAATACACACCTTCGTGGGTGGAAACAGTTCTCCAAACATCACCAAATTTTTTATCTTCTTTTGACAGTTTAGCTGAAATAGAAACGTATTCGAGCTTTCCTGTTTCATTTGGTTGCAAATAGCCAAATTCGTTGATACCACCCGCATAGATGATGCCTTGCTTATCAATAGCAACAGCCCGTACAGTAGATTTATTGGTAGTAGGGAACACACGCCAATACGTACCGTCAAATTGCAGCACACCTTCATTGTTAGCAAAGTACATCATGCCCGAGCTATCTTGCACAATATCCCAGTTTTGGGTAGCTGCCTGATACTCTTTTGGCAAATAAGACTTGACAAAAAAATTGCCCATCTCCTGCCCCTCACACACCCCCGCCCAAAGCAAAAGCAGTAGTATTCGTAGTAAAATTTGTATTCTCATTGAGTTTTTTTATATTTTCGGATAATTTGCAGAGTTTAGAGGAGAAAAGCAAGGGTTTGAAAGAGAAATTAGAAAATAAACTTTATCAATTTTTGAAAAAACTTCTTTCATGTCTTAATTAAAATAGCTAACTTCCAACGAAATAATGGGCAGCGAAAATTATATTTTTCAGACTAATGCCACGCAAGAAAAACGGAAAAAAGTTATAAAAAAGTTGCAAGAGGGGAAAAGTGATTTCGGTTGCTCACAACCGAAACCCTAAAACCTACCTCCACACCCTCAACGACTGGGGAATAATTTGGTAGTTCAGTTCGGCAGGCATGGCTATGGGTTCTCCGTCTGCGTGCAACCAATCTGATTTTTTGCGAACAATTTTTATCTTTTTTGCTCTAATAATTTCAACAGCTTTGTTGTGGTGCAGCGAATAACTGAACAAGTCAAACGAAAAACGGAGGGCTGCCCACGCATTTGTCATGGGTTTTACCATACAAAGGTCTATGTGTCCGTCTGCAATATCGGCTGCGGGAGAAATATAGGCGTTGTTGCCATACTGCCCTGCATTGGCACAAGTCAAAAGGTGTAACAGTCGAGTTTGTTTTTGCCCATCTATTTCCAATTCATAGACCTGCGGTTGATAGTCAAAGAAAGTAAACAAACTTGTTTTGAGATAAGTCCACAGCCCTCTACTTTCTGCCACCGAAAAACGATGGGCAACCTCCGCATCGAAACCTATGCCCGAAGTGCAGAAAAAAGGCGTATCATTTACAGTGCAAGTATCTATCACCAATTCCTCTGCCCTACTCAAACGGCGAAGGGAAGGACGCAAACCCACAGGAATTTTCAGATGCCTTGCCAGCCCGTTGCCCGACCCCGTAGGCACAATATACAAGGCTGTTTGGCTACCCACTAAGGCTTTCGAAACTTCGTTTACTGTACCATCGCCACCTACAGCAGCTATGATGTCGAACTCATGGCGGCGTTGATAAACTATTTCCGTTGCATGACCTGCATATTGGGTATAATGAATAGCTGTTTCATACAAACTTTTGTCCACCCAACGAGAAATGACAAACTCCATGTTCTCTTTTTTGCTTGTCCCCGATATAGGATTGACAATAAACAATATTTTTTTCATTTGTTTAATCATTTTTCTTGCCGTATTTTTGTTTAACAATTTCGAACACGGCGGGCAAAATAGATATGATAATGATACCAAAAATGACTAAGGTAAAATTTTTGCGAACTATGGGCGTAGTGCCAAAAAAGTAACCAGCCGACAAGAAAATTGCTACCCATAAAAAACCACCTACAATGTTATAGGTAATAAATTTTTTGTACTCCATAGTCCCCACCCCTGCCACAAAAGGGGCAAAAGTGCGGATAATAGGCACAAATCGAGCAAAAATAATCATCTTTGCCCCGTGTTTCTCATAAAACTTTTGGGTCTGCAATAGATATTCTTGTTTGATAAACCTATTGTTGATACTAAAAGCCCTATGTCCTATGTATTTGCCCACACTGTAATTGACAGTATCGCCAATGACAGCGGCAATAAACAGCAAAATGCCCATTAACAACAGATTTAAGCCACTATTTGGCAAAGCAACCACTGCCCCTGTTGCAAAGAGCAAAGAGTCTCCTGGCAAGAATGGCGTAACAACCAAGCCTGTTTCCATAAAAATAATTGCAAAGAGCAAAAAGTAGGTTAAAGTGCCGTAAGCAGCCACAATACTGGTCAGATGTTTGTCTAAATGCAGAAAAACATCGATAATTTCTTTCAGTAATTCCATGTTTTTTATAAAACGAAACAATAAAAATATTTGCAAGTGAGGTAATTGCAAATACAAGCCACAAAGGTAATAAAAAACTACGGAACTAAGGGAAATGGGGTAAAAAAAATTAATAACTTTTGTTTCTGAAAGATATTATTTTACTTTGTAAACTGTTACAAATTTTGGTAAACTTCTTACAATGGAAAATTCTCTTAGCTTTATAGACTTTTTAATGACACCCATTTGGTTAGCTATTACCTACTTGCTGGCTCATAGACTAAGAAAAAGTTTTACCAATAAGGAAACCCGACCCTATTTTTTTAAGGCTTTGCATCTCAAAATGGCAGGTGCTATTATGTTGGGGTTAATTTTTAATTTTTATTATGGTTATGGAGATACTTTGTTGTACCATTATTTAGGTGGTTATGCTTATACCAGCTTTTCAGAGAATTTTGATGCTTTTATGCACCTCACTTTTTACCCTATCGCAGAACAAGATAATGTAAGTATGTATTATACAGCAGGCAATGTTTTTTATCTCAAAAAAGACTATGCCACTTATTTTGTTATACGAATTGTTGGTTTATTCAGTCTATTCACTTTTCATAGCTATATGGCAATAGCTATCATTTTTGGTTTTATTAGTTTTATTGGGGCTTGGGCTATGTTCGGAATTTTTACAGATATCTATCCAAGATTACACAAAAAAATGGCTATTGCAGTTTTTTATCTACCTTCTGTATTTTTTTGGGGTTCAGGTTTGCTCAAAGACTCTATCTGTTTTGGAGCTTTAGGGCTGGTCTTTTATGGGTTTTATCATGCAGTCATTCGCCGAAATAATATTGTGCAACATAGTATATTGGCACTTTTTGCCATGTTAATCCTCTATAAAATCAAAATTTATATTCTACTTTGTTTTATACCCATGTTAGCCCTGTGGACTTATCTCCAATACATTGCTTTTATCAAATCTAACTTCTTAAAATTTGTGTTTGCTCCTTTTGTACTTACCCTCACAGGTTTTGCAGGTATTTACGCTGTATTGATATTGAGTCAAGGCTCAGCTTATGAGATAGGTAGTTTGGCTACTAAAACCAAAATAAATTCAACTTATCTACAACAAATGAGCTTACAAGGGTCTGTTTACTATCTTACAGAATATGATGGTACATTGGCTGGTTTACCTTACTATTTTGCAGAAGCAGTATTTGTTACTTTGTTTCGCCCTTTTCTTTGGGAAGCACGCAATCCATTTGCCTTGCTCTCTGCTATCGAAGCCACTTATTTTATTTGGTTTACTTTGACTGTATTTGTAAAAGTAAAAATTAGAAATTTTATCAAAACTTTTTTGAAAGAACCCTTAGTACCAGCTTCTCTGTTTTTTACCTTTGCTTTTGCCTTTGCCGTTGGTATCAACTCTGGTAATTTTGGCACTTTGGTAAGATACAAAATACACATCATGCCGTTTTATATCGTAGCCCTCATGATTATGCTCGAATCTAACCGCAGGAAGACTGTAAGTGAACAGAGTTTAGAACTCCTCAATTTACGAAATAAAGAAAGCAAAAATGAAGTAGAACAAGCAATAACAGACCCAAATCAAGAAAATACAACAGCAGAAATCACACAGGTGGGGAATAGAAAACTTAAAATACCAAAAAAATTTATTACAAAGTAAATTTTCTGTATCTTCGCCTTAGGTAAATTTTAATCAATTACCAAAACCACCAACCACAATGACACGCATTTTATACCTTTGTAGTTTTTTTCTTCTTTTGGCTCTGCCTTTGTTTGCCCAGCAACCCTCTAAAAAAGCCCAACAAAAATATGATGACGCAAGGCAGGCTATGTCCGTAGGCAATATGGACAAAGGTATAAAAATCCTCGAAAACTTATTGGAAGACGAGCCTAACTTCCTCACCGCCAGAGAGTTGCTCATAGATACCTACCAAATGATACGCCAACCCGATAAAGCCGAAATGCACTGCCGTATTGCCACAGACCTTGCCCCAAATGATGCCAAATTGTTGCCTTTGTATTATATGGTGGCAACTTATGACCTCCAAAAAGGAGATTATGCAAGGGCAAAAGACAATGCCAATAAATTTTTGCGGTTGAGTGGGGTGAGAAGCACCAATTTAACGGCTGCTTGCAGACGCATCATAGACAATGCAGACTATGCCGTAGAGGGAATGAAAAAACCCTTGCCCTTTAAGCCCAAATTGATTAGCAAAGCTGCCAATCGGTTACCTATCCAATATTTTCCTGTTATTTCGGCAGACCAGCAAACCCTTATTTTCACAGGCAGAGTTGGCGACCAAAAAGACCAAGACGAAAATATGTATGTTTCCAAAAAAAGTGGCAACGAATGGGGAGAACCCGAATTTTTGAAAGAACTCAACACCTTCCAAAATGAAGGCACTTGCACCATTGCTGCCGATGGAAAAACCTTGATTTTTACAGTCTGCAAAGGAAGTGAGGAAAGACCCACCTATGGGCGTTGCGACCTTTTTATCACCTACAAAATTGGTGGGGCGTGGACTACGCCCCTGAACTTGGGCAACATAGTCAATTCGCCACATTACGAGTCGCAGCCTTCTCTTTCGGCAGATGGCAAAACTTTGTATTTCGTTTCCGACCGTCCAGGTGGATTTGGGCAGGAGGACATCTGGACAAGCACCTTGCAAGACGATGGCAAATGGACAAAACCCAAAAATTTGGGCAGCAAAATTAACACGTCTGCTATGGACAAAGCCCCCTACATTCACGTAAACGGCAAAACCTTGTTTTTCAGTTCAGAAGGGCATCGCGGCTATGGTGATTTGGATATTTTCAAAGCTGAACTAAGCAATGGCACTTGGCAAACTCCCGAAAACTTGGGCTACCCTATCAACGACTATCGAGAACAAACAGGTATGGTCATCAGTGCCGATGGCAAACACGGCTTTTATTCGCAAGGCTCTTTTAGCCATGATGCCAAAACCAACAGCTTGCTCTACGAATTTGATTTGCCTGCGGAAATCAAAATTAATCCCAGCAACTATGTAAAAGGGACGGTGTATGATGCCAAGACTAAAAAAAAGTTACAAGCAAAAATAGACTTGGTTGATGTACGCAAAGACAGCATAGAAACCACTATTTTTTCGGACAAAGAAAATGGCGACTATCTCATTACTCTCAACAAAGGGGCAGAATATGCCCTCTACACCAGCAAAGAAGGCTATTTGTTCCAAAGCCTTTCTTTCGACTATGCCGAACACGAAAACAAAGATGTGGAGATTGATATTTACTTAGACCCCATAGAACAAGGCTCGAAAATGACGCTGAACAACATCTTTTTCGATTTTAACAAAGCCAATTTGTTGGACAAATCAAAGACTGAACTTAACCGTTTGCTTGTTTTTTTGCAACGCAACCCCAGCATAAAAGTAGAAATCAGTGGGCATACAGACAACGTAGGCAATACAAAATATAACATGGATTTGTCACAACGGCGCGCAGCAGAGGTGCTTAATTATCTGAAAACCAACGGAATAGACACCAAAAGAATAAGCTCCAAAGGCTACGGAGAAACACAACCTCTCAAGCCTAACGACACCGAAGAAAATAAAGCTATTAATCGAAGGATTGAGTTTAAGATTTTGTAAGAGGGTGAGGGGATGTGAAATGTAAGCACAGTTTGTATTTTCAGCGTTGCTATTCTAAATTAGCAAGGCTGATGATGAAATAGGCAAGAAAAACAGATTTTTAGAGTAGGCGGTTTTGTTTGTTGCCAACTGCAATAACTTCTGTACCTATTTTGTCTTGTTTTGGTAAAGTCAATTTTATTTCTCTCAAAAAATCGGAGGCAACTAACCAAGAATTTTGCCCAAACAGGGAATTAAATTGCAAGGTAGTAGCTGGAATGTCTTTGTTAATTTGCCCTCCTTTGAAATAGCAAAAACTTTGTCCCGATTGAATGTGAAAATAATTTGTAAAAATCATTCTATCATGGCTGTCGTGTAAGTCAATTTTACAGATAGAAATATTGACTTTAAGACTTGACAGTGCCGTTGCTATTTTATCTCTAATTGTACCTAAGTTGAGTTTAAACGCATTGCCAAGTATCAAAACATCAGTAGTTGTATCAGGGTTTAGCAAGTTTTTGAGAATAGGTATCAAATTTTCTGTTAATCCATATTCCGAATTTAATAAATACCTGTCGCAAATGATTAGGGAATTGATAGGGTGATTATAATTCTTTAAATCCGCCCAACTATTGAGAGAAGGTGTACCTTGTTCTGTATTTGTTCCAAATTTTAACAAACGTAAATTGTTGTCTTCCAATGCTTTAATAGAAAATTTTTGGATTGTTTTATACAACATCTCATAATTGAAAAATAGAAAACCATATTTCTCTTGTTTCTGTTTGCAATTTTCTTGCTCAGTGTCTAATCCAAAAAACTTACAAAAACTCCCTTTTTCATAAAAAGTATCTTCTTCTAATTGTTCAAATGGTAAAGTATCAAGTGAAATGCTTTCTTTTCCTTGTTCAAAAAGATTTAAAAAATAAATTAAAAAAGGGTGTTCTTTTGACAATTCTTTAAATCTATCATACTCTAAATCTATACAAACCTCCAAATTGTTTTCACTCAGAAAATGGTGAAAGTCCCACCACAATTTTTGCTCTTGGTTGAGTTGTAATAAATTTTGGTCTGGTTTTGATTGATAAAACTGCACCAAAAACTTAAATTGGAGGTATATTTCTCGTTTCATTTAGTTTTTTGCTTTCTTTTGAAGTGAATAAGTTGACATCATCAAATCAATAGCCTCATCAAAAAAACCTTTGCCAAACTCTTGGCTTAACCGTCCATCTTCCTGAATATCAATGCTTTGTATTTGTCCATCAACCTGAAAATAATAAATAGCTACTTCTTTACCTGTTATTTCTTTCTTTGCAGTCAAGTATTGCAACTTCCTAATCAAATACTCCGAGTGAGTTTCCACAATAAAATTGATACCAAAAGTTTTGTGGGCATCAATCAACATATCGGCTAATTGAGATTGAAAATTGGGGTGTAAACTATTTTCAGGTTCTTCAATTATCAAACATTTTGTTCTGCAAATTACAATATGAATAAGCATAGGTAAAAGTTGTGTAACAGCAAATCCTAAATCTGTTAAATCTAGTTCTTTATTATTACGATAAACCTTAATTCTTGTTCCTAATTGTTCCTCCCAAATAAACTTTATGTTATCAGCTATGCCTAATCTGTCCAACCATTTTTTTATAAATAGTTTCTCTTTGCCATTATCAGATAAGTTCATTTTATTGAATTGGTACAACAAAGAATTAAAGGCTGTTCCTTCTGAAGTATTTTTATACAATCTTTTTGAATTTGCTCTTACTGCACTTTCGTACTCAAAAGTGATTTGATTACGAAGATTTTTAACAAATAGAAAAGCATCATTAGGAATTTCTAATAAATAGTCAGCATATTCTTTTTTGAGAATATCACGGATGCTAAAAGTAGATAGGGCTTCAAAAAATGGCTGGTAAGCCTCATTATCTAAAAAATCTTTTTTAATGTAAGGGAAATTACCAATGGTAGCAAGTTTGGCAAATGCACTAATTTTTTCATAATGCAGTTGGTTGAAAATGTAACCAAGTTCTAATTTGACAATATTTTGAGGAGGGTATGATAACCACTCCACTGTATATTTATTCAATAAATATAAAAAATCATTACTTAGATTAACATTTATATTTGTTACTATTTTAATTATTTCTTTGCTAATCAAATTTAGATTGATAGAAGTAGAAGTATCTGTATTAAAATAATCACTGGGAGTTAATAAATCTATGAATTTTTGCTGCATAAAATAAGCTATTCCCAAAAAACTTGAATATTGCTCATAGCTCTGATATTTAATGCCATAGATATAAAAATATTTGTCAGTAGCTTTGTCTAATTTTTGCACTCTATAATTCAATAATCTATTATTTGTTTCATGTTTTTCATATTCTAATATTAACTTATAGGTTGCACTATCTATTTCGTAAAATAGGTCAAATTTAATTCTATTTTTTTCTATAAAAGCTTCATTATTTAGGCTTAAATCAAAAGTAGCCAAGTTATGGATTTCGCTAAATTGTCCTGAAAAATCCAAGTCAATCACATTGTTTTTTTCTGAATTATCTGCCAACAACAACAAAGCCTTAATCAAACTACTTTTGCCCGAATTATTTGCCCCTGTCAATAGCGTAAGCGGAGCAAACTTAAATTCGGTATAGTCCTTAAAAATCCTAAAATTTTCTATGCCTAAGCCTGTTAATTGTGCCATGATGCGAAATGATTGTTTCTTGCAAAGTTAAAGTTTTTTTTGGTTTTTGAAAATAAAAAAACAAGCAAAATTTTGGCGAAACTAAATCTTGCATTAAAAAAACATTCGCCTAAGGCGAATATACTTAACCAAAAATTTCACCAACCTCCACCACCAACCCCACCAGCACCTTAGACTGAATAGTGCCTTTTTCGGTGGCCACGTCCTCCAACACATAATCCTCGTTTTGCAGGGTATAAACCTCTATGGCTTGGTTGTTTAGGTCTATTATCCAGTATTCGGGGATTTGGTGCTGTTCGTAGAGGTCTTTTTTGCTTCCTCTGTCGTATTTCATCGTAGAAGGCGACAATACTTCCACCACCAAATCGGGACTGCCCATGATACCATCTTTGGTAATGAGGTGGCTGCGAGAAATCCGCACAAACAACAAATCGGGATTGACTAAGCTGTTTTCTCCCAAAAATACATCTACGGGAGCAAAAAAGACTTCTCCTAATTTATTTGCCAACACAAAATTATTGATAATTGTATTTAGTCTGCTCAACACTCTTTGGTGTTGGGTTGTGGGGCTTGTTTTTCGCATGATACTGCCGTTGATGAGTTCATATAAGAAACCGTCTGCTAATTCCAATGCCAAAAATTCGGCAATAGAATAGCGTTGCACACTGTAAGTTTTGTGCGAAGGCGGACTTTCGGGTGGCAAGACAAGGGTAGGTAGCATTGGCTATGCTGTTTTGGTGCTTTCTCAAAATTACTATTTTTTTTCTCATTTGAAAAAAAGTAAGCAATATTTTTGGTAGTGCTACAGATGTAATGCTCAGAAGTAACAGAATGGCAAACAGCTATTTGCAAACACAGATTTGCAACAACAAAACCCACAAGTTTTGATAGACAAAACAGGTTTTAGAGGTTTGTGGGATAGTTTGGCAACTATTGCCGCCTATGACAAGCCCACCACATTGGCTTTGTTGCTCAACACCAGCAGATATCAGGCTTTGTATGGTTCTTTCCAATATTTTTATCAAACAACACCCAAGCAGGAAGGACAGAAACCCAAACAGCCCAAACAGAAATTGTTTGCTACCCCAACCCTGTAGAAAACATATTGTACGTAGATTTGGGTGGCATAGAGGCAAAACAAGCTATTTTATCAGATGCCTTGGGCAACCAACTCCTCACGCAACAGATAGAGAACAAAAATAATTGTCAGTTTGCTATGCAGCATTTGGCAGCAGGGGTGTATATCCTCCGCATAATATCTGATGGCGGCGTGATAAGCAAAAAAATAGTGCTTACAAAATAAGCATCATCAAACAAATTTGTCGGACACTTTAAAAGTGTCCGATAAATAGTTTTTTCTCACCTATTTATCTCAAAAACTCATGAAAAATCTACTTTATATTCTCTTAGTCTTTTTTGTCTGGGACTGCATAGAAGACAAATCAAAACTTCCTGCCCCGCTTACGTATGTTTAGAAACTATTACCTAACAATATAATTTTTTTGAAAATTGCGTATTTTCTGTAATTTTGTATAAAATTCTCACAGTTAAGTAGTTAGACTTAAATAAACGACAATATTTTAAACCCTATATAGCTGATTATCAGAATTATTCGACACCTTTGAGGTGTCGGATAATTAAGTTCAATTACTTATATTGCATTACAGATGAAAATTTACATTTTAAATTTTGAATAAAGAACGAAATATTTAATTTATGTCATTAGTCGTCAGAGAACTCACAAAAATTTACGGCACACAAAAAGCTGTGCATCAGGTTTCGTTTGAGGCAAAAAAAGGAGAAATTTTAGGTTTCTTAGGCCCCAACGGTGCAGGAAAATCTACGACTATGAAAATAGCAACAGGTTATCTCACGCCGACCAGAGGGACTGTGGAGGTCTGTGGCTATGATGTAGTGGCAAAATCTTTGGAAGTACGCAAAAAAATTGGCTACCTGCCCGAACACAATCCGCTATACCACGACAGGTATGTGCGTGAATATTTGGAATTAATGGGCAATCTATATGGTTTGAAAGGACAAAATTTGCAAAAACAAATTGCAGCAATGGTCGACCTTTGTGGTTTGGGTGTGGAGCAACACAAAAAAATAGGGGCTTTGTCTAAGGGCTACCGCCAACGGGTGGGGCTTGCCCAAACGATGCTGCACAACCCCGAAGTGCTGATTCTGGACGAGCCTACGACGGGTTTAGACCCTAACCAAATTTTGGAAATCCGAAAAGTTATCAAAGAGGTAAGCCAAGACAAAACTGTCATTTTCTCTACTCACATCATGCAAGAAGTGCAGGCACTTTGCAACCAAGTTGTGATTATCAAGGCAGGCGAAATAGTAGCCAATCAGAGTTTGGGGGCTTTGGCTGCACTGCAAAACGAAACCAATTTGTTGGTAGAATTTGCAGAAAACACAGAGGCAACGACATTGGCTGCAATAGAAGGTATAAAACAAGTAACACAGCTTTCGCCAACTTCCGTAAAATTGACTACCAACAAACAGCAAGACCTGCGGGTTGCCGTTTTTCATTGGGCGGTGCAAAATCAAAAAACTCTAATAGGTATGCAAAAAGAGGAAACTACGCTGGAAAAGGTGTTTTATGAACTGACGAAGTAGGGAATAAGCCTCACCCAAATTTATACTTTCTCCTTAGTTGATTTATCAAATACAATTTTTGCATAGTAAAACTATCCTCGTGAGTTTGCTCAAAAATTCGGGCAAACTCCGCATAGCGTAGTGGCTCGGCAGTTTTGAATAAATCCGGATTTATTTTTTTCTTGGTCAGGTAAACCTCAAATTCAGATGGTTGTAACATAAATTGGTAATACAAAAAATACGAGAAATTGGAAAGTGTACCAAAGGTAACATGAATATTGTGTATGACTGCTTATATTAAAACTATAAAAATCTATCGAGTTGCTCTCATTTTGCTCAAAAACTCAGGTGTAACACCAATGTAAGCAGCTATTTGTTTCTGGGGCAAAGTATGAATGAGAGTAGGATAAACTTGACAAAAATTGGTGTAGCGTTGTTGTGCAGTCAAGGTAAGCCCGTCGAGTACCCGTTGTCGACTTGCTACCAATGATTTTTCGGTAATAATCCTAAAAAATCTTTCTAATTTGGGGATAGTAACAAATAACTCTTCTTGCTGATGACGACTCAATAACAAAACTTCCGATTCCTCTACGGCATCTATGTTTAAATAGCCTTCTTTTTGACTGATAAAGCTATACATATCTGTAATCCACCAATCAGCAGGAGCAAATTGGAGAATATGCTCAAAGCCATTGTCGTCTATGGTGTAGGCTCGCAAGCAACCCCGCACGACAAAGGTTGCGATTTTAGACACTTCACCTGTACGCAATAAAAACTGTTTTTTTTTTAATGCTTTGACTTGCAACTGACTGATTAACAAGTTTTTTTCTTCTGCATTCAGCGTAATATGCTTACTTATATTTTGCAAAAACAAAGAAAAATTAGAGGAAATCATGTTTTTTAATTGTAGTGTCTTACAAATAACTGTATAATTTAGACTTTACAAGGTTTCCATTCAACCCACTTAAAAGGCTTGCCAACATTGTAAGGAAATTAGGTTGTCTGACAATTTTTGTGGAAACGTACATGAAATGAATTTGATAAATCAAAATCCTACATGGAAATGAATTTGATAAATCAAATTCCTATATGAAATGAATTTGATTTATCAAAATCCTACGTTTTCACTACCTTGTAACTTCCCGCACCACTCTAATTACTCCTGTGGTAGATTGGCGTTTGTTAAAGCCCTTGCGGTCTTTGCTCCAATACACTATCACATATTGGTAAGAGTCGGCAGGTACAGGAGAGCCGTTATAGGTGGCGTCCCAACCCCATTCTTCTTTGAAAGTGCCGTCCCAACCGCCATTTTTCTTAGGGTCTATAAATCTTTCATAGACTACATCACCCCATTTGTGGAAGACTTGTACCAAAATACCTGTCAAATCACTTGTCAAAGGAGCAAAAACATCATTGAGTTTGTCGTCATTTGGCGTAAAGGCACTTGGAATTTTTACCCTTGCCTCGCAGTTGTATTTTACTCTTACAGTGTCTATGGTTTCGCATTTAGTCGACTCCATACGCACACGCAAGACGTAAGTGGTGTCCACTGTTGGAGAAGTATTGAGTACCAAAGGTATCATACCACCTGCTTCTACTCTGCCCACACCTTCGGGTATCAGCGTTGGGTTGCCTTTCACTTTCCAATCGTAATAATACACTTCGCCTGCCTCCATGTTTGTCAAACGGGCTTGAATAGTGTGCTGATAAACCCTGTAAGGCTTGTCTTCTATTTCGTTTGGTTTGGCAAAACACAACAGCGTATCTCTGGACAAAGCCAATTTAGGCAAACTGCGATAAATTACTTGTGTCGTTTGCGAATAAGTACAATCTTTTATTTTCACTGTTACGGTATAAGTACCAGCTTTAAAGATTGGAATTTTTGGTCTTTGGTCGCCAGTATTCCACAAATAAGTGGCAGGAGCAGAATTATCGGGGTTGGTGGCATCGAGTTCTGTTCTTTCGCCTTCGCACAACACAATGCGTGGAGGCAATTCTTTGATTGGCGTAACTTTTACCAATACCGAATCAGCTTTTGATTTGCAACCAAATTCATTGAAAGTATTGACTAAATACCATGTATCTTTGGTAGGGGCAACTTCTGTACTTGCCGACTTCGCACCATGTCGCCACTCATAACGCAAACCTCCTGTGGCTGTTAAGGTAACTTTGTCGCCAGCACAAATTTTGATGTCTTTTTGGGCATTGGCAACCGCAACAGGAATTGGATTAATTTGCAAACGAATAGTATCTGTACCTTCCGAACAGTCATTGTCAAATTTAGAAGCCACCCAATAGGTTTGTATGCCCACTGTGGTAAATTTTACTAAGGTACTTGCCCCTGTTTTGCCATTACTCCACTTATACGTACCTCCTTGCGAAGCAGTCAAAGTGATAGAATCTCCCAAACAATATTGCAAAGGAATGTTTTTGTTGATAATTGGTTTTGCCTTGCGGAAGAAAGTAACTTTCAAGGTATCACGTTTCAAACAACCTGTTACGCCATCGGTTACTATGGCTTCGTACAACACTGTGTTGTAAGTTGGTCTTGGTTTGAGGTCTGCAAAGTTAAATTGGTATTTGGAATTAGTACCAACTACTTCGCCTGTTGCCACACTTCTCCACGTATAACGCACACTCAAAGGGTGAGCAGGGTCAAAAACATCTACCTCTATTGGTGTATCTTCGCAAGATTTCACTTCTTTTTGTGCAGGCAATTTGACAGTCATTGCAGGATTAACCACAATCGTAGCTGTAACTTTGGTGGACTTACACAATTTGCTATTGGCATTGCCAACTTCTACTGTATAAAAATAGGTTCCCGCAGCACTTGGAGTCATGGTCAAGTTAGGTGTAGTTGGCAAATTGGCAACTTTGTTGTCGTTGCTTGTCCATTTGTAAGTATCTCCTCCGCTTGCACGCAAAGTAAAAGTTTCGCCCAAACAGATTTGTCTTGGGAAATTGTTTTCAATCATCGCAACAGGGCGAGGTTGGAAAGTTACGGTTACAATGTCCGTAGAAACGCAATTTGAGGGTGGCGTAATGGTTACGGAGAAACGAACAGGGTCAAAGGTATTGACATCACTGTATTTGAGGCTCAACTTAGCCGAAGTACCCACCACTGCATTGGTTGCCAAATTTCTCCATTCATATTTAATGCTCGACAAATGAGAAACGTCATAAGCATCGAGAACTAAGATGCTGTCTTGGCAAACTTCTATTCTATTGCCCACCACAACAGGTTTGATAACTGCGGTTGGGAAATCTGCCACAAAAACATCTACACTTACCGCAGCATTGCATTTGGTTGTTTTGGTTTTGTCTTTTACTTTGACTGTGTAACGTCCTGATTTATTTACTTTTACCGACAATTTGTCTTGGGTAGTGCTGATAATGCCAGGTCCTTCCCACGTAATTTCGTAGTCTAAGATATTGGTGGCTTGCACAAACAAAGTAGCTTCGGTTAAGCATTGTCCGTTATTGTCTGCACCCAAAATTTTCAGACTTGGGTCACCGTCAAACAAAATTTCTACTGTATCTCTTGTCATGCAACCGTTGGCAGTTGTAACAGCCACTGTATATACACCAGGTACGGTAATGTCGAGATTTGGTGTAGTTCCCAAACTTGCATTAGGGTTGGCAGCAAAAGGATTTGTCCATCGGTACGTTACGTTTAGGTTGGCATGGCTCACGTCATAACCTATCAATTTGTAAGGTACTTGCGAAGGATTGCAAATTGCCCTGTTTGCACCCAAATCTACAACAGCTACGTCATTGAAAAACAACAACACTTCATCTCTACCCACACATTTCGAAGGGAAATTTTCGTCTGTAACTTCTACCGAATATGCCCTTGTACCTCTGATGGTGGCAGAGTTTATTGTAATTGTTTTGGTTGTTGCCCCTGTACTCCATTTGTATTTGAAGTTGCCTGTGTTGTTTCCATTCGGGTCGGCATCTAACACAATGGTTTGGTTTCCGCACACTGTACGGTCTGGTCCCAAATCTACAACAGGGTTTGGATTTACTGTTACTTTGGTTTCTACAATTACAGGATTACAAGCCCTTGCGTCTGTTATTTGCACTGTGTATGTGCCTGTTGCATCAACAATTAGGCTTGGCGTAGTTGCCAATACCGCACCTGTTCCTTTGTTTCTCCAAATATAACTTATATTAGAGTCATGGCTTGGCAGGTAAGCATTCAACCGAATTGGCGTTGCCGACTTACAAACCACTGCATCTGTAAAAGTAGGTGCTGCGGGTTCTCCAATTATTTTGGTAAATACTTTGGTAGTGGCAGTACAACCATTGAGAGCTGTGTAACTATACACAATTTCCACATTGGGGCTAACACCAACCGTAGCAGGATTAAAAATTACGCTGTTTACTGCATTGTTTGGCAAACCTGTGGCGGGTTGTCCGTTGATAAAGAACTTGCCACCCAAAGGCGTTGCATTCAGGGCAAAAGCAGCAGAACTTACGCAATAATTGGCTGCCAACGTAGTGGTAATGGCTGGTGTTGGCAATGGTTTTACTGTGAATGTGGTTTGTGCAGAGTTTTCGCAACCTTTGGCATCTTTGAAAGTGTAACGCAAAACGTAAGTACCAACGCCCAACGTAGTTGGGTTAATTGGTGCAGGAATGATGTTTGCCCCAATGCGGAACACGCCACCTGTCGGATTGACAATAGGCGTAAAAGCATTGTCGTTTAAGCAATAATCAGGATTTACACCTGTTAGGGTTACAACAGGCAAAGGATTTACAAAAACGTCTGTGTCCATTACGTCATTGCAACCATTGGCATCTGTAAAAGTAGTACGCACTTTGTAAGCTACTGTTCTTGCCCCCAATGTGGCAGGACTGAAAATGTAGGTGTTTGGCAATGCACCCGCAGGAGCAGGGGCACCGTCTATGGTTACGACTGCACCCGCAGGCGTAGGTGTTAAGACAAAATCAGCATCAGACACGCAATAATTTGGGCGTATCGGATTGGCATAAAACACCTTGGTAGGTGCTACAATCGTAACAGCACGTATAATTTCGGTTTGGCAAGCTGCAGGACCAGGGGCTGTGTAAACGTATTTGACAGGATAAACTCCTGCACCCAACGTGGCTGGTCGCAATTTGGTTTCGGGTACGTTGTTCACAAAGAAAGTACCCCCCGCAGGGTTGGCTGCTAAGGTAATATCTGCCACATTTGAGCAATATTGCGTGTTTAAACCAATGAAAGACAAAGCTGTTGGTGCTAAAATTTGCACGTTTTGGCTGGCTTGGTTTTCGCAACCATTGAGGTCTGTGTAAAAATATTCTACCAAATGACTACCTGCCCCGATTGTTGAGGGGTTGAACATTGGTGGAACTCCTGTAACAGCAATGCCATTGATTCTGAAAGTGCCTGTGCCTCCTGTGGGATTGGTGGTTGCTGCCAAATTTACCGCAGGTGCATTCAAGCAATATTGAGGAGCCAAACCTGTGATAGCAACCGTAGGCAAAGGATTAATGGTTACAGTTTTGGTAGCTTCCTCCGTACAACCTGTGCCATAAGTATAAACATAACGGACTGTAATAGGTTGAGGCAATACCCCCAAAGTGGTTGGGTTAAAATTGGTAACAGGTGCAGGATTTGCGTTGATAAAAAACTGCCCTGTGCCACCCACGCCGCTGCCTGTGAGAACAACTGCTGCATCATTGATACAATATTTATCTTGTAAATTGGTAATATTAACAGGCACTACGTTGTTGATAAATACGTTTTGGGTAGTAGAATTTACGCAATTTGTAGTAGGATTGGTAAAGGTATAAGTCAATACCCAAGCCCCTGGATTAAGTGTAGTGGGCGTAATTTGTGTTACGGTGTTGGTAACAGCCCCTTGTGTGAGGGTAAATGTACCTCCTACAGGTGTGCCTTTGCCCGCCAAATCTACTGCTGCCTCGTTGCTGCAATAGCTGGTTGCCACGCCATTGATAGCCACAACAGGCAAAGGATTGACTGTAATTGCCAATGCCGTTGGCGTTGTCAAAATACAACCCAAACCTGTTGTAATTCTCACTGTATAATTGCCTGTGGTGGTTACTGTCAAAGTGGGGTTGGTTTGCCCTGCAATGACTACGTTGTTTCGTAGCCACTCATAAGTCCACGTCTGCCCTGCGGTTACAGGTGCAGTATTAATCACTGTATTTTCGCCTTGACAAAGCACCACTGGCGTAGCCGAAATGGTGGGGTCTGGGCTTGGATTAACCACAATCGGAATGATGTTGGAAACCAAAAAACAACCAAATTGATTGGCAATTCTAACCCTGTAACTGCCTGATAGATTGGTAGTTAAAGTATTATTTGTTTCACCTGCAATGGGGTTGCCATCACGTTGCCATTCGTAAGTCCACGTTTCGCCTACTGTTGGCGTGGTGGTTACGGACAAAGTGGTAGTAACAGCAGAGCAGAAAGTAGTCAAGGTTGCCGAAATATTGGCAGTCGGCATAGGATTGACCGTGATATTAATAGGATTGGAAGTTCTGGTACAACCCAATGCTGTCGTAATTTTTACCGTATAACTGCCTGTGTTATTTACCAACAAAGTGCTGTTGGTTTCACCTGCCAAGTCTGTGCCGTTTCTTGCCCATTGGTAATTGTAAGTTTGCCCTGCGGGTGCTGTTTGTGCTGTCAAAGTGGTGTTGGTATTGGCACAAAAAACAACTTGCGGTACTGTTACCAGCATATTTGGGCTGTGATTGACTACCAAAGCCACTTCGGGAGTTGTAAAAGTACAGTTGGTGGTATTGTCTGTAATTTTTACTTTCATGTTGAAAATCCCCGCTGTGTTATAAATATTGCTATAGGTAGCAAAATTACCTCCGATGGGTACGTTGTTTTCAAACCACTCATATTTAAAAGTGGTCATGGTCGGATTTGGAATTGGCGTTGTGGAGAAAGTAATGGTAGTCCCCTCGCAAATGATAGGCGGTATGCTGGTGAGCAAAGTAGCCGATGGCAGAGCCTTTTGCTCTATGAACAAATCAGGCGTAGAAAAAGATTGGCAGTTGGTAATGGTATTGGTAACACGCAAACGGTAATACCCTACTACGTTGGTGGTGTGGTTGATGGCGGTTGCCCCTGCAATGTCTGCGTAAGCAGCCAAAGGCGTGGCTTTAAACTGCCACTGATACGTATAATCTGGCGAAGCTGGCAAAGCTGTGCCTTGCAATTGGAGGCTTTCACCTGCACAAAAATAGGTTTTGTCGTCTTGTCCTTTGATAGTAACGGCAGGGGCAGCAATGACCGTAACAGCAGCTGTGTTTGATACCAAACTTCGGCAATTGGTAGGGGCAGCACCAATGGCAAAAACAGTGTAATTGCCAACAGTGGTAGCCAAAAGTGTATTTGTTGAACCCCCAATAATTACGTTGTCTTTTCGCCACTCAAAAGTTACGTTTGGTGTAGTGGTGTTGGCAGTCAAGAGAACAGAGCCACCTGCACAAAAACCAGGGCTTAATGGTGTAATATTGACAACAGGCAAAGGCACAACAGTCAAAGTTGCGTTATTAGATGTAACCTCACAAACACCTCCTCTCGTGATTTTTACTTTATATACGCCTGCATTGGTGGCATTTACGTTGTTGAGAGTCAAAGTTTGTGCGGTTTGTCCTACTATCACTACATTGTCTTTGTACCACTCATAGGTTTGGTCTTGCCCTGCGGTGGCGGTAAAAGTTACGTTTGTACCTTGACAGACAGTTTGGTCTGCACCTATGCTGGCAGTAGGCGGAGCCGTAGGATATATTTTTGCTTGTTTTTTGAGTACCCCCGTAGCCGAGCAGCCTGTGCCGCCGCCCACAAAGGTTACAGTCATGGTAATTTCATAAAAACCAACTGCTGCGTAGGTATGCGGTGGAGGATTCTGCCCTGTTACCACTGGGCTACCATCGCCAAAATCCCATGAATAAGAAGCTATGTTAATACCTGAACCAGCCACCGTAACGGTGCGGTTAGGGTCGCACAAAGGATTGGGGTTAATGGTAAAATTATAGGCTTGGTTTTCGAAAGATGCACCAACGGAGTAGGAATAAACATCTACATCACTATATCCATAAGCATAAGCTATAAATTCCTTAGTCGATGACAAAGTAGAGGTGATAGGCGTAACATTTACCCCACCTAATGTATTGCCTATGGAAATTATAGCTGTAGAATAGTTAGGTAATTGAGGAACTTCAGTAAATAAGGTAATTAAGGGATTAGCAAATCCATCATTAGTTGTTCCATTAAAACGCAAATCTGGAACATCTGCTGTTTTCATAATTACATTTACAAAATGGCTACCAGGAGCAGCAAGAGGTAAAGTATTAAAAGTTGTTTGCCTTGTTGTTTGATTGAGAGGGTTAAGAATAACCAAAGATACATCTCCTTGTCCTGCACCACTACAAGATGCAGTAAGAGTCATCTGTGCCACACTAATTGCCTTATCAGCACTAATATAAAAAGGACTAGTGGCAGCAGTAACAAACTTAGCTACGTTTTGAGTGGCATTCAAGTTTATGACCTCATCCACACCTGCGGGATTTTTAATCGTAACAGTTGTATTATCTTCTTTGGCAACTACTCTGTACCAGTAATCAGTTGCATTTTGAAAAGGTATTATGATATACTCTTTACCCCACGTTTCCAAAGGATATTGTTGTTCGTAGGTATGTTGCCAAGAAGACCCAACCGTTGGAGGTGCGCAAAGGGTGGAAGCCTGTGAACCAGCAAATACTGCAAAAGGTTTGCAAGTTCCATCAGCAGCTTTGATACGAGTTCCAGAAAAATCTTGCCCCCTGCTTTGTGCAACGTACTGAATCATTTGGTTCTTTTGGAGTGTAACAGAAAACATAGTACCTGCCACTTTACCACCATTTGTATTTATTGTGGGGGTAATTTCAAGTACAGTATTATTTTCATAAGCAACAACCAGAAACTCAGAAAATTCTGCTCCCCCAGTTGTATTGCCAACTGCACTTGTATTGACAATGTACTCTGTAACAGCACCTAACGAGGTAATAGGCAATACACTTGAAGCCTCAGTACGATTATCAACTTGGCTATGCGCAGTTACACTTATGTCATTGTTATTTGATTTTACAAATAGTACCTTATTATCTATTGCAACCTCATTTACTGTTGCTCTGTGTGTACTTCCTGTACTGATTTGTATTACCTGTGTGGAGCCAGCCGCCACATTAAATGGAATAGATAACGGTGCAGTAGGAGGGGTATTGTTTGCTGTGATTGTACCTGAAGCTCCTAATTTTGAACTTATGATAAGTCGAGAAGCTCCTCCTGTATTAGAGTTTGTTGTCATAAACCCGACATAAAACTCCTTCCCCTCCGTAGAGATAACCTGTGCTTTGCTTTGCAGATGCAAGCCGCACAAGCACAATAAAAGTAAAATGATTTTTTTCATGTTTTTCAAAAGATGATTAAAGTAAGTAGATAAGTGCAATTATGAATTATGAATTATGAATTATGAATTTTTTTGCAAAAAAATGTAATTATTTAGTTATGTGCTTTCGGTTATTTAATTATGTGCTTTCGGTTTCTCAAAACCGAAAGCAGGGGTTTCTCAAAACCCCAAAAAGAGTTTAGACAAAATTATGTAAACTTTTACTTTCGGTTTTGAGAAACCGAAAGCACGTATTGTAACCGAAAGTACGTATTGTATTTGTTTTAGATTATAACTTTTTCTACTTCTGATTCGGCTATTTGCAAAGCTGCTGCAATCTGCGAATTAGTTAAGCCTAATAGCACCAAATTTTTTATTGCCATTTCAGTTTTCGCTAATAAAGCCTGCTTTTCCAATTCTGCTTTTTGTTGTGCTTGTTGTGCCTCTGCCAACTTCCGTTCTATCTCCTCAAACTTGCTTTCTATTTCGTCTTCTGCTTCGGCTCTTTGAATCATCATTTGGTCTTGCAAAGGATAGTTCAGCCTTTCTATCAACTCTCGTAGTTCAGGGTCTTCATTCCACTCCACAGGCAAGCTCATAATTTTATTGTCTTTGGTCGTAACATATTTTTGATTAAAAACAGACAATAATTTTTCTATTCGGTTTTGCATATTCAACCGCAAACGTGGCACTTGTATCACGTAGCAGTCGTGTGTTAGTTGTTCTACAAATTCGTTTCTAATCTCATAATTTTCTTTGCTCACCAAATCCGAATATTGCCTATTTACTTTCAACAAAGGAAATTTTACATTTGCCAATTTAAAATTCAGAAAATAGACCGTAATAATAGGCAAAGTTTCTTTTTCGTTGGTGTTCTGCACTTTATCTTGATAAGTATAACCATCTGCCAAGTATTTTCTCAAACAAACCATGTCAAATAAGATACGAGTTTTATGCAACTCTATCAATGCTTTCTTTTCTATTCCTTCTTTTGTCAAAATCACTGCCTTAAAATTTACGTGCAGCCCAGTCAAAAGTTCATTCTTATATCTACAAGGCTCTAATGACAAAATTTCAGTGTCTAATAAAGCTGATAGTAGTTTTTTTGTAATATTGGTATCTTCAAATAAAAATTTGAAGAAAACATAGTAAAGAGGATTGGCGATGTGCATTAAAATCTTGTTTTTTTGGTAATCTTTCTTATACGTTGGCAATGGTCGCAGACCTTGACAATCGTATAAGAAAATCTTTTTTCCACTATAATTTACCTCACATACTAAAGGGTGTGGTACAAATTTTCTTTCGGTTTTGAGAAACCGAAAGCACTAAACAAAACACTTACCAAAAGCATTTGTAATGTTTTCACAAAATTAACAAAAAAATAATGAATTTATTGCTGCAAAACACAAATATCTTTTAAATTTCTTCCATAGCCGTCAAAATCAAGCCCATAACCCACCACAAAACGGTTTTCTATCTCAAAACCAATGTATTTGATGTCCAAATCCTCTTGCAAAGCCGAAGGTTTGAGCAGCAAGGTTACGACCTCTACCGAAGCAGGTTGGAGTTGCTGAATGTCGTTTAAGATTTCGGTCATGGTAAGTCCTGTGTCTATGATGTCCTCGATGAGCAACACATGGCGACCTTTTGCCTCACTGGTCAGCCCAATAAACTTTTCGACCACACCCGAACTTTCCATGCTGCGGTACGAATTGTATTTGATAAAAGTCAATTCCAAAGGCAAATTGATTGCCCTCGATAGGTCGGCAGCAAACATATAAGAACCATTCAGTATGGCTATACAAAGCAAATCTTTGCCTTTGTAATCTTTGGCAATTACTGTTCCTAATTCGTTTACCTTCTGAGCAATGGCAACAGAATCTATAAAAGTTTCAAAATTTTTTTGGTGAATAGTTGGCATAAATGGTAGTTGCATAAAATTGAATGTAGCATACGCTTTAGCGTGTGCAGTGGTAAGAAAACAGAAACAACTTCATCGCAAATCACACGCTAAAGCGTATGCTACAATACAAATCACACGCTAAAGCGTATGCTACAATATTGCGAATAGACGGGTCAAATAAACAAGGTACTGATAGATTCGAAGTCGTGGATTTTGCGAATTGCTTTTGCAAACATATCTGCCACAGTCAAAACCTTGATTTTTGGGTGTTGTTGGCGTTGGGGTATGGTATCTGTTATTACCAATTCCTCCAAGACAGACTGCCCGATATTTGCTAAGGCATTGCCCGACAACAAACCATGCGTGCAGACTGCCCGAACAGATTTTGCACCTTTGTCTTTGATGAGGGCAGCAGCTTTGCAGAGAGTACCACCTGTATCTATCATGTCATCTACCAACACCACATCTCTCCCCTCCACTTCGCCTATGACCTGCATCGAGGCTATTTCGTTTGCTCTTTTGCGGTGCTTGTCGCAAATAACCATATCTGCATTAAACTGTTCTGCGTAAGACCTTGCTCTGGACACGCCGCCCACATCGGGTGCTGCAAACAACAAATCGAGGTTGAGGTTTCGCAGATAAGGCACAAAAATACCAATGCCATGCAGATGGTCGAGAGGAATATCGAAAAAGCCTTGAATTTGTCCTGCATGAAGGTCGCAAGTTACAATTCGGTTTGCCCCTGCTGCCGAAATGAGGTTTGCCACCAATTTGGCAGCTATGCTCACACGCGGCTTGTCTTTGCGGTCTTGCCTTGCATAACCAAAATACGGAATAACCACCGTTACATATTTGGCAGAAGCTCGGCGGGCTGCGTCTATCATCATCAGCAACTCCATCAGATTGTCCGCAGGAGGTTGCGTAGATTGAATTAAAAACAGGTCTGTCCCTCTAATAGATTCTTCAAACGCCACAGATAACTCTCCATCACTGAATTTTTTGAGTGTAACCAGCCCAAGTGGTTTGCCATAAGCATGGGCTATGTGTTTGGCAAGGTCTTGCGACCCCGAACCTGCAAATAGTTTGACTGAATAAGAAGGCATGACTAAATGAATAATGTTTTTGCAAAATAAGAGAATTTTAGCAAATTGTTTACTATTTTATACATTAATTCTTTTATCTCTTGTTTGTCTTGCTATATTTTAGCTTATTTGCAGAATACAAACACTAATTTTAGTACAAAAATGGTAGGCTACCTTTTTTCTATTCTTTTGGTTATACTCAATTTGCAATTTGAGCAAAGTTACAACAAAATTGGCTATGTGCAACGCGGCGTTTCGTCTTACTATGCAGACGATTTTCATGGCAAAAAAACTGCAAATGGCGAGAAGTTCGATATGAATAGCTTAACAGCTGCCCACCCACGTATCCGTTTTAATACGTTGTTGAAAGTTACCAATCTGGACAATGGCAAATCGGTAATTGTAAGAGTAAATGACCGAGGTCCCTACGTTGGCGGAAGGATTTTGGATTTATCACGAGCAGCAGCCCAAAAAATAGATATGATTCGCAACGGCACTGCCCAAATTACGGCAGAGGTGATAGCCGTAGAACCCCTACCAACAGTGGAGGATATTGCCAAAAACAAACCTAAAAATAAAGAAGTTGATAGCCAAACAACCAAAGAACAGCCCAAAGAAGAAATGCAAAGAAAAACCAAAATTGGCGGTTTGTTAGCCAAAATAAAAGATGCTTTGGTGGGCAAAAACCCAAAAATAGAACAACCTAAGCCTTTGCCTCCTATCAAAAAAGATACGCAAACGCAGCAGGAAACTAAAAAACAGCCTACTCCGCCTGTGAAAGAAGAGCAGCCCAAACAAGAGCCGAAAATTCAACCCAAAATCCAAACCACGCCGCCACCTGTAAACAATCCAAATGTGGAGGCAGAGGAGGAAGCCCCGCGCCCAAAACCTGTTACCAAACAAACAACCAACAACCCTACAAACACCACGACCAATACAACTACCAACTCAACCATAGCAATAAACGAAAGCAACTTTATTGCCATGAACACCTATAACATTTGGGGAACAGAGAAATTTCCTGACGGCTACGGCGTGCAAATAGGCTCATACAGTGATTTTGCAAAGGCAATGGAGATAGGCAAAGGAGTGCAACAAACCAACATAGCTACGGCTTATGTGCAGGTGGGCATCAGTGGCGACAAAAAAGTATATCGAATAGTGGCGGGCGAAGGTGATGCCAACAACGCCAAAACTTTAATCAACCTGTTAAAAGACAAGGGCTATGCAGGAGTGTTTATGAAACAACATTATTAATTGTTAGTAACTTACATTTTTATCATTGCAATCAATTCCTTTTCCACATACCAATCTTCTGCCACTCTCAATATTGCCATAGCTTCCATTTCTGAAATGTAGCCTTTTTTCTCATTAGATTGCCAAACTTGGGTGATGTAACGAATTTTGGTAGCCTTGTCTAAGGTTTCGCCTACACCTCTAAAAAATACCCTTGCTCTGTCGAAAGCATTAAAATAGTCTTCCTCTATGAAAGCCGTAGCCCATTGCATTTCTGCCTGTGCGTCTAATTCTGCTGCCGTTTCGTCTAAAATGGTCTGTTCGTCTTCATCTAATCCATGATAATGGAAGATGACACTTTTAAGCAGTAAAAAGGCTTTTTTTTCGTCGCTTGTCATGGAGGTTATAAACTTTGAATTTACAAATATAAGCATATATCTTACTTTGCTAAAAATTTTACAAAAAATTTTTACTTTTCTATGCAAAAACTTTTTCTACTCTTATAAAGTTTACAACTTTGCCAAATAGCAAAAACAAATTAAAATGGACAACGTAAGCAAAGAATTTCTTTACAATTACCTCAACAATACTGCCCCTACGGGCTTTGAGGCATCGGGACAAAAAATCTGGTTAGATTATCTGAAACCTTATACAAAGCACTGGTTTACAGATGTTTACGGCACTGCCGTAGCCGTAGTCAATCCTGACCATGAACATTATACAGTGGTCATAGAGGCACACGCCGACGAGATTGCGTGGTTTGTGCATTACATCACTGCCGAAGGTTATATTTATCTTATTCGCAATGGAGGGTCTGATGCCCTCATTGCTCCTTCCATGCGTGCCAACATTCATACCGAAAACGGATTGGTGAAGGCTGTTTTTGGCTGGCCTGCCATTCACGTAAGAGATAGGGAGAAAGATACCATGCCCAGTATGAAAAACATCTTTTTAGATTGTGGGGCTGCTTCCAAAGACGAAGTAGAGGAAATGGGTATTCACGTGGGTTGTGTGGTAACTTTTGAAGACCAACTGATGGAACTCAACGGCAAATATTTGACAGGCAGGGCTTTAGACAACAGAATTGGTGGTTTTATGATAGCCGAAGTTGTCCGCCGTTTGCACGAAAACCAAGTAAAATTGCCTTATAAATTGTATATAGTCAATTCGGTGCAGGAGGAAATAGGCTTGCGTGGGGCAGAAATGATTTCTCGCCGACTGAATGCAGACGTTGCCATTATCACCGATGTTTGCCACGATACGCAAGCACCTATGTATGACAAAATCAAAAGTGGCGACATTAAATGTGGTAAAGGTGCAGTATTGAGTTATGCTCCTGCGGTGCAGAACAACCTGCTCAAAATGCTAATTAATACGGCAAAGGCAAAAGAAATACCTTTTCAACGATTGGCAGCCGAAAGAAGTACAGGCACAGATACCGATGCTTTTGCGTATTCGGGTGCGGGCAATACGGCAGCAGCTTTGGTGTCTTTGCCCCTGAAATATATGCACACCACCGTAGAAACTGTGGCAAAGGCAGACATAGAAAGTGTCATTCAGTTGATTTACGAATTTTTGGTGCAGTTAGAACCTCGAACAGATTTTAGGTATTTGCCAAGTTAATGTAAGATACGCTTTAGCGTATATACGTTGGCAATAGTCGCCATTGCTTGTGTCCTCACAAGCAATTAACTAAGTTGTTTGTGAGGACACAAACAAAACGGCAAGGAAAACTTTTCATACGATTGTCAAGGTCTGCGACCATTGCCAACGTATGAAAAGCATGGGGTTGCCTAAACCATTGCCAACGTACATAACTAATTAGAAAAACTCTCAACAATCTCTATGCGTTTTTTCAGCTTTTACCTCTTTTGTTTCTTAGGCTTTCTTGGGCAGAGTGCAGCCCAGGCTTCGCTACGCCCTTCGGCAGCTCAGTTAAAAGAGTGGTATCAACGCTATACTTACATTAAATTTCCGAGTGAACGCAGAATCAGGCAAATTTCTAATTATGACCCTGCCAAAGAATTGCTGTTAGTCAGAAATTACCAGTTGCGTTATGGTTTTATCAACCTGCAAGGCGAGGAAGTTATCCCTTGTGAGTATGATGATGCTAATGAATTTAGGTACGGAAATGATTGGGTTTATGCAAAGAAAGACGGCATAGCTTACTCCGTAAACAGAGAAGGCAAAACTAAATATTACCGAAGACCAGAATTGGATTTGGGAGATGAAAATTTGCGTTACTTTTATAAAACAGAGAAAAATAAGGACAAAAAAAAAGGCGTAAAAAAATATTCGGAAGTTGTTATTCCTGCTGTTTACAACCAAATTGAATTTATAAAAAGGGATAGTTTGTTTTTGGTTAGAAAAGGTAAATACTATGATTATGGAGAACTTCATTTTTTTAGGATAAATTCCAAAGAGGAAAATCAAGGATATAACACAAACGAAACAGAAACAACAGAAACTGCCACCTACTATGGTTTGTTTGATAGAAATGGCAAAACCATTTTCCCCTGTGTGTATGATTATTTGCGAGTGGCAGAAGACTATCCCTATATCATTGCCTCTAAAAAAGGTAAATTTGGATTATATACCAAACAAGGCGTATGTTTGATAAAACCCCAATACAGGCAGTTATCAGGGTTTAAAACCATAGACAATACCCTGCTTTTTGCTGCCCAACAGACCGAAGAACCTTACCTTTGGGGCATTGTCAATGCAAGCAACAAAGTTTTGCAACCTTTTATTTATTCAGAAGTAGATAATTATGCAGGAATTGTCATACACAGTGATTTGCACGCTGCTACTGACAATCTTATTAACAAGAAGGGCAAAAAAGTATTGAAAGATGAATACTTTTCCTTAACTTTTATGGGGAATTGTTATGAAGCAAAAAAGTTTAATGGGGAGGTAGATTTCTATAAAAAAAATGGCAAAATTTTAGTCAATAGTACTTACCTAACAAATTTATATGAACACAGCCGATACGAGTATGAGCAGGAGTACTATGATGATGAAACAGAAGAATCAATCTATACAAAAACTTTCACCATACCATTTTTTATAGTTCGTTATAAAGATAGAGTGGGTGTATTGAATAACGACAGCACTTGGTTTATTCCGCCCCAGTATGAAAATATTACCAAAATAACAGAAGGTTACATTGTCAGTTGTGCAGATTCTAACAGCCTGCGTTATGGCTTGCTCGACCTCAAAGGCAAAACTATTTTGCCAACTGTTTATAAAAAAATAGCAATAGAAGAAACAAAACAGGGAGGCACAAAAATCATTTTGGAAGCAGACACCTTAACACCTTATCCTTATTCAAATTACAGTGAAATATATGCAGGGGCTTTTTATGGCAGTAGTTACCAATGGTTAGTCTATAGCACAGCCGATGGCGGTACAGTCTTTCTTAACCCCAAAAAATTACTGCACCAACCACCAATCTATGACAAAGTGGAGATAAATAGTTACTATGATGAGGATAACTACTTTATAGTCAAGCAAGGTAATTTTTATGCTTTGACAGATACCAAAGGCAAAGTTGCGTTTAGTATTGAGCAAAGACAATATACCAATTTAGAGAGTATGGGCAATGGTCTATTTAGATTTGAGCAAAAAGTGAAGGTAAATAAAATTTGGGAACAGAAACTTTGGGGAATTATCAATAGGCAAGGCAAGGTACTTTGCAAGGCTTTTTATGATAAAATATTTGAAAATTATAATAGTGATGATGTATTTATAGTAAAAAAAGGAGAAAAATATGGATTTATAGACTGTTTTGGTGTGCAAATAGTGCCTTGTGTGCTTGACCAAGCCGACAATTTTAGGTTAGGTTTGGGCAGGGGCAAAAGAGGAAAACAGGTTTATTATATCAACCGCAAAGGACAGTATATGCAGTTGCCTCCACCTTCTCCGAGGGAAGGTAGAGAATCATGGCAATATGAACATTGGACAACAAAAGATGAGTAATATAATTAACAAATTGAAACGAAAAAAGATACTCAAATAACAATAAATTATTATACAATTTTGCCTAAATTTGGAGTTGAAAAGAAGTCATCTTTTCAATTCCAAATTTGTTTTTGTAAAGCAAAACCACACCAAAACCATTGGCAAAAACCACAACCTTTTTTGAGGAATTAGACAAAATTCGAGAGTTTATTAGCAATCCTGTAAGCGAAGCTGCTAAAAGACCTTTGGTCTATCCCCTATTTCAAAAACTTTTTCCTGCCAAATTTAAGGTGGAAACAGAGGCTGCAGGGGCAGATGTGTATGTAGAAGGAAAGTTGGTGGTAGAACTTAAAACCTCCGAAACTGATTGGTTATCAGGGTTTTATCAGGCTTTGCACTACCAAAAAAAAGGTTTGGCTTTTCCTGTGGTTTGTGTGATGGCAGAAAAGTTTTTGGCTGTCTGGAAAGTCAATCACATTCCCGAATTTGCTGTAATTTTGGCACACACCGCCAACCCCATGACTGCACCAAACATCATGGGCAGGGAAAACGCAAAGAAAACGAGCAAACAAATAGCCAACGAAATTTTGGAGTCGGCTATGTTTTGCATTACGCCCAAAAAATTTGACGAAGCAAAGAAAAGTTTGCGTCTGACCTACGAAGTTCACGAGTTTTTGAATATTCTGAAAAACCTCGATTCGGACAGGTTGCAAATAAATACGTTCAATTTTACAGAAAAAATTGAGCAAATGAAAGTGTTTTTTGATACGCCGATGGAGGCTATCCACGCCTTTTATGAAATGGTGGGCTATTGGGATATTACTTCGCAAATTGCCGAAAACGACAAAGCAAATACTTTGCAGTTGGTGGGCTACAAAGGCAAAAAAATTAGTGGCGTAGTGGCTGTTGCCCCACGCAAACGCAAAGATTTTGTGAGGTTTGTAGAAAATCATTACATCTTTACCAATGACGGTTCGGGCTTAACGGTTGATTATTATTTCAGTCGTTTTGATGAAGTGCTGACCAAAGTAAACCCCGAATATGCCAAACAGCACGGTGTTTTCTTTACAGACGACAATTTGGGTAAATTCTGTTTGTGGTTTGCAGAACAACAAATTGGTATGGAATGGGCAGATAATTGCATTGTGATTGACCCCGCAGCAGGTTCGGGCAACTTGGTAGTGGGCTACAAAGGCAAAATTAAGCACAAAATTGTTTCTGATTTGCAACCTGATTTGCTACTCACGATAGAGCAACGGATGAAGGCTGACCCTTATCATATAGAAACAGGTTTTACGATTATTCCTAAAACTTCGGAAAATGCAGGGCTTAATTTTTTGGATAAAGACCAACAAACTTACATAAAGATTTTAGAAAAATATTTGGATGAAAAAAGCCTGAAATTAGATAAACCTTTGGCGTTTTTGGTTAATCCGCCTTATAAAAATACAGACGAACACGAAAAACTGCGAACAGACAACGAAGCCGAATATGAGATGAACCCCAGCATTTTTGCCCTCACAGGCGAAGATGCGGGAAAGGAAAGGTATTTGGCGTTTTTGGCTCAAATGCTGTTGATTTGTAGGGAACAGGCACAGGCTAAAGCCTATGCTACAGAAAAACCGACTAAAGTCGGTTCTACAGGTAATTATATTCTGATTTTTTCGCCTACGTCTTGGTTGATACCTCGCCCAACTTATACCAATTTTAGGAAAATTTTTGATGCTTTTTTTGAGTACAAAGCAGGCTTGGTGGTAACGTCTAACGAATTTTTTAAGATTGGAGGCAAGTGGCCTGTAGCTTTTACGATTTGGAAATATAAGGAAAAATTGCAAACCCAAAACAATAAAGACAGTAAAGATAATGGAGCAGCTATTCAAACTTTTTTTGATAGTTTGGCAGAAAGAGATGCCGAAAAAAGTTTTGCTTTATTTGAGCAATTAGTTGGAAATCAGGATTTTACTAATAAAATTTTGATGTATGATTACCTCCACCTCAAAGGCAGAGATTTGGTTTATGAATGGGAAAAGGAAAAAACCGAAACCTACCAACTGATGAACGAAAAGGCGGTGGGGATTAAGAATTTTGTGTTTACAAAACAAACAGGTGATATCCGTGATGATTTGCCTTTATTGGAAAATAACAAAGGCAAATTGATACGCCAAACCCGATATGATTACAGTTATGCCAAACGAAAAGAGGATTATGGAAAAATAGTAAGTGGTTTTCCTTTAAAAGACAAAAAACGACATTTAGAACTGTTGCGGAAATGTGGCGAAACGACAGGCGAATTTGTTGGCTTTTATGATGACAATACACCCGTGCGTGTGAGGCAAGATACTTGCAACCGCCAGAGTAACAGTCCTGATAGGGTTTGGTTTTTGTTGATGACTGCATTTGGGCAAGTTAATTTATCACAAATTCATTCAGGAGCAGCCAATAGCAGGTCATACTGTGCTTATGATTTGGAAAGTGCAAAAGTCTTGTTTTCTTGGTTTGCCATTTCCAAAGCAGTGAATGGTCGTTATCCTTTGTGGGCAAATCAATATGATTTGTGGGCAATAGATTGGGAAAATGTAAAAACCTTAGCAGGTTTCGAAAACCTGCTAAGGTTTCAGGAGTATTTTTATAATTTGTGTTTTGCCTTTGGTTTGGCAGAAAACCGTTGTGTGGTTACGAAGTTTGAGGCAAATAACCCTGTGCCAAATACTCCCGAAATTTTTGTAGACAATCCGCTGTGTCCTACGAATAGGGAAAGTTTTTGGGCGAAAATAATAGCACCAAGCCCCCTAACCCCCGAAGGGGGAATTACGTCATTACGTCAAACTCCCCCTTCGGGGGTTGGGGGGCTTGGGCTTATCAGTGCCGTTACAGACTTATACCAATATTGGAACAAAACCTATTGCAAAGGGCAATGGCTTTATGATGTGGGGCTGCAAGACGAGCCTTATTTCAAATATTTTGACTATGCAGATTTTCTCACGCCACATTCGGGCTTGGTGCAAATTCGCAAGTATGCTGAAAATCAGACAGATACAAGGCTTGGCGAAAAATTAGCCTTGATAACTAAACTAAGTGAGGAAGTTAAAAATGAGATTTTTAGGTTGTTGGTAGAGGTGATAGGCTACTTTGAAAGTGGAAAAAAGTAGAGGGCATAGAGGAACAGACCTCTATGCAAATTGCTAATCACAAATTTTCATATTTACAGACACAAGCAAAAGTTTTTGAATTTAAAGGAAAAGGAGACATACGCAAAAATATACCTTTATTGCAAAGTGCAAAGGGAAATTTGATACCACAACCTCGCTTAAATTTATATCGAAATCGCAATAAAGATGAAATTAGCGAAAAAATTATTAGTGGTTTTCCATTGAAAGATGATAGACATTTTAGGTTGAAAGACCCTTATGGCTTTGTTGATGGAGAATTTGTTGGTTTTATGGACAATAATACACCTGTTCGTATTAAACAAGATACTTGTAATCGTCAAAGTAACAAACCTGATAGAGTTTGGTTTCGTCTTGACCATATGATTATCAATGTCAATCAAACAAGAATTTTGAGTGGTTCGGCTGATAAATATAGTTTTTGTGCATACGATTTAGAAACAGCAAAAGTTTTCTTCTCTTGGTTTGCCATTTCCAAAGCAGTGAATGGTCGTTATCCTTTGTGGGCAAATCAATATGATTTGTGGGCAATAGATTGGGAAAATGTAAAAACCTTAGCAGGTTTCGAAAACCTGCTAAGGTTTCAGGAGTATTTTTATAATTTGTGTTTTGCTTTTGGTTTGGCAGAAAACCGTTGTGTGGTTACGAAGTTTGAGGCAAATAATCCTGTGCCAAATACGCCCGAAATTTTTGTAGACAATCCGCTGTGTCCTACGAATAGGGAGAGTTTTTGGGCGAAAATAATAGCCCCTCAACTAAAAACTTTGGCAGTGGCTAACAGCCCTGCCAATAGTTCACCTACTAAACTATTGGCAGGGTCTATCGACCACTGCCAAAGTTTAGTAGCTGCCATAACCGACCTTTATACTTATTGGAACAAAACCTATTGCAAAGGGCAGTGGCTATATGATGTGGGGCTGCAAGACGAGCCTTATTTCAAATATTTTGACTATGCAGATTTTCTCACGCCACATTCGGGCTTGGTGCAAATTCGCAAGTATGCTGAAAATCAGATAGATACAATACTGGGCGAAAAGTTGGATTTGATAAGCAGGCGGAGTGAGGAAGTTAAAAATGAGATTTTTAGGTTGTTGGTAGAGGTGATAGGTTACTTTGAAAGTGGAAAAAAGTAGAGGGCATAGAGGAACGGACCTCTATGCAGGGTTGTACATATTTTGACACTTATTAGAGGTTATTATGATTTGTACCGTACCCTTTGGCGGGGATTGCCTCCAACTGCAAGGTCAATTACTTGAAAATTAAGAAGTTATTTTTCTGTACAAAAATTATCGTAATAACCTCTATTAGAGTTTATGAATAAATTTTTGTTATGAGGTTTGAAAAAAGATGTCATTTTTTTGAAAAATGACATCTTTCGAAAATTATTCATAAACTCTATTGTCAAGGTGCGAAAAGCACCACTGCAAAGTTAAAACTTAGAGAGTATTCTGTAAGATAGGCTTATGATTTATCAAATGCTTTGCAATTTGGCAATGGTCAATTATTTTTTCAAAAATTATTTCCAATTTTTGAATAGCTACTAATTTTTCTTACTTTGCAACCAAACCATAAACAACCTTAAGAACACTATTTTTTTATGCAAGACACAAAAAAATTGCTGGAAGTAGGAGATACTTTTCAACACCAATTTTCTTTTTCTCAACAAGAAGTCAATCTGTTTGCAATCGTTACAGGAGATAGTAATCCCCTGCACTTAGACGAGCAATATGCAGCTCAAACACAGTTTAAACGACCTATTATGCACGGTTTTCTGGGAGGTAGTATTTTTTCCAAAGTTTTTGGCGTATTATTTCCAGGAGAAGGAACTGTTTACCTGAGTCAAAACATGAAATTTCTTAGACCCATGTATGTAGATACATTGTACGAAGCTGTTTTTACGGTGCAAGAAGTCAATCGTGAGAAAAATACAGCCATTGTAAAAACGCAAATGATAGACAAAAGCACAGGAAAAGCTACCATTGATGGAGAGGCAACAGTAATGAACAAAGTCCGAGTCTAATTCATATATCTTACCTCTTCAAATACACTTTCTGTCAGCACCTCATACACTTTTTTGTAAGTTGGGTATTGTTCCAATAAGGCAAGATGTTTGGCTATGGTTTGCGTATCGCCACGTTTGGCAGGTCCTGTTTGGGCATCTTTGGGTGGCATTTGCATAGCCTTTTGCACTGTTTCGTTGATGAGGGGAAAAAGCAATTCAAAATCGAGGTCTTTGTCTTGCAAAAGTTGGTGGGCAATGGCAAATAAATGATTGGTAAAATTGCAAGCCATGACCGCAGCCAAGTGCAAAGTTTGGCGTTGGGCAGTATCCAACACATAAACTTCTTTGCTTAGGGAAGTGGCAATATCGCCGAGTAAATCTAAGGTGGTTGTATTGGTACTTTCTATGCAAAAAGGTACTTGCTTAAAGTTGATAGTCTTGCCTTTGGTAAAAGTTTGCAAAGGATAAAAAACACCAATATTTGGGCTGTTTGCAAGATTTGTTGCCAAGAGTTGCAAAGGTTGCGTACCCGAAGTGTGGGCAAGTGTAGCTTGTGAAGGTAGTTGCAAAGCTGCGACTACGGAGGGCAAAGCATTGTCGCTGACGCAAAGCAAAAATAAATCTGCTTCCGTTGTGGTAAAATTGAGTTGGTCGGTAGCCTTTGCCTCATAGAGTTGCTGCCCCAGCACTTTTGCATTCACGAGGTGACGACTATACACCGCCACTATTCGATGCCCTGCTTGTTCGAGGTGCGAGGCAAGATGCCAAGCCACATTGCCTGCCCCAATCAATACAATTTTATACATTTTGGTTGCTGCTCAATATGGCTTCTTTGGCACTTTGCATAACAGGAATTAGCAAAAACATATTCAAATCTTTGTCCTCCATTTCTTTGTCCAAATGGTCGTAAGGAATGATTTGGTCGTGAATTTTCAACATTTCTTTGAGCAAATTGCGTTTTGGTTTTTCCTTTGGAAATTTGCCGTAACGGAATTTGAAACTTTGTTTTTCGGAGTTCCATCTTTTGTGTTCTATCGGTGCAAACACTTTGAGGTAACTTTCTATCACCTCTTTGGTAAAATCTGTATGCCCCATTTTTTTCAGGAAGTTTACTTTTACCTCCAAATGTCGGGCTACATAACGGTTAGAGTCTTGTTTAATATCAGAAAGTGCATTCCATTTGGCATTGATACCAAAAGTTTTTGCCAATTCTACTTGTTTTTTGTGCAAGGCTTTTGCCATTTCGCCCAAAACAGCCTCTTCGAGTTCTTTGGTAGGCTGCGAAGAAGTAAACCTTTTTGCTAAGAAAATCCCCTCCAATTTGTCTGTTAAACCCAAATCTTTGTAGGCTTTGCGGTCTGCTTCGGGCAACAGCCATTCAAATTCGTATTTGACTGCATAGAAATAATTGACCATTTTTGCTAACTCTACTACCACACCCACATCATCTATGAGTTTTGCTTTGGTACAAGTGTCGCTAATTTGATTGACTACGTTGATATTAAAGCCTTTTTGTACGGTGTCAAATAAATGTTCTTTGCTCTTGTCGGCAGGATTTGGGTCTATGATAGACATAATTTTAGAACTTTCGGGCAAGCAAACCACCAAACTTGCCTGATTCATGTCGTCTATTTGGGCATACAATAATTGGCGGAAACGACTTGCCAAACCCATTAAATAGGCATCATGGTTGCCAAAAAAGTAAGCATGGCTCAATATTTTGAGGTGATTGACAAATTCTGGGGAGTTGAAAACATTGCCATAAAAATTTTCGTCTTCCAGTTCATAAGGTATCAAATCCAAATAGTCGTCTATGAATGGAAATTTAAACCGAATTTGTTTCACATATTTTTGCACATCTACATCAATGAGCAAAATTTTGAGGTTTCTTAGCCCTGGTACGTGGCTCAAAATAATACACTCTACAATAAAATTTTCGGCTGCTGCATTAAAACCAACAAGGGCAATGGCATTGTCGGAGGATTCTATGTGTGAGGTTTTTCCTGTTTCAGCCGAAGTAAATTTTTGATAGGTTACGTTGGCAATCGGCGAATATTTATCAAAAATCATTTGGGCTACATTCAAATCCGTATCGAAAGTATCTATATCAAAATGGTTGGTTTTGGTATAAAGGTCTAAATAATCTTTCAAAAAATTGACATTGTACCAATCATTGATATTCATGTGAACTTTGAGGTGGTCTTTTATCTTGCCTAATTGGTTGAGTTGCGACAAGATGTGTGCAGCCTCCAAATTGCTTTCGTCATGACCCGTAACCACAATACAGTAGCTTGCCCTGTCCACACCTACTTTAAAAAGGTCGTCTTTTTCCATTGCCGAGCCTATCATGGCAATTCCTCCATAGGCTTGTATGATGACTAAGTTTTCGTTGTGCGGGTTGTTGTCCAATACCACCACTTGCTCACCAGCCTTTAACATTTCTACGGCTATTTTGCAACCAATATGACCCCCACCCAAAACAACAGTATGATTTCTATAAAAATATTTGACCTTAAACAAAAGCCAAGCCGTATGCAAATAGTTGTAAACGGTAATAAAAATACCATAGCCAAGCAACAAGGCTGCTAAAAATTTGGCTGCTACCAATTTGCCGTTTGCAATCGTTGGCGGGTCCATGCCTTCCATCAAAAACATACTAATTACCGCATAAAAAGCACCCCACCAATCTGTTTCTATGGTTTCAGTTGGTCGCAGTTGGCGTTGCATTTCCCAATATTCTTGGTAGCCCAGCAACCCCAACACAAAAACCAGCGATGTGAGTGAAAAAATTATAACAGGGCTAAACATTCGCAACTTGCGAAGAATGCGGTAAAATGATAGTTCTGGATACATAACAACGAATAAAAGTAGAAGCCTTTTCACGCAGGTAATTGAATTGGTTTTTTAAAACTAAGTATATTTTAGTTTTCTACAAAATAGTTATCAATTTTTTGTCCAAAAAATAAATCATTTTACTTTTTTCACTCCAAAGTATCCAAATTAGTTTAATTTTGGGTAATGTAGCTAAGAACCTGTGGTTGTCTGACAATTTTTGTAAAATGAAAACAATGTAGTCAAATGCTTTGCACAAAAGGGTACTTGATAAATCAAATACTACGTTTGATAAATCAAGTACCTGCATTTCTACAAAAATTGTCGGGCAACCGAACTTGCACCATAGGTTTTAGTCCAATTCCATTAAGTGGGGCTGCCTAAACTAAGATTTGCTTTCTTAGCTTAATAGCATTGACTTTTAGTCTATGTTACAAATCTTAATAACCTCCGCGGAATTTGTAAGTTTCAGCAACTTTTGCAATGGCTACAATGTAAGCAGCCAAACGCATAGAAACTTTATATTTTACAGAAGTTTCATATACCCTGTTGAAAGCATCGCCCATTACTCTGTCTGTACGGCGGTTTACCCTGTCCAAAGACCAACGGTAGCCTATGCGGTTTTGCACCCACTCAAAGTAAGAAACTGTAACGCCGCCTGCATTTGCCAAAATATCTGGCACTACACTGATGCCGTTTTCGTGAATAATTTTATCTGCTTTTGCATTGGTAGGTCCATTTGCACCTTCCACTATCAATTTTGCCTGAATTTTGTCGGCATTGTGTACTGTAATCACGTCTTCTTTGGCAGCAGGCACTAAAACATCTACTTTTGCTACCAAAAGGTCGTCATTCGATATTCTGTCGGCATTGGGATAGCCTTCCAAAATACCTTTGTTTTTGTTTCTGTATTCAATGGCATCTTGAATATCCAAACCTCTTTCGTTGTAATAACCTCCTGTTTGGTCGCTAATTGCTACCACACGCAACCCTCTTTCTTCGAGCAATACGGCAGCATTAGAGCCTACATTTCCAAAACCTTGAATGGCACAAGTGGCTCTGGAAGGGTTGATTTTTAATTTTTCCATTGCATTCAAAGCCGTAGCCATTACGCCGCGTCCTGTGGCTTCTACCCTGCCTAATGAACCGCCCAAAACCAAAGGTTTGCCCGTAACCACTGCGTTTACAGTTTTGCCTTGTGCTTTGGAGTATTCGTCCATGAGCCATGCCATTTCGCGGGGACCCGTACCCATGTCAGGGGCAGGAATGTCTTGGTCAGGACCAAAAACGTCTATCAAAGCACTGGTGTAAGACCTTGTGAGCCTCTCCAATTCACCTGCGGACATTCCGCGTGGGTTGCAAATGATACCACCTTTTGCACCGCCGTAAGGAATATCTACAACGGCACATTTCCACGTCATCCACGCTGCAAGGGCTTTTACCTCGTCTATTGTTACATCGAGGTCGTAACGAATACCACCTTTGGAAGGACCCAGAATGTTGGAGTGAATGACCCGATAACCTTCAAATACCTTGCGTTTGCCATCGTCCATCGTGATAGGCAGGGACACAATAACTTGTTTGGTGGGACTTTTTAAGACTTCGTAGGTTTCTTGGTCTAAGCCCAGTAGGTTAGCAGCTTCGTTAAAACGGGACATCATGGATTCAAAAGGATTCTCCTTGTCCATGATAGGAGCAGGTTCTATGTAAGCCATAAGTTTTTTTATTGGTTTATTGGTTTTGGTTAATGATTTTTGCATATATGAAACAACAAAGAAAAGCTACCTTATAAATAAACTATTTTATAAAATTGCCTCTGTGTGCTAAATGTAAAAAAATTTTGTAAATATATGCAATTTTTTGTTTCTTTTTATTCCAAAGCCAAAAATTACTATCTTTGCCTACAGAACTCTAATATAAACGTGCGTGGGGCAGGCTTTAGCAGAAATGGTAGCTTGTGAAAAATTATTTCCAAAATTGGTGGTTTATGGCTGGGCTACCAATGGCGATAGCTGGCAATTTGCAAAATTGGAAAATAATGTGTTTATTCAAGATGATTTTTAGCTATTCAGTATCTACCGACCCGCAAAAAATAGCAGGAATTTTGAACCATATTTTTACAACCGTAGTCAAAGGTGCAGAAGAATATTTAGCAAAAAATCCGCAAAAAATCTAAAAAAGTTTTGTGAAACCTTAAAACCACACTGTAATATTTCCTGTCAATAAAACAGCAGATTTTGCAGGATTTTTGGAAATATCGACAAAAGTTTGGTTAGGCGAAAGAAACCACCGCCCATCTAACCGAAACATGGCATTGCCAAAGACCGTAACATTGAGGCAAGTCCCCAAACTCCACGTTTCGAAGGCTAGTTTCGGGGCATTTGTAACAATATTTCGCACCATAGCATTGTCTTGGTCGTTAAAATATTCTACTCTGCCCGCCAAATTGACATTTTCAGAAAAACGAAAACTACCAATAAAATTTGCCTGCCACCAAAGCAAATTGTCGGTTTTGCCAATCAAATTTCTTCGGTTTTGCACGCCCACGTAGGCACAAGAGGTGAAAGAAAATTTGCCTGTTGGATTGTAAATAGCATAGACATCAGTAAAATACCGCATACGGTTGTCGGGTTGGTCTTTGCTCCGTTCATCACCCATAAAAGTATTCCAGTTTAGCAGCAGTTTGTCCGAAGGTCTGTATTCGAGTTGAGTACCAAAAGCCTTTTGCTCATTGTTGTCTTGGATAACTTGCCAACCATTGAACAGATAAAAATAGGCATTTACCTTGTCGTGCAAAGGTACAGACAACTTCGCCCCACTCAAATAATAAGGCACATATTCTGCCGACAACGACCTTGTGTACATTAAATGGTCTTTCGAAACATAAGACTCGTTGGTGTAAGGAGAACCAATGACGCCTGCCTCTAACCAAATTTGCTTTTTCTCAAACAACCGCAACCCAACAGAAGCCTCCACAAAGTTTCGCAATGCCGAAGGTTCATTTTTATAATTGGCTTCAATATATGTACCAAAACCAGGTACTAACCTTGCCCTTACTCTCGATGACGAATATTTGACATCTACATAAGCCAAATTAATTGTAATTTCGTTGTGGCGGGTGTTGTTGTAGCTGTAAGGTCGGTTGCCTTCGGGGTCTAAAGCACCAAAATAATAGGTGTCATAGACATCGATATAGCCCCCAACTGTGAGTTTTCCTTTTTTCTTTACGTCTGTTGTGTCTATTGTACCTGTGTTGGTAACTTGGGCAACAGCACCAAAGGAGAAAAAGAAAAGCAAAATGATGTAAAAAATCGTAGATAGTTTACGATGGTCAAGGTCTGGCGACCCTTGCCAACGTAAAGCAATAAATAACCCCACAAGGGCTTTAAACCCTTGCGGAGTTTGGAGAGGAGAAAAAAAATTTTTCAATTTTAAATATTTTTGCGTTTTTTATTGACATTGTAAAAATAAATACTTAGCTTTGTATCAACAAATTAAAACCGAAGTATTTGATTTATGGGCTTTTGCAAAGTAAGCCATTCTTAACAGTTTCCATAATAAAATATTTCAGTAAGCTACTTCAAAACTGGTAAGTAAATAAGGTGTCAAAAAGATGACATCTTTTAAAATTAACTACCAAAAATCTTGTGTTTTTTTACTTAAAACCTCGAAGAAATCATGGAAAATAGAATGTTACAGCCGTTAGCCTTGCAAGTATTGCTCAATCAACGGATTCAAGAACTCAAATACCAAACTTTGATTGCACAGCAATTTGCAAATTTTGGTAACAATAGCGAAACAAAAGAGCAAAATTTTATAGCTAATTTTAGCCACGCACCCTTGCTGGCGCCGCAACCAGCTTGGTTTTAAACCAAATAAATTCCCATCACCAGCACGTCATCTATCTGTTTGCGGTTGCTTTGGTCTTTCCATTGGTTGAAAGTTTGCAAGAAAATATCTTTTTGTTCAGGCATAGTTAATTGGTGGTGGGCAAGTAATAGTTTTTTAAATCGTTGTGCCATAAACTTCTCTTTCTTTTCGCCTCCAATTTGGTCTTTGTAGCCATCGGTGGACAAATACAAAGTAGTAGGTTGGCTCGTGGTGAATTTTTGTTCGGTAAAATGATTGGTTTGGTGGATACCGCCTATGGTTAGTCTGTCGGCTTTTAGTTCTATCAACTCCAGATTCTGCACATAGTACAAGGGATTAATAGCCCCCGCATACCAAACCGTTTGGGTTTTGCGGTCTATTTTGCAGAGAGCCATGTCCATACCGTCGTGGTTGTGGGTTGTGTTTTGTTTCAATGTCTTTTGAATATCTTGGTGCAAAACATCTAAAATTTGGGCTACGCCTGTAATTTCTTGTTTTTCTACTATGTCGAACAACAGTTGATTGCCTATCATACTCATAAAAGCACCTGGTACGCCATGTCCTGTGCAGTCTATGACTGCCACAAGCACCTGCTCGTTGTCTAATTGGTGCAGCCAATAAAAATCTCCGCTTACAATGTCTTTGGGCATGAACAAAATAAACGTATTGTTTATACCAAAAACTTCGTCAAACCGATTGGGCAAGGGCAACATAGCTTGTTGTATGCGTTGGGCGTAGTTGATACTGGACAAAATATTTTTGTTTTTTGCCCCAATCACTTCATTGGCAACCTGCAAATCTTGGGCTTGCTGCACAATTTCGTCTTTTTGGATTTGCAACAACTGATTGGCTCTACGTTTTTGGTAGTAGCCAATACTCAACCCAATAAAACCCAACAGCACAAAAGTAATGAGCAAAAAAGTAATATTTTGAATCAGTTGTCGTTTTTCATTCTCTATTTTGTTCAGTTCTTTTTGTTGGGTAAGCAATTTAATTTGGGCTTGTTGCCTTTCAGCATTTATTTTTTGGTTTTCGGTTGCGGTGGTTTGCTGGCGAATAGTTGCTTCATTCAATTCATTTTCTCGTTGCAACAGCGTAATTTGGTTGCTACTTTTTTCTGCCAACAAAGTATTTTCATATAATTTCAATTCATTAATTTGATTATCTTTTTCCAATAACGCAATTTTAGTTTGCTGTTGGGCTGTTTCATAGCTGTTTTGCAAATTGGCAATTTTTGTCAATCCTTCCTCACTCAACAGGCTGTCTTTCAGTTGGGTTTCCATGTCTTTGTAGTACAAAGCCGAGTCGAATTGGTTGTTTATTTTGTGTGTAGCTGCCAATTCTCTGTAAATTTGTTGGCTCAATTTGCGGGTGTTGGCAAGTTTAGAAACCTTGATAGCATAGTGAAAATAAAACAAAGCCGAGTCTTTTTTGCCCAATAAGTGATAGGCTTTTGCCAATGACGAATAGTTTAACGGATTTTGTTGTTTTAGGCTTTGGTTCAGGGCAATGCTTCGGCGAATGTAAGGCAGGGCTTCAGCAGGTGCTTGCAAACCCAAATAGGCATTGGCTATGTTGTTGGTATTCAGGGCTATACTCCGTTGGTTGTTTTTCTTTTCATTAAATTGCAAGGCTTTTTGATACAAGGCAATGGCTTGGCGAAAGTTTTTTCTTTCGTATTCTATCAAGCCCATGTTGTTCAGATTGGTGGTTTGCCCTATATCTTGGCGTTTTTCGTTGATAGCAAAAGCCTTTTGAAAATAAACCAAAGCCTCTTCTAATTGGTTTTGGTTTTTATAGACCAGTCCAATGTTATTATACAACAAAGCTAACCGAACTTCATCTTTTAGATTTTCTACTACTTTTAGCACTTTCAAGTACCAAGTCAAAGCCTCTACGTAATGCCCCTGTGAGAGTCGGATACTGCCTGCCGTAGCCTGACAATCTATAATTTCTGTGGTAAGTTTTTGATTTTCAAATAGTTGCAAAGCCGTTTGATTCAGGCTGTCTGCCACTCGAAATTGATTTTGTCGCCAATAAATCAAGGCTTTGCGATACAGTGCCAATCCTTCACCTTTTTTGTAGCGTAGTTGTCGAGCCAAAACCAAACCTTGTTGCAAAAAGTCTTCTGCTTTTTTGACCTCCGAATTTTGGTAAGCCATGCCCAAATAAAGGTAGCTGTTTACCTTATTGGTGTCTGCGGACAAGGTTTGTATTTTTTGCAATACACTGTCTATTTTGTTAGTTTGTGCGTAGCCCTGCTGTTTGCAAAACAGCCCTAAACAGAAACAAATACACAAAAATAGACGAAATGACATATTACTTTTGAAAACTGTTATAATTTTTTAAATTCCTCCCAAACTTCTTGGTTACTATCCAAATCTGTTTCTATTTCCAATAACTTGCAATTTTCGGAAGGTTCGAAAAAAGTTGGCAGAATAGTTTGCAGTTCGTCATAAGTACGGCACAGGGTATAATCTACTTCGAAATCACGAGCCGTATTTTCTGCATTCAGCCACTGTTCGGTTACAAAAAACTCGTCTGATTCGGGCAGTTTTCCAGAGTCTATGAGTTTGAAAATGCCGCCACCGTGATTATTGAGCAAGATAATGCGGAGGTTGTGGAGGTCATAAATGTTCCACAAGGCATTGCGGTCATAGAAAAATCCTATATCTCCTGTTATCAAAACGTGCAGCATATTCCTGTTGGCAAGGGCATGACCTACGGCAGTGCTAATGCAGCCGTCTATGCCACTTGTACCTCTATTGGCAGCTACCCACATATTTTGCTTTTCTTTTGGATAAACTCCCAACACATTTACATAACGCACAGGCATAGAATTGGCAAGGTGCAAGATGCAATTTGCAGACAGACTTCGCAAAATTTTGTAAACAGCCAATAATTCCGAAAATTTGTTGTGGTCTAATAAAGCATTGGTTTTGTTGTCATTGCCCACAGTTGAGGGCAAATCAAGTGGCAAATCAAACGGATTGTTGCGAATAGGTTTGCTGAAAAACTGGTCTATGGCAAGGGCTGCTTGTTTGTCAAAACTTCGCCACAAATTGCCGTACTCCACTCTTGCCTCGTGTCCTTTCAATTTTTTTTCGGCAAGCACCCGAAACGTATCAATCGGGTGATAATCCATCAGGTGGGTAATACTCTGAAAAGTATCTGCCAAAGCCCCAACACCTTCGGGTTGGAGGTGGAGGTGAATTTTGGGCTTGTATTTTCGCAAATAATTTTTCAGGGGTTTAGACAACACCGATTTATCGAAAGTTATCAAAAAGTCGACTGCCCCTAATTGTTCCTGAATTTCGGGTTTGGCAAGAAAAATATCGTGGTGTTTGATACCACCCTCATAATAGTGCAAATTGTTGATACAATCATTGATAACAGGCACTTGCAACTCATTAAAAAGTTGTTCTATAAAAGGGTAGCAACGATTTTGCCCCCCTACAACCAAGACTTTTTTGCTATCTTCTAAACTATTGAGCAAAAATCCACTATGGTGCGGTGCCAATTCCTTGCTTAAAAGAAACTTCTGCACATACCGCACTTGGTTGTCGGTATAAATGAGGTCGTCTTTTTTTGGATAAAAAGGTTCTCTAAACGGGCAGTTGATATGCACAGGACCCTGCGGCTCTGCCGTTGCCGTTAAAATAGCCTCGTTAACCAGGCGGTTGATTTGCCAAACGGCATCGGGGTGTGTATAATCCACAGGCAATTCGTAACTTGCCTTCACGTGCTTGCCAAACAAATCACGTTGGCGTATGGTTTGCCCATCGAGTTGGTCTGTCCATTCGGGAGGTCTGTCGGCGGTAAAAACCAACAAAGGAATTTGCTGAAAAAAGGCTTCGGCAACGGCAGGAGCATAGTTTAAGCCCGCAGAGCCAGAGGTGCAGCACAAGATAACAGGAGAAAGACTTACTTGTGCCATGCCCAAAGCTACAAAACCCGCAGCCCTTTCGTCTGAAAAAGTAAAACATTGTATCCTTTCGTTGCGTACAAATGCCAACGTCAAAGGAGCATTGCGAGAGCCGGGCGACAGAACAGCCTTTTCTATGCGGTGAGCTACACAGATTTGGGCTATGTCCATAATAGGCTGAAATGGATAGGACTGCATACGATTTTGAGATTTTAACAGTATATTTATCTTTAGGCGAATATTTTTTAATGTTTTGTACGATTTTCAAGGTCTTCGACCATTGACAATGTAGAGCTTACGAATACAAGTTACAAATTAAAGCATTAATTGCGAATTTCCAATATAATTATGAGTTTGATAAATACTAAAAATAATCTTTAAAATACATAGTCTTACAATTTTTTTGTAATTTGCCCCCAAAATATTACACATACTCACATTATCATACAACAGCTATAATTAGCACAACTTTATGAGTGAAACCATTATTTTCTCTATGGCGGGCGTAAGCAAAATATACCCACCGCAGAAACAGGTCTTAAAAAACATTTACCTGTCGTTTTTTTACGGAGCAAAAATAGGCGTATTGGGGCTAAATGGCTCTGGTAAGTCGTCTTTGTTGCGAATTATAGCAGGAATGGACAAAAACTATCAGGGCGAAGTTGTTTTTTCTCCCAACTACACTGTCGGTATGCTCGAACAAGAACCGCAGTTAGACAAAACCAAAACCGTATTGGAGGTAGTAAAAGAAGGGGCAAAAGAGATTGTAGATTTATTGGAGGCTTACGAAAAAATCAATGAGGAGTTTGCAAATCCTGATGCAGACTACGAAAAACTGATGGACAAGCAAGCAAAACTACAAGACAAACTCGATGCTTGCAATGCGTGGGAACTCGACCAACGCCTCCAACGGGCTATGGACGCCTTGCGTCTGCCCCCAGAAGATGCCTTGATAGCCAACCTTTCGGGTGGCGAAAAACGCAGAGTTGCCTTGTGCAGACTCTTGTTGCAAGAACCCGATGTGTTGTTGCTCGATGAGCCAACCAACCACCTCGATGCCGAATCGGTGCATTGGTTAGAGCAGCACCTCAAACAGTACAAAGGCACTATCATAGCCGTAACCCACGACCGTTATTTCTTAGATAACGTAGCTGGTTGGATTTTGGAATTGGACAGAGGAGAAGGTATTCCTTGGAAGGGCAATTATTCTTCTTGGCTCGACCAAAAGCAGAGAAGATTAGCACAAGAGGAAAAATCGGAGTCTAAACGCCAAAAAACTTTAGAAAGAGAACTCGAATGGGTGCGTATGGCACCAAAAGCACGCCAAGCCAAGCAAAAAGCAAGGCTCAACTCTTACGAAAAATTATTGGGCGAAGAAACCAGACAAAAAGAGGACAAATTGGAATTGTTTATCCCCGCTGGGCAACGATTAGGGGCAAAAGTAATAGAGGCAAAAGGCGTAACCATGGGCTTTGGCGACAAATTACTGTATGAGGAATTGAGTTTTACGCTGCCCCAAGCAGGTATTGTGGGCATAGTAGGTCCCAATGGTGCAGGAAAAACGACTTTGTTCAAACTCATTACAGGGGCTATTCAACCATTGAAAGGCACATTTGACGTGGGCGAAACTGTGGAGTGGGCTTATGTAGACCAAGAACACGACAACCTCGATGGCAACAAAACTGTATATGAAGTGATTTCGGGCGGAAGTGATTTAATGAAAGTGGGCGAAAAAGAAGTCAATTCACGTGCCTACATCAGCAAGTTCAACTTTGCAGGTGGCGACCAACAGAAAAAAGTGGGGCAACTCTCTGGCGGAGAACGAAACAGGGTGCATTTGGCTATGACTTTAAAGCAAGGGGCAAATTTGCTCTTGCTCGACGAGCCTACCAACGACCTCGACGTAAACACCTTGCGTGCCTTAGAAGAAGCCTTAGACAATTTTGCAGGTTGTGCCGTAGTCATTTCCCACGACAGGTGGTTTCTCGATAGAATTGCTACGCACTTGTTGGTTTTTGAGGGAGATTCCAAAGTCCGTTTCTTTGAAGGCAGCTTTACAGAATACGAGGAGTTTCGCAGAAAACAATTTGGCGATGCAGCACCCAAAAGACTGAAATACAAGAAGTTGCAATAAGGTTAGTAAGTACGTTGGCAATGGTGCTTTTGCACCTTGACAATCGTATGCTTAGTGCTTCGGGTTTCTCAAAACCCGAAGTTTTGGTGTTTGTACGATTGTCAAGGTCTTCGACCCTTGCCAACGTACTTTGATGTTTGTACGTTGGCAAGGGTGCTTTTCGCACCTTGACAATCGTACAAACACCTTTGCCAACGTACTTTGTAAGTGCTTCGGGTTTCTCAAAACCCGAAGTTTTGGCTTTGGTACGATTGTCAAGGTCTGCGACCATTGCCAACGTACCAAAGCACCTTGCCAACGTACTGTTAGTATTTTTAACAAACAAACCAATGAAAACAAATCATTTCTTTTTTTCTTTTTTCTTTTGCTTATTCCTTACTTTGCCAACTTTTGCTCAAAAAGTAGGAATAGGTTTCAAAGCAGGTGTAAACTCTGTAACCACCAATGACACCACAACAGTCTTTACCAGATTGTCTTTTGTAGGGTTAAATTTTGGTGGCTATGGCTACTTCAAATTTAATAAATTTTTGGCTTTACAAGCCGAACTAAATTATTTAGAACATGGCAGAAATTTGACAATTCTTTTACAAGAAGTAAATAGCAATGGTACTGTCATTGCTGTAACAGAAACCAAAATTACAGAAAGGTATGCTTATTTGCAAATACCTTTGTTGTTGCGAGGACAAGTAGATGCTAAAAAGTTTAAGTTTTGGGGCAATGCAGGTTTGTATGGAGGGCTGTTTTTGGGTGGCAACTATAATATTGATTACAGAATTGCAAGTTTTATACCCTCTCTTCCCACTTCTGGTAGTTTGAAAAATATAACTGCAATCGAATGGGGTTTGGCAGGAGGTTTGGGTGCAGGGTACAAGTTAGGCATTGGCTATTTGACAGTCGATGCTCGTTATACCTACGGCTTGTCGGGTATTGCTGAAACCACGCCACCCAATTATGCAGCCATACAACACCGAAATTTTATAGGAAATTTAGGCTATTTGATAGAGCTTTAAAGGGGAGTTTTGCAAGAGTGTTTAAGCAACGTAGATTACATTGAAGATAATTTATGTTATTTACACAGCTCTTCGCACAGCCAATAGCAAGTCATTGACAAAAGCTGTATCCACTTCGTCAGGCAACCCAGATTCGGCAAAAAGTTGATTGAGGCGTGCAATATCTTCTTCGGCTTGAGTAATAATAGTTTCCAAAGGTACTTTGCCTTGTCTGATTTGGAGCAAAAAATCCTTATTTGGTCTGCGAACTTGAATAGTTTTTTCGGTGGCTATTTCCAAAGCCATATCTAACAAACGCCGACAATGCAATAAGTTTTTGCCATCTATCTGTTGCTGATGCCCCTGAATGTCCACATAGCGTTGCGTATTGCGATTTGCCAACCAATCTACGTAACTTTTGTAGTCTTTGCAATGCAGCGAATACCCATCTTTGTTGTAATACAAAATGGCTGCGGGCTGCATAAATTTAGGCACAGCACTCAACCGCAAGGCGTTACTGTCTTCTACGGCAATGCCTTTAAAGCCTAAAGACTGCCCTGCAAAGGTCTGATTTTCACCATTTTGTGTATCGTAATACAAAGCATAGCAATCTCTAAAATGGTCGAGGGCTACCAATCCGCACCGACTTTGGTCGTATTGGTGCTGTGCCAACCACTTAACCAACGACATAGTTTTACCTGCCTCATAAATATAAGCAAAATCTATTGGTGTTTTTCTTTCTACCCTTGTTCTCTCCCAATTCATTTTTTTGTCTAAGCCTTTCGCCTTCTTTATTTGGGCTATGGCATAGCCCCCAAAGGACTGTAAACATTTGGTAGTCAAGAACTTATGTCGTTGCTCTACTACCAAAGCAAAGGCTTTGTGTTGCACACGAATACAATCTGCGGGCATATAAAGCAACTCCAACATCGTAGGATTTGCTACTTGCAACAGTTGCAAAAAACGCCGAATTTCATAATAACACTCGTCTTTACTTTGCTCTATTTGCTCCTGATAGCCAAAACCTAACAAATCATCAGGATATTGGGCAAACACACCCTTGTAATCTACATCAGACGTAGGCGTGGCTGTGCCGTAGGCTTGACTGCCTACAACAGACTGAAACAAAAGCGTAGCACGAGGTAATTGCATGAGATAAAACAAATTTTTGTACGATAAAAAATACAAATAGTATCACAAAACAATCAGAGGGTATCCGAAAAGTAAGAATGTATCACAGACTTTAGTCTATTAGTTTTTGATTATCAATGACTTATATATTTACAGACTAAAGTCTGTGGTACATAGTTTGACTTTTTCGGACAGCCTCTGATGGGGTTATATCAGTATCAAAAAACTACTTTTTACATACCAAAAGCATAGTAATAATTGCTGTTGGGGGCATTTTCATAGACTCCTTCTATCATTACGCCACCTTTTTTGTCTTTCAGCAATTTCTCCACGTCATCAGCAGTTTTTACCTCCTGACGGTCTATTTTGGTAATGATAAACCCTTCACGCATATCCGTATTGTAACGAACTTTGCCAGCTTTTATGGTTTTTACCTTCACGCCACCCTCTAATTTGAGTTTTTTGAGGTCTTTGTCGGTCAAGTTTTCAAACTCCACGCCCAGCATATCCGCCACAGTTCTTGCCTCTTTTTTCACACTTTCTTTTTTGTTGTCCCTGTTTTTGAGGGTAATTTTTAGTATTTTTTCTTTGCCACCACTCAAAACTACCAAATTAATTTCGTCACCCGGTCTGCGTCTGCCTATCATTTCTTGCAACTGCGGCACAGTTTTGATAGCCGTATTGTCCAATTTGATAATCACATCAGCTTTTTTCAGCCCTGCATCAGCAGCAGAACCATTGGCTATGACACTATCTACATAAACTCCTTCGGAAATATTGAGTTTCAATTCCTCTGCCAATTCGGTGTTTAGGTCGCGGATATTGATACCCAAAAAGGCACGTTGCACCACGCCAAACTTCAATAAATCTTCCATTACTTTTTTGGCAATGTTGATAGGCACTGCAAAACCATAACCTGCATAAGAACCTGTTTGAGAAGCTATGGCAGTATTAATACCAATTAAATTGCCTTTGACATCTACCAATGCCCCACCACTATTGCCAGGATTAATGGCTGCATCAGTCTGTATAAAAGACTCTATGGGAACAGCAGATTTTTCTCTCAAAATATTGATACTTCGGGCTTTGGCACTCACTATGCCCGCCGTAACGGTAGAAGTCAAGTTAAACGGATTGCCGACTGCCAACACCCATTCGCCCACTTTTACCTCATCAGAGTTGCCCATAGGCAAAGCTACCAATTTTTCGGCTTCTACCTTGATAATAGCCAAGTCCGTAGAAGGGTCAGTACCAATCACTTTTGCCTTCAAAGTTCGGTTGTCGTGCAGGGTAACTTCCAATTCATCAGATTCGTCTATTACGTGATTGTTCGTTAGAATATAGCCATCAGGCGTAACAATAACACCAGAGCCTGTGCCTACTTGTGGTTTGTTACCTTTTTCTTCGTAGAAATCATCTCCGAAAAAGTCGCGGAACATATCCATACTGCGGTTAGAAACAGCCTTACGGCTTTGCGTAGCCTTGATATGCACTACGGCATCAGTGGTTTTGGCAGCAGCCTCCACAAAATCTACGGGTTGCGTGCCACCCAAAATACCGACAGCCCTATACGGATTTTGCTGCGGTGTTTGCTGAAAAACGACTTCTTTCTGGTCGAAACCAGCCACTTTATATGCACCCACACCCACAAGACCGCCAACAGAAGCCACCAAGAAGGTAGAAAATAAATTTTTGATTGTTGTCATAAGATTTACAAATTTTGAACTATCAACAAAATGATAAATTTGATTGTTTAGACTGCAAATATACAAAAAATGTTACGCAATGGAGGTTAAAGTTTGTTAAACTTGGAATTATGGGAAAGTAACGAAAAGATTGTGCTAAAAAGTGAATGATTAATTGCAAATAAAATACAAACAGCAACAAATTAAAATTCGTCATACGGCTGCAAAGTCGTATGACGAATGAAAAAATCAGATGACCTCTGCATAAAAAACTCCCTCCTACGCCCTTTCTACATAGGAGGGAGAATTTTTAAGCTACTACATTTCAAAAGGTTTGTACCAATACAACAATTGAATAGTACCCACCATTCTTTCTACTTTGCCATCTTTGCTTGCTTTGGTTTTGCAGTCTATGGCAAAGGTAGCATAAAAGCCTTGCCCATAGACTTCCTCTATTTTGATTAACTCCCATTTGCTTCCTTTTTGAGAAACCCCTTCAGTTATATAACCAAAACTATTGCTACCACTGATATCTGAATAGTCGGTTTGCGACACCATCATAGCAAAGCCGTCAAATACATACTCCTCCTGTAAATTGACCTCCAAAGGATAGTTTCCTTTTTTGAAGAAGTTAAGTAATGCAGGATAATTGTAGGATTTAGCAAACTGAAAACTCGTATCTTCAGGGTCTATGATAGGCATTTTAGGAGAACGAATAGAAAACATTGTTCCTATTCTATTTGTACCTTCACCTGTGTTTTTGCCAAACGTATGGAAGTGTTCTATGTAAGTAGGTACACCAGCTTTGGCACGCCAACTTCTTAACGTACGTCCTTCCCAGCCATCTTTGTTAATTTCTATATTAAAATCCTTGCCCCCAATGCTAATATTCATAGCAGACACCGTAGGATTGACAGGATAAGTGCGGACAACTGCCACAGGGGTAGGCGGTGTAACCTCTTGGGTGCAACCTACCAAAACAACAGCTAATACAAAACTGAGGTATTTCAAATATGTTTTCATTAGAATAAAGATTTTGAGTGTGAGAATAAATTATTGAGTACAAGCAGGTGAGTTACCACTTTAACAAATTAAAATTCGTCATACGGTTGTAAAATCGTATGACGAATGAAAAACAGTAATCAATGAAACTTCACTTATAACGGACGGTAACGGTGTAAAACTTGTATAGTCCCTACCATTCGTTCCTTTATTAATTCTTTGGTTTTTAGGTCATTGTAGTAAATATTGCAATCTATCTCAAAAGTTACGTACATTCCCTGCCCATAAACCTCTTCTAACTTTACTACTTGCCATTTACTTCCTGCTTGACTACCTATAAAGGTGCTGTACCCAAAGGATTCAGTAGGTTTGTTTAAATCCACCGAAGAGATAAAACACTCATACCCTGTTGTATTTTCTGTACTACGGATTGGATAGTTTCCTAACTTAAACCAACTGAGCAAGGCAGGATAGTTATAAGTTTTATCAAACCGCAAAGTTTGGTCTTCTGGGTCCACAATAGGCATAGGTGGGGCTTTGATAGCAAAAACAATATCTAACAAAGCACCATTTTCTCTATCTGATTTCTGAAACGAATTATACAAAATTACTTGAGTGGGTATACCTGCTTTTGCTTCCCATCCTCTATCAGACAAACCACCCCAACCATCTTTGTTTGTAGCTACATTAAATACACGATTACCTACTTTGATATTCATGGCTGAAACAGTTGGAGGTACAGGAAATGTTTCTACTATCACAGACTTTGTTTCTGGTGTAGCAGGTTCTTTTGAACAGGCAATTAAAACACTACCCAACAAAATAATGTAAATGAAAATGAGATATTTTTTCATGGTTATAAGAATATTAAAAGTGAATGATTAAAACTGACGACAAGTTAGGAATAGCAGAACCACACTTAGGTACTACGCAAACTCTATTGTAACGGACTCCATTAAAATTAAAGCCCATAGTATTACCAAAAGCATTAAAGGAAAAACTACCACCACCAGTTCCGTTAGTATTAGCGTATGAAATGATGTAATCAAATCCTACTGTTAAGCCACCCACGCTAATATCATTGTTAATATTCCAATCTGAAATGGAGAGAGAAAACCTGCCTGTGCCACTACCGAAAAATTAAGGGTACGGTCTGCTGTGGTATTCACAAAACTCCCTCCTACGCCCTTTCTACATAGGAGGGAGTTTTTAAGCTACTACTAATCAAAAGGTCTGTAACGATACAATAGTTGAATAGTCCCTACCATTCTTTCTACCTTATTGCCAACAGCCGATTTTACTTTGCAATCTACAGAAAAAGTGGCATAGAAACCCTGCCCATAGACTTCATCTACCTTTACCAACTCCCATTTGCTTCCATCTTGGGTGGTAGTAGAAGTTTCATAGCTGTATGAATTTTGAGGCTGGTCGTAATCCATCGACTGCATCCACAAATAAAAACCTTGTAGTTGCAGTTGGTCTTGTACTGTTACCTGAATAGGAAACTTGCCGGGTCTAAAAAACTTGAGCAAAGCAGGGTAGTTGTATGACTTTTCAAACTTCAAAGTTGGGTCTTCGGGGTCTATGATGGGCATATTAGGCGAATTAATCGCAAACATTACATCTTTTCGCTGACTTCCATCAGGTTGTTGGATCATTTTGGTAAAGGTATTCGAATGTTGAATGACCGTAGGAATACCTCTTTCTGCTGCCCAACTGCTTGAGGCTCTTCCTCCCCAACCATCTTTGTTGCTTTCTATATTAAAATCCTTGTCCCCTATGCTAATATTCATGGCAGACACCGTAGGATTGACAGGATAGCTACGCACCACAGGCGTAACTATAGGGGCTGCTATATCTTGGGCGCAGCCACCCACTACAAGGGCAAGCCCTGCAAACAGACTTACAAAATATGACTTCATGATGATTTTTAAAATTTTAGAGTTATGGAAAATAGTTATTGAGTGCAACGTGGAGTTTGCGAACTACATTTGCGTTGGATACAGACTTTTGGAAAGTCTGCTTGATTGATTTGGATAGATTGCCCAGTAGCAACAGCTTCTATTTCAAAAGTAGTTGTTACACCAATGGTATTGGTTTTATAAAAAATATAATCAAACCCTGGCACCAGTCCACCCATATCGGCATATAAAGAGGGTTGATTATTTGGCTCTGGTCGCCACGCAATAAACGGCGCTATGTTAGCATCGCCAACCACAAAGAAATTCACAGTACGGTCTGCTGTGGTGTTCACAAAACTTTGCCCCGATGAAAACTGAACATTAACTTTCGTAGCATTAATGGTGCTGGAGTAGCCATAAGGTACGGTAATACTGTAAAAACCACTGTTATCTGTAGTAGCTGAGTAGCTTGCAAAGCCACCTAAGCCATTAAAATTAATGCTTACACCAAGTAAACCTCTGCCGCAGTTGTTAGTAACATAGCCTGAAATGGTAACCGTTGTAGGCTGAATATTGATTGCCAGCGAAGCACAGCAACTTTGGAAAGCACTTGCACAAGAGCCAGTAACCGACATATTCACAATCCCATTGCTTACGTTGGCATTCCAACGGACAGTAACATAGAGTTCGGTCTGAGCCAAAATAGTACCACCCGATACTCCCCAGTTTACACTGTATCTTTTTGGCACATCATCGCAAAAGTAATCTGAATAATAGGTTTCTACTTGGTTGCTTTGCACCTGCGTCGCCCCACTAATCTGAGGGGCTATTTGTGCCTGCACGCCTTGCATAGTTCCTAAGCCCAGCATAGAGAGTGTTAAGAAGAACACAAACCTAAGCCAAAAGGAATACCTTTTGCTGTGTGTGTGTGTGTGTGTGTGTCGACTCGAAAGGACTTACACGAAAAATACTCAATTTTTGTTTCATGAGTTCATGAAGGTTTAAAAGATGAATAAAAGAGAACTACTTATCTGTTTGATAAGAAGTATTTATCAGACACTTTGAAAGTGTCTGATAAGTTTTGTGCCAAAAGCAAAGAAAGGTCTTGCTGTTTGACGGCACAAAGGTAAGGAGTTTTGAAAGAGAAATGCAAACAAAAAGTTAAAAATGTTTATAAAAAAAACAAATTTTAACATTTAGACCAGCAAATAACAAGAGGTAAAAATTTTAATTTTTTTTCGCAATTTTAACACTTTTTTTGCCAACTCAATATATTTAAAAAAGTATCAAAAAAGTACCTTCTTATAGCTAAAAACAAAGTTTTACGAAAAAGCTATATATTTAATTAAATACAAAAAATAAATTTTTCTAAAAAACTGTTGTTTTTGAAACTTTTCGAAGATTTTGGGGGCAAAAAATGATAAATTTGAAAAATTGATAAAAAACAATTTTTTATTTATTGAAATTTCGTTTACAGGCAGTAAAATAATAGCAAAAGAGGTTAAAGTTTGTTAAACAAATAGAAACACACCATAAAAATTTTGTATTTTTGCACAAAAGAGTGAAACCTTACCAAAGAGTGAAACCTTGGCAATGGTCGATAGACCTTGCCAATGGTTGAACGGAGGCAATCGTCAGTAGCTCTTGCCAAAGAGTGAAACCTTGGCAATGGTCGATAGACCTTGCCAATGGTTGAACGGCGGCAACGAAACTATTGGCAGGGCAAAAAAGCGGAGTGCCGCCCAGCCACTGCCAAAGTTTGAGTGAACACAAACAACAGCAGGAGATTAACAATTCAAAACTTACAATTATTTATGCTACGCATTTTACTTATAGCTTGTTGGGTATTTTTACAAAGTTTCTTTGCCTTTGTTGCTGTTGCCCAAAGCAAAATTATTTTCAACGACACTTTTAATGACAACAGCCGTTATTGGCGAGTCGGCGGCGATGCCGTAGGCAGGTACGCCATACAAGAAGGCAGCTACCACATAGAACACAACCTACCCAACGGCTACCGTATTCAACAAAAACCTATTTACATTCACCCCGCAAAGGATTTTAAAATTGAGTGTATCCTTTCTAAACAACAAGGGGACGACAGGCAAGGTTTTGGGCTGGTTTGGGGTATGAAAGACGACAGTTTTTTCAATGCTTTTGAAATTACAACCAACGGCAATTACATAGTCTATAGCATAGACAACAATCAAATGAAAACCATTACCAAATGGACACCTTGTTCGGCTTTACTTGGCTATGGGCAAAACAATACCTTGACTTTGCAACAAGTCAAACAAACTTTGTTTCTCTATATCAACGGCAAGTTGCAAGTTTCGTTTCCCAGCCCTGTGTTTTATGGCAGTGGTTTAGGGTTTATTGTGCATGGTTTCAATTCGGTTGCCATAGACGAAATCAACATTTATCAAGACGATTTGGGTAGTATCAATTTAGCAAAAAACCTGCAATTTGACGACAAAGGCAAAGAGAATTTGGGCAACAACATCAACAGCCGTTTAGACGAATTTGCGGTACGCATAGCCCCCGATGGCAACACCTTATATTATGTCCGCAATGGCGACCCCGCAGATTTATTTGCAGCAGGGAGGCAAGATATTTGGTATGCCACCAAACAGCCCAATGGCGAGTGGGGAGCTGCCAAACCCATGACCGAATTTTTAAATGGACAAGCAAATGCCATTATCTCCGTCATGCCCGACAACAACAAACTGATGCTGTTTCGCAACGGCAAGTTGTTTTATATCCAACGCACTGCCAATGGTTGGAGTGGCTTGCAACCTATTGTGATTCAGAATGATTACAACAGAGGCAACTTGTCCAGCCACTGTTTTGGGGCTGACCAAAAAACCTTGATAACTTGTGTAGAAAGGGACGAAGGCGTAGGCGGAATGGACTTGTACGTTTCTTTTTTGCAAGACGATGGCACTTTTTCTGTTCCAAAAAATTTGGGGGCTACGCTAAACACCCCAACAGACGACTTTTCGCCTTTTTTGGCTGCCGATGGCACTACGCTGTATTATGCCACACAAGGCAAGGCGGGCTACGGCAACATAGACATTTTTGTAACTCGCCGCCTCGACGATACGTGGACGAATTGGACTGAACCCCAAAATATGGGGGCTATGATAAATTCGGAGGACTGCGAAACCAGCTTTACTATTCCTGCATCAGGAGAGTATGCTTATTTTTCTACTGTCAAGGGCAGCATAGGAGCAAAAGACATTTTCAGGATTAAGCTACCCAAAGAGGTGCAGCCCAATCCTGTGGCTATTATTTACGGCAAGGTGCTGAACAAAAAAGACAATTCGCCTTTGAGTGCTGCCATGACCTACCTCAACCAAACCGAAGACCAAATCATAGGCAGGGCAAATGCAGACCCCGCAGGTGGAGATTACAAAATAGTAGTACCTTTGGGCAAAAAATACAAAATTTCGGCTCAGCACGAAGGATTTATAGATGCGCAGGACAGCATAGACGTAAGCAACTTGACAACTTACAAAGAAATTCAGTTAGATTTGTACCTTACGCCCTTAGAGGCGGGGCAAATAGTGAAGTTGAATGGCGTATATTTTGTACAAGGCGAAGATATGTTGTTGCAAACTTCTTACCCTGAACTCAAAAAATTGGTGAAACTCTTGCGAGAAAACCCTACAATGGAAATTCGTTTGGAGGGACATACAGACAATCAGGGTAGTAGCTACCTCAATCAAATTCTTTCCGATAAAAGGGTGAAGGCTGTCAAAAAATACTTGGTGCAGCAAGGTATAGCCGACTCACGCATACGCACACAAGGTTTTGGCGACAAAAAACCCGTTGCCGACAACAATTCGGAGGAAAACCGCAAACGAAACCGAAGGGTAGAGTTTATGATAACGAAAAAATAAAAGGAATATAAAAAACAAGTGAAATTTTAGCAATGATTATAGCTTTTAGTTTCACTTATTTTTTTTGTAGAATCAAAAACTCACGCATGCCCCACCAACGCCAGTAATTCTCTATACACTTTGAGATATTTATTGAGTCTTAGTCTATCTCTTTCTGTAATTTGCTCATACCGCAAAACATTCATATTGTCTTGCAGGTCGTTGAGTTTCACTCGCACAGCCAACGGATTGGATTTTACTCTTTGAATATACACCTCATAATCCTCGTTGTCCGAAGTTTTGGTGATACACCGAACAGCCTCTACTATTTGCTCCGAAAAACCTTCGGCTTTCAGCATTTCTATTGTCCAGTGTGTATCTTCCACCAAGTCGTGCAAAACCCCTACGATTTTTTCGTTGGTTGTTTTGCCTCTTTCCATAACAGAAAATACATGGGCTACATAAGGTACACCAACTCTGTCGGTCTGTCCTTTGTGGGCTGCTACGGCTATTTCTATGGCTTTTTCTAAGTTCATGGTTTTATTTCTTTACTTAATCAACTCCTTGATATCAGAAATAATTTTTTTTGCCAAATGTTCGGCAGTGGCTGCTGATTCTGACTCGGCATAAATCCTGATAATAGGTTCGGTATTAGACTTTCGCAAGTGTACCCATTCTTTTTCGAACTCTATTTTTACGCCGTCTATGTTGTTGATAGGCTGTTTGGCGTATTTTTGCATCACCCCAAGCAACACTTCATCTACGTTGATTTCGGGGGTCAATTCTATCTTGTTTTTCGAAATGTGATAGTTTGGATAACTTCCTCTCAATGCTTTTGTAGGCTTGCCAAATTTTGCTAAGTGTGTGAGAAACAAGGCAATACCAACTAAGGCATCTCTGCCGTAGTGCAGTTCAGGGTAAATAATTCCACCATTGCCCTCACCACCTATCACTGCATTGACTTCTTTCATTTTTTCCACTACATTCACTTCGCCAACGGCAGACGCATAATAATTGCCTCCCCATTTTTCGGTTACATCTCGCAAGGCTCTGGTCGATGACAAATTGGAAACTGCATTGCCTTTGGTGTGTTGCAACACATAATCTGCTACCGCCACTAAGGTATATTCCTCGCCAAAAGGTGTTGCATCTTCGGACATAAAAGCCAATCTGTCCACATCAGGGTCGACTACTATACCCAAATCGAAGTCGTGGGCTTCCATTCGGCTCGTGATATGCCCCAAATGTTCGGGCAAAGGTTCAGGATTGTGTGGAAAATGTCCTGTTGGTTCGCAAAATAATTCGGTGATTTGCTCTACACCCAAAGCACGCAAGAGTTGAGGGACGGCAATGCCTCCCGAAGAATTGACAGCATCGACAATGATTCTAAAATTGCGATTTTTGATTGCCTTGATGTCCACCAAAGGCAAATCTAAAATAAGGTCTATGTGCTTTTGAATATAACTTTGGTTTTGCTCATATTTGCCTAATTGCGAAATATTTGCATAGTCAAAATCTTGATTATCAGCTTTTTGCAAAATCCATTCGCCATCGGCTGCCGATATAAATTCGCCTTTGTGATTAAGCAATTTGAGTGCATTCCAGTTTGCGGGGTTGTGGCTGGCTGTTAAAATAATACCTCCTGCTGCTTTTTCCATTGCCACTGCCAACTCTACGGTGGGCGTGGTAGAAAGTCCCAAATCCAAGACATCAATACCCATGCCTTGCAGCGTAGCTGCCACTAATTGGTTAATCATTCCTCCCGACAAACGGGCATCTCTGCCCATGACTACTTTGCGGTTGTTGCCCTGTGAGAGTATCCAAGCACTGTATGCAGATGTAAATTTAACGACATCAAGCGGCGATAAAGTGTCGCCAGCTTTGCCTCCAATAGTTCCTCTGATACCAGAGATAGATTTAATAAGAGCCACTTGAAAATAAAGTTAATTGTTTAGTTGCTGTTCTCTATATTTGCCTTTAGGCAAATGACCGACTATTAAGCATCATTAATCCAAAGACGAATAGACAAACGGGCAACAAAAATATAGTATTTTTGTCAATAAGAAAAGTTTGATAGAGGTTTTTATTAAAGTTACCTTTTCTTAAAATTTTTGCAAAAAAATTGTTGTAAATTCAAAAAATAATTACCTTGTAAAAGTAGAATTAGGCAAACTACAAAATAAACAGACAAAACAAAGAAATAAGCTATACTAAGTCATTGATAGTCAATTATTTAGAATAGATTACAAATTTGTTCTACAAACAACAACATATAAGTAACAACAACTTCTATTGGTCTATTTTTATGTGCTGATTAACTTGCAAAGGTAATGCGACCTATTTTATACTATACAGCCATTGGCTATGTCATTTTATTTTATTTTACCTTAGTTTTTGGGAGTCAAGCCCAAGAGTTAGGCAGACCTTTCGTGCAGTCTTACTATCCGAAACAATACCAAGCAGCTACCCAAAATTGGGATATTGTGCAAGATGATTTGGGTATGATGTACTTTGCCAATAACGAAGGGGTCATGCAATTCAACGGTGTAGACTGGACTGTTACGCCTGTTGCCAATAAATCTACGGTGCGAGCAGTGGACATAGACAACAACGGCATTGTCTATGCAGGTGCTATCAACGAATTTGGTTATCTCCGCCCCAGCACCACAGGAAAGTTAGAATATGTTTCCTTGTCTGTTCATGTGGCAGAAGAAGACAAAAAATTTGGTGATGTTTGGAAAACCATTGCCACACGCGAAGGAGTTTATTTTCAATCGGCTACTTATCTTTTTCGGTGGGCAAAGGGCAAAATAAAAGTGTGGAAACCCAAACGCCGTTACCAAAAAATAATGTACGTTTTAGACAGATTTTTTGTCAAAGAATTTGATAGTCCCCTGATGGAAATGGTCAATGACGAATTGGTTAATTTTAGAGATTTGGGTTTATTTGAAAAAGAGGGACTTGTCAATTTAGTACCTTATGAGGGCAGCAAAGTGCTTTGTTATAGTGCAAAGTCCTCTTTTCAAATCATAGACTTCAACCCCAAAGCAAGCAAAGAACAAGTAGTAAGCAAATTTCCAACCGAAATAGACAGTGCCTTAGTCAAACATGGTGCTTATGCTCTTGCCAAACAGCCCAACGGCAGTTTTGTAATGACTACACGCAAAGGCGGAAGTTTTATTATAGACAAAAACGGCAAACTCCTCCGCAAACTCCAAAAAGCCGAAGGAATGCACTCCGAGTCGCACTACATAAGCTATACAGACCACCAAAATAATTTGTGGATTGGCACAAACAACGGCATCATTTATGTCGAGGTCAATGCACCTTTAACCGTTTTTACAGACAAGCAAGGTTTAGAAGGTACTGTTTATTGTATCGCAAGAATAGATGGCACTTTGTATGCAGGCACCAGTTTGGGACTGTTTTATTTAGACAAAGCTACTAATAGTTTCAAACAAATAGAAGGATTGAGTTTTCAGGTTTGGGATATAAAACCAATGAAAATTGGTGATGAAACCAAAATAATATTGGCTGCTGCAGGGGTGTATGAACTCAAAAACAACAAACCAGTGCAAATTTTTCCCAATTCTTCCTTTGTGGTTTATCCCTCTTTGGTCAATCCACTAAGACTGTATTGCAGTGGCAGAGATTATATAGCTGCTTTGCTCTACAAAAATGGCAAATGGGAGGAGGAAGGGCGTATGAAAATGAAAGGGGACGACATTCGGTCTATTACAGAAGACAAAAACGAACAACTTTGGGCTTCGGTTAATCTGAATGGCGTGAGAAAATTTACCCTTAATGGCAGCAAATTTGATTCAACAGCCACCATAGTAAAATACGATACAGCCCAAAATATCACATTAAGAGAAAATAAATTTTTTAAAATAGGTGGTGAAATGTTGGTTGCTACCGAAAAAGGTGTCAAGAGATACAGCCAAGAAGGAAATAATTTTGTGCCTTATACTAAGTTTGGTGCCCAATTTGGCGATGGTAGCTATACAGTATCCAATTTATTGGAAGACAACAAACGCAATGTATGGATTTTTGCCAACAAAGGCAAACAATACCTATTAGGCGTAGCCGAATACCAAAACGATGGCAGCTACCAATGGAATCCTACACCTTATTATCGTATTCCTACAATGACCGAAGTTGTTTTTTGGGCAGACCCACAAGAAGTCGTGTGGTTTGGTGGGTCGGAAGGGTTGTTTAGGTTTGATGGCAAAATCAAGAAAAAATATGACGACAAGCCGCGTGTTTTGGTAAGTCGGGTGTTTATTGGCGAGGATAGTGACTCTACGCTATTTGGTGGCGTGTTTTCAAAAGACTTCAAAAAGGCAGAGGGCGAAATGGTAAAAATTGTGAGTTTGACCCAAACCAAAGAACAAGTACCCATTTTGTCATATACTTACAATTCTTTGGCTTTCTCCTACGCCATGCCCAGCTATGACGATGCCAAAGCCAACCAATACAGCCACCAATTAGAAGGTTACGAGGAAATTTGGTCGCATTGGAGTACAGAAACCAAAAAAGAATATACCAATCTTTCAGAAGGTTCTTATATTTTTAAGGTAAAAGCACGCAATATTTACGGCATAGAAAGTGAAATTGCTACTTACAAATTCAACATTTTGCCACCTTGGTACAGGTCTGCGTGGGCATACATCAGCTACGTAATTTTGGTAGCCTTAGCCGTTTATTTCTTTATTTGGTTCTCTACACGCAGATTGCAAAAGGAAAATGAAAAATTGGAAAGATTAGTAACCGAAAGAACAGCCCAAATAGCCCAAGCAACAGAGGAATTGGCAGCACAAGCCGAAAACTTAAAACAGGCAAATTCTTCTATTTCCTTGCAAAATAGTGAGATAAATAAGCAAAAAGAGCAAGTAGAAAAAGCCTATACCAATGTGAGGGTATTGAGTGAAATTGGACAAAAAATTACTTCTACCTTAGATATTCAGCAAATTAGTAAGTTGGTTTACCAAAACGTAAACAGTCTTATGGACGCAACAGGTTTTGGTTTGGGGGTTTACAACGGAGAACGTAAAACCATAGACTTCAACGGCTTTGTAGAAAAAGGCGAAATCCTGCCCGACCACTACGACAGCATCAACGATGAAGGTTCTTTGGCAGTGCGTTGCCTAAAAACCAACGAAGAAATCATCATTAACGACTACCGCCACGAATATGTACACTACATCAACCGCAAAGCAACAGCAGCCGTTGGCGATTTGCCCGCCTCTATTATCTACTTGCCTTTGCAGATAGAAGACAGACCTGTAGGCGTGGTAACAGTACAGAGTTTCAAACTCAATGCCTATGACGACAACAATCTCACCATTTTGAGAACTTTGGCATCTTACATTGCCATTGCTATTGACAATGCTCACTCTTACTACATTATAGAGGAAAAAAACAAACACATTACCGACAGTATTCGTTATGCTCGCACCATTCAGCAAGCCTCCTTGCCAGGTCGCAAACGAATGGCAGAGGCTTTGAAAGATTATTTTGTAATTTTCCGCCCAAAAGATATTGTTTCTGGTGATTTTTATTGGCTCAATCACATAGTAGAGGAAAACCCTGAAACAGGAGAAAAATTAGATGAGGTGTTTCTTGCCGTAGCCGACTGTACGGGGCATGGCGTACCCGGTGGCTTTATGTCTATGATTGGCAATAACCTACTGAATGAAATTATCAAAATGCAACATATCTACGACCCTGCTCGTGTCTTAGAACTGCTCGACGAAGGGGTAATTTTGGCACTTCGCCAAAACGAAAAATCTAATGACGATGGCATGGATATTATGTTGTGTGCAATAGAATACAAAGGTGATGACGTAAAACTCATCATATCGGGTGCAAAAACATCTATGTATTATGTGCGTGAGGGCGAAACAACCATTAACGACATCAGAGGAGATAACCGTTTGATTGGGGGAACAAGCCACAAAAGCAAGCCTTTCACAAACAAAGTAGTGGAACTAAGGGCTGGCGACTTGCTCTACCTAAGCAGCGATGGCTACCCCGACCAAAATGCACCTGATGGACAAAAATTTGGCAAAGAAAGATTTAGGGAGATGCTCATTCGCAATGCACACTTACCGATAAACGAACAGCGTATTTTGTTTGAGGAGGCACTAAGCCAACACCAACAAACTGCCCCACAACGAGATGATATTACGGTGGTGGGAGTGAAATTGTAACATCATAAAAACTAATTGGGTTAGCAAACAAAAAACAGTTCTATGAGCAAAAAACTAATTCGTTTTGATTGGGCAGTCAAAAAATTACTTCGTAACAAAGCAAATTATGTTGTATTGGAAGGTTTTTTGTCTGAATTACTATTTGATACAATTAAAATAGAGAGTATTTTAGAAAGTGAAGGCAATCAGGAAGATGGAGAGGACAAGTATAACCGAGTTGATATTTTGACACAAAACTCTAAAAAAGAGTTAATTATTGTGGAAATTCAAAATACTTATGAGATAGACTACTTTCATCGCATGGCTTATGGTGCAGCCAAAGCCTTAACAGAATACTTGAACTTAGGGCAAAATTACGCTACAATTAAGAAAGTAATTTCTGTCAATGTGGTTTACTTCGATTTGGGGCAAGGCAAAGATTATGTGTACAAAGGCACAACCAATTTTGAGGGCTTACACGAAAAAGACACTTTGCAACTTTCAGCAGAACAAAAATTGGCTTTTGTTAAAAAAGAAGTTGCCGATATTTTTCCTGAATACTATTTAATCAAGGTCAATCAGTTTGACGACATTGCAAAAGACACCTTAGACGAGTGGATTTATTTCTTGAAAAATAGCGAAGTCAAAGATAATTTCAAAGCAAAAGGATTGGCGGAAGCAAAAGATGTGTTGGACATTATGCGGCTCAACAAAGAGCAACAATATGGCTACAATCGTTATTTAGATTACTTACACCTCAAAGCAAGTGAAATATTTTCGTTGAGAATGGCAGCAGAGGCAAGAGTAAGAAATCAAAATTCTATTGAAATTGCAAAAAAACTCATCAAACGAAATTTGACCAACATGGAAATTGCGGAAGATACTGGTTTAACTATCAAACAGATAGAACAATTACGCAATGAAAAAGAGTAAATTACAATTAATCGAGTAACTGAAAAAGAAAACCACAACACTTTTATTATGGTAAATGCCGTTTTTAACAAGACCAAAATAGTTGCCACTATTGGACCTGCCTCCAATACGAAAGAGAAAATCTTAGAATTGATGATAGCAGGCGTAGATATATTTCGTCTCAACTTTTCGCATGGCACGTATGAAGACCATGGGCAAGTTGTCAAATTTATCAGAGAACTCAACGCAAAGTTTCAATTCAATGTAGGTATTTTGCAAGACCTTCAAGGACCCAAAATAAGGTTACGAGCCTTAGAAGCAGAGTTTTATGAGGTCAGTACAGGCGAAACTATGGTATTGGCATACGAGGAGGGCAAAGGCACACGCGAAAGATTTACAACGACCTACAACTTGGCACAAGACCTCAAAGTAGGCGACCCCATTTTGATAGACGATGGCAACATAGAACTCCGCTGTACCGAAGTTATCCGCAACGAAGTACACGCAGAAGTGATTTACGGAGGCAAAATAAAACCCAAAAAAGGTATCAATTTGCCCAATACCTACGTTTCCGAACCTTCTTTGACTAAAAAAGACAAAGAGGATTTAGTTTTTGGTTTGGATAATGACGTGGACTGGGTGGCTTTGTCTTTTGTTCGGGCAGCTTCGGATATTATGGAGTTGAAAAATATTATCAAAGACAGTGGCAGGGCTACCAGAATTGTTGCCAAAATAGAAACACCTTATGCCCTCAAAAACATAGACGACATCATAGACATTTCTGATGCCTTGATGGTGGCGAGGGGAGATTTGGCAGTAGAAGTACCAATGGAAACCGTACCTGTTTGGCAGAAAAATATGATACGCAAGTGCAATGCAGCAGCAAAACCTGTAATTGTGGCTACGCAAATGATGGAAAGTATGGTTACAAACTCCCGACCTACCAGAGCCGAAGCCAGTGATGTGGCAAATGCAGTGGTGGATGGTGCAGATGCTGTGATGCTCAGTGCAGAAAGTGCAAGTGGAAAATATCCTGTGGAAACTGTGCAGGCTATGGTAAAAATCATTAGTGCCATAGAAAGAGAAGTGCCAGAGATTTACCAAAAATTTTATGAAGAGTCGAGGTTTGCCGTAGATTTTTATAGCAGCCACTTGATTAGCAATTCTTGTAAATTGGCAAAAGAAATAGGAGCAAAAGCTATTTTATCACTCACCAAGTCGGGTTATACAGCTTTCCGTTTTTCGAGCCACCGCCCAGAGGCAAATATCTTTATCTTTACCAAAAATCGCAAATTGCTTACCCAACTCAACTTGGTTTGGGGAGTTCGTTGCTACTACTATGAAAGCAACGACTCGGCAGATGGTATTTTTGAGGATACAGAAAAAATATTGGTCAATGCTGGTTTTCTTTCTAAGGGAGATATGTACCTTACAACGGCAAGTATGCCTGTGATAGAAAACAAACACACTAATTTGGTGAAAGTTGGCGTGGTAGATTAAAGAAATGCTCAGAACTAACTTTTCTCTAAAAACTGTTAGTTCTGAGCATTACATCTGTGGTACTGCTCAAAAAACAATAGAGTTTATGAATAAATTTTTGTTATGAGTTTTGAAAAAAGATGTCATTTTTCAAAAAATGACATCTTTCGAAAATTATTCATAAACTCTAATAATTTTTTACGCTATTTTTTATCTTTATGAAAAATAGCAAAAAATTGGATAATAAATCCCGCCATAATAACCACAGGGGCTAAAGTAAGTCCCAAAAAGCCAAAACCATGTGGGGCTGTTTCTAAGGACATGATAACTAAACCCAAAAACAAAACAGCGATGCCGATGAGCATCAGTTGGTAATTGCGTTTGCCGAAAGCAAAAGGAGTTGGTTTCATAAAATAAATGAGCTAATAAAATGAGCATATAAGTGGATAAATTTATTGGACACTTCGAAAGTGTCTGATAATTGGCTTTCTTACTTATATGGCTGCAAAGATAGGAGTTTATATGTGGCTGTAATTTTTTTTACAATTTTTTTTATAATTTTTTGCAAAAAAATGGGCAAAATGTTTAAAATTTACTTTCTTGCACAGAGTTCTATTTTGTTACCAAAACCTACCACCATGACACATTTAGCAGGTTGGTCTTTACACGATTATTACAAGAATATTAATAGAGCTAATACGTTGGTTTTTTATAAGGGGACTTTTGACGAAAAAATAATTGCCGAAATTAGCCAAAAAATCAAAAGACTACTCCATAATAATCCGTATTTAAGCAAAAAAGTCTTCTCTGTCTTTATAGAGTTGGCTCAAAATATCTCGTTTTATTCGGCAGAAAGAAATGTGATTAACAGAAAGGAAAGTTCAGGCGTGGGACTTATCATGTTGGAGGATTTTCCTCAACACTACACCCTCACAACGGCAAACCTCGTATCTACGAGGGATACTTTGCGGTTGGCTGCTAAATGCGAAACTATCAACTCTTTATCTCGTGAAGATTTGCGGGCTTTTAAACGCAGACTCCGCAACCAGCCTTCCTCACACAGAGATAGTGGAAATATAGGGCTGATACAGGTGGCATTATTAGGCACAGGGGAACTAAGAATAGACCTTACTAATATCAACGAAAACTTATCTTTCTTTACTTTAGCCCTCGACATCTCGAAGGAAGTACAGGAAGACGAAAATAATTAAACCGAATTGCTACAAAACTTCACCTTGAATCCGACCAAACCAGCTAAAACACATGGAAAATTTAGTCATTACAGGCAATAGCAATATTTATCTTATTCCGCAAGTCAATTTTGATGCCTCCACAGGCGTATGCGAAATTGTAGGCGAATCTTATTTGGAAGAAACCAAAGACTTTTATGCAAAATTGGTGAAATGGTTGCAAGATTATATGTTTCAAGTCAAAGGAGATATTACCCTCTCGGTCAAATTGACCTACTTTAACACCAGCACCTCGCGTTGTTTGCTCGATATTTTTCGTATGCTCAAAAGCTACCAACTCCAAAAACACAATGTAACAGTGAATTGGTATGTGCGAAAAGAGGAGGATTTTACAGTGGAGGAAGTAGAGGATTTTATTGCTAATTCGGGGCTAATGATTAATCAGGTGTTGTATTAAACTTTAGAACAGACTTTAGTCCGTTTTGTAAGGTTTGTTTGCGGGGTGCAAAAACCTCACAAGGTTTCTAAAACCTTGTGAGGTTTTTGTTTTTGATTAGAATAAAATTTATTTTTGGGAATGGAAAAGACAATAAAAGAAATTCTTAAACATTCTATTAGGGGCAAAGCATACGCCAAAGATTTGGTTTACAGTAAATTGCCTGATGCCATTCCTTATGTGGGTGTGAGTGATTTATCGAAAAGAACAGAAAATTTTAACTTAGATATTTCCAAAATAGACCGAAAAATAGCACCAGAGAAGGCACAAAAACTTGTCGACTTTTCGGCTATTTTAGTAAGTTTAATTGGTACAAATTTAAAACCCACTTATTTTAAATACGAAGGGCAGCCTATCATTACAAGTTCTGATATTATAGCCCTGCAATTTGAAGAACACATCAGCCCAGAGTTTATTATCATTCAGTTATATTCGAGGTATGTTGAAATCCAAACCCAAATGTTGGTAAGTGAAACCACCATACCTCGTATTCATACAGATGATTTTTTTAATATCAAACTTATTATTCCTTCGCTTGAAGAACAACAACGCCAAGTTGTAAAATTTTTGTTAGCTGAAAAAGAAAAAGCAAATATAGAAATTACAGAAGCTAAAGAGGAAATTAAAATTACAGAATATGAACTCATAGCAAGCGTGGCACATAGCTTTAAAAACAAGCTAAGCCCTATTGTGATGGAATATGCTATTCTGCTCGACCTTTTGCATGAAATAGCACAACAAAAAAAGCCCTTGAATTTTGAGGATTTGGTAAGACCTATTTTGGAGGGAGATACCCAAGATGACATAGAAACAATAGGTACATTGGCAAATAGAATAGACAGAAGTTTAAAAACATTGCCCAAAGTTTTTAATGATTTTAGAATATTGCAAAAAGAAATATTACAAAAAGAAATAGTTAATTTGAGCCAATACTTGAAAGCAGCAACCAAAAATTATGCTTCAAATTTGTACAAAATACAAATCATACCATCACCAAAAAAATTGCTTGTGAGTATAGACAAGGAGGCTTTTCAGAGTGTATTAGAAAATTTGATAGACAATGCTGTTACGCATGGATTTAAAGACAAAGCCTTACATTATGTGATTTGTTTTGATATTTCAGCACCAATTCATGTAACACCAGATGGCGAAAAATTTGCTAAAATGATTTATAAAGACAATGGTGTTGGTTTCATTGCAAACTATGGTTTGGACGACTATAAAACTTTTGGTAATAAATCTGTCTATTCCAAAGGTTCAGGCATTGGTGGTTTCATTGTCAATAAAATGATTGAACTGCACAAAGGCAGTGTACGTTTTTTAGCTATTTCGGAAGAAAATTCTTTTAGGACACAAATAGAAATTTTATTACCTTTGGAAGATTAACTTATTCTTTATGCAAACTATTCATATTCTCCAAGTTGAGGACAATGTAGCACACCGCAAGCAATTTAGAACTTTGGCTTGGCGTTTGGGCAACAAACAAAATTTAGAAGTTATTGTTACATCTTTTGACAATCTCAAAGAAGGCTATGCCGAATTAGAAAAAAATATAAGCAAATATAAAGCATTAGTTTTAGATGCAAAATGTATTATTGACAAAGGCGAAAATGAAAGTTTTGAGTTTTTGCCCAAAGCACTTAGAGAATTGACCGAAATTAATCGCAAAACAGGTCAAATTCACTTGCCTTTTGCCATTAATACAGGCTATTATGGCTACAACGAAGTAAAAATTTTTATGAGAGAAATAGCCGAACAAGGCGGACAACTATTTGATAAGTCTGACGAAGAAAATATGCTTGCTTTTTTGTTTGCAGAAATAGCTAAGTTAGAAAACACAAAAATAGAGAAACAATACGCCAATGTTTTCGAACTATTTGAGTTAGGTTTTATGCCTCCAAATCCAACAGATTGCAGACAAAAACTATTGAAAATCCTCAAAAATATAGATAATCCTGCGGAAAACATAGCTATTTTGCAAGACGCAAGGGTAATACAAGATGAAATTTATAAAATTTTACAGCAATCTAAAATTAACGGATTATCGAGGAGTTTTAGCTTTATGGAGAAAAATAAATTTTTATCAGGTAACGAGGATTTTGTAGATAGTAATGACAAAAGAAAAGGTAAACAGCCAACTACAACAGTTTACCAAACGCCAGCACTTTCCTATTTGGCTTCGAATGTTAATCAAATTTGCAGTGCTTTTGGCAATCACTCCACTACAAGACCAGAAAATGTAGAAGTAAAATATTGGGAAGTGCCAAGCAACTATGCTGTAAAAAGTGTGGTTTTTGCCCTATTGGAACAACTCCTTTGGTTTAAAGAATTGATGAAAACTAACTAAAAAACATAGGTATTGTAGTGTGGGCTTTGCCCACACATTGTAATTTACGTTAAGAACTAACAACTATTTTACCTTCTTGCCAAAACATTTATTCATTTATTGGGGGTGTTTTGCTTGGTGGCTACTCACCTTTCCCACCGCAACTTTTGCACAAGATTGGAAGTATTGCAACAAGCAAGCTGAAAAAAATTATGCAGCAGGCAAACTGCAACAGGCTATTTTTTGGGCTGAAAAAGCCACCAATGAAATAGAAAACAAATTTGGTTTGCAAAATCCCGATTATTCTTTTGTCCTCGATAATCTGGCGAAACTCTACGTAGAAACTGGGCAATACGAAAGAGCCGAACAACTTTACACCGAAATCAGAAACACAAGGCTAGCGGTTTTGGGTAGCAACCACTTGGATTATGCCACCGCCTTAGACAACTTAGCCTTAGTCTATCAACTCATGGGTGCTTATCACAAAGCTGCACCTATCTTGCTCATTTCCAAACAGATAAGAGAACAAAATGCAAGCACCTTGCACCCCGACTATGCTCACACCTTAGACAATTTGGCTTTTCTCTACGAACAATTAGGCTTGTACGAAAAAGCAGAAAATTTTTATTGGCAGGCAAAGGAAATCAAGGCAAAAGTTTTGGGCAAAAAAAGTACCGACTATGCCAATACGCTGTATAGTTTTGCTGAATTGTACGCCTTGCAAGCCCAATATGACAAAGCCGAAGCCTTGTATGACGAGTGTTTGAAAATTACGCAAAAAATAGAGGGCAAGCAAAGTATGGGTTATGCCACCGCCTTAGACGGATTGGCAGCTTTGTATGTAAAGCAAAAAAAATATGCAGAGGCAAAGCCCTTGTTGGCAGCAAGTATGCAAATTACCGAGCAGCTTTACGGCACAGCACACCCCGATTATGCCCTGAATATCAACACCTTAGCCTACATAAACAGCAAGGAAAAAGACTACGAACAAGCCGAAAAATTGTATAGGCAAAGTTTGGCAATTTTAGAAAAAGCTTTGGGCAAACACCACATTTATTACACCAATACCTTGTTTAGTTTGGCGGTTTTTCAGGAGGAGCAGGGCAACTGGGCAGCAGCCGAAAGTTATTACCGATTGGTATTAGACAAAAAACAAGAGGAAATTACCAAATTGTTTCCTGTATTGAGTGAGGCAGAAAAATTGAGTTTCTACAAAAATATCAAACAGTTTTTCAATACTTTTCATAGTTTTGCTCTGAAATATAGCAAAGAAAAACCAACTATTTTGTGCAAAGTATTTGAAAATCAATTACTTATCAAAGGTTTGTTGTTCGACAATTCGCAACGCCAACGCCATGCCATTTTGCAAAGCAAAGATAGTACACTCACCAATTTGTATTTTAGGTTGAAAGAGCAAAAAGAAAAATTGGCAGCTATTTTTTATACAGATACCAAAACTTTTAGGGCTACGGAGCAGCAAAAACTTATTCAAACCAAAGAAACAGTAGAGCAGGAAGTAGAAACGACAGAAAAATTATTGGCAGGAGAGTTGCAAAAAAAAGGATTGCAAAGTATTGATAACCAGAATTTTATAGATTGGAAAAGTTACCAATCACAGTTGCAAGTCAATGAAGTGTTGGTCGAATTGGTAAGAGTACCGAATGAGCAAAATCCTGAAAGTCTTGCTTACCTTGCCCTCATCATGACGCCTGAAACCAAAGAAGCCCCGATTGCCTTGCTTTTGTCTAACGGCAACACCCTCGAAGGCAGTGCGTTGAAATTTTACCAATATTCTCTGCTCGACCAACGGACAGACCACGAGTCTTATCAGCATTATTGGTTGCCTATCCGCAAAGTGATTGAGGTGTTTACCCAAAACCAACGCCAGCCCAAAGTTTATATTTGTCCTGATGGGGTCTATCACCAAATCAATTTGCATAGTTTGTTGAATGTAGAAACAGGCAATTATTTGATAGATGAACAGCCCTTGACTTTGCTCACCAACAGCAAAGATTTATTGCAACAGGCTGATAAACAGGCAAATAAATTGACAAATAACTTGACAAATAATTTGGCTATGACCATAGACAATGCCCTTTTGTTGGGTTGCCCTGCTTATGATTTGCCCGCAGTTGTTACAGAATTGCAAGCCATAGATACGTTGCTACGGAGCAACAAAAAAATTTCTACTGTCTTATTGAATGAAAAAGCAACCAAACAAGTGTTGAAAAATTTGCAACCAACTTCCTTGCTACACATAGCCACGCATGGTTTTTTTGGCAAATTGCCTACTTTTGGCGGGGAGTCGTTGGCGGCTACCACCACCGAAGTTGCCAATAGCACTCACCCTTTGCTGCATTGTGGCTTGATTTTGGGCAAACCCAACCCCAATGAAACAGTAAACGAAAATACAGAGAAAAATAAGGACAAAAACGAAGAAAAAAACGGAAACGAAACTGCAAAAGCCAATGAAACAGCCGACCAGATACTCACTGCTTACGAAGCTATGAATTTGCCTTTGACCCAAACGCAGTTGGTCGTGTTGTCGGCTTGCGAAACAGGCAGAGGCGAAATTCACGAGGGCGAAGGAATTTATGGTTTGCAACGTGCTTTTTTGGTGGCAGGTACGCATACATTGCTCATGAGCCTATGGAAAGTAAACGACAGAGCCACCCAATTGTTGATGACTCATTTTTACGAAAATTTGCTTACTCACCAACTTTCGCCTGCCCTTGCTTTGCAAGATGCCCAGAAAAAATTGCGTGAAAAATATGCTCACCCTTATTTTTGGGCTGCGTTTGTGGTGGTGAATAGGTAAAATTATTTTATTGTGGAACTGAAAAATAACAAAATAAGTGGTAAGATAACGAATTTTGTTGGGTTGTAAAAAAGTGAGTAATTTTGTTTGTAAATAAGCTATGAAATTAATAACTTAGCACGAAATATTTATATCTTGTTATGTATAAATTTGGAATAGCAATAGATAATAGTGATAAACTATATAGCCCTGATAATGGTTTACCCTTTCAGGACTTTGCTATGCTATTAACTAAAATGCAAAAAGCACTTGGTACTGACAACCCAGCTTTGTGTGTTTCTGCTATTACACATGGTTCTTATAAAATTGAATTCAGTAGTAATCAACAATCAGATAGTGATAAATTTGAGGAAATACACAAAAGGGTAGCTACTGAAGAATGTGAGTTGTTACCAGATAATGAGAGAGAATATGCAACTTTTATAGACAAATTGATTACCAAAAGACAAGTTTTTTTTAAGCCTTATACAGAAAAATGGCAAGGTAGTATTACCGAAATAAGTAAAGTAAAAGAAAAGGATTTTTATTATTTACAAGACCAAATACAGGGTGTTATACGAGAAATCAGTGCAGCAGAGGAAAACAAGAAAGGACATATTAAATTAAAAAATTTCTCCTATCGAATTTTTATTACAGAGTTGCAAGATGAAGTATTGAAAAAATTTTACAAAAGTAGCCCTTTGCTCTTTACGTTACGTCAGCGAATACATATACACAAAGACAGCATTATAGATGCTACACTATTGTCATTTGTAGATACGGAAAAGGGGCTATTTACTGATAAAATAGACAGACTTATAGAAAACGAAGGAGATTTATTTCCTATGGTGCTTAATGGGCAGCAGGCTAAAATACAATTCTTTCCATAAGGATATTGCATTACACCATAATAGTTTATTCAAAACTCTTGACACCAAAGATATAGCACGTAGTAAAACATTATTTCCTAATGACCATAAGTTAGGTAGAGAATAGATAAGTAAAGATATGCTATTGATAGCTACTGCAAGTTATCTACAAACAGATTTAATATTAACAGCCGATAAACACGATTTTAAGCCTTTAGCTGATAAAATGGGAGTCTTTTGTCAAGCTGTTTATAGAGAAAATTTTAAAATAATAGAAGAACTTTCATTATTTGATGAAAATAACAAACAAAAGAAAATAGAACTTATTTGATATTTTTATTGCCAAAAAACACCAAAAACTTATTAAAAACTATGCGTTTTATTTATTGGTTGGCTTTGTGCCTTTTGGGAATTGTCAATACAAGTTGGGGACAAAGTGCCAAGTCTGTTTGCAAGCAGTTGGCAGAGAAAGAATTTGACAAGGCTAAGGAAAGGATAGAAAAATTGCGTACCAAAGACACCTTTCATTTGGGGGCTTTGTACCTAAATAGTTTGTATTTTTTGGATTCTACCAACCGCAGGTTTCAGATAGACAGTGCCTATTTGCTCACAAATTTGGTATTAGCAAAATATGCAAACCTAAATAGTATGGACAAAATCCAAAAAGAGCAACAGCAAGATTTGACAGAGGCAGGGCTTACTCCGCAAAAAGCCTTGTTGCAAAAGCAAAAAATAGAGGGTGATGTGTTTGCTTTTACCGAAAAGAAAGACAATACAGTGGTTGGTTGGCAGCTTTACCTCCAAAAATATCCAACAGCTAAACAAGTACAAGAAGCCACCGAAAACAGGGATAAATTGGCTTTTGCCTTTGCTCAAAAAGAAAATACGTTTCAAGCCTACCGTTTGTTTATGGACAAATATCCACAAGCAACCCAATACAGCGAGGCAAAACAACGCTACGACCAACGCCTCTACGAAACGCAAACGGCAGATGGCAGCATAGAATCTTACGAAAAATTTGTACGCAATAACCCCAATACGCCTTACAAGCAAGAAATTGACGATAAAATTTTTGCTCTCTTTGTCAAAGATTTTAGCATAGAAACCTACAAAAAGTTTTTGGTAAAATATCCCGACAATCAACACACAGGCAAGGCGTGGGCATGGATTTGGTATTTGACCGAAGACAAAGACAATTTTTTGAGAACCTACCCCGACTTTCCCGCCAAAGATTTTGCAAAACAATACAGCAAATCTTTGAAAATGCCTTTGTATGCTGTTTTGGAAAAAAACAAAATGAGCATGATAGACAACGAGGGCAATGTGGCAGTGAACACACCTTTTGAGATGATGGCAGAAGAAGACCGTTGCAAAGTGATAGAAAAATATATGTTGGTTGGTGGTTTGGGCGAAAAAGCAGGGGCAATAGACAGGTTGGGCAATTTGGTAGTGCCTTTTGCTTACGATTATTTGGAATATGTGGGCAAAGGCGTATTTATAGCCGAAAAAGACAAGAAACAAGGGGCTGTTTTTGCAGGTTTGTCTTTGCAAAAAGACCAAACAGCCGACCAAACGGCAAGTTTTGAGGTCATTCCTTGCCAATGGGACGAATTGGAGGCAGTAGGAGAAAACCAACTCTTGAAATACAAAAAAGGGCAAAAATACGGCTTGTTTTTTTACAATGGTATTCCTCTCCTCGATGCAAGTTTTGACAACATTACCAAATTCAGGGGAGATACATTGCTCTTTGTCAAGGGCAAAGACAAAGGTTTTTATACACCAGACCAGCTTTTGACTTTGTTTCGCCAGCAAATAGGCAATACTACTACCAACGCAGCAGCTAAATCTTTGCAGTTGGCTCTGCCATTTAGTCAGTACGAAATTAGCCACAAAGTATTTCCAAAAGTTCAGTTTGCCGAAAGTTTTGGTATTTTAAACTTAGACGGTACAGCCCTTATCAAAGCAGACAAAAAACAAATCAAAGAAATTTCAACAGGTTGGTTGGTGCAGAGCCACGAGGGGCAGTGGAATTGGTACGGCTACAATGGGCAGGTGATAGGCGAAAGTTATGACGAATTGCAACCTCAACAACAAACCATAAACTATGTTACCAAAATTTATGGTTTCACTGTTCGCAAACTTGCAAAATTTGGTGTAGCAGACCAAAATTTGAAACAAATTTTGCCCCCAGACTACGACAAAATTCAGTGGTTGGGCAGTCAGTTGGTTTTGGCTACGCAAGGAAACAAGATTTTTTTAGTAACCAAAGAAGGCAACCGAACAGAAATTGCCAATGCCAAAGACTTGACTTTCAGCCTATTGCCTCCAACAGCTACGGCAGACAGTCGGCTATTGGCAATGGTAACAAACAAAAAAAACAAAAAACAGGGAGTTATCAGCCCCGAAGGAAAATATATTTTGCCTTTGAAGTACGATAATTTGACCCCAACGGCAAATGGTTTGCTTATTTTTTCGCAAGGCAAGCAAAAAGGTTTGCTAAATTTGGAAGGCAAAATTATTTTGCAACCAAAATATCAACAAATTTCGTTTGCCAACCGAGCATACAGCCTGCAAGACAAAAAGAAAAAGTTTGGTTTGTATGTTTTTCGCACACCCAAATTTTTGATAGAACCGAATAGTGCAGATATTTTGCTGCCTTACAGTGATTCTTTGCTTGCCCTTACCAGCCAAAAAGGTGCTACGTTTACCCTTGCCGACTCCAAAGGCAAGCCGCTATTGAAAGATGTGTTCAGCAAAATAGAGTTTTGGACAGACTCTGTAGCTATGGTAAAATTGGCAACAGGAGGTTGGAAACTCTATGATTTGGTAAAACGAAAATACACAGGTGATGCTTTCGATGACTTTAAATATTTGGTAAAAAATGCCAAAGAAAAAGTGCTAATCACGTACAGAGGCAAAGGTTTTGGGCTGTTGAGCAACCGCAAAGGCAATTTAATTCCCGAAGATTATTCGTTTTTGCTCAACATAGGTACAGAGGAAAATCCGTTTTATTTTGTGGAGGTCTATGTGAGTCAAGCCGAACTGCACGTCATTTTGTATATGGACAAAGATGGCAAAGTGGTTCGCAAACAGACTGTACCTCATGCAGAGTACGAAAAAATTAGTTGTGAGTAGTGAAAATTTATCACTTCCGCACCTCTCTAATCTTCTGGATAGGGAATAAAAACGAAGTTGGTAAATTCTTTGTCCACTACAAAAAGACAGCAAAATTCATCTATATTTTTATAATTTTGCTTAAATAGTTCAATTTTTTCTATACTTACCAATTCTCTTTGCACAAATTCACTCAAAAAAGAGGCGTAATAGTGCCAAGTAGTGGCGTGTTCTTTCTTGCTGATAAGTAACTGCCCAATAGACTGGATTTCTTTGCAAATAACAAAAATAGGATATTCCGATAGTTTGCGAACTTTAATTTGATAGGCTGTGTCTTTCAAAATATCGGCTATTTTGACAAAATCGGAGGAAATGCTACCTAAATATTTGCCATTGAGTTCTAATTCATTCATTTTTCTTGTAGGTTTGAAATAGCACAAAACTATTGGCAGGGTCAGGAAAAGACCACCGCCAAAGTTTCAAATACGACAACTCTCTTGCAGCTAATTGGATTTATTTTTTACACCGAAAAACTTTCGCCACAACCACAAGTGCGTGAGGCATTGGGGTTTACAAATTGAAAACCTTTGCCGTTTAAGCCATCAGTAAAGTCCAGCGTAGTGCCGAGCAAGTAAAGCAGACTTTTTTTGTCCACCAAAATCCTGATTCCTTTGTCCTCAAATACTTGGTCTTGGTCTTTGATACTGTCGTCAAAGAGCAAATCGTACATCAAGCCTGAACAACCACCGCCTTTTACGGCTACTCTGATGTTGTGGTTGTTGGTTTTACCTTCTTGTTGCCTAACCGAAATAATTTGGTCTTTTGCTTTTTCTGTTACACTAATCATATTTTTGAGTGAGTTAAAGTTGTTACAAATACTTTTTTGCATAGTCTTCTCGCAAGGTGTCTATGCTTACCCATTCGTTTTGGCGAAAAACATACCAAAAAGTCCAGCCGTTGTTGTTTTCTTTGCTCATCAGCGTGGCACTTACTTTGTGTATAGAGCCTACTGTTTCGTTGTTTTTGCCCGCCACTAAGGAGGCATCGGCGGCTACAACAGCCTGATGTTGCTGGTTTTTGGAGTACAAAGTTTCGCCAACTTGCACATAGTTTTTTTCTATTAAACAACCGAAAGGTACTTTTGGTTTCTTTTTTTCAATTTTATAATCTAATAAATCGAGGGGCAAAGGCTCAACGGCTGCTATGCGTTGGGTGGCTACCTCTATGTAAAAAGGCTCACGTTCTAAACCTATGTAGTTTCGTTGGAGTTTTTTGGCTACTGCCCCCGTTGTACCACTGCCAAAAAAAGGGTCTAAAATAAGGTCGCCGACATTAGAGGTAGCCAATAAAATACGATACAACAGTTCTTCGGGTTTTTGGGTAGAATGTGCCTTTTGTCCGTTTATTTTTATCCGTTCTTTACCCTTGCAGATAGGCATTTCCCAATCACTTCGCATTTGCAGCCCATCGTTGTAGGCTTTCATAGCTTGGTAGTGGAAAGTGTAATTAGATTTGGCAGATTTGGTAGCCCAGATAAGAGTTTCATGGGCATTGTTAAACCTCGTACCTTTGAAGTTAGGCATGGGGTTGTTTTTTATCCAAATAATATCATTGAGCAACCAAAAACCTATGTTTTGCATCACTGTTCCTACTCTAAAAATATTATGATACGTACCAATGACCCAAATAGCTCCGTCTTTCTTCAGCACCCGATAACACTCAATAAGCCATTCTTCGGTAAATTTATCATAGACTTGGTAGTTTTCAAATTGGTCCCACTCGTCATCAACCCCATCCACTTGGGTCTGGTTAGGTCTATACAAGGCATTGCGAAGTTGCAAAAAATACGGAGGGTCTGCAAAAACCAAATCTACCGACTCCGAAGGTAATTTTTTTAGGTTTTCGATACAATCTCCTAATCGTATGTTGTTTAGTTTCATTTTTTGTAATTGAAAAGTTTAAAAGTTTAGTTTACTATTAAATTTATTTAAGGTTTATTTTTAAGACTGTCCATAAAGCCAAAAATAAAGGTTTTATTCGTAAGAAAAGGTCAAAGTTTGTTAGGATTTCTTAAAAATTCTTAACTTGCTGGAAAGTTAAAAATAAATTTACGATAGTCAATTTATTCTACCATTGACCAAATCGTAACTGACCAGCTACACCAATAAACCCATGAAAATACCATTAACCTTAGGCATAGACATTGGCGGTACGTTTACCAAATTTGGTTTTACTGACCACGATGGCAATATTTTGGAGGAAGCCTCGCTGCCCACCAATGCAAAAGACGGTGTAGATGCGTTTTTGCTCCGCCTATACGATACAGTAGCCAAAGCCTTTGAGGGGCTGAAAGACCACGCCGAACTGAAAGCCGTAGGCATAGGTGTACCCAACGGCAACTATTACAAAGGCACAGTAGAAAATCCACCGAATTTGGGTTGGGGCAAAATTACTCCCCTTGCCGAATTGGTAAGCAAACACTACCAAATTCCTACTTTTCTCACCAACGATGCCAATGCTGCTGCTTTGGGTGAAAAAAAGTTTGGCGTAGCCAAAAATATGAAAGATTTTGTAGTCATCACCTTGGGAACAGGGCTGGGCAGTGGCATTGTGGTCAATGGCGAATTAGTTTATGGGGCAGATGGTTTTGCAGGCGAATTGGGTCATGTAAACGTCAATCCCAATGGTAGAGTCTGCGGTTGTGGCAAAAAAGGCTGTTTGGAAACCTATGCCTCCGCCACAGGCATCAAACGGACTGTTTTTAAGTTCATGGCAGACAAAATAGAACCTTCGGAGTTGCGTGATATTCCGTACAACCAACTCACAGGCAATATGATAACCGAGGCAGCTCTCCGCGGCGACCCCGTAGCCATTGCTGCTTTCGAGTACACAGGTAGGATTTTGGGAATGAAATTGGCAGATACAGTGGCTCATTTAAGTCCCGAAGCCATTATTTTGTTTGGGGGCTTAACCAAAGCTGGGGCTTATCTGTTTGACCCTATTCACAAACACATGGAGGAAAATATGTTTGGTATCTTTAAAAACAAGGTCAAACTCTTGACTTCGGGATTAGAAGGCAAAAATGTAGCTGTTTTAGGCTCAAGTGCTTTGGCGTGGCAAGAATTGGATAGGAAAAAAATGTAATAACTTCCCTACGTTGCACGTAGGGCTATTATTGTCCAACCTCTTCGAGGTTGTGAGTTATTCTTAGCTTAATAGCAATGGACTAAAGTCTATTCTACAACTAAATTATTTGTAATGACAACAAAATTTTATTTTCTCACTTTATTTTGCAGCCTTTTTTTGTTAGTAGGTTGCAAAAAAACAAGTTACACAGACGTACAAAAATTGGAAACGATGCACAGTTTGTATGTGCAACCGCCATTGTCAAAACCTCAAAAAGTGTCGGATTCGTTGGCTGTTTACATAGATTACTCTTCGGGTATGTATGAGGCTATGTATGGGTCTTTGCAGGCAGTGGTTAATGAGGTGCTAACGGCTACTCGCAGTCCTCGCACCAATTATTACAGGGCGGGGGCTACTTTTCCTTACCGCATAGACATAGAAGCAAAAGAAAATATACCTTCGGTTACGACCAACTACGTAGAAAAAAAATCTGCCTTAGATTTGCCTCTCCAACGCATCATTAGCCGTAACGAACAGGCTGTTTACATCACAGATTTTGAGTTTGTGCCTACGGGACAAAAAATATTTGAAGGGGCTACGCCTTCGGGCAGAGTAAAAACGTGGATAAATCCTGATGCGTGGGCTGTCGAGTATTTTGAAAAGTGGCTTGCCAAAGGCAACCGAATAGATATGTATGCTTCCAAATTTATGAGAAATGGCACACAAACGCAGTTTCTTTATACGTTGGTTTTTACGCCCAAAGACCTTGTGAATCAGCAAGAAAACAATTTGCTCTCAAGGCTGCAAGACCTCAACGGCAAGTTGTCTGCCAATCTCTATCATTTTGTTTTTCAGGCTGCTACGCAAACCCTAAGTACCGAAACCAAGCAATATGATGCCAACAATGGCGGGTTGCACACCAGCCTTGCTCCTTTGGAGTTTGCTCGAAAACCAGCCTTAGCTTTTGAATATTATTTGTTGGGTTTCAAAGACATAGACAAATACATTGTCAATGAGGGAACAGAGAAGGACAAACGAATACTAAAAAATTTGTTTTGGAAATGTGAGGAGCAACACCTCAAAAACCTTAAAGATTTTCAGTTTGGTGTCAAGGTATTTGACATGACCGAAACCTTTGCTGCTTACCAACAAACACAAGACCAAGAGCCACCAAAATACGACAAAGACCCCGAAACAGGGGACTCTACCTTAGTTTCTGGGCAAACCATGACTTTTCAATACGTGGAGGGCAGCGAAAGAACTGATATTTTTGAGAGCATTGTAAACAAAGAAACCAATGAATTGGGACTAAAAGTAAAGCCTGATTACATTAAACCGAACAAGAAAGGCGAATTGTTGCGGGTGGAGTGGCACTTAAAAGGTGCAAAATTTGAGGAGAATCCCGACCTTGCCAAAGTGCTGCAATGGAAAGACAAGGAGGGTTTTATGGTCAGGTCTTTGTACGAAAGCATCGTAGAGGCGATGAAACGAACAGAAAAAAATAATACCAAAAAGTTGCATACATATTATGTGCAGTGGCAGTAGGTAATTATTTATATCTTTGTTTTTATACATTAGAGTTTATTATGATTTGTACCGTACCCTTTGGTTGGCGGGGGCTGCCTCCAATTGCAAGGTCAGTTATCTGAAAATCAACAAGTTAATTTTCTATACAAAAATTATCGTAATAACTTCTATTGGCATAATTTAGTCAATAACATCAATTTTGACTCTGCAATAGTTTCACTACCTCCGTTCAACCATCGGCAGGGTCTTGACGGGGCTGCCTAAGCCACTGCCGAGGTTTCACTAATTGAGGTTTCACTTTTCTTGGTTTCACTAATTGAGGTTTCACCTTTACCTCTTTGCCATCACCCTACCCAAAGCCTCTGAACACCTTTCCATTTCTGCCAATAATTTTTGCACGTCTTGGTCGGTTGCCTGAGAAAACATCTTTTTGATTTCGATAGTGGTTTCGTCCAATGATTTTTTAGCTTTTGCATAGTCTTTGTCTGCAAAAGCCTCCGCCATATTTTTCAACGCCCAATTCATTATCGCAATGCCGTAGAGTTTTTTGTCCTCTTTGGCTATCACATATTCCAACTGCCCTGTAATAGGCGACCACGACAAGGTGGCTTTGATTTCTTTTTTCACTGTTTGTTGAGTTCGCAAATCAAAATATTTGGTAATAATTGTAACAGGCTCATTTTCAATACTTTGGGCAGGGTTTACCAATGTAAATTTTACCAAAGCCAACTGGTCTGCCATGCCTGCATAAATCTTGCGAAGTTTTAGTTGTATTTTGCCTTCTCTTTTTTCGTCTAAGGGATAACCCAAAAGTTGAGCAAACAACAGTTGCTTGTTATACAGCACCTCCACCTTCACGTCTTCGGCTATGGGCGTAAGCATACTTGCCAATTCGTCTGCAAAAATTTGTTGAATTTCGGCAGAGTTTTGCGTGAGTTCTACCATGCCGCCGCCTTGCGAAGCCAATTTTGTCATCAGGGCAGCATTATAATCTGTTCCTACGCCTACGGCAGACAATTCCAGCCCTTTGTCGTTGTGGGTTTTAGACTTGGCTATGGTTTCCACAGGATTGTCGCCGCCGTAGCCGTCAGAGAGCAAAATGAGTCGGTTGGTGCGTTTTGCCTTGTAGTTTTTTTGCAATTCGTTGTAGCCTACTTCCAATCCAGACCAAATATTTGTACCGCCATCGGCTTCGAGCAAACCAATTTGTTCGAGCAGTTTGGTTTTGTCTTGCCCCACCTGTTGGGCAGAAATCAGCACAGTTCCCTTGTCATCGAAGGCACAAAGGCTGATGATGTCCGCAGCCCGCAATTTCTCTACAAAAAGTTGCAAGGCTCTTTTGAGGTTGTTTATTCGGTCTTCGCCCCACATAGAGCCACTTTTGTCCACCACAAAACCAATATTGATAGCCTCTGTACCTTTTACTTTGTCATTGTGAGCTTCCGCAGCAAAACCCAACTGCAAAACAGCTTGGGTAGATTGGCTGTTTACTTGTCCGCAAAATTTGGCGTAAGGCAACAAAGTTTCGCCAGCTTGGGGCTTTGGAAATTGCTTTTCAAAAAAGTTTTGGAAATCCACCAAATACAAATTATCAGGCGTAGGAATAAACCTTTCAGGAAATTGCAATTTTTCTTGAGGCGAATAACTTAAAGTTTTGTTGCTATATCCAATTCCTCTATGACGAGTAAGGTTAAAAGCATCTACATTCAGTTGGTAACGAAAATTAATCAAATAGGCATCGCCTTTGGGCAACAAAAACCGAACTTTGCCCTCCGAGTCGGCTTGCCCTACATAAACTTTTTTGGTTTTTACGGCTTGCAAATACACTTCCGTATTGGCGGGGTTGCCGTTTTCGCCACCTCGCACTTGCAAAGTAGCCAAAACTCTTGCCGAACTACTGCGGTCTTCTGCGGTTAAGGTCTGGAAAATACTATCGTTTTTAGTTTTTTCGTTCACTTTGGTAGGTTCGTAAATAACCCTTGCCCACGCTGTCCAATAAGGCTTATTTGGAATGTCTATGTAGTCAAAATTGTCAATTCCATCGATGTCTATTTGGTAGTCGTTGCCCGCAGGCACACGAAAATAGGCTGTTCCTTTGCTGTCGGTTTGGGCTACAAAACTTTTTTGGAGGGCATAGCAAGTGAGTTGCACAGGAAAATTGGCGAGGGGTTGCTTGTTTGCCTGCACCACCTCCACCTTTGCCAGCCCTTCTTTGTCCGTAGCTTTGGTAGCAGCCGTAAAACTTTGTTTTTCGATTTGCAAATTAAGCAAAGTCCTGTCCACCGCAGGTCTGCTCACCCGCAAATAGTGTGCGTAGTCATACGTAACAGTTCGCGAAGCTGTATAATTCAGGTCTTCTTTTCGTTCAAATTGCCAATCATAATAGCCTTTGACTTGCAAAATATCGAATTGCCAAAACTTGCCACTTTTAAAACTTTGGCGGGCAGTTCCTGTTTGGTCTGTTCGGGCAGTGAGTTGCTCTTTGGTTTGCGTTTCTGTAAACAAAACTTCGGTATTTGCAACAGGTTTGCCCTGATTATCAAGCACTTTCAACGCCAAGGTATAGGTGCTTTGTGCCAAACTATTGGTAATGTACCAAAAGAAAAATAGGCAACTTAAAAAATAGGTTTTCATTGTTTTAGTTGTTAAATTAGTTGGAAGTTTATGCTATAAAAACAAAAAAGTCAATAGGGTTTTAGGTTATACCCAAAAAATAAAATGTTTATTTTGGGTAACTATTAAGGAAGTACGTTGGCAATGGTGCTTTTCGCACCTTGACAATCGTACTTCCTTGACAATCGTACTATCTGCTTTTATACGATTGTCAAGGTGCGAAAAGCACCATTGCCAACGTATAAAAGTCAATAAAATTTTTATTTTTGTGGAACAATGAAAAACATAGACAAAAAAAGTTTAGCAAATGCCTATCAACTATTTGAAACAGCAGAGATAGACAAAATAGAAATTGGTACTACCAAAGGCTTGCAACAAATACATCTTTATCTTTTTGGTGGCTTGTACGATTTTGCGGGAAAATTACGGACAAAAAACATTTCGAAAGGTGGCTTTCGATTTGCAACAGCTTTGTATTTGCAAGAAATTTTGGTAAAAATAGAGCAAATGCCTGAAAATGATTTTGAACAAATTATTGCCAAATATGTAGAAATGAACATTGCCCACCCTTTTATGGAAGGCAACGGCAGAACAATGCGCATTTGGTTGGATATGATTTTGAAAAAAAGGTTGAAAAAAGTAGTAAATTGGCAGTTTGTAAGCAAAGAACTGTATTTGCAAGCTATGGAAAGAAGTCCTATCAATGATTTGGAATTACGCACACTCTTGTTTGCAAACCTTACAGACGAAATAGACAACAGAGAAATTATCTTTAAAGGTATCGAACAGTCTTATTATTACGAAGGATACCAAAAAGAAAATGAGGAGTAAAGAAATTTCTTTTGTTTTTGGCACTCTGCCAATAAATTTATAATTTTACAGAAGTAGCCATTTCTACTATCTTAATAACCCCGCAAGGGTTTGAAACCCTTGCGGGGTTGGTCTTAAAACACCCAAAAATATATCCTAAACCAGCCATGAAAAATATTTTTTATAGCCTCAGCCTTTTAGTAGTTGTTTGTTTTTTGTGGGGTTGCAAAGAAGACCCTATCAATTTGCCCGCCAAAGCCGACTTTGACTATACACCCAAAGACAGCATTTTGACTACGGACACACTCAAAATTATCAATAAATCTACTCCCCAAGAAAGAATTATTGAGTACAACTGGGACATAGACGGCGATGGCAAGGTGGATTCCAAAGAAAAAAATCCAACTTTTAGGTTTCCAACCGCAGGTAGATACACCATTATCTTAACCATAAAAGGCAACAAAGGAGATTTGAGCCTAAAATCTACGGCTGTCAATGTTCGCCGCCCTGCCAACGGCACTTTAACCATTTTCAGACGTGCCAAACTCAATGGCTTGGTACAAATTCAGTTGGACACCACCAAAAGAACAGACTCTTTGTTTTTTGCTACGCCCCCTGTTTGTGGCAAGCCAACCAAAGCCCTTACGTTTACCCTCAAAGAAGGCAGCTACGACCTCACAGCCACCTACGGAAACACAGGGGCAAAAATAACACGCAGAATAAACATTGTGGGTGGCGAATGTAATATGCAAGAATACGCCTTTGTGATTAACACCCAATTGGGCGTAACGGTAAAAGACACCGCCAACCGAGCAGCCAATGGTGCTATGGTGCAGTTGTTTCCTACTTACAAAGATTGGCAGAACAGAACCAACCCTGCAACCACGCCCCTCACCACCAATGCCGATGGTGTAGCTACTTTTGACAACCTCAACCTCCGCACCCGATACTTTGTGCGGGCAAGTCGTGGCACTTTCTTGGCAGACAGCACTTCGGTTAATTCATTGACCGAAGGAGTTTTGAATACAGTGGAGGTGAAGTTTAAAAAGTAAGTTTATGTAAAAAAATAAGACTATGGCAAAATATATTAACCCTTATACAGACTTTGGTTTCAAAAAACTTTTTGGCGAGGAAGGCAACAAAGATTTGTTGATTGATTTTCTGAATCAAATTGTGAAAACCAATCACCAAATTGCAGACTTGACTTTTCGTAACAACGAAAATATGCCCGATTTGCCTGCTGAAAGAAAGGCTATTTTCGATATCTATTGCACAGCTATTAGCGGAGAAAAGTTTATTGTGGAGATGCAAAAAGCAAAAATGCACTATTTTAAGGACAGGAGTCTGTTTTATTCTACGTTTCCCATTCGTGAGCAAGCTACCAAAGGCGAGGAATGGGATTTTCGGTTGCAACCAGTGTATTTTGTGGCTATTTTGGATTTTATTTATGATGAGGAAACAGACAAGCAAAAGTTTTTCAGGGAAGTAGCCCTCAAAGACCAAGATGGAGATTTATTTTACGATAAATTACATTTCAAATTTTTGCAAATGCCTTTGTTCAAAAAGAAAGAACAAGATTTGCAAAGTCAGTTTGATAAGTGGTGCTATTTTCTCAAAAATTTAGGTAGCTTTGACCATATTCCTGCGATTTTGAATGAACCTATTTTTGCAAAAGCATTTGGCACATCAGAGTTGGCCGCTATGACAGCCGACCAACGTAGGAATTATGAACGGAGTTTGATGTACTATTTGGATATGAAAAATGTAGTGAAAACTGCGGTAGATGAAGCAGTACAAGTGGCATTAGAATCTAATACAATTGAAATAGCCAAAAACCTCATTTCATTAGGTTCTGCCACAGATTTTATTATCAAAGCCACCAACTTAACAGCAGCACAAATAGAAGAACTAAGGAAAGAAACCAAATGAAACTATCTATTATCAATTTTGCTGTTTTTTTCAGCTACTTTATCTTTTCTGCCTTAGCCAGCAGCACTTTTATCGTAGTCGAGCAGGCTTTGTACGAATATGCTATGGACAACCAACACGCCGAAGCAGTCCGTACTTTGTCTAACGTAGCTTATTTGATAGTAGCCGTTTTGGTAGCCCCTTTCTTGCGAAACTTTGGCTACCAACGCATTTTGATTATTTGTAGTTTATTTGCAGGATTTGCTGCCTTGCTTATGCCTTTTGGTACGAATTTTATCATTCCCAAAATCTTTTATTTTGCCGTAGGGTTGGGGTTGAGTAGCACCCGATTGATAGGTTACAAAGTGTTGAATGTACTTTCCTCCGACCAAAAATATTTTTCGGGTATTATCAATTTTTTTGAAGGTATTTTTGCTTTGGGGGCTATGCTGGGCTATGCTTCGTTTACTTTTTTGCTCAACAACAACCTTTTTCATTGGCGAAACGGCTTTGCAGTCTTGGGTTTGCTTTGTATAGTCAATGCTTTTGTGGCAATGCGAGCAGATATGACCGAAGTAAGCAAAAAATTAACCCAATTTCGCACCCGTTTGACCCTCAAAGAAATGGGAAAATCTTTGCAAGGCACAGTTTCTATGTTGCGTTATACGTTGGTTTTGTTGTTTTTGTCCATTCTGTTTTTGCTCACTTTCAACGAAAACCAATTTGTCAAGTGGTTGCCTTTGTTTTGCTCGCAAATTCTCAATCTGCCAACCAATTTAGCTTCGCAACTCTTATATCCTATTTTGTTTGCCGTTTTTTTGGGTAGGTTGGTTGCAAGTATCTTGTTGCGAAGTATGGCACCAATTTTTTTACTCCTCTTTTGTTTGGGCGGCGTCATGGCTTTGCTTGTCGTCATCACCCAAATTATTCAGCACCAGCCTATGGGTAGCAACCTCACTTGGGAAACCATGCCCCCTGTCATTTGGTTAGTACCTTTAATGAGTTTTTTCTGGGCGCCGATGCAACCCACCTTATTCATCATCGTCATCAACAATGTAGAAACACAACGCTATACCAGCAAAACCACCATTTTGGGCTTGCTCATGGCATTTTCCTTGCTTTTTCAACTCCTTACCCAACACCTAACCGACTATATTTTTACTATATTTAGTATTTCGGTTGCTTTTTTTAGCTCTATTATTTTTGTGATGATTTTGTTTACAGTTATCATTCTCTTTGTCAATGATTTGAAAAAGGCAAATTGAATGGCTTACCCCTCCCCTACTCCACCATCACCACCCGTACTGAGTCCCTGCCTGTTTTGGTAGAGTCTTTCAGCACCTTTACGGGGCAACTATACGGCTTGCTCATGGTTAGTCCTGTGGGCTTTTTGGTAAAACCACCTTTGGTATAGTCATAAAACCCTGCATTATAGACTCTTTCTATGTACCTGCCAAAGATAGGCATTGCCATTTTTGCCCCTTCGCCATAGTCCGAAGTGCGGAAGTGAATACTGCGGTCTTCGCCCCCAACCCACGTGCCTGTTACGAGGTCTTTCGTTACACCCATATACCAGCCGTCTGCATGATTGGAAGAAGTGCCTGTTTTGCCCCCAACTTCATGCCCCCGATGAATGTCATAACGCCACAAGCCTCCCGAAGTACCAAAAGGCTCTGTCAAACTCCCACGCAACATGGTGCGGAGCATAAAAGCCGTTTCAGGTCTGATAGCCCTTTTGCGTTTGGGGTTGGGTCTGTAAATTACTTTGCCGTTTTTGTCCTCAATTTTCGAAATTACTTGCGGTTCTGTCCAGATGCCATCATTCATAAAGGTAGCGTAGGCTGCGGTCATTTCATAAACCGTAACGTCATTTGACCCTAAACACACCGAAGGGAAAACCTCCATCGGGCTGGTGATTCCTATTTTTTGGGCATATCTGATGACGGTTTCCACACCAATTTTTTGCGTTAGTTGTGCCGTAATCGTATTCAGCGACCTCGCCAACGCATAACGCAAGGGAATGGTGTCTAAGGAGCAGTACCAATCTGCATTGTGCGGCGACCAAGTTTTGGACTTGCCATCTTCCATATATAACACCGAAACAGGTCTGTCCACCATTTTTGTACAGGGCGACATTCCTTGTGGGTAGTCTTTGGAAGCCGTATCTAAGGCGGCGGCATACACAAAAGGCTTGAAGGTAGAACCAGGTTGGCGGCGGGCTTGCCTCACGTTGTCGTACTTAAAATATTTGTAATTAATGTCGCCCACCCAAGTTTTTATCTCACCCGAATACGGATTCATACTCATCATACCCGTATGTAAGATGTGTTTATAGTATCGCAAAGAATCGAAAGAACTCAACAAGGTATCTTTTTCTCCTCTGTCATTCCACGCAAATACGGTCATTTCTTTGGGGCTATTCAGTAGCAACTGCACAGAGTCGGGTCTGTTGGGGTGCAATTTGCTATAATATTGAAACAATTTGCCTTTTTGCATCTCTTTTTCCAAATAGTCGGGCAATTCTTTTCCTCGTTTATCTGTCCAAGGATTTTGCCCTCGCCAATGCTCGAAGAAACGGCTTTGCAACAACCTCATATTTTCACTCACAGATTCCTCTGCCAATTTTTGTAACCTCGAATCTATGGTAACATACACTTTTAAGCCATCAGCGTGCAAATCTAAACCTCTTTCTGCACAAATTTTTTCTAAGGTCAGCGTCAAATAGTCTTTGAAGTGCATACTTACGCCACTTTCCATTACTTCGGGGGTGTATTTTGTGCCTAAGGGCAATTTGCACAAAGAATCAACCTCTTTGTTGCTTAGGTGTTCGTATTTGGCTATTTGCCCCAAAACAGTGTTGCGTCTTTGCAAAGATTTTTGCGGATTCCGAAACGGATTGTAAGAAGTAGTAGCTTTCAAGACGCCAATTAACAAAGCAGCCTCTTGTATATTGAGGGTAGCAGGAGTTTTGTTGAAAAAAACTTTGGAGGCTATTTTTACTCCGTAGGCTTCGTTGCCAAAGTCCACCGTATTGAGATACATTTCTATAATTTCGTCTTTGGTATAATTTTTTTCGAGGTTAATTGCCGTTATCCACTCCTTCATTTTGATAATAACAGTTCCCAAAACAGGCACTTTGCCCAAATGTCCTTTCGAGGCACCTGACCGAGTTTTGAACAAATTTTTGGCTAATTGTTGGGTCAAAGTGCTGCCCCCTCCCCTATTGAAACCTACAACATTGTAAACCAAAACACCAAACAAGGCGGGCAAATCTATGCCTGAATGTTCTTCAAAACGAGCATCTTCCGTAGAAATTAGGGCTTGGGTAAGGTGGGGCGACAGTTTTTCGAAATGCACCATGCTGCGGTTTTCTCTGAAATACTTGCCAATTAGTTTTTTATCATGAGTATAAACTTCGGAGGCTAAGGGAATTTTCGGTTTTTCTAAGTGGGCTACGCTGGGCAGAGAACCAAATAAATTGAAAACATTGTATTCCACCAATTTGAAACTTACAAACAAAAACAACCAAAATCCGAAAAAAACATACCAAGCATAACGCACCATTCGTTGGTAAAACTGTTCGTTAGGCTGTGGTTTAAAAAAATTGTAAAAATTTTGCAAAGCAATCTCTGCAAATTGTTTGCCTTGTGCATACAGCAACCTGAGATGTTGCTCTAAATTTTCAGAGGAAGGATTTTTTTCAGGGGTCATTGCACAAGAGTTAAAATCTAAGTCCAATTACCAATACATCATCAGTTTGGTGAATTTTTTTATTGGTAATGTCCACCCAATCATCAAAAGTTTTTTGCAATACTTTGTGTTGCTCTTCCATTGGCTTTGTGTGCATATCATAGAGCATATTGCGGAAGTTTTTAATCATAAATTTGCGTCCTTCCACCCCAAATTGGTCTTGATAGCCATCTGAAAATAAGTACAAAGTAGTGGGCGTAGTCAAACGAAAACGGTGAAACGTAAAAGAAGCATCGCCATTGGTTGAGCCACCAATACCAAATTTATCACCTTTTATTTCTATACAAGTAGGTTCGTGGCGGTGCTGTACTATCCGCGTTTCGTTTTCACTATTGACCAACTCGAAAATAGGCTGCACTAAAAAAATTGGATTTTTGGCTGCTGCCACTTCCACCACTTTTGCCACTGTATCAATGATGGCAAGGGACATATCCATACCATCTTGATTATCAGTATCTTGCTGGCGTAAGGCACGCATAATACCTTGATTCAGGTAGTACAAAATTTCGTCTGCCTGCAAAATATTTCGGTAAACAATGAGGTCGTCTAAAAGATTCTGCCCTAACATACTCATAAAAGCACCTGGTACGCCATGCCCTGTGCAATCTACGGCAGCAATTACTATTTTTTGATTGCCACCAACCTGTGTCTTGTGTGGTTCTATGCGTTGACACCAATAAAAATCACCACTTACGATGTCGCGTGGGCGAAAAAACACAAAGAAGTCTTGTAGAATACTTTGCATATATTCTATTTTGGGTAACATCGCCTCCTGTATGCGTTTGGCGTATGTAATACTTGCAGTCAGATTTTGGTTGATATGTCTGGCAAGTTGCAAAGTTTCGTCTAATTCATTTTCTATGACTGTGCTGTGTTCCAATACGTTTTCGTATAGTAAACGCAACTCCTCATACGCATCTTTGAGTTCGTCATGCGAAAGTGCTGAAATGTCTTCCTGCATTTTTTATAAAAAATAAACACAACAGCAGTTAGGCTACTTGCCCAACAGCAATGGTCGTTTAGGTTAGTCAATTTGTACTTTTGCGTCTGCCCAAAGCTTAGTAAAATTCTTGAGTGATTTGTCTTGCCATGCGTAGTCAGTAGTACCCAAAAACAACAAAGAGGGCGTAAGTTTCTTTTTAAGATGCAAGATACACATACTCAATGTGGTAATACCCGAACTATTAAGGAAACTAAGTGTACGCATATCTATCGTCAATTTGGAAGGAGATTTTTCGGCACATTCCATAATAAATAGACTTACCTTATCATATTCCATCAAGTTAGCCAACCGCATAGACCCCTCCATGACTAAAAGAGACTCAGATTCTTTAAATGTAAGTTTTGATTCGCCTGCAATAAGTTCCATTATAAATAAAGTTTTGGAATGAAAGTAAAGATAAATAATACACACAAAGTAGCTATTCGGCTACCCAGAGGGCAAAAAACAAGCTATGCGTTTCACTTAAAACATCATCTGACCTTTAAGCACAGACTCACGCAAGAAGTAATAGGCTTGCACACAAACTTGATAACTTCCATCTTCAGAAGACGATAATTTCACACCTACTTTTACAGGGAAATCTTTGAGCAACATCAACAACCCAATGCCAGAGTCTTTATCCGCAGACGATTTTTCCATCATCCGTTTCATATAGAGGTCGTCTAAATTATAGTCTGAGTCTAAGAGTTTACCCATACTCTTTTTGAGTGCCTCAAAATTCTTTTGGTTGCACACATTTTGTACTTGCATTTTAAGAATTGTATTATACATTTTGACCTCGATATAAATATCGGAGTCACGTTTTGTAGAATACTTGGCAGCATTTTCAATTAATTCGTTGAAAATGGTCGAGATTAGATTTTCGTCTAAAGCATCTACGTTGTAAGGATTTCTATAGAAATTTGCCACAAAATTGGACAAAGAACCACAACGCCTCCAATACGTTACCATATCTATCGGTTTTACAATAAGTTGTAAAAACCCTTCGGCAGGTAGAGTTTCCGCAATAGCGTCATAATCTCCTATTACAATATCTTCCATGAGATTAGAATATTAGTGAAATTAGTTAATCAATGTAAAAAGAGTGAACTAAGAAGTAATGCAAAGTTGCGGTTTTATAACCTATTTTGCAACCTTCTTTGAAAATTATTATAAAGGTTTACGAAAAACCTGACTTTGTACTTGAATAGAAATTTTGCACAAGGTTCGCAAGTACCAATCATCTGCCTTTTCAAAATAAGAAACCATATCGGGACGTTGGCTAATAAAAGCAAACATTGCCCACATAGTTATCCTTCCTAAGTGCAATTTATAGCCTTCTTGCGTTGTTTTGCCTTCTTCGCCTTGATTATCTACGGTTACAGCAAAGGACTGTTCGAGTGCCAAATCGTAAATTTTGGCTAAGGCAGGCAAGTGGTTCATAATGTCCCGTTTGCCTTCATACACTTGCTTGTGCTTATGCACCATGCGTTTAATCACTGGTGGACCATCAAAAGTATCGTCATTGACATCTACCACATACAATATGCCGTTTGGTTTTAGCACTCGATAAATTTCTTTCAGGGCTGCCTCTGGATTAGTCAAGTGAATAAACACAAAACTTGTATGGATTACATCAAAACTTGCATCAGGATAAGGCATTTCATAGACATTGCCCTGTTTCCAATCGGTGGTGCGAAATGAAAACTTAGCATAAGACACCATTTCAGGTGAAAGGTCTAAACCCGAAAGTTGATAATCCGCCAATTTAGGGTGCTTGCTCAACAACGAAAGATACACACCAGGTCCGCAGCCAATGTCTAATAATTTAGCAGGGGCTGTGGGCAATTCTATTTCGTCTATAATATTTACCTGTGTACTATGCACCAACCTTGCCTGTGCCGACAAACGTGGCAACTCATCTTTGAATGACAAGGGTTTCAAATACAAGTTTTCGTTTGTATTTTTGCTACGCAACCCTTTGAGTTCAGGGTGATTGTCCAGAAAACGGTTTAAAGAAGGTGGCTCTACTTGCAAAAATGCCGAAATAACCTCTACATCACCTTTGGCTTTGTTATAAATCCGTTTTAACCTCTCCCCCTCCCCTATCAAAACTTTGATATTGCCGTTTGGCGACTCTACTTCGTGGTGTGGCTCAAAACCAAAACCTCGTTGATAAATAGGTGCTAATTTTTGGTGAACTCCCATTAAACCTATGAAAAAGTACGAAAAACCAATAGATTCATACACACCTTTCCAAATAAGCAAGCCCATGAGTTCTGATATTCTCAAATCTCTGTAAGCTGGCAAGGTAACACGCCTTGCAAACTGCACAATAAGATGCTCGGCTGGCGGTAGTTGCAACTGCTCAAAAACGGCATCATCGGGCTTGGCAAAGTAAGCACAAATGGCTGCAATGGGCTGGTTGTCGTGAAAAGCCAATAAATGTAACCCTGTTTCGTCTTTTGCAGATTTCAGCACAAAGTCGTCAAAACCTTGTCCCTCCACAAAAACTGCTTTCCGAAGGGCATAAATTTGCTCGGCATAGTCCTTAAAATCCACCCAACGGAGTTCTAAATTTTTCATCTGCGAAATTGCTTCGGCAGTTACTGTCTGTTGCATAGCTTGTGTGAGTTAGTGTATGAGAGTGTTTAATCGTTTTAATTGCTCTGCCTTTTGACTACTACCAACGAAATATCATCGAGTAATTGTTTTTTGCCAATAAAAGCATAAATTTCTTTTGTTATTTCATTCACAATTTCTTTGCTACTTTTATCCCTGTTTTTTTCCAATACTTTCATCATTCTATCTATCCCAAACAGTTGTTGTTTTTCATTTTCGGCTTCGGTAGCCCCATCTGTATAGAGGAGCATAATGTCGCCTTTGTTAAAATCAAACGAGGTTTCCTCTACAAAATCCTCAAAAGAGTCGTTAGTCAAGCCCACATACATACCCAAATCTAAGGTATCTATCTGTATGGCGTGTTGGGCATCTCTGCGGAGCAAAACCACACTTTCGTGCTGCCCAGTAATTCGCACTTTGCCTTCCTCATAGTGCAGCAAAGATAAGGTAAGATTTCGTCTGTCATTCATACGGTCTTGTATATTTCTATACAAAATCATATTGATTTGATTCAAAGCATCTTGCAATTTGATATGTCCGCCATCGAGTAAAGAACGAATGGCTGATTGGGTCATGAGCATCACAATACCCGACTGCAAACCGTGGTCGGTAACGTCGCCTATACCAAAATAGGTGCTGCCATCAGGTTGGGGCAATACTTCATAAAAATCTCCACCTACTTCGGTAGCTGTATCCATTCGAGCAGCTACTTCTAAGTCTTGGCACTTGTCAAAATCTCCCTGAAAAGGCAATATCATGGTTTGGATTTGACGAGCCACGTCTAATTCCATGCCCATACGCATATTTTCACGTTCTAATTGGCTTTTTTGCTCACTGGCTATTTGTATTTTGGAGATAACTACGGGTATCACTTTAAGTATTTGTCCTATCATACCACCTTCAAAATAAGTGGGCAAAAAAGTAAGCAACAAGAAAATAAACCAAACTGCCACATATAAGCTGGCAGGTAAGGGCGTAATTTTTTCTTGTTTGGTTATCTCAAATCTTTTCAAGGCTTCGGGGTCTTGGGCTTTGAGTTTTGCCTCATAGTCCACCACTTCCTGCTTAGTCATGAGGTGATACTCAAAATCTGTTCCTCTGTTATGAAAAGCTAAATACAAGCTAATCAAGCAGATAGCAAACCAAACAACGGCAGCAGTTCGGTTAAGCACTGTACCTGTAATGAAAATAATAACAGCACTAAACGCAAAATCCTCTAATAAACTGGTCGCCGTATTGATATTGTTATGCACTACGGACAAAGCCATAAGTTGCAAGAAAATAACCGTAACCCAAGCTGTTAAGTCGTTGAATAACTTGTTGCCTTGACTATCAGAGAATAATACTTTTAAGTTATATATAGCAGACCCTCCGTTGATAAGCACCAACAAGGGCAAAATAATAAAATCTCGAGCAGGGTCAGGCAACTTACCAAATTGGATTAACTGAATAGCCCAATGTAAACTTGCCACAAACACAAAAGTTAAGTTAATAGCTATCAGAATCTTCCGCTTAGTATTTTTAGAAGGTTGCGAAAGCAACTCTCCAGCTTCACTCAACACATCTTTTTTAGGGGAAGTATCTGTATGATTAGTTAGCATATTGTATCAAAATTCAAAACACAGTAAGTTGTATTAAAAACTTTAAAGAATACTTTGCAAGTATCAATAAAGCATTTGCAAAGTAATAAATTTTTTGCGTTGTAAGTAAGTGCAAAAAAATCTGTTAAGCAAATTATTTTAGGAAAATAAAAAAACAACAATAAAAAGGCATTTCTTAAAGATGACATCTTTTCAAGAGATGTCATCTTTCACAAATTCCTTTGAAAGAGAATAAATAATTTTCTTTTTCACAAACAACTTGCTAATTTTTTTTTACCTTGCTGTGCTAAAACATCATTCATTACAATAGTGCAAAAATAGTACAAACAACTATGACCAATCTCCATTTAATTAATTCTCTCAAAAAGTCTGTTTTGTTTCAGGCATTGCCCCAAAAGGCCTTAGAAGATATAGCCTCACAGGTTAAATTTAGGCAATTTTTTAAGGAGGAAACCGTCGTGTGGCAGGGCAAACCCAGCGACAGCCTGTATTTAATCGTCAATGGCATCGTAGCCGTACAACGTGCTTTGCCCAACGGACAAAACCACACCTTAGCTTATTTAATGTCGGGCAATACTTTTGGCGAAGTGGGCATTTTGGAAAATCAGGCAAGGTCGGCTAATATTGTGGCAATGAGTGAGGTGGATACCTTAGTCATCAGGCGAAATGATTTTTTGGATATGCTCCACGAATACCCCACTTTGACTATTGAATTGGCTAAAATGCTTGCCAAATATTTGTCCGAATCTAACCGCAGGGCAGCAAGGGGAAATAAAAATGCCAAATTGATTTTGCTTTTTAATATGGCAAAAGGAGCAAGTGCCACCAGCACAGGTTGTTTTTTGGCTAAGGTCTTAGTAGAAAAAACCAAACAACGCACCTTGTTTATGGAATACCCTAATCCCCAACAAATTATAACGGATATGGGGATTAACAAAAGAACAAAAATCTACAATCACGAAGAAGGTTTTGATGTCTTGGCTTCGCTTGACGAAAACACGCACCTGCCCCATCAGGCTCGTATGACCTTGCTTTTTGACAATATTTTGAAAGAATACGAAAATGTGATAATCACTTTGCCCGCATTGATAGACGAAAGTATAGCTTCTATTTTAGATGATGCCAACCAAATTATTTTGCTTTCGCCACCTCTCAAAGAAATGTGGCAGACCATAGAGGAGTTTAAAAAACAACTCAAAAAACATATTCGCCCAGAGGAAGCCCTACTTTTTGCCATTGCCAACCGCAACAAAGAGGACTACAAAGACCTCAAAATAGACGAGCCTTACGACTACGAAATTCCGTATATAGAACACTTCCCCTCCTTGCGAATTGCTGATGTGGCACAGTTTAGAGTGCCGTTGGAAATATTTCCTTTGCTCGATACTTTTGTAGATAGATTGGACAGAACCAACCAAATTGGTGTGTTTATCCCAACTACTTTGGACGTAAACCAAAAAATAGACACTTCGGCTTATGTGCAGCAAACCCTCAACTTCTTAGCCGAAAGGTTTGGCGGGGCTACCAGCAAAGAAGTAAGTGGCGTGTGGAACAGCGACAAGGCAGGTTTGGTAGGCGAAAAGGTCTTTGTCGTACACACTTACGTTACGCCAAGTGCCTTGAATCAATACCTCGACGAAGTAATAGAATATGTAAAAGAACTCAAAATAGAGTTGAAACAGGAGGCTATGGCGTTGGAGGTGAATAGAAAATTGACGTTGATATAAGTGAAACTTTTGTAACTCCTCGCCTATTTTCTAACCTTGCAAAGCTATGTTTTTTCACAAAAAAATAGTAGCTTTGCTAAAACAAAACTGCTATGCAAACGACAACATTTAAAAGCTGGACAAGAGATAAACTTTTAGAAGCCTTTGGCTTAAAAAGAATACCCAAAAACCCTATTTTACAGACGTGGTTATCGAGTCAGCAAGATATTACAGATTTTGAAAAGCAGAGTCTATTATTCGACTTAGAAAAAGTTTTGCTTTATATTGACTTTTGGAATGAGGAAGAAGTCAAAATCAAAATCATTGGTACGATTGTTCGACTCATCAGTTACGACACCCAGACTTTATCGGCTTTTGCAGACCGAAATTTAATCGGAGTAGTAGATGGTATTACTTTAACAGGAGAACCAGACCTGATGGTGGCAAGAGGTAAGCAAGAGGCAAAAACTCCTTTTTTCTTTATTCACGAGTATAAAAAAGAATTGGACAACAACAGCCCCGACCCCGCTGCACAGCTTTTAGCTGCTATGTTAGTTGCCTATGAAAATAATTTGCAAGAGCCAAAACTCAAAGAAAAACCTATTTATGGGGCTTATGTGGTGGGCAGGCAATGGTTTTTTGTCATTTTGCAAGGTAGAGAATATGCTATTAGCGACTCTTATACAGCCACCAAAGAAGATGACCTCTTAGACATTTTCCGTATTTTGAAAGCAAATAGACAACTGATTAGGGAGATTTGGGGAGAATAGATTGAAAAAAATTATCACACATAAAACCAAACATCGCATTGCTAATGGAAACAAATCCAGAAATCGTAAAATTAGTACCTCTCAATGACCTTCACATTAGTTTGGGGGCAAAGATGGTTCCCTTTGCAGGTTATAATATGCCTGTCCGTTACAGTTCAGATTTAGACGAGCATCACACAGTTCGCAATGGCGTGGGTGTGTTTGACGTGTCGCACATGGGCGAATTTATGCTAAGAGGCAAAAAAGCCTTAGACCTTATCCAAAAAGTTACGACCAATGATGCATCGTTGCTCACCAACGGCAAAGCCCAATATTCTTGTCTGCCCAACGAAACAGGGGGCATTGTAGATGATTTGTTGGTTTACAAAATCAAAGACGAGGAATATTTATTGGTGGTCAATGCTTCCAATATAGAAAAAGACTGGAATCATATCAAAAAGTACAATACGTTTGGCGTAGATATGCAAAATATTTCAGACGAAATGTGCCTTTTTGCTGTGCAGGGGCCTATGGCAGCAGGTGCTTTGCAAAGCCTGACTGATATAGACCTCGCAAAAATGGAATATTACACCTTCCAAATTGGTCGGTTTGCAGGGGCAAACAATGTCATTATCTCTGCCACAGGCTATACAGGGGCTGGCGGTTTTGAGATTTATGTAAACAAAGCCCAAGCCGAACAGGTTTGGAAAGAAATTTTTAGAGTGGGCAAAGCGTGGAATATCAAGCCCATAGGCTTAGGGGCAAGAGATACTTTGCGTTTGGAAATGGGCTTTTGCTTATACGGCAACGACATAGACGACACCACTTCGCCAATAGAAGCTGGTTTGGGCTGGATAACCAAATTTACCAAAGACTTTGTTAATTCGGCTGCCATAAAAGCCCATAGAGAGCAAGGCGTAGCCCGCCGTTTGGTGGCTTTCGAAATGACTGAAAGAGGTATTCCACGTTCAGGTTATGATATTTGCAATGAGGAGGGCGAAGTAGTTGGTAAAGTTACCTCTGGCACGCAGTCGCCTACGTTGGGCAAAGGCATCGGTTTGGGCTATGTAAAAACGCCTTACAGCCGACCTGAAAGCAAACTAATTATTCCTATTCGCAAACTCGATTGCAAAGCAAGAGTGGTGAAATTGCCTTTTTTCAAAAAAAGTAGCAATATGGTGGATTAAGTTAATTTTTAATGTTGAACATTCTGTTTTGAACATCATTGTAAGGAGGAGGCTGTCCGAAAAGTAAGAATATATCACAGACTTTAGTCAAGGACGCCTTAGTCCAATGCTATTAAGCGGGGCTGCTTAAGCTAAGAAAGCAAAACAAGTAAATTTATAATTAATTGATTATCAATAGATTAAACCATTTTTTTAAGTCTGTAGGACTGAAATATTTATAGCAAAAGTAAGCACCGACTCCTCCAAAGTGCCGTATCAGTTCCACTGCGGGCAAAATATATCGTGCCTATGGCACGCTGAAATGTAGGAATATGGCTTGCTATAAATATTTCGTGCCTAACAGCACTTAGGCAGTCCCACTGAAAAAGACTTTTCTTAGCTTAGTCAGCCCCACTTAATAGCGTTGAACTTTAGTCTATTAGTTGTTGATTATCAACTATTTATATATTTACAGATTAAAGTCTGTGGTACATAGTTTGATTTTTCAGACAGCCTCATTTTTTATAGCATTTCTTAATAAAAATTACTATCATAGCTTATACCAAACTATAAACATTTTGCATACCTTGCAAATCAGTTTTACAAAAGCATTTTATCCCTCCACAAAGGTTTCAAATTCTTGTGGAGTCAAAAGTATTTACCACATTCACATTTACAAAAAACCATGTTCAAAAAAACACTACTTTTGGTTTGCTGTTGGCTGCTTTGTCTGCCAAGCATAGCCCAACAACTTGCCTACCAAGTTTCGTTTACCGAGCCACACACGCACTATTGCGAGGTGCAAATTACCTTCGAGAACTTTAAACGGCAATCCATAGACTTCAAAATGCCTGTTTGGGCACCGGGTTCTTACTTGATAAGAGAATTTGCAAAAAGTATAGAGCAAGAAAAAGCCGTTGATGGCAAAGGCAAAGCCCTAAAATTTGAGAAAATTACCAAAAACACATGGCGAGTTTACACCAACAACGTGGACAAAGTAGTGTTCAGTTACAAGGTTTACGCCTTTGAGTTGTCTGTTCGCACAAGTTTTATAGATGCTGCACATGGCTACCTAAACGGAACAAGTGTTTTTATGTATCCAAACGAATTTTTGCAAGTTCCTTCGGTGCTTACTATCAAACCTCACCCCGATTGGAAGGAAATCTCGACAGGTCTTTCGCCTGTGGGCAACGACAAATTTGTGTTGAAAGTGCCTAATTACGATATTTTGGCAGATTCGCCAATAGAATTGGGCAACCAAAAAATCTACAAATTCAAAGCAGCAGGTGTACCTCACGAAGTAGCAGTTTTTGGTGGAGGCAACTATGACGAAGACAGATTTACATCAGATATTACCAAAATCATAGAAGAAACGACCAAAATTTTTGGAGAAAATCCTTGCAATACAGACCCATACGACCATTATACGTTTATTGTGCATAGTGTAAGTCGTGGAGGCGGCGGCTTAGAACACCTAAACTCTACTACACTCATGCAGCCCCGTTTTAGCTACCAAGGCAGTGGTTACGAAGGATTTTTGTCCTTAGTTGCTCACGAGTATTTTCACCTTTGGAATGTGAAAAGGCTAAGACCAAAACCTTTGGGACCCTTCGACTACGACAACGAAAACTACACCCGACTCCTTTGGGTGGCAGAGGGCATCACCAGCTATTACGACAACCTCATCACTTACCGAGCAGGCTATATGGAAAGTGGAAGTTATATGCAAAGCATTGTAAACGTGATAGCCAACCACGAAAACGCAGCAGGAAGTCGGGTGCAAAGTGTAGCCGAATCCAGTTTCGATGCGTGGATAAAAGGGTACAGACCAAATGAAAACACCAAAAACTCTACCATTTCTTATTACAGTTCAGGAACTGTAATGGCAAGTTTGTTAGATTTGGAGATAATTGCAGCTACCAAAGCCCAAAAAAGTTTAGATGACGTGATGCGGACTATGTACCAAATCTATTACAAAGAGAAAAATGTAGGCTTTACAGATGAGGAATTTAAACAAGTTTGCGAAAAAATTGCGGGCAAACCTCTGGAAATTTTCAAACATATCTATTCTACCGAGCCTGTGGATTACAGCAAGTTTTTGGAAACCGCAGGGCTTCGCCTTACCAAATCTATGCAAGGTGCTACTGTTTTGGGTGGCAATTTGGCAGACGAAGATGGCAGAATCATAGTCAAAAGTACAGACAAAGGCACAGCAGCCTACAATGGAGGACTCAATGTAAATGACGAAATTATAGCCATAGACGGCAACCGAATGCCCTCTGCGGGTTTTGCCAGCAGCTATTTCAGTTCAAAAGAACAAGGTGAAAAGGTGCAAGTCCTCATTAGTCGTGATAACCTCTTGCAAACTCTTACACTGACTATGGGTACATCTGGTACGTTTGGCTACCGCATGACGCGTATGGAAAGAACTAACGAAACCCAAGATGCCATTTATAGAAAATGGATGGGGGGAAAGTAAAATAAAAAAAAACTCATAATTCTTTGTAAATATCAAAACTGTACTTATCTTTGTGCCACTTTTGAAAAGAACATAAACCAATGACTTTTCAGGGCTCATAGCTCAGTCGGTTAGAGCACCTGACTCATAATCAGGGGGTGCAAGGTTCGAGCCCTTGTGAGCCCACTTAAAATAAAAATCCAATTTAGTTTCTTAAACTAGATTGGATTTTTGTTTTTTTGATTTATCAAGTTATTTACTACTTTTTCATCATCTCAAAAACTACTGCCACAACAGATTGATTTTCACCTCGTTGAGAATTGAAACTAATGGTTTGTCCATCTGTAAATTGTGCTTTATTTACCAATTTATTGCCCAAAACAGCCTTGATTTTGCCCTCATAAGTGCTGGCTGCATTTTTGCTGATTTGGTCGTTTAGGGCTTTGTAGTCTAATTGTTCTTTGGAAAAAATAACAGCCATTACGTCTTTCTGCCCTACGTCGTCGAGTTGCAAAGAAAAGTCTTTTGGAAATAATCTTGTGCCTACAATTCCGCAATAAGCCGAATGTTTTTCGGTGTAAGGAAATAATACATAGCTTGTGCCATCGGTTTCCTGTCCTATCACATAGACATAGCACTCGTCATAATTGCGAACAGCTACCTTAAATTTTACGCCTTTGGGCATCACTTGGCTGGTTTGGAAAGTCAAACCTCCTTTGGCACTAAACGGAATGTATTGGCGGGCTTGGTTTTGAAACAGTCCAATATCTGCCTTAAATTGATTGGCTGCTGCTTTGTTGGCGGGCATGGGATACAAGCCATACGCCTCTGCATAAAAACTGTTGCAAAAATGCTCAAAATTTTTGTAACTCATCCAAAACATACCATCACGTCCCCAATCATCTCCCCAACTGTTCATAATTTGGAAAGCACCACCTTCAAAATTATCGTCATAGCCAATGACGCACATGGCATGACCTCCAAAAGCTGCTGCTTCGCCATCATCTACAATGTGTCCACCCATACCTTTGGCAAGGGCTGCAAAGTCTTTTTGCGAAGGTCGCCATACGCCTTCACTGCCAATTTGGTAAAAAGTGCCACCAACAGCCATGCCTACCACTACGGGAGCCCCTTGTGCTATGTTTTGCTTAATTGCCTCTAAATCAATACGATAATCGTCATGTTTGAGGGTCAAACGGTTGTAACCCTTCATCTTAAACTGCTCTGCCTGTTGAAACAGCGTATTGTTGGGTTGGCGGCTGCAATCCTCGTCAGAGTAGGGAAATGTTTGGAGAGAAACTGCCCCTTGGTCGGTCAATTTGTCTAAGGTTTTGCCTATGTGTGTGCCTGTGCAGTTGCCTCTGGTTAGTTGGTTATAGACAAATGCAGGGCTAAAAGCTATGCTGTTGGGGTCTGTTTGGGTAGCCCTTGCTCGGTTTATGGTCATGGCTGCGTAGGCACAAGCCCATGCTGTGCATGAGCCTTGACTGCCTTGACTCAGCCTTTTGGGTGCAAACTGTTCTAAGCTAACCTTGCTCGGCGATTGGTTTTCGGGCATTCCTTTGGCAAGAGGCTCAAATACTTCGGCTTGGTCGAAAAATTCTTTTTTCAGGTCGCAGCCCTGTGCTAAGGCTTGGTTGCTCGGCGTGGAGTTGTCTTTCTGCTCTGTTTGATTGGTTTCTGCGGTTGTCTGGGCTTCGTTGGTAGCATTTTTCTTGCCTCCACAGCCTGTTGCCACTGCCAACAAAAGGCAAAGACACAAGAATAGTTTTTGGATTTGGATTTGGGTGGTCATAATAGAAAAAATTTTAGTTCTTGATTTTTTAATGTTTAATTTTGGATTTTAAGATGAATATGGATATATACACATCGGAAAGTAGTTTTGGGATTTTAATTTCAAAAATACAGCATAGAAGAGGCTGTCCGAAAAGTCTTTTTGCCTTCTTTTATATTTTAGGGTTTCCTTTCGTAAATTTATTTGGGTTTTAAGTAGTTAGACTTAAATAAACGACAATATTTTAAACCCTATATAGCTGATTATCAGATTTATCCGACACCTTTGAGGTGGCGGATAATTAAGTTCAATTACTTAGTTGTAGTTTATTGTTATGGCAAAAGTAATCTTTAAACAAGAATCGGGCAAACATTTCGCCTTATTTCCTGTCAATCTTTTAGATAAAATCCCAGCAGACCATCCTATTCGGCTGGTAAACAAAGTGGTTGCTTCTTTAGACCTCAGTGCTATTATCAAGTTGTATAAAAGTGGTGGGATTTCTGCTTATCATCCTCATAACTGGCTGTGTTGAACAAAAAATTGAAAACTCCCCCCAAGCAAATTGCCAAAGAACTGGCAAAATTGCAAGACGAACACCTGCCCAAGTTAGCCGAGTATGAGAAAAAATTGGAGACTTTGGATGACCGCAATTCCTATAGCAAAATGATGGCAATGGGTCATAATTTGAGAAAAATGGTGGCGAAAGGAGCAAAAAACCTTGTTTTTTATTTTTTGTATTTCAAAAACGACTTAGAGAAGGCTATAAACTGGAAATTGTTGCTAAACAACAACTACAAAAGGATAAACCTGAAAAATTTAATGACTAAAGAGGCTGTCTTTTCGGACAGCCTCTTGACAATCGTAATTAATTTAGTTTTATACGATTGTCAAGGTGCTAAAAAGCACCATTGACAATCGTATAAAAGGCAATTACTAAATAATTATATTTTTTTTTTCATTCTGCTAAAAAATTCTGGGGTTACGCCCAAATAAAGGGCAATTTGCTTTTGGGGTAGCAAATGTTTTATTTTCGCATACTTTTTTTCAAAGGCATCATACCTTTCTTTTGCAGTAAAACCCAAGTTTTGCATCACACGGTTTTGGTATTCTACATAAGCATTTTCTGCTAAAATGCGAAACATTCTTTCAAATTTTGGCACTTTGATATACAAACTATCCAAATCTGTTTTAGAAATTTGTAAAACTTCTGTAAGCTCCATTGTCTGAATAAAAAACCTTCCTGCTTTTTGGGTAACAATGCTATACAAATCTCCTATCCAATAATCTTGCGTGGCAAAACTCAAAATATGTTCAAAACCATTTTTGTCAATATTGAAAATTCGGCAACAACCTTTGTTAATAAAATTGACATACTTGCCTATTTCGCCTTCTTGGGCAAGATATTGTTTGTTTTTATAGGTTTTTTCTTTCAACAAAGACACAAAATAAGTTTCTTCCTCTTGTGTGAGGGAGATATATTTTGATATGTTTTGTAAGATGATGGCGGTGTTCATTATTTGTGCTGTTATTTCACAGATAGGCACTGCATCACAGCTTCGCCCAACTCTATAAGTTTTTTCACCTCGTTATCGTCTAACAAGACCATTTCGCCATGAAAAATAAACAAGGAATCTCCATCGGCTTCTACGTGAAAATCGGGGTTTTGCATAAACAAATCCATCAATTCTTTGGTAAAAAATGCTCGAATCTCCTCCTCATTGGTGCCTTGCAAAAAGAAGTTTCTCGAAAATTCGGGGTGTTCCTCAAAATTTATATCTCTAAAACCACTACTGTCTAACATTCGGTGGATTAAAGACTCTTTTTCCATATAAAAAGCAGTCAATTTTTGCGGAATATCTGTCAAAAGCAAACCTGTAAAGTTATAATATTTCAGGCTAAGTTGCGACCCTTCTCTTGCCCGAATATCCGAAATTTGGAGGTGTGCCTTGCCTATGTGTTTGTGCAAGACGTTTTCCTCATAACGCAACTGTTTGTAGAGAAAGAAAGGCAAGTTTTTTAACTTCGAGTCGAACAATATTTTTTGCGGACTGAATGTATAGTCGTTTTGTTGGGCTATTTGCAACAGCATTTCTTGGCGTTTTGCCAATTTTGCTATCTTGTGCTTTTCATTGGCAATGCGTGCCGACAAAGGGTGGTCGGACAAGGCTGCTAAGTTTTCCATTCCTGTCAATTCTAAATGCCCCCCTGCTTTCTGATAATCTTCTTGCAAATGGTGCAAATGTTCCATACAAGTATGGTCTATGAATACGGCTTCTGAGAAGTCGAGTACCAAATGTTTGTCTTTTGGTAGTCTTTCCATATATTTTTTGAAGGGCAAATAGTTGAAAAAAATCAGGGCTTTGCTCACAAAAATATGCAAGGTATCTTTGTTTTCGTGTTTGGTACTTATCCAAGCCTTAAACAAAGAATTGACAGGCACGCCATAATACAAGTGGGTCAAGATTTTAACCAAAATACCAACGCCAATACCAATCAACAAGTCGGTAGCTAAGGTAGCTATGATTGTCGAAACGTAAATCAATAATTGGGCTTTGCCAATGTGGTAAGTGTGCAAAAATTCTTTGGGCGAAGCCAACCGAAAACCTGTAAAGACTAACATAGCTGCCAAACAAGCCGTAGGTATTTTTTGTATCAAATGTGGCAACAGGGCAACAAAACCCAACATAAAAAACCCGTGAAAGAAGTTAGACCAACGTGTTCTTGCCCCATTGTTAATATTGGCAGAACTCCGCACAATTTCGGCAATCATAGGCAAACCTCCAATCAAGCCCGAAACCATACTACCAAAACCAATAGCAGACATATCTTTGTTGAGGTTTGCTTGGCGTTTGTAAGGGTCTAATTGATTGACAGCCTTCGCACTCAATAGAGTTTCTAAGCCCTGCACTAAGGTAATGGTGAAAACAGCTTTCAAAAATTCGGGGGTATTCCACTTGCTAAAATCGGGGAAGACAATAGCCCCCAGCATATCAGACGGCAAGGGAACTAAGTGTTGTGGTCCGACTTGGAAAAATTTAGACTCAAAAAACAAATATTTGTGTGGGTTTTGCAAATCTAAGACTTGCCCAATCACAATACCAACCAAAACAACAACCAATGGCGGCGGTATCATTTTCACATATTTGTTTTTGACCATTGGCATAAAAATCATAATAGCCAAACTGACTAAGCCAATGAAACCAATGTAGGGGTTGATATTGAGCAAACTATTGGGAATTTCGCCCAACAAAGCAAAGGTAGAACCTCCTTTTGCTTTTACGCCCAACATATTGTGAATTTGCTTGGAAATAATGATGATACCAATGGCAGACAACATTCCATGCACCGCAGCCGTAGGAAAAAAATCTCCCAACTTGCCCGCCTTCAAAAAGCCTGCAATGATGAGCAAAAAGCCCGAAACCACCACCGCAGCCGTCATGTATCGGTAGCCCGCCACCATATCGCCCTGCCCCAAAGAGAAGACCACGCCCAAAATGACGACTATCAACCCTGCTGCAGGTCCGTTGATGGTAACATAAGAGCCACCCATCATAGAAACCACCATACCTCCGACTATGGCTGCAAAAATGCCCGACATAGGCGGCGCCCCAGAGGCAATGGAAATGCCCAAACAGAGAGGCAAAGCCACTAAAAATACAAAAAAGCCCGACAACACATCACTTTTCCAATTCTGGGCAAGCCCCGCCAAACCATCTTTGGGAGGAGTTATTTCTCTGTTTGTAGTATTAGTCATATAAAAATGTTGTCTGTACTATGATTTGTTTGATTTTTGTGATTATTTGATTGCATTAATTTAGGTAATTAGGAAATAAGGCAAAATAAATTTCTGTTTTTTCTTTGTGGACTTGGTGCCTTAGTGGGGCATAATCAAGTAATTACAGCAATCGAAATTTATACCTTTGTTTGATTTTTGTGATTATTTGATTGCATTAATTTAGGTAATTAGGCAATAAGGCAAAATAAACTTTCTGTTTTTTCTTTGTGGACTTGGTGCCTTAGTGGGGCATAATCAAGTAATTACAGCAATCGAAATTTATACCTTTGTTTGATTTTTGTGATTATTTGATTGCACGGATTTAGGTAATTACTTGGGTTTGAATTTCTTGTTGTTTAGTCTTTTAAAAATCAAACTACCTTCGCCAAAGTTTATAAGTAATCCTATTTCGAGATTGTAAACTTCTAAATAATTGATAGCTTGGGCAAGATGTGCATCTTCTAAGGCTTTAACAGCTTTTAGTTCCACAGAAATTAGTCCCTCAACAAAAAAATCAACCCTTCTTGTCCCTATATGTTGTTCTTTATAGTATATCTGCATCTCAAATTCTCTCTCAAACGCCAAACCCGCATCTTTCATTTCTATTGCTAAGGCTCGTTGATAAATAACTTCCTGAAAACCACTACCCAATTCACTATGCACCGTCATAGCACATCTAATAATTCTCGATGTAAGTTCCGAATATTTATATTGTTCTTTTATCATATCAAATCATTTTAAGCAAAAAACCACAACACCACTTCAATAATAGGACTTGTTTAGTTGCCTTCAACCAGACGACTTAGCACACAGATAACACTGATTAAGCTGATTTTTACGGATAAAAGCTAAAAAATCAGTGTTTTATCCGTAAAATCAGTGTTATCTGTGTGCAAAAGACGTTATAGCTTTTCCAACTAAACAACACCATTTCAATCACAAAAAACCACAACACCATTTCAATCACAAAAAATCACTACACCACTTCAATCACAAATAATCACAAAAATCCCAAAAATCATAGTCCAGACCTCCTCATCATCTCCAACACCCCATTGATAAACGTCAGTGGATGCACAGGATTACCAGGAACATACAAATCTATTCGGATAGTATCTAAAAAGCTGCGATTCAGTGCTGGACTTCCTGCAAAAATACCGCCACTAATAGCCTCCGTACCTGCCAAAATCACAATTTTGGGGTGTGCCACCGCCTCATAGCAAATTTTCAACGGCTCTGCCATGTTTTCTGAAATAGCCCCAGTAATCACAATACCGTCTGCATGACGAGGAGAAGCTACCCAATCAATCCCAAAACGGCTCATGTCGAAGTTTACATTGCTGCACGCATTGAGTTCCATTTCATTGCTATTTTCTCCTCCTGCCGACACTTGGCGTAATTTTAACGAATTTCCAAAATATTTCTTAATTTCTGCTCTTACCAATTCTGGATTAAGCGTAACGGCTGTATGGTTTTCTTCGGCTATGACGAGTCGTTGTCTGTCGTTGGTAGCCGTTTTGTAGTCATTCACAAACTTAAATTTTTCGGGGAAAGCCCACGCACATTCGCCACAAAATATACACTTGCCCATGTCTATACGCATAGGGCGGGGCAAAATAGCACCAGTTGGGCAGAGGTCTGCGGCTGCGTCCTCGTCTATGGTGGCATTGCTTATCAGAGGTCTGCCCCTAAAAACTTCGGGCAGATTAACTTGGCTCACGTCAAAAATAAATTGACGACCATGATGTTGCCATATTTTTAGACTTTCTATCATAACTCCCAAAAGTCTAAAAACTATTTGAAACTTGCACTAAAAAAAGGCTTAAAAATTTATTAATTCTATTTTTTTTTTAGCTTTGTACCAAACTACCAATGTCCATGATACTCGGCGACAAAGAAATACAAAAAGAAATAGAAAAAAAAACTATTGTCATAGAACCTTTTGACCTAAAACATTTGGGTACAAACTCGTACGATGTGCATTTAGGAAAATATTTAGCTACCTATAAAGATGCTATTTTAGATGCTCGCAAACACAATGAAATCAATACTTTCCAAATTCCTCTCGATGGTTATGTTTTGCAACCTAATCAACTTTATTTGGGCGTAACGGAGGAATATACGGAAATTCATGCTCATGTGCCTTTTTTGGAGGGCAAATCCAGCGTAGGCAGATTAGGAATAGATATTCACGCCACAGCAGGCAAAGGAGATGTGGGCTTTTGCAATACGTGGACACTCGAAATTTCAGTTTCGCAACCTGTTCGGGTGTATGCGGGTATGCCTATTGGGCAGTTGATTTTTTTTACTGTGGCAGGTGAAATTCAAAATTATTATAACAAAAAGGAAAATGCCAAATATACCCAACGGACAGATAAACCCGTAGAGTCTATGATGTGGCGAAATCATTTTTAAAAAAATACGAAGATGAACAAAACAATTTTAGCACATTCTATCCACCAAAAGACGGCAAACTGTCCTACTTTGGTGCTGTTGCATGGTTTCTGCGAAAGCAAAAATATTTGGAAATCTTTTGCAAAAGAACTTGGTAATGAATTTCAGGTCATTTGTATAGACTTACCAGGGTTTGGTGAAAGTCCTCGATGGATTACGCCTTACACCATAGAGGATATGGCTGTGGCTGTCCACCAGACTTTGCAACACCTGCACATTGAGCGGTGTGTCATGGTGGGACATTCGTTGGGTGGTTATGTTACGTTGGCTTACGCAGCCCAATATCTTCAGCATTTGAAAGGTATTTGTCTATTTAATTCTTTGATTTATGGAGATACGGAGGAGAAAAAGCAAGACCGCAATAAATGGGTAGAAAGTTTGCAAACCTACGGCACAGCACCTTTTTTGAAAACTTTTTTTCATAACCTCATGGCAGATTATGGCAAAAAAAACCTGAGTGCAGCAGCAGATAAATTGGCAGCAGAAGCCCAAAGTATTCACATAGATACACTGATATTTTCTATGCAAGCCATGCGAGATAGAAAAGACCAAACCGAATTGATACGCAACTTAACTATTCCTTTGTGTTATGTCATAGGTTTAGACGACCCAGTAATTAATGGTGAGCAAAATGTGGGGCAAACGCAAGTGAAGACTAAAAATAGAATTATTACCAATAAATTCTACTTTATTGGGCATTTGGCTATGATAGAGTCCGAAGGGCTGTCGATGCAAGCCGTTGGAGATTTTACAGCCTATTGTTTTATGGAAAAAGTTAAGGAAGTTAGATAATTATAACTAATCTTAGCAAGAAACATCTTTTAAAAATATGTCATCTTTAAAGACTTGTTGCAAGGGGGATTTTTAATTTTCTGCAAACCATCTTCTATAAATGGGCTGCCTATACAAAAATTGAAAGTACAAAGTAGGATACAAAGAGAAACTTCCCCAACCACCAAAACTCTCAAAGTCTATTTCGTCTATAATCAAACTGCCTTGTTTTTGCTTCAAAATGCGGTGTTTGTGTTTCCATTTACTTAGAAAAAAGGGCAATCTTTCGCCTTCGTCTATGAAATAAATCTCGTCTGCACTGGTTTGTTGCTCAGTTATTTTGCTGCACCAGCTTTGTTTCGATACACCAAAGTCTATTTCTAAGTGTACTTCATCACCTTTGTTGCAGCCATCAAAACGCAATAGATTAATAGGAGTCAGCGGAGGAGCCAAAGCCAAAAAAAGTTCTCTTGTAAAACCTTGCCAAACTTGTTGGTAGTCTTGCTGCACTGCTGTTTGTATTTCTATTTTCATTCGTTTTATTTTTTATTCCAAAGCCAAGCATTCAGTTTCTTAAACCAACTACGCCTTTCGTCATCATAATAGCCATAGCCACTGTAATAGCCATACCCATAGTAGCCGTAGCCTTCTGTAAACATTTTCACGTCATTGAGTACAAAACCAATATTGTTTAATTTGCCCTCTTCGTACATTTCTTGCACTTTTTTGATGTGCATAAAAGGTGTATAGTTTTGTTTGACCACGTACAAAATGGCATCACTATAAGGCATTAAACTAAAAGCATCGCTGACCAAACCAATCGGGGCTGTATCAATAACAATAAAATCGTATTTTTGTTTGAGTTCAGCAATGAGGGTTTGCATTAGCTCCCGATTAAGGAGTTCGGCAGGGTTTGGGGGCAAAGCGCCGGGGGGTATAAAATCTAAATTGGCAATTTTTGTGCTGACAATGATTTCTTCCGAAGTTGCCCCGCCAATCAAATAAGAACTCAATCCTTGTGGATAGGTAGTAATGTCTATATCACCAATATAAAACTTAGGTTTTCGCAAGTCGGTAAGCATAAACAAGGTTTTTTTGTTCATAGATGCCAAGACCAAAGCAAAACTTGCAGAGCAGAAAGATTTGCCTTCGCCACTGATGGAAGAAGTAAACAAAAATGTGGAGTTTTTGGCATTGACCTGTGTAAAAAATGCTAAGTTTGACCGCAAAGACCTAAAGGCTTCTGAAATTCTGGATTTAGGTTTTTCCAAAATAGTCAATGGATTTGCCTTTTTGTCTGAATGGTGTGGAATAGTGCCAAAGAGAGGAATAGTGCTAAACTTGTCTATGTCTTCTTGATTTCTAATCACACTTTTCAAATATTCTTTGATAAAAACAATTATTAGGGGTATTATCAAGCCCGCCAATAAACCTAAAATATAATTATTGCGTTTTTTGGGTGCAATAGGAAGTCCATCACAAGTGGCTGGTTCCAAAATTTTACTGTCTGCTGAGGCAGAGGCTTTGGCTATGTCTGCCTCTAATCTTTTTTCTAACAAGAGCAAATAAATATTTTCATTCAGTTGAAAAAGTCGTTTGATATTGACCATTTCCCTCTCCGATTTAGGTACTGTACGCATTTGCTTTTCCATCGAGGAGATAGTAACCTCTGCATCTTGAAGAGCCATTTTGTTGGTGTTTCTCAAATTATTGAGATTTTCTAACAACACCTGCTTTAGCTGTTGAATTTGTGTGGTAACATCTTTAAGGAGTGGATTTTTAGTTGCTCCACTTTTGAGATAGGTATTTTTTTCTATTTGTAGCTCTATCAATTTGTTCAAAGTTTCACTTACTGCACTATTTGTTTCTAAACCTACTGCCGAAGGCACAACTATTTTATCTTTGTTAAAATCGTCATTTTGTTTTACATAGTCTTCCAAATATTGGTAGTATTTGTCGGTCAAAAGTAAACTGCTTTTGGTTTCGGAGGTTTTAATCAACTTTTCGTAGAGTTGTGCAGCAGGATTGACTGCCTCTGATACATTGTTGCGAAGTTTAAATAATTCTAAATTACTTTCCACTCTTTGCAACGAGTCACTAATGGCAGCTAATTGTTTGTTAATGAAGGCTATGGTTTTGCTTGCCTCTACAGTTTTATCTTCTAAACCATAACGGACATACTCCTCCATAAATTGGTTGAGAAAATCTATATCTCTTTGAGGAATAATGGAACTGAAACTCAATGTAATGATGGAAGCCTCACGAGATTGTTGGCGGGCATCTAACATCCCTCTAAACAAATTCGCCATTGTCTCGGCTGTATGAATAGTAACGTAAAAGGTCTTATCTTTTACGGCACTGAAACCATAATTTGGAAATAGTTTTAAAATAAATCTGTTATTTCCAAATGAAATAGTATCTGCTACTTTAAAAGTTTCCTGTTTGGTAAGGTCTGTAAAGTAGTCGTAATAGGAAAATTGTACTTGTTTTTCATTTAGAAAATTAACCGTATAATAAGCAAAGTTACGCATAGAGTCTATTAAGGTAACTTCAAAAGGGTTGTTTTTATAGAGAGGTATGGTATAAAAACGTCCTTTCTGGTCGTAAAGAACTTTCAAATCCATACGACTCAATATATTTTTGATGAAAGGGGTAGATTGCATGAGGGCTATCTCATTGGCTAATTTTTTGCCTGACCCCAGCATTTCTGACCCATACAAAAGCTGATTGACCGAAGCTGCACTTTGCCCTTTTTCATTACTTTTTACTAACAACGAGGCTTTTACTGTATAGACAGGTATGGTACTTGCCGTAAAATACCACGACATAGACAAAGAAATACATAGAGCCAACAAAAACCACCATTTGTATAGGAGTAGTCTTTGAATGGTGCTGCGAATATCAATGTTAAAATCTAATTCTTTTGCGGGTTTGATAGTTGCTTTCACTGTGTAATAATAATATAATTATTTGATAACTTTGGTTGCTATCAAAATATTGAGAAGAAATAAAGCAGTCGTTACAACAGTAGTACCTATGGTAAGAACAGTCAAATTGTTTTGTGTAACTTTTACTTTGGTAGGCTCCACATACACCAAATCATTTGGTTGTAGATAAAAAGCCTCTGATTGAAATACGTCTTCACTGTTTAAATCAACATAATAAGTCATGGCTTTGCCTTTGTTAATACGAATTACCTTCACTTTTTGGTAATTAGAACTTACCTGTAAATCACCAGCTATTGATAGGGCTTCAAAAAGGTTAATAGTTTGTGTAGGCACACTGATACGTCCTGGTCTGCCCACTTCGCCCAATATAGTAACATAAAAACTCAAGAGTCTTACTTTTACTATGCAATTATTGATATATTCAGTTGCTTTGGCAGCAATTACTTCTTGGGCTTTGGGAATACTCAAACCTGCTACTTGCACCGCACCAATCAATGGTAAATGCACATTGCCATTGCTATCTACCAAATAGCCATTGGCGAGAGGGTCAGCTCCTTGCTTGGTATTTAGCCCTTCTGTAATACTATTGATACCATTTTTATTAAATGTACTAATTTCCACACCCACCAAATCTCCTACTGAAATGGTGTAAGAATACAAAGGAGCAGTAATCGTAATTTCTTTATTGGCTGTTTTTATTGCTTTTTTATCTTGCAAATAGATAATACTTTTGGTAGGCACACAAGAAACAAAAGACCCTAAAAGCAAGCACCAACAGCAAATAAGCCGACTGTAACGAATAGATTGGGTATAGAATTTCATAGATAATGACAATGATAAAAAGATTAAATAGTTGCAAAATCCTCGTGTGTGTGCAAAGTACGCACAGGAGGTCTTTTAAAATATTGCAACAGTTTCGAAAATGGTTTGGCGTATAAAGTATAGAAATAGGGCTTCAAATTATTTACTTCCCAAGCCATACGGTCTTCCATATTGGCTTTCCAACGGCTTAACAGTGAGGCATTACTTACGCCACCCGTCCGCATTTTTACTGTAATTTCGGGTAAATAGGCTGTACTTACATGGTGCTTGTGTAACAGACGCAACATGAGTTCGTAATCTGCCGAAATTCGCATATCCGTTTTGTAAGAACCATAGCGTTGATAAATTTCACGTTTGACAAAAAAAGTGGGGTGAGGAGGCATCCAGCCTTTCAAAAAAGAATCTTCTGTATAAGCAGCAGCCTGCCAATAACGCACTATTTTGGCTGTATCCTCAGCCTCTACATAGAGCAAATCACTGTATGCCGTATCGCAGCCTTGCAACTGAAAAGTTTCTACAATTTGACTAACCGCAGTAGGCTTTGCATACATATCATCTGCGTGTAAAAAACCTATGACATCACCTGTAGCTAATTTTAAACCTTTGTTCAGGGCATCATACAAGCCTCTATCTGGCTCACTTACCAAAACCGAAATCTTATTTTCATATTGCCTGATGACTTCCAAAGTACCATCTGTAGAACCACCATCTATGACAATATATTCAAGTTGCTCATAGTCTTGGGCTAACACCGACTCTATGGCATCACTTATATAGGTTCTGTTATTGTAAACAGCCGTAATGATAGAAACTTTCATGCAGAATCAGGATTTTGTTAATACTTACTACTTTTTCAAAACGCAAAGATAGTAACAAATGTGTAAAAACAACAAAAAGTAATTGATTTGTTTTTTTTAATGTAACATACGCTTTAGCGTGTGGTTTTTGGGTACTATGCTGTATTTTAGATACTTTTTGCTGTATTTGCTTTGCAAATTCAGCAAAAAATCACACGCTAAAGCGTATGTTACATGCTACGCCCCAATTTCCTTTGCTCTGCACGCCAATTCTGGTCGTCATAACGGCGGGGAAAAGGCAAAAAGTAATGTTTGTCGGCAAAGGCAAAAGTTTGGTACATGGTATTGAAACCGCAGCCTGAAAAAATCTTTTCTGCCTTCTCAAATAGAAAATGAGGTTGCAAGCTATTCAAAAGGTGATATTTTATTTGGTAACTACCACCCAAAGTCTGCAAAGTTTCGTGCAGCAAAGTGGGATTGAGTTGAGAAACTATCAACCAAAGAGGTTTGTAGGTCAGGTTTTGGTAAGTTTGCCAAGCTAACTGAAACAAAGCAAGCAATTCGTGCAAAGGTTCGGAATGAATAAAAAGCCAATAAGGTTGTTCTTTTTCAAGTAGTTGCAATAATTGTTGAGGTGGCTCAATTATTGGTGACAAACTCAAAAAAGTAGAAGGTGCTAAATAAGTAATTTGTTTGCTTTGTTGTTCCAAAAAATGTTGGTGGGCTGTTTCCAACGGTTCAAAAAGGTAGCTATTTTCAAAAAAAATTGCCTTGTTGTGCCACTGTTGGTAGCTTTTCCATTGCAACCTACGCCCTATGTAATAAAATTTGAGTGAATAATTGGCTGGCAATAAGGCAAATAAAGCTTCATTCCATTCGCCTATAATGCCACAAGGAAAAACGTCTATGTAAATCGTAGTAATTTGATTTTCAAGGATTTGCGTTGCCAACCAATGCTGATAAGCGTGGCGTTGGTGCTGAAAAGCCAAAGGAATGGGCAAAGTAGCCAAATTGTATTGCTGGGCTACCAAAGACAGATAAGGAGAGGCAGATGCCAACAAACAAGTTTCGGCAGACAAGCCTAAGCCAGCTAAACAAGCCACAGCCCGTTGGAGATGCCCCAAACCACCGCCTTGTGCATAGAAAAGGGTTTTGTTGGGCATTAATGTAGCATACGCTTTAGCGTGTGAAGTTTGGAGGTTACTCAACGTAAGTTGCGTAGAATGTAACATAAGCTTTAGCGTGTGATTTTTCATTGAACAAACACCACACGCTAAAACGTATGTTAAACACTAAACAACTTCAAGCAAAATTCACACGCTAAAGCGTATGCTACACACTAATATTTACGCATTACGTCATCAAAATCCCTTTGTACTCGTTGATTTTGGTCAAAGCCATGCCTGTACCACGCACAACGGCACGCAAAGGGTCTTCGGCAATGTGAATAGGCAATTTGGTTTTTAAAGACAATCTTTTGTCTAAGCCACGCAACAAAGCACCGCCTCCTGTGAGGTGTATGCCATTGTCATAAATATCTGCTGACAACTCTGGTGGCGAAACTTCTAAGGCTTTCAATACGGCTTCCTCTATTTTGGAAACAGATTTGTCTAAGGCGTAGGCAATTTCAGAGTAGGTAACACGCACAATTTTGGGGATACCTGTCATTAAATCTCTGCCTCTTACTTCGTAGTCGTTAGGCGGATTGTCGAGTTCGGGCAATGCTGAACCTACCTCTATTTTCACTCTTTCTGCCGACCTTTCGCCAATCAACAAGTTGTGTTGGCGGCGCATATAGTCCAAAATATCACGATTGAACACATCACCTGCGGTGCGTACAGATTGGTCGCAGACAATACCTGCAAGGGCAATAACCGCAATTTCGGTAGTACCCCCGCCAATGTCGACAATCATAGACCCCATTGGTTTTTCTATGTCTATGCCAATACCGATGGCTGCTGCCAAAGGTTCGTGAATCATATAGACCTCCTTAGCCCCTGCGTGTTCGGCAGAGTCACGTACTGCACGTTTTTCCACCTCTGTAATGCCCGAAGGAATACAGATAATCATGCGGTGCGAAGGGGCAAGTATGCGTTTGCCCATGTCTATCATTTTTATCATGCCCCTTATCATCTGTTCGGCAGCGTGGAAGTCGGCAATTACGCCATCTCGCAAGGGACGAATAGTTTTGATATTTTCGTGGGTTTTTTCGTGCATGAGCATTGCCTCTTTGCCTATGGCTATGACTTTACCTGTTGTTTTGTCTATGGCAATGATAGAAGGTTCATCTACTACAATTTTACCTTTATGTATAATTAGCGTATTGGCTGTGCCTAAGTCTATTGCTATGTCGCTGGAAAAGAAATCTGTGAATGCCATTATAAATTTGAATATGGGTTTATTTACTACAAAATTTGAGTAACTTGTGATTAAAATTGTTGCAAAGATGACATCTTTTAAAAAGATGTCATCTTTGCAACAATTTTAATCTGTCAAAAATCTTGCGAATTTACACAAAAGGATAGGTTAAGAAAATTTTTAGCAATTATTTTGGAAATATTTTTTGAAACCTTGTAATGATAAGTTTGTAGAGAGGTTAATAATACTTTTAGGGCTGATGTATAAGCCTCTCATAAAGTTGCCTAAATAGCTTTCGTAATTTTCTCACTAAGATAGTATTGAGTGTGTCGCGAATAGCCAAATAAAATAACCATTTAGTTGTGTTGATAATACCTTCTTTGTCTGCATACAAAATACGAAATTGCAACTGTGTTTCATAGGATTGTTTTTTAAGGTGCTGCTCAAACAAAACATATTTTTTCTCCATAAAACTGTCATTGGCTACACTACTTAATCCATTAGCAAAAAAATTTGCTATAATGATTGGTATATAATTTTTTTTTATACCATCATCTGTAAAACATTGCATATTCAGGTAGTAGTCTGCACAAATTATGTATTCTATTTTAAAAGCTCCTGTTCGCCTAAACACATCTTTCTTTACAAAGATAGCTTGGTGAGAAATATTACTCGAATAAAGTTTTAATACATCAGTTTGCCCATTATAAACATAACCATCACCCCATATTATATTGGCATATAAATAATCGGAGTTAGCAACCACGTTTTTGTGATTTATAAAAATTCTCCTCAGCACTTCTTTATCAAAAAAAACATCATCGCTGCCTAAGAAATACAGCCATTCTCCTTTTGCCCTCTCTATTCCCTTGTTCATGGCATCATAAACTCCCTTGTCTTTCTCTGAAATCCAATGCACAAAGTCATATTGGGTAGCATAGTTTTTGATAATCTCTATGGTATTATCTATCGAAATCCCATCTATCAGCCAAACTTCTATGTCTTTGTAGCTTTGCTGCACCACACTTTCCAAGCATTCGACAAGGGTTTTTGCTGAATTAAAGGTTGGAATGATAACTGATAATTTAGGATACTCTTTATTTGTTATTGTAGTCATTTTTACATTTGCCAAAATACTAACTTAGTCATTGAGTGGCTCAAAGCCACCAAATAGATTTCTACGGTTTTACCTAATGTTTTGTTATGTTTTTTATGTTCTATACACATCGGAAAGTGGTTTTGGGATTTGAGAAGTAACAGTTTTTTAAGAACTGTTACTTCTATGCTGTATTTTTGAAATTAAAATCCCAAAAATACTTTCCGATATGTATATCTGTATATTTTTATTTTGCCAACAGCCCAATAATTTCCTCTGTACTTAGTTTGCTTTGCTCTCCTTTTTGCATATCCTTCAAAGTCATTTTGTTTTGGGCTATTTCCTCCGAGCCAATGAGGGCAACAAAGGGAATTTGGCGTTTGTTTGCATAATCTAACTGCTTTTTTACCTTTGCCAAATCAGCATAGACTTCGGTTTTGATACCCGCAGCACGTAGTTTTTTTGTCTCTTGCATGGCATATTGTTGGGCTGCTGCATCAAAACAAAGCAAAATTAGTTGCGTACCTTGTGTGGCGTTGGTAGGAAACAGATTGAGTTCTTGCAAAACATCATAAATTCTATCTGCCCCAAACGAAATGCCTACACCCGAAATGCCTTTTAGCCCAAAAGTGCCTGTGAGGTCGTCATACCTACCGCCGCCGCCTATGCTGCCCATTTTTACATTCAGTTCAGTGGCTACTTTCACCTCAAAAATGCAACCTGTGTAGTAGTTTAGCCCACGTGCAAGAGTCAAATCTATTTGTAAACTATTTTGCAAAGGTGTGGCTTGCAAAAAGTCTAAAACAGCCTGAATTTCTGCTATGCCTTGTTTGCCTGTGGCAGAGTCGGCAAAAAAAGTGTGCAGATTTTCAAATTTAGTCTGAAAAAACTGCTTGATTAACTCAAATTGCGTTTCGCCAATTCCTTTGGTAGCCAATTCTTCTTTTACGCCTTGCTCACCAATTTTATCTAATTTGTCTATTGCAATGGTAATGTCCAACATTTTGTCGGGCAAACCCACCACTTCTGCCAAACCTTGCAAGATTTTGCGGTTGTTAATTTTGATAAGCACTTGAAAGCCTAATTGCCTAAAAACCTCGTCATAAATTTGCACCAATTCGGCTTCGTTTAACAAAGAATCAGACCCTACAATGTCTGCATCACATTGGTAAAACTCCCGATAACGACCATGTTGGGGATTGTCGCCACGCCAAACAGGTTGAATCTGATAGCGGCGAAACGGAAAAGTAATATCGTTTTGGTGCATCACCACATACCTCGCAAAAGGAATGGTGAGGTCATAACGCAAACCTTTTTCGGCTATTTGGGTCGTGAGTTTTTTGTAGTTGGTCAGGTCTTTTTCGCCTCGCAAAAAATCACCCGAATTGAGGACTTTAAAGAGCAGTTGGTCGCCTTCCTCGCCATATTTGCCTGTGAGGGTGCTTAGGTTTTCCATTGTAGGGGTTTCTATGGGCTGAAAACCGTACAAAGTGAATACTTTTTTTATGGTATCGAACAAATAATTTCTTTTGGCTACTTGTTCAGGAGAAAAATCTCTTGTGCCTTTTGGAATAGAAGGTTTCATATATCAATGTAGCATACGCTTTAGCGTGTGCAAGAGTTAAGTGTGGAAACACAAAAAATCACACGCTAAAGCGTATGTTACAAGACATTCGCATGAAGGCGAATAATCACACGCTAAAGCGTATGTTACAAAAGCATTTGCCTGAAGGCGAATATACAGACAAAACCTTACAAAACTATTAGAGTCTTGTAAGGTTTTGTTTGCAAGGCACTCATTGGACTAAAATCTGTCCCATGAGGAGTCGTCTGCGAAGTCGTCGAAGTCGTTGTAGTCTTCCTCAAATTCGTCTTCCTCTTCATCATCATAGAGGTCATCTAAGTCTTCGAGTTCATCTTCGTCTATGTCTTCAATGTCAAAGTCCTCCTCCAAGTCGAAACCGTCTTCGTCATTGAAGTTGTCGTCCATGTCGTCATCGAAGTCATCATCTCCTCCGTCAGCGGCTTTGTCAAATTCTTTTTCTTTGCCATCTCTGCGTGAGATAGCCTCGTCAGAAAAACTATAATTTGGGTTAATAGCTTGAAGTTCGTCTATGACTTCTTCTGTAACCAAAAAATTATCGTCTTCTTTCAGGGCACTGTCTATGTATTCAGGGTCTTTTTCATACACCTCTTCTAAGGTTTGCCCTTTGTACTTGCCCGAAGTAAATTTGGTGTCAAGGTAATAAAATTTCATTTTCTTTGTGAATTTAATTGATTTTCAATGACTTAACAGCTTGTTTTTATTCGGTTAGTTTAGAAACTTACCGATTGACCTCCAAAAATAATAAACTTTTGTCAAACCAAATAAAGGCACAAAAAAAAATGTTAAAATAATTTAATTTTTTTTTCTTGGTTTTGCTCTTTGGTATAAAATTTAATTAAAAGCAAATATAAGAAAATACAACACAAACTAAAATAAAGTTACAAAAACAACGCTAATCATAAAAGAACGATGTCTGAACTACCTTTGGAATATATCCTAATTGTTTTTTCTACAACCTCAACATTGTTTCCAAAATAATTGCCCCTTCACTCCACCTTTCTTGGTTATATTTTTTGTAACCTGCAATGAATACATTATGTCCAAAGTTAAATTGAGTAGCTATAATCATGGCTGCAATGCCATGATTGCCTGAATACCAATCTGCAATTAAACTGAAATGCTTGCCAAAAGGCTGTTCTACACCTGCTAAGGCACAAACTACTGCATTTTCGTTGCGAATTAATTTGCCATTTTCATTGGCAAAAGCCACATCAAAAAACGTGGGAGAGCCGTAAGTAGCCCCACCTGTAAAACGAGTATGTAGTTTTGGCAATCTAAAACTCAAATGACCGTATGCCCAACCTGTAACTTCGGGACGTTGCAAAGAGAAAAATATATTTTGACCTATGGTAAATTTGGTTTCCCACTTTGACAATACACTGTCTTTTTTGAAAAATTGATGTGCTTTCTTGAAACCTGTGCCAACGGCAAGATTGTTCATGTCTTTGTTTGCCAAATTTATCAAAGAAGCCGTAACTTCGGTTTCGTGTCCTATGCCGTAACAAACGAAGTTAAAACTTGCCCATTTGAATTGATTAGGAACAGACCAAAAGTTGATTTGACTTTCGTGAGTAAACTCCACATGTCCTTTATGCACCACGTCAGCACTTGGAATACCTGCTATCAACGACTGTGCTTGTATTGTCTTCTGGCAACAAAAGCAATAAAGCAAAACAACTACGAAATTTTTGTAAAAGCTCATTTTTGAATCTTAACGAAGTTTTTATGTGAAAACCTACAAATCAATAACTCAAAATGTAGAATAAGGTTTTAATTAAAGTAAGTTGCGTAGTAGTCCATAGCTCCAGCTCCAGACATCTTTTATTTGCTTTTTATAGCAATAATTTTGCATAAACATTGAATTTTTAGCATTTTTGCACCTATGCAATTTACCCTACAATACACCGACCCCAGCAGCAAAGCAAGAGCAGGCGAAATTCAAACGGCACATGGCACTATCCAGACGCCAATTTTTATGCCCGTAGGTACGGCAGGCACCGTCAAGGCTGTTCACCAACGAGAACTGCACCAAGACGTGCAGGCACAAATCATTTTGGGCAATACCTATCACCTCTACCTTCGCCCTACATTGCCCATACTCGAAAAAGCTGGCGGTTTGCACCAATTCAATGGCTGGAACAAGCCTATTTTGACCGACAGCGGTGGCTATCAGGTCTATTCTTTGTCAGGAACTCGCAAGATAAAAGAGGAAGGGGTAACTTTTCAGTCGCACATAGACGGCTCACGCCACCTGTTTACGCCTGAAAGTGTGATGGACACCCAACGAATCATAGGGGCAGACATTATGATGGCATTCGATGAGTGTACACCTTACCCTTGCGACTACGACTATGCAAAAAAATCGATGGAAAGAACCCATCGTTGGTTGCAACGCTGCATTGCTCGTTTTGATAGCACACCACCCAAATATGGGCATGACCAAACTTTATTTCCAATCGTGCAGGGAAGTACCTACAAGGATTTGCGGACACAATCTGCCGAATTTATAGCTGCTCAAAACAGAGAAGGCAATGCTGTTGGCGGACTTGCCGTAGGTGAACCCGCCGAACAAATGTATGAAATGACCGAATTGGTTTGCGACATTTTGCCAAAAGACAAACCTCGCTACCTCATGGGCGTAGGTACACCCGCCAACATTCTCGAATCTATTGGATTAGGAATAGATATGTTCGACTGCGTGATGCCAACTCGTAATGGCAGAAATGGTATGTTATTTACCTCCGAAGGCATTATCAATATTACCAATGCCAAGTGGAAAGATGATTTTTCGCCAATAGACCCTGCTTTGGGTGGCTACGTGAATACGTTTTATAGCAAAGCTTATGTAAGGCATTTGTTTATAGCCGAAGAAATTTTGGGTATGCAGATTGCAAGTATTCAAAACCTAAGTTTTTATCTTTGGTTGGTAGGGCAGGCAAGGCAACAAATTATTGCAGGCAACTACAAAACGTGGAAAGACGAAATGGTGAAAAAAGTGATGAGAAAGTTGTAAGTGGTTAAACCCAATTATCCGACACCTTTGAGGTGCCAGATAATTCTGATAATCAGATACATAGACACTAAAACACTGTCGATTATTTAAGTCTAACTACTTAGGTTTTATAATTTTAAGGAGCTTTATATACTTTGTTTCAACATAATTTGCAACTAAAATTATATATCAGATTCTATTTTATTACTTCATTAGTCCCCAAAAATTTTGTTACATCGTTTATTTTATCAATACATAGCCGTACCAGCTTGTAAGGTCTTGCGAGAACTTACTAAGCCTGACCAGTCTGTTTATCAAAATTTAGTAATAGGATTGGCAAAAGTAGAAAAAAACTACCAACAGTTGTCTGTGCCTACCAAAGTGAAACTGATGGTCGGCTTAATAGGTGGTGTATATAGTGTAGGTTTAGGGCTCTTGAGTTTTTTGTGGTACAGACAACAGGGTCGCAGCCAATTTCACTTTTTCAACGACAATCCTGAATGGCAGCAGATGGACAAGTTTGGGCATTTTTTCACTGCCTTTCACCTTAGCCGTTTGGTGTGTGCTGCCTTGCAAATTGCAGGGTTGAGGAAAAAAGAGGCTTTGCGTTACGGAGGTTGGGCAGGGGCTGTGATGATGACCCCGATAGAGATTTTAGATGGATTTTCGGAGGGTTATGGAGCAAGCTGGGGAGATGAAGTAGCCAATATAGCTGGGTCAGCTTTTTTTATTTGGCAGCAGCACCAATGGGACGAGATTCGTTGCCAACCCAAATTTACTTTCAGTCCTTCGCCTTATGCAGCCTTGCGACCTTCTTTGTTGGGTAAAAACCTTGCCGAGCAGTGGCTCAAAGACTACAACGGACAAACGTATTGGTTTACTATTCCCATACCAGCCCCCCAGCCCCCCAAAGGGGGAGTTAAAACTCCCTCCCCTTTGGGGAGGGTTGGGGTGGGGTTTCCCCCTTTGGGGGGCTGGGGGGCTTTGCTCATTGGCTATGGGGCAGGCAATATGATTTACGGCAGACCGGAGCAAAACAGGGCAGCAGGTTTTGAGCCTTTTCGCAAGTTTTATCTTGCCATAGAAATTAAGCAAAGTCTGTGGTTGCCACATCTTTTGCCCACAAAAACACTAAGGAACTTGGCAGATTTGTTGGCTTTTCCGATTGTATTGTATAGATTTGGAGAAAAATATTAGCTTTGGTTTATCCAGTACCAAAAACTATTTGGGTTTATAGAATGATACACCACCAAAACCTTGAATATATTTTAAGGCATGGTTTTCAGTGTGCAAATTCTCCTTTGGCAAATCCTGATTATCTACCAATAGGAGATTCAGGACTAATACAAGATAGAAATATTTATCCTGTTCCTATTATACCACCTAATGGAAATTTAGGAAATTATATTCCGTTTTATTTTGGTTATAGGTCACCTATGTTACTGCGTATCAAAACAGGTAATAAAGGTATAAGGCAATATCCACAAGAAAATATCATCTATTTGTGTGCAAACATAGAAAATATAATAAAAAGTGGTGCTGTATGGTGTTTTACAGACGGTCAGGCAAAAAACAAGACGACACAATTTTTTAATAAGACCGAAGACCTTAACAAAGTAGATTGGAATGCTGTTTATACACCTGATTGGCATAATACAGAGGAGGATTATGATAAGATGAGGCGAAAACAAGCTGAATTTTTAGTACAAGACTCCTTGCCTGTTAGTGTAATTGACTATATTGTGGTTTACAACCAACCAAGCTTACAAAAAATAGAAAAATTAGTAAATTTCTTAGTTCCTTCTATACAAATGAAAATTAACAGAGTAGAAACCAATAATAAAAATTTTTACTATTAGCCAACCATGCAATTTACAACAGGAAACTTATTAGCCTCACAAGCCGAAGCTCTTGTCAATACCGTTAATACAGTAGGTATTATGGGTAAGGGAATTGCTTTGCAATTTAAAGAGGCTTTTCCTAATAACTTCAAGGTGTATAAAGAAGCTTGTAAAAATAATGAATTAACAATAGGTAAACTGTTGGTGGTGAAAGATAAAAATTTAGATGGAGAAAAAATAATTATCAATTTTCCAACAAAAGTGGATTGGAAACAAAAATCAAAAATAGAATACATAGAAATAGGGTTACAAGAATTGGTAAGAGTAATTGCTGACTATTCAATCAAAAGCATTGCCTTACCTCCTTTGGGTTGTGGAAATGGTGGTCTGGATTGGCAAATAGTTAAACCTTTGATTATTAGTTATTTAGGCAAATTACAAGGCGTAACTGTTAGTGTTTACGAGCCAGATGATACCATAAAAACTGTTTTGCAACAAGAAACACGGCTTAACAAAGCTAAATTAACACCTGCAAGGGCTATGTTATTGTATGTGATGTTTCATTATGAAATCATAGGGGAAGATATTAGTCTGTTTGCAACCAATAAGTTAGCTTATTTTTTACAAAGATTAGGCGAAAATCTAAAACTTAATTTTGTTGCCAGCCATTATGGTCCCTATACTGTGCAGGTGCAGCACGTTTTATACAACTTAAATGGTAATTATCTATTTGGTTTAGAGCAAAATTCAGCAAAAGCATTTGAACATTTACAGTTGAATTATGACAAGTTTGGAGAAGTGCAACAATATGTAAATGAAAATCTTAATGATGCACAAATGACAAGACTAAAAAAATTACTTTCCTTTGTTAGTGGTTTCGAAAGTGCCTTATCATTAGAAGTTTTAGCAAGCATTGATTTTATTAGTCAAGATACAAATCTTTCTTTGATTGAAGTTACTCAAAAACTACATGAATGGTCGGATAGAAAGAAAAAACTCTTTTTGTCTTATCAAATAAAGGTAGCTTATGAACATTTGAAAGCATACAAAGAACAACTTTCTATTGTATAAAATAAGGTAGCAACTATTTATTTTCTATTTTTATGCACAAACAAGTCCTTTTGGTTATCCTCGACGGTTGGGGTATAGCCACCGACAAAACTGTATCTGCCGTTGATGCAGCCCACACGCCGTTTATAGACTCTTTATACACCCAATATGCCCACAGCACCTTAGTAGCTTCGGGTACAGACGTGGGACTTCCCGCAGGGCAGATGGGCAACTCCGAAGTGGGGCATCTCAACTTAGGGTCGGGCAGAGTAGTTATCCAGACCTTAGACAAAATAAACAGAGCCGTAGCCGAAGGTACTATTAGCCACAACGCCACCTTGCAAGCAGCCCTTGCCCATGCCAAAAAAACAGGCAAAAACTTGCATTTTATTGGTTTAGTTTCTGACGGAGGCGTACACTCACACACAACACACCTCCAAAGGTTGTGCAGCATAGCCAATGAAGCAGGCATACAGTTTTTTGTCCATGCTTTTACCGATGGTAGAGATACTTCGCCCACTTCGGGTGCTGGTTTCCTTGCAGATTTGGAAAAGCATTTGCAAAATACCAAAGGCAAAATAGCCTCTGTATCAGGTCGTTATTATGCAATGGACAGGGACAAAAGATGGGAAAGAGTAGCCTTAGCTTACGATTGTTTGGTAAACGGCAAAGGACAAACTGCCACCTCCGCCTCGCAAGCCATAGCCCAAGCCTACGCCAACAAGGTAACAGATGAATTTATTTTGCCTACCATTCTCACCGAAAACGGCAAACCCATTGCCACTATTCAGCCTGATGATGTAGTCATTTGTTTCAACTTCCGCACAGACCGTTGCAGAGAAATCACCCAAGCCCTCACGCAGCAGGATTTCCCTGACAATGGTATGAAAAAAATGCCCCTTTATTACGTTACCATGACTCGGTATGATGCCACGTTTAAAGACGTGAAAGTGATGTACGAAGACGAAGACGTGAAAAATACCTTGGGCGAAGTATTGGAAAGGGCAAAAAAGACCCAACTCCGCATGGCAGAAACCGAAAAATATCCTCACGTTACGTTTTTCTTTTCGGGAGGTAGGGAAGCTGCTTTCGAAGGCGAAAGTAGAATTATGGCAGCATCGCCAAAAGTAGCTACTTACGACCTCAAACCAGAGATGAGTGCCTACGAATTGCGTGATAAAATTGTGCCTGAACTCAACAGCAAAAAACACGACTTTATTTGTATCAACTTTGCCAACCCCGACATGGTGGGGCATACAGGCGTGTTTGATGCGGTGGTCAAAGCCTGCGAAGCCGTTGATTCTTGTGCAAAAGACACCATAGAAACTGCCCTACGCAATGGCTATACCTGCCTCATCATAGCCGACCATGGCAATGCAGAGTATATGAAAAACCCCGATGGGTCGCCGCACACCGCCCACACCACCAATTTAGTTCCGTTGATTGTGGCCGATGCAACCACACCCAAAAGACCTATTCAGGCTGGTCGGTTGGCAGACATAGCCCCTACGGTCTTGGCTCTGATGGAAATAGAAAAACCAAAGGAAATGACAGGGGTAAGTTTGGTGTAATAGTGATTTGTAGATGGACGTGCTTGTGGGTTCTCAAACCCACAAGTTTTACTTTCGGTTGTAGCAACCGAAAGCACCTTATGCGTGCTTGTGGATTATTGGAAATACTTTTCATAAAAAAACAAGTCAATTTCTTATTTTTGTTCTTTTTTCTTACTTTTGAACTACAATTCTAATCACTTCTTGTATGCCAATCTGTCTGTTTTATCCTTTTTAGTTATAAAATTTGTTCAAAGTATAATTACCATGCGAGATACTGTATTTTATTCTAAGAAAACCCTGAAACTTAATGGGCAAATTATAGACCTTGCCACACCAAGCGTAATGGGAATTTTGAATGTTACCCCTGATTCTTTTTATGACGGCGGCAAGCATCTTACGCCCCACAAAATACTCCAACAGGCAGAAAAAATGCTGTTAGAAGGAGCTACTATTTTAGATATTGGCGGTTACTCCACCCGACCTCATGCTGAAGAAGTGCTTGAAAAAGAGGAAATCAAGAGAGTAAAAGAAGCCATTACTTTGGTTATCAAGCATTTTCCTACTGCCAAAATCTCTGTTGACACTTTTCGGAGTTCAGTAGCAAAGGTCGCCGTAGCCGAAGGTGCTGCCTTAGTCAATGATATTTCAGGGGGAAGTTTAGACCCTACACTGTTTGAAACCGTAGCCAAATTGCAAGTGCCTTACGTCTTGATGCACAGCAGAGGCACACCCCAAACAATGACTACACAGACCAACTACGACAACATTGTGCAGGATTTGTTGACTTATTTCCACCAAAAATTGGCAATCTTGCGGAGTTTGGGCATCGTAGATATTATTATAGATGTAGGTTTTGGATTTGCCAAAACCAAAGAGCAGAATTTTGAATTGCTAAAAAACTTAGACTTGTTTAGACTCTTGGGTGTGCCTGTCTTGGTAGGAGTTTCTCGAAAATCTATGATTTACAAGACCTTAGCTGTTAGTGCAGAGGAGGCTCTAAATGGAACAACAGCCCTGAATATGTTGGCACTTTCCAAAGGAGTATCTCTTTTGCGGGTGCATGACGTAAAAGAAGCCATACAAGCTATTCGGTTATTTGAGCAAATGAGGTAGAAAAAGTTATAGCTTTATTTACTTTAGATTCCTTTTTTTATTTTAAAACAAAAACAAAATGTTTGGTTTGCACACACTCAAAAACCACCCCTTTGCGGTGGAGGCATTTTTCAGCAGCTCGTTGGTCTTGACTTATGCAGTGGCAAAGGAAGAATTGCAAAACTATCTGCCACCTTGCCTTACCTTAGATACTTACGCAGACCAGTGGGCTTTTGTGGCAGTGGCTATGGTGCAGACCAAACATTTGCGACCCAAAGGATTACCTGCGTGGATGGGTAACGACTTTTTTTTGACAGGTTACAGGATTTTTGTTCGATATACTACAAAAGAAGGCAAAAGATTGAGAGGGTTGTATATTCTGAAATCGGAAACAGACAGCAAAAAGATGGAGTTTTTGGGCAACTTTTTTACGCATTACCAATATACCACAACAGATATTCGACTACAAACGACTGTCAACCATGTAAAAATTCAATCTGCTCAGTCTGCTCTCGATATAGAAGTTATTTTGCACCAACCCAATACACCTTTGCCTGTTACTTCGCCTTTCTTAGATTGGAAAGAGGCACGCCGTTTTGCAGGACCTTTGCCCTTTACTTTTACATACAACGCAGAAAACCAACAAGTTTTAATCATAGAGGGTGTAAGAGAAAATTGGACACCAACACCTGTGGAGGTTATCAAACACCAAGTTGGTTTTTTAGGAAAACAAAACTTCAAAACTATTCGGTTGGCAAATGCCTTTGTGATAGAGAATATTCCCTACTTTTGGAAAAAAGGACGAATAGATTAATGGAAACTCCTGTAAGTTATCAAAAAAAATTATCAGAACCTTCACAAGTGACTAATAAAGAAAGTCAATAGAAGGTAAATATACAAAAAATGATTGGCAAAGACCTCGAAAAAGCAAAAAAATTACTTATACAGGGTAATTTGGTGGCTATTCCTACTGAAACTGTTTATGGGTTGGCGGGCAATGCGTTGGACGAAAAGGCTGTACTAAAAATTTTTAAGGTAAAAAACAGACCAACTTTCGACCCTCTTATTGTGCATACACACCACATAGACCAACTTCCTCGTTGGGTTACGAATCTGCCTGAGAAAGCAAAAAAATTGGCTGCTGCCTTACTACCAGGGGCTTTGACTTTGTTGCTACCCAAAAACAGCCTGATTCCAGATTTGGTTACAAGTGGTCTGCCTTTGGTAGCTATACGGATTCCTGCCCATGAAGTAGCTTTGGATTTGCTCCGCCAATTAGATTTTCCGCTGGCTGCTCCAAGTGCCAATCCTTTTGGCTACATCAGCCCGACGACTGCCCAGCACGTAGCTGCCCAATTAGGTGATAAAATTCCTTATATTTTGGATGGTGGCGAATGTAAAGTAGGTTTGGAGTCGACCATTATTGGTTTTGAGGGCAATGTGCCTGTGGTCTATCGCAAGGGTGGCGTGGCTATTGAGGTCATAGAAAATCTGATAGGCAAAGTGGAGTTGCAAGAACATTCGAGTTCTAATCCCAAAGCACCAGGGCAACTCAAAAGTCATTATGCACCACATACGCCATTTTTTTTTGGTCAAATAGACCAGTTATTACTACAAGATGCCAAAAAATATACTCGAATTGGTTTGCTAACTTTCACCCCTCTTGCCGTTGCCTATCCTTTTGCAGTCCAAGAAGTGCTGTCAGCACAAGGAGATTTTGCAGAGGCTGCACGCAATCTGTTTGCCACGATGCGGAAATTAGACCAGCTTGGCTTAGATGCCATTTTTGCTGTGCCTCTACCTGAAAAAGATTTGGGCAGGGCTATCAATGACAGGTTGAGCAGGGCGGCGGCAAGGTAAAAACTACTGTTGCTCGAACCCAAACAATTTGCAAAGATGTTTTGTTAAGATTTGCTGCACCTCTGCCAAAGGTACTTTTCTGCCTAATTCGGCTTCCATAGAAGTTACAGCTTTGTCTTTAATGCCACAAGGGACAATATGCGAAAAATATTCGAGGGCAGGGTTTACATTAAGGGCGAAGCCGTGCATAGTAACCCAACGACTGCTACGTACTCCCATTGCACATATTTTGCGAGGGTTTTGCTGCTGTTCATGGTCTATCCAAACGCCAGTGAGTTTGTCTATCCGCCCTGCGGCTATGCCGTAGTCAGCTAAGGTAAGGATAATACCCTCCTCTAAATAGCGAAGATAACGGTGAATATCTGTAAAAAAATTGTCTAAATCCAAAATAGGGTAGCCTACCAACTGCCCCTGCCCATGGTAGGTAATGTCGCCACCCCGATTAATAGGAAAAAACTCTATTCCTTTTGTTGCCAATTCTGCTGCATTGAGCAACAAATTGTCAGCATTGCCACTTTTGCCCAACGTATAGACGTGAGGGTGTTCGCAAAAAAGCAAATAGTTGGCAGTGGGTTGCTGCTCGTCTTCAGGAAAATTTCGATTGGCTATTTTTTGATTGACAATTTGTGAAAAAAGCTGGTCTTGGTAGTCCCATGCCTGTTGATAGGGAACTAATCCCAAATCTTGAATAACAATTTTTTTATTTTGTGGCACGTTTGGAAGTTGTAAGTTTGGTCGTGTTATAAAGAATATATGCTACAATAAGGTTATTACGATAATTTTTGTATAGAAAAATAACTTCTTGATTTTCAACTAATTGACCCTGCAGTTGGAGGCAACCCCCGCCAAAGGATACGGTACAAATCGTAATAACCTCTAATTTTTTCCAATTAATTTCACCTCGGCGACCCTGGCGGCACACCCAGCAACTCATCAGAAATGACCTCGCCTTTCATAAAAAGAAACAACAAACCACCTTCGATGTTTGCTACCACTCTTGCATTTTTTTCTATCATACCTTTTTGGTCTTTCGTTGCCAATTCTAAGGTAATTTCACCTGTGCCATTGGCAGCAATAGGCTCTTTGGGGAAGTGCGTAGTGGTGCAGCCACATTGCGGGGCTACCTCGCTGATAATCAACGGCTTGGTGCTTGTGTTGGTAAATTTAAAACTGCATTTGACCGAAGCACCAGCTTGCACTTTGCCAAAATTGTATTCTATTTTGTCAAATTGTATAGCTGCAAAGTCGGCAACATTTGCCTCTTTGCTTTGAGAAACAAAAGGCAACTCAAAAGGTTTTTCAGTCTTGGTTTGCCCTTTGCAACTGCCTAAAAGCAAAAGACAAGTGAAAAGTAATAAACAATAAATGGTGGTTAGGTTTTTCATTGGCTTTGTTTTTCATTCTAAAACGAATGTAAGTTTTTTGGAATGTAACATACGCTTTAGCGTGTGAATAAATACTACGCCACAACTGCAATACTTCGGGTTTTGAGAAACCCGAAGCACCTTGACAAACGTAGCACAAAAGCAAAGGTAGCAACCAAAATAAAAATCGCAAATTTTTAACCTAACTATCTTTTTCCTTACCCTGCGCATCATTTTCCAATTTTTCTATCCTACTTTGCAGTGCCAAAATAAGCTGCTTGTTGCTTTCTTCGGGGTGAACAGCACCATAATTTGTGCCATTGACTACACCTGTGATAATTTGCTGGGCGGTGGTGTGGTAAGCAGCTGATGGTTTTTGCTGCACTTCTAATAAATCTGTTAAGGAAACTTGCAACACATTGGCTATCTGCACCAAACGAGTGATGGTAATATTGTTGCCACTTGCTTCTATTTTGAAAAAGCAACTTTTTGTAAACAATTTATTTTTTCGTCTTACCTTTGCAAAAAATTAATGTAACATACGCTTTAGACTGTACGTTGCTTGCCTGTGCTTTCGGTTTCTCAAAACCAAAATGTTGCCTGTGCTTTCGGTTTCTCAAAACCGAAATGTTGCCTGTGGTTTCGGTTTCTCAAAACCGAAATGTTGCCTGTGGTTTCGGTTTCTCAAAACCGAAACGAAACGTGCAATAGGGTTTTGAGAAACCCTGCTTTAAGTTTTGAGAAACTTAAAGCACAAGTAAAGTAATAGGTGCTTTCGGTTTCTCAAAACCGAAATGTTGCCTGTGCTTTCGGTTTCTCAAAACCGAAACGAAACGTGCAACAAGGTTTTGAGAAACCCTGCTTTAAGTTTTGAGAAACTTAAAGCACAAGTAAAGTATGTAGCTGATTATCAGATACATCCGCCTCCTCAAAGGTGTCGGATAATTAGGTTCAATTACTTAGGCTTATGATTTATCAAATGCTATGCCTAAAAAGGACTTTGATAAATCAAAGCTCTACGTTTCCACAAAAATTGTTGGACGGCCAATTATTTTAATACACAGCACTCTACTTTTTCTTCAAAGCTACTAAGTTATAGCTTATATTGAAAGATAAAGTATTGAGTGATTCGCCAAAATAGCTATAATCCTTCGTAACACCATTAAAGTCATAAGTAATACTGATTGAACTTTTTTTCGCAGCTAATCCAAGTCCAAAAATAAAAGCCATACTTAGTTTTTTATTCCTTTCCGTACTTAATTCTTTGGGGAGTAATTGATAACCCAGAGAAAATCCACCTTGAAAAAATGGGTTAATTTTTTTTAAAGGTAAGATTTTATATTTTAACAAAAGGTTGTTGCGAATATAACTTCCTTTTCTGTCTATTATTAAAGAATTAGGGTCTAATTTTTCCACTTTTGCATTAAAAGCAAAGAACATGAGTTGATTAGTAAAAGCTACTCTTTGTAAGTTTCTTCCTAAGGGCAGTTCAAAAAAAACACCCAAGTTAGGCATTAGACTTAGTGGATAATCATAGTTTTGTGGTGAATTTCTAGCTTGAGGCGAACTTGTAAATTTAAAGGAATTTAATGCTAAACCACCTACAATCCCAAATATTGGTTTCTTTCGTTCTTTTTCTTCTTGAGTTTGCTGACGTTCTCGCACAACTCCTGTATAGTTTTTACATTGACTGTATGCAAAAAAAATTTTTCTCATTCCAGATTCTGTGTAGGCTAAGTCATTCAACTTTACAGCAATATTTTCACAATCTCCCATCAAGCTAAAAAGTTGTTGCTGATATAATTTAACGGGGTATAAACTGCTTGATTCTGATAATACAAATTCATGAAAAATTAAAGGCTGAATTGCAATACTATCTTTTTTTGCAAAAAAGTGAACTCTACCTTTTGCATCATTTGTTATGAAGATTGAAAATTGATTAGTCCCTATCAACTCTCTAACAAATATAGAAACCAGACTTGTGCGGCTTGGTGATTTTAAAAATGTACCTAACCCAGCAAACTTCATATTTAGCCCTCGTGTGCTGTCTATTCTTCCTGTGAAACTGCGATAATTTTCATTTACTTCCTGAATATAAAATGCCATGAGGTCTGTTACTTTATAGTCAGTTTCTTTTTTATTGCTGTAAAAAGAAATCTTATCAAAAAAACTATTCCAGTTTCTATAATCTATAGCTCCCTGCAAGGTATCACCAGCAGTCAAGACAACATAGCCCTTTTTATAGTTTTTTTGGGCATAACTCTCCGCAACACAAAAGAAGCTGAGTAATAATAAAGAACAAAATAAGGTTTTCATAAAAGAATATAATTTGTAAATGATTGATAACAAATATACTTTCAGATTTTCAAACTCAAAAGTAAAATTAAACGCTAATACATTTGCAGTTTTAAAAAACTGTAAACACTATTAACTAACATAGGTTACGTAAAATGTAGCATACGCTTTAGCGTGTGAATTTTAAAATTGAAATGTAGCATACGCTTTAGCGTGTGAATTTTAAAATTGAAATGTAGCATACGCTTTAGCGTGTGAATTTTAAAATTGAAATGTAACATACGCTTTAGCGTGTGAATAAATACTACGCCACAACTGCAATACTTCGGGTTTCTCAAAACCCGAAGCACCTTGACAAGCGTAGCACAAAGCAAAGGTAACAACCAAAATAAAAATCGCAAATTTTTAACCTAACTATCTTTTTCCTTACCCTGCGCATCATTTTCCAATTTTTCTATCCTACTTTGCAGTGCCAAAATAAGCTGCTTGTTGCTTTCTTCGGGGTGAACAGCACCATAATTTGTGCCATTGACTACACCTGTGATAATTTGCTGGGCGGTGGTGTGGTAAGCAGCCGATGGTTTTTGCTCTTTATCTAATAACTCTGTCAAAGAAACTTGCAACACATTGGCTATCTGCACCAAACGAGTGATGGTAATATTATTGCCACTTGCCTCTATTTTGGCAAAACCCGAAGACGACATACCCATCAACTTGCTCATGTCCTCTTGTGAATAGTTGGCTTTTTCTCTCAACTTTTTGATTTTGGCTTTCAATAGTGCCAAAACTTCTTCGCCTTTTAGGTTGATTTCTTGCGTTTTTTCCTTTTCAGTCATGTTACTATCTTATTAAGATAGACAAACATACTGTAAAGATAGAGAAAAAGCAACTTTTTCTAAACAATTTATTTTTTCGTCTTACCTTTGCAAAAAATTAATGTAAATTAATTTTTATACGTTGGCAATGGTCGCAGACCTTGACAATTGTATAAAAAAATTACCAAAAAACTAAAAACCCATGAAAATCAAATTATTCACACTTGCCCTGCTCGGCTGCTTAGGCTTGGCTGCCTGCGACAAAGACCCCGACCCCTGTGCTGCTCTCAAGCCTGTGTCGGCTGATTTTGACTTCTACGATGGCAATACAAAAATAGATACCTTTATGCTACCTGCCAAAGTTACATTCAAGGCAAAAGACTCCACTGCTCTAAGCTATGCGTGGTCTTTTCCTAATGGAGAAAACACCAGCAACAAAAGAGAATTTAGCCTCACTTTTCACAACGAAGTAGGACATGTACCTGTGCAGCTTATCCTCAGAAACAAACCCCAAACAGCTTGCTTTCCTAAAGATGACGGCATAGATACGGTGCAAAAATCTATCTATTTGTTTCATTGGTCAGAGGCAAATCGACTGCCTAACATTGGTACTTTTATAGGAACACATGAAGATACACCTAATAAAAAATTTGAAATTCATATCAAAACATTTTCAAGACCTGACCCAGAGCCTCGTGGCTGGTATGGCGTAGGTACACGTATTTTTAATCTACCTGAAGGCTGTGGTAATGGAGACACTACTATTGTTTCTTGGGCACCAAGTATTGCATATGATACCTATAAAACATTTAAAGTTGATGGTTATGGTTCAGTTGGTAATGGATGTCCACAAACTTGGGGAAACGGAGTTATCAATGGAGATAAACTAATAATTGATTATTCTATTGGTATTTGGAATGTCAACACAAAGAAACTCGATATTACTAAACGCAAATTTATAGGCTATCGTAAAAAATAGCCTTCAAAAATATTCTTGCCCCAAAGAATTTTCTCGTCATCTCTTTGCCTCTGGGGATTAGGCAGGAGATAAATTAAATTTTACTCATTTTATGAAAATTACAAACATTTTGCAAGCCTTATTGCTTGTACTGGTTTTGCTTTGCCCAAAATTGGCTGCACAAACGTATCCGCCAGGGTATATACCCACTACACCCTGCCCTGCCAGAGGCTATAACCCCAGTTTTGATTGGACGGTAGATTACTACGATTTCTATTTAGAAACTTCTAATGCTCCTAATGGCTACAAGCAAATGCAGTCGCCTTGGGTCAATTATTATGACAATAATAATATGGGGGCTTTTCGCTATACAGGCGAAGCCAATTATGCTCCCAAGTATGGTTGGAGATTGGTCAAGTATGATTTTGGTGCGCCACCAAGCAATAATACACCTGCCCGTAAAATTAACCACCCTTACCTTATTTTGTATAACCAATGGCGGGGCATTATGCGTATTTTTACGGCTATCTCTGTGCAACAAGGCTCAGCAGCGGACAAATGTATGTTTTTGGTGCAATTTCCCAATGAACAAGCTAATACAACACCTTACAAATCGGGGATTTTTGAGTTTAACAGGGCAAGTAATGGTTTTAATGCGTTAGATAAATTTGATAACCAAATTCCTGTGATGCAAACTGTCAATGAATATTCTTACAACTTGCCTTATTGGGTCTATACAGATATAGCCACTGCTTACGACCCTTGTACCTGCAATTACAACTCCTTTTTTAATTTTGATGTGAAGTTAGTTAGTACAGCCACTTTGCAATTTACAGCCAATGGCAATGTGGTGCAGCAGATTAATGGTTCTGGTGGTGGCAGTGGAGGTCGTCAAAATTTATTAAATGTGGCAATAGGTGCTGGCAAGGCAGGCACGAGTTACTATAATGATGCCAATAGTGCCATCAGCACCATTGCTGGTATTTTTGGTGCTACAGTAAAAAGCCCTTTTCTTAAAAATTGGTTGCCAGGTTTTAGTGCTGCTGCTGGAGTAGTAGATTTTTTATCAGGTGTTTTTGGGGTACAAACTCCGCCTCAACCTATGGCATTTAAAATGGATTTAAAAGCTACAGGAACTTTAGAAACAATTTTACCACATAAACAGCAAAATCCTGATGTACCAGGTAGTCGTCCCCAAGGCAGACCATTAATTCCTGTGCATTATGATAATCCGCTGGGAGTGTATAATTTGTTGGAAACACCCAAAGCCTACACAACTTACCAAAATGTAGATAACGGATACCTTATCTTAGGTGAAAGTGTAGCACTTAGAATCCCAGATAATATCAAGTACGTTATCAATCCTAATGCTGAAATTGATATGAGTAAATTTGATATTTATGGTGCCATAGAGGTAGAAGTAGGATTAAACAACCCTGCCTTTCCTAATAGTGGGGGTGCTTTTTACCCTAATTTATTCAAAGTCAAAGATTTGTCGCCAGGAGTTCAACTTTGGCGAACAACAACCTATCCTTTGGGTGCTTTAAAAAATGTGGTCGTAGAATTATTCTCAGTGCCTGATTACACCTATCAAAATAATCTTCGCATCATAAAAAGTTTTGTAAGAATTACGCTAAAACATAAACGAACAGTTGGCAACGAGAACATGGAAGAAATTCACATAGGTCGTTTTAATACCAATTTATTGAATTATCCTACCAATGTAACAGACCCAATTCAAAATGACCCTTTTTTTAATCCACCCAATAGAACGGAGTTACAATCTATGAAAGATACTGAAGTTATTGGTACGTTTTGGATACCAGGTATTTCATTCCCCCAAGTGATTGATGTTCCTGTGGGTGAAATCAAAACAATTTACGCCACACGTTCATTAAGAGTTGGTACTTTTATAGTTACTGGTGGTGGCAAAGTACGTTTTTTAACAGGCACACCAAGTGATACCGACCCCAACCGACCCAATATAGATTTTATAGATGCTATGGCTGTTGTTTATTTTACAGGAGCATTAAATAATGGAGAACTTATTCTCGAAGTAGGTGTCCCAGATTTAATCAACATAAAACTACCTCCCGTTGCCGATGGCGAAAAAGAGAAACCTATTACTGCTTTCTGCAATAGCAATGTCTATATCAACCGAGCCAAAAACTTTGAGGCTACTCAAAATGACGACATGGCAGATAATGCCACCGCAGCCAGCAAAGCAGAGGTTTTTACTACTTCTTTGAGTATTTTTCCTAATCCAGCAGCCACCCAAGCCACTTTTCAGTATGCAGTAGCCAACAAAGGCGAAGTGAGAATAGTGCTGACCAATACGTTGGGCATCACAGTACAGGAAATAGTGAGTGAAACCAACCACGAAAAAGGCAAGTTTGAAGTTACTTTACCCACCGAGCAGTTGCCTTCGGGTGTGTATGTGTGTACCTTGCACACTACGGAGGGGGTGCAGACGCAAAAATTGGTGGTAAGTAAGTAAAGAATGTAGCATACGCTTTAGCGTGTGATTAGTGAAACCTCGGCAGTGGCTTAGGCAGCCCCGTCATAGACCCTGCCGATGGTTGAACGGAAGTGGCGAAACTATGAAACCATCGGCAGGGCAAAAAAGCCACTGCCGAGGTTTCTAAACCCTGCCGATGGTTGAACGTAGGGGTTTCAAACTATTGGCAGGGTATGAAAAAGACCACAGCCAAAGTTTCTCAACCCTGCCGAGGTTTCTAAGTTTTCTGACTAATCTAAGGTAAATTCCTCTTTCCAATTCACTTTTTCCTGCCAGTCGGGTTGTTCTTTTTTCACAAAAAGGTAATTGCCAATGACCAGATACGCAATTTCTGTACGCATAAAGCACCTGTACGCATCATCAGGCGTATTGACAATAGGCTCTCCTCTTACGTTAAAACTTGTATTGACTATTACGCCGTAGCCTGTCCGTTTCTTAAAAGTGCTTATCAACTGGTGGTAACGTGGATTGGTTTCTTTGTGTACAGTTTGAATACGTGCCGAAAAATCTATGTGCGTAACCGCAGGCATATCAGACCGCAAATAATACAATTTTTCTTTCAATGGCAAACTATGGTAATTGGCTGGCACTGCTTTGCGTCTGCTTTTTACCACAGGCTGCACCAAGAGCATATAAGGCGAAGGAGTTTGTTGCTCAAAATACTCCGCCACGTCTTCTGCCAACACCGAAGGGGCAAAAGGACGAAAAGACTCTCTATATTTTACCTCTACATTCAGTTTGCGTTGCATTTCGGGGCTGCGGGTGTCGCCCAAAATACTTCTTGCACCCAAAGCTCGGGGTCCAAATTCCATTCTACCTTGAATCCAACCTACACAATGTCCTTCTTCTAAAAATTGGGCTGTTTTTTCTGCCAACTCCGCAAAGTTTTCGAAATGATGATAAGTTGCTTTGTATTTTTTAGCTGTCAATTCCACGTCTAAGTCTGTAAATTGAGGACCCAAATAAGACCCTCGCAAGTCGTCTAAACCTGTTGGGGTTTTGCGGTCTTTGCCAAAATAAATGTGATAGGCTGCTTGGGCAGCACCCAAAGCCCCACCAGCATCGCCTGCTGCGGGCTGAATAAAAATTTGTTTGAATAGGTTTTGTTGCAATAGCTTTCCATTGGCTACGCAGTTCAGGGCTACGCCACCTGCCATGCACAAATACTCCGCCCCTGTCAATCTTTTGGCTTCTGTTGCCATTTTTATCATCACTTCCTCCGTAATTTGTTGGATAGCCAAACCCAAATTGCAGTGTTTTTGTTCGAGTTCGTCTTCCGAATTTCGGCGTTTGAAACCAAACAAAGCCTCCCATTTGTCGTCTTTTACCATTCGCAACCCCGTAGCATAACTAAAATAGTTTTGGTCGAGCCAAATAGAACCGTCTTCTTTAATATCTATCAATTTTTCTTTGATAATTTGCACATAGCGTTGCACATCAGCCGATTGGGGGTCGCCATAAGGGGCAAGTCCCATTAGTTTATATTCACCAGAATTGACTTTAAAACCTAAGAAATAAGTAAAAGCAGAATACAACAGACCCAATGAATGTGGAAATTTGAGTTCTTTCAAAATGCTGATGTCTTTGCCTTCGCCCAAGCAAATGGAGGCTGTTGCCCATTCGCCCACGCCATCGAGGGTCAGAATGGCTGCCTTTTCAAAAGGTGCGGGATAGTAGGCACTGGCTGCATGCGAAAGGTGATGCTCTGGAAAAAGCAATTTGATTTTCTTTTTGTCGTAGTCCCCAACTTTCTTTAATTCATTGAAAATCAACCTTTTCAAAAACATTTTTTCGTTTAGCCAAACAGGAATAGCCGTAATAAAAGATTGCAAACCACTGGGGGCAAAAGCATAATAAGTTTCTAACAACCTTTCCAATTTTAGCAGAGGTTTGTCATAAAACGCAATGGCATCTAATTGGTTGAGGTTTACACCTGCATATTGTAAGCAAAATTGGACTGCATTCACAGGGAAGGCTGAGTCGTGTTTTTTGCGAGTAAATCTTTCTTCTTGGGCTGCTGCCACAATTACGCCATCTTGAATAATAGCTGCTGCTGAATCGTGGTAGAATGCCGAAATACCGAGTATGGTCATCTGAACTGTTAATGAGTTTGTAAAATTTTATGTACAACGAACTTTAGTCCGTTTTGCCTTACTATAGCAAATTTTGCATACGAATTTTTAAAATTTCATTTTTAAAATTTTACTACCAACTTTCCAAACTGCACGCCACTTTTCATTTCGTCAAGGGCTGAAATAATTTGGTCGAAAGGACGAATGGAGTCGACAATAGGCACCAATTTTTTGCCTGCTACCAATCTCACCATTTCGTCAAACTCTACATCATTGCCCATCGTCGTGCCTTGAATACGGAGTTGGTTAAAAAATGCTCGATATAAATCTATGGCTGTGGGCAAACCTTGCGTAGCCCCATAAAACACGATATGCCCCGCAGGACGCATCATTTTTATCAAATTATTGAAGTTGTCGCCACCGCCACTGTCTATAACCAAATCGAAACCTCCCGAAGTTGCCAATAACTCTTTGTGCCAATCGGGTTGTGTGTAGTTGGCAGTACCTTTTGCACCTATTTTGAGGGCTTTGTCCAATTTGTCATTGCTACTCGAGGTAACATACACATTTGCCCCTGTTGCCAATGCAAACTGGAAAGCAAACAAGGCTACGCCACCGCCAATACCTGAAATCAACACATTTTCTCCTTTCTGCACATGACCCTGCGTAAAAACTGCTCGATAAGCTGTTAGTCCTGCTAAGGGAAGTGCTGCTGCCCTCTCGCAACTCAAATGAGAAGGTTTTTCGTGCAAACGGTCTACGTTTACCACCACATATTCGGCAAAAGTGCCATCTGTAGGCATACCCAAAATATGGTAATGCTCGTGAGATTGCACCACAGGATTAGCACCCCAATCGTTGTTCGGATTGATAACTACTTCTTTGCCTACCCAATATTCGTCTGCTTTGGCAGCTACTTGCTCTACCACGCCGCAACCGTCAGAGCCTAAGGTGCAGTCGAATTTAATTTTTGGATATTTGCCTTCTCTTATCCACTGGTCGCGGTGATTGAGGGCTGCTGCTTTTACCTTTACTAAGGCTTGTCCTGCTTTGATGCTGGGCATGGGCAACTCCACTATGGCAATGCGTTTGGCATTGTCCTGAATTTGCAAGGCTTTCATTCGGCTAAGTAGCTGTAAGTTTTTAGTTGTAAATTATTTATTTTTGTCGCACCAATTTTACATTTTCTACAGGGTCTAACACCATTGGTACTTTTTCTACTATTACCGAACTGCTATCCAAGCCAAACCATTGGGCTTCGGAGGCAGTGTAGCCTTTGATAGTAAAATAGGTATCCATAATAAATTGGTCGTTTGGTGGAAACTCGTTTTCGTAAGAAAGAAACTTCTCTATGACCACAAATTTAAAGTCGCCATTGATATTTTGCTCACGCAACGAAGCATAACGGCTGGTAATATCCACTTCTTTGTTTTTCGACATTTCGTCTATTACTTTCTTAAACATCATATTTATCCGCAAATCTACCCGAAAACCTAAACGGAAAGTAATTTTATACACATCATTGGTGGCTAAGGTTTCTACCTTGTATTCCATCGTGTGCGGGGCATCAGTCGTGTCCACGTGAACAAACCAATAAATATCTGCTCGTTTGGGATTTTGCTCGAAAATAGAAAACATAATTTTCGATTCTATTTCGTCCACTCTTTCGGCACTGGTCATATAAACCAAGTGCGTAGCATAACGGGCTATGCTTTTGTCTTCACTCAATACTTTGAGAGGGTCGACAAAACGGTCAATTTTGACAAACTCGGTAACTTGTCTTTTGATTTGGTTTGCCCGCAACCACACATACATCACAAAGGAAATAGACAAAACTAAAATTAAAGATACCCAACCGCCGTGCATAAATTTTACCAACAAGTTAGCCGCCATAAATGCTCCCTCAATTGCAACATACACAACCAAAAAAGCAATCACAATCCAGAGAGCAGTGCTTTTGCGGTAGAAAAGGTAAAAAGCAAGCAAAATAGTTGTCATCATCATGGTTAGCGTAATAGCCAAGCCGTATGCACCCTCCATGTTTGACGATTCTTTGAAGTAAAACAATACGCCTACACAACCCAACCAAAGCAGTCTGTTGATACTCGGCACATACAACTGCCCTTTCATATTGCTGGGAAACATCAATTTCACTTTTGGCCATAGCCCCAACCGAACAGCCTCACTTATCAGTGTAAATGAACCCGAAATTAGAGCTTGACTCGCAATAATGGCTGCCACTGTAGAGATGGTAATGCCTGTATATAAAAACCATTCGGGCATGATAGCAAAAAAAGGATTGACTCCGTTCAGGGTAGTGCCTTGTTTGCTCAACAGCCACGCACCCTGCCCAAAATAATTGAGCAGCAAGGTAGATTTTACAAACACCCAACTGATGCGTATGTTTTCTTTGCCACAATGCCCTAAATCTGAGTACAAAGCCTCTGCCCCTGTGGTACATAAAAAGACTGAACCTAAAAACCAGAAACCTCCCGAAGTATTGACCAGCAAATTATAAGCATAATAGGGGTTAATGGCACGCAATACATCGGGGGCTGTGCTTAGCGAAAAAGCACCCAATACTGCGAGCATTGTAAACCAAATTAACATCAAGGGACCAAAGGCTTTGCCCACTACGGAAGTACCCAAACTTTGAAAGATAAAAATGACACAAAGAATAGCCAAAATAATAGGAATGGTGTTGATTTTGGGGTCAAAAATTCGCAAACCTTCTATGGCAGAAGCTACCGACAAGGGCGGCGTAATGACTCCGTCTGCTAACAAGGCACTACCACCCAAAATGGCGGGTACGACCAACCACTTGGCACGCCGTCTGACTAAGGTGTAGAGAGAAAAAATGCCACCCTCTCCGTTGTTATCTGCATTGAGGGTTAAAAGTACATATTTAATGGTTGTTTGGAGGGTTAGTGTCCAAAAAATGCAAGACAAGCCACCCAAAATAACGTCTTCTGTGATAACGGCTTTGTCTATAATAGCTTTGAGTACATATAGAGGTGAAGTACCAATATCACCATAAATAATACCAAGTGTAACCAATAAACCACCCACTGTAAGTTTGTGGTGTCCATGTCCATTTGTTTCCATAGCTGCAAATGTAATAAAAAAACAAAAACTACCTACAAATTATTGATTTTTCTGTTTGGGCAACTCTTTTTTAATAGATTTAATTTGCTTTTTTCAATCCTATGTTCGTACTTGCAACACTATTTCATTTAGTTTGAAAAACAGCCTTACCATATTTTTAGCTTTGCTCATTTTGTTGCAACCCTTCAACAAACTCAAAATCATTGCGACTTTTGAGCTAAACAAAGCCTATGTGGTGGCTAATTTGTGCGAAAATAGAGAAACACCAAAAGGTTTAGATTGTGCTGGACGTTGCTACCTCAAAAAACAACTACAAGCCGCTGCCGAAGAGGAAGCAACTAAAATACCGCAAAGTTTAAAAGAGAAAGCAGAGCCATGGACTACTTCTCCTCAAATAGTCTTTGAGTTTACACCAGCTACTTTGTTGCCTTGTGTAGCCCAAAATCTTTGCAATTCTTTGTATCTATTATGCCCAACTTCTGATTATCCTTCCGATATTTTCCACCCGCCGAGTGTGTGCTATTTTTTTGTGGCATAGCCTTAAGCCCAATGCTGTTAAGCTAAAAAAGCAAAACAAGTAAAGTTTTAATTAATTGGTTATCAATCAATTAAATTTCTTTTTAAGTCCGTAGGACTGCAATATTTATAGCAAAAGTGCGAATCTACTCCCCTAAGTGCCGTAGCAGTTCCACTGTGGGCAAAATATATCGTGCCTACGGCACTTTGAAGTGTAGGAATATGACTTGCTATAAATATTTCGTGCCTAACGGCACTTAGGCAGCCCCACTTAAAAACACTTTCTTAGCTTAATAGCATTGGGCTTAAGCCTATGAATTTGTCTAATTATTAGCACTGACTATGCGTATTTGCATAGAGTTTATGCTGTTTTTTTCACACTCAAAAAAATATTACAATGAAATTATCATTCTTTCGCATAGCTGCGTCTGTAGCTACTGCCTTGATTTTAAATAGCTGTTCAAACTCTGAAGTAGCACCTGAATTTAACCCAAACGACAAAGGAAGCATTGTGCTTGAATTTGACAATGTAATGGGTAACTCAAATTTTAATCTAAATAGCACTTACCAAAATACTGTTGGGGAAGATTTTCAAGTTGATTTGCTACAATATTATGTTAGTAACATCAAATTGAAAGATGACAAAGGGAAAGAATATGTTGTGCCGCAAGATGAGAGTTATTTTCTTATCAAAGAAGCCGATGTAGCAAGTCAAAAAGCAAAAATCAATAATGTGCCTGCGGGAAATTATGTAGAAATGACTTTTACATTGGGCGTTGATAGTTTGCGAAACACAACGGATATTAGTCAAAGAACAGGTGTATTAGATATTGGCGTAGAAGGAATGGGGAAAGGCATGTATTGGAGTTGGAATAGTGGTTATATTTTCTTCAAAATGGAGGGAACTTCACCAACTATTAACTCAGCTGATAGAAAATTTCGCTACCACATTGGCGGTTTTGGTGGTTATAGCTCAAAAACTATCAACAACATAAAAACCATTACTTGCAAATTTGGCACGTCAAAAGCTACGGTTCGTAAAGATATTGCCCCAACTGTTCATACGACTGTCGATATTTCAAAAGTATTTAATGGCACAACAAATGTAAGTTTGGCTACTAATCCAACAGTCATGTTTTCGCCTTTTTCGGTAAATGTATCAGCAAATTATGCCAATATGTTTTCGGTTCATCACATTCATAACGACTAAGTAATTGTAGTAAAACAAGAAAATAAAGAAATAACATTTCTCAAAAAAATGTTATTTCTACAAAATTTCTACAAAACATTATGAAAAAACTATTATGTATCTTTTTGATTTTCAGTGTAATAGCTTGTGCTGAAAATTCAGAATTACAGCCTGAAATACGTTTTGTTGTACCCCAAAACTTTCCTGCACCACAATATAACTTAGCAAAAAATCCGATAACAACAGCAGGTTTTGAGTTAGGTCGTGCTTTGTTTTACGATGGTATTTTGTCGAGAGATGGTAGCATCAGTTGCGGTTCTTGTCATCAGCAGTCATCGGCTTTTACACAACATGGACATGATTTAAGTCATGGCATTGATGATAAATTGACAAAACGTAATGCTTTACCCATTCAAAATTTGGCTTGGGAAAAAGAGTTTTTTTGGGACGGTGGCGTGTTTGATTTAGATTTGTTTGCTATTTCGCCCATTGAGGCACACAACGAAATGGACGAAACCTTACCAAATGTGTTAGAAAAATTGCGAAAAAGTAACAAATATCCGCAATTATTTGAAAAGGCATTTGGTTCAAAAGAAATTACGACTGCAAATTTTTTAAAAGCCTTATCACAATTCCAACTGATGTGTATTTCTGCTAATTCGAGATATGATAAATACATTCGCAAAGAAGGTGAAATGCTAACTAACGAAGAATTGCAAGGTTTAGCTATTTTCAAACAAAAATGTGCCACTTGCCATTCGGGAGAATTATTTACGGATATGAGTTTTAGAAACAATGGTTTGCAAATTGGCAATCCTGAAGACAAAGGCAGGGCTTTGATTACGCTGAATGAAAATGACAACTTCAAATTTAAAGTACCAAGTTTGCGGAATGTGGTTATGTCTGCACCTTATATGCACGATGGACGTTTGCGGAATTTAGAAGGTGTAATAGAGCATTATCAAAATGGTGTGAAAGACAGCCCAACTTTAGATAACATTTTAAAACAAGATGGCAGGTTAGGCATTGCAATTTCGCCAGATGAAAAAGTAAAACTAATTGCTTTTTTAAAGACTTTGACAGATGAGCAATTTTTGAAAGACAGAAAACTATCAGAATTTTAACCCACTAATGACACGAATCACACGAATTAGCAAGCTACGCTTGCAGCAATTATAGAGCAAACGAAGTTTGCTAATTCGTGAAATTGGAGTAGTTCAGGGCTTAAAGTAATACTCTTTTGTATTCCAAAGATTCATTACCAAAATTGGCTATAATGCCTAATTTGAGTTTCGAAACGGCTAAATAGTTAAGAGTTTGCTTAACTTTTGATTCTTGTTTGTAGAGTAGTTTTTCCATAATCTGTTGTGTGTTTTATCACTTTTATAAAACTGTTAAAAATTTAAGCAATTTTCAAGTATGAAAAAAATATTTTTTTTGTTAGTTTTCATCAGTCTCTATGACTTTACTTTATTAGCTTGCGACATCTGTGGTTGTGGAGTTGGTAGTTATTACATGGGCATCATGCCGCAATTCAATCGCAATTTTGTGGGTATTCGTTATCGTCATTCGAGTTTTGATTCTCATATTGGACATGGTACACAAGACGGATTATTTAGCAGTACCGAAACGTTTCATACAGCTGAAGCCTGGGCAAGGTACTATCCAGCTAAAAAGATTCAGTTATTGGCTTTTATTCCCTTGCAATATAACCAACAAAAAAGTGCAGAAGGCACAAAAACCTTACAAGGACTTGGTGATATATTAGTGATGGGAAGTTACAATCTTTTTAAAACTCCTTTGGATACAATTAAAAGAATTTTTAAGCATAATTTATTTGTGGGAGGTGGGGTCAAACTACCAACAGGCAACTATGTTTATCAAAATACAACCTCAATAGTTGCCAATCCCAACTTTCAATTAGGCACAGGAAGCACAGATTTTTTGCTCAACCTGACCTACACCATTCGCCATAAACAAATGGGGCTTAATACAGACATAACCTATAAAATCAACACAACTAACGGCAATAATTATCAATTTGGTAACAGAATAAGCAGCAATGTGGCTTGGTTTTACATTGTTCAAAAAAAGAAGTGGACTTTTATGCCCAATGTGGGCTGTTATACTGAATATGCTGCAAAAGATACAGAAAAACAACAAAGGATTAGCGAAACAGGTGGACACTGGATGGCTGCAACCACAGGATTAGAAACCTATTATGGGCGTTATGTGATGGGTATTAACGGGCAAATTCCTTTTGCTCAAAATTTGGCATCAGGCAATATCAATGGTAATGTAAGATTAGTAGCACATTTTAGTTTTTTGTTTTGATTATATAAATTTTATTACTATTCAACTATTAATAATTTACGAACAGGTTTTGAGTAGAAAGGTGCGGAGTTTTTTATGAATGTAATGAATTTGACAGACGAATTACATGCAAATTCGGCAAGTCGTGGCAATAATGCAACAGACCGTAGCACTTTTACCGCAGCAGCACCTCGTACTTTTGTGTTGGGTATTCAATAGAGTTTTATAGGCAGAAAATAATTTTTATTTTCTGTAGCTACGGACTGAAGTCCGTAGAAAATATAGTCTGCGGACAGAAGTCCTCAGCTACAGAAAATTATTCAGTTGCATATAAATTGACAATATATTGCAAAACACCAAGTAGTTTAGGTAAGTCGGCAAGATAAAAAGTATTGGTATCGACATAAGCTATTTGGTTTTGAAGTAGGATAAATTGCCAAGTTTTGCCATCGGTAACAGCCCCATAAATAAATGGTAGCATTTTGCCTTTTTGTTCATTAAAAAGGCTTGCACCACACATTTGGGCTATGGCTTGTGGCAAGGCTTTGTCTAAACGACCTATTTTAGCTTCTGTAATGCAAAAAACGGGTGCTTGAATACTGTATGATTTGGGGCTTTTGCTAAAAATAAAATCAATTTCGCCATTCAAACCTTTTTTGGTATCTACATTAAGTTGTTCGCCAGAATAAAGTTCTATGGTATCTGCATTGCGAAGTTTGATTTCGGACAGAATAGGCGAAACCCAGTGTTCACAAACTGCTTTTTCGGTGGTTATCATCATTTGGCTTTTGGAAGCCAATGTATCTACTAATAAATTGGAGGGCTGAACAAGATTTATGGTAACATTTTTAAAAAGTTCATCAGTGGTTTGGTGAACTCCTAATTTGGTTTGTAAATCTTCTATATGAAATTTTCGGTAAGACATCGCAATAAAGAGTTAACTAAGTTTCACAAATATACAAATAAAAAAACTAAGCCTTAGAAAATTTTTAATCCACAATTTATGTAGATAAATTTGAAAAAGAAAACCGCAAGAGATATTGTTATGATGTAAGAGATATTGTTATGATGTGTTTTGCATTAGGAAATTTTTTGGTGGCAAGTTTGGGAATGGTGATGTTGTTGAAAAGACTGAATGTGAAATAAAAAACATAACAATAATTGTGTACTTAACACCACATTAAATATTTATAAAACCTATGACAAAAAAACTTTTATTACTCATTGCCTTATTCTGTTTTACGCCATTATTTGCTCACGAATGTTGGGTGGCAGCAAAGAAATTTGTGTTGCAAAAAGGTGAAATTGCAACACTTTCCCTGCACGTTGGCGAAAATTTTGAGCCTGAAATTTGGAAAGGAAAAATTGAAACTTTGCACTACTTTAATGGCAAAGATAAAAAAGATATTTTACACTTGCTCAAAGATACAGCAACCAGAATTTTTGATTTACCTTTGGAAAACGAAGGTACACAAATGGTAGCTTTACACAGCAAAGATAATTTTATTAGGTTAGAATCTGCAAAATTTAATAGCTATTTACAAGAAGATGGTTTGCTTGATGTGTTAGAATTTCGCAAGCAAAACAATCAAATAGATAGTTTTGGAACAGAGTTGTACCAGCGTTGCAATAAAATTTTATTGCAAGTTGGCAACAAAAAAACAGCCACCTACAAGCAGAAAGTAGGCACTCGGTTGGAGATTTTGCCTGAACAAAATCCCTACAACAAACCAAAAAAATTGCAAGTAAAAATCTTATTTGACAACAAACCAGCAGCCAAGATTTTGGTCGTATTGTGGGAAAGAATTAATGGTAAAACCTTGAAAACCACACAAATAAGTGATAAAAATGGTTTGGTAAATTTTGTGCCAACTTATCAAGGTAATTGTATGATTAGCACTGTAAAAATGGTTGAAAACGACAAAGAAACACAGCTAAAATCAAAAGCACAATGGCATAGTTACTGGGCAAATTTGACTTTTGGAATGTAAAAATAATATTACATTTACTTCGCTGCCAATGCCTCTACAATCTGCCTACTATTGGCTGTTATCATGCCTTTGTATGTGCCTTCTGCGGTGTTGGCTGCTCCCATTGCATCAGTAAAGAGATGTCCGCCAATTTTTACCTCGTGTCCCTTGGCTTTGCAGCCCTGTACAACTGCCTGAATAGATTTATCGGAAACAGAGGTTTCGGTAAAAATAGCCTGAATTTTTTTGTCGCAAATCAACTGCACAAGGTCTGCCACATCACGCAAGCCAAACTCCGCAGCCGTAGAAATTCCTTGTAATCCCTTGACCTCTATGGCATAACGTCTGCCAAAATACCCAAAAGCATCATGCGAAGTGATTAAAAGTCGTTGCGAAGGAGGAATTTGGGTTAGTTGCAAACGAGTTACAGAGTCTAAGTTAGCCAAGACTTGCAAATAATTTGCTGCATTGGTTTCATAAAAAGTTTTGTTTTTCGGGTCGTGCAAAGGCAGGTGTTTGGCAGCACGTTGCAAGGCTTTTGCCCATAGCTGCACGTCAAACCAAATGTGAGGGTCGGGCGTATGCGTGGCACTGTCTGCCCACAACAAATCGTGGTGTATCAACCCATCTCCCAACGCTATAGTTGGTTTCAACTTGCCCAATTTTTCCATAATTTGCCCCATTTTGCCCTCCAGATGCAAGCCGTTGTAAAAAATAATGTCTGCTTCGTATAGTTTTTCCAAATCTCCTGTGGTGGCTTTGTAGAGGTGAGGGTCCACACCTTCGCCCATGAGAGCAATTACCACTGCCGAGTCTTGCACTATGTTTTTAATGCCATCAGCTATCATGCCTGTTGTGCAAACAATGGTAAGTTGTTGCCTATTTTTTTTGATTGCTGGCGAACAAGAGGCAAAAAGTGCCAAGAAAATAAGGAGTAAAGAAAATGAAATGCGGTACATGAGGTGAGAAAAAAGTTGTAAACAACTAAACAATTCAATAGAATTTTGTTATTTTTACTCTTGTTCTGTTTTATGAAACTTGGGCAATTCTATGAAGTTAAAATCCAAATCTTTCAATTGGTCGGCACTCCGATTATGTTCTTGCGTTTCCACATCAAGAATCAAATGCCTTGATAAATAATTTTTGCCTTCTAAAAATTCAAAATTCAAAATCCCAATAAAAATAACGGGTTTTAATTGGTGGTAATTTTCTCCTGCATTGAGTTGGGCAGCATAAGATTTGGCACTATAATAAATTACTCTGTTGGCAAAACCAATTCTGTCCGTAACCTGCATCTCCACAATGTACTCATTACCTGCCTTATCTCTTGCTTTTACGTCTAAAATGGTAGATTTCCCCCCCAAGACAATAGGCACTTGATAAGGATTCAAAATAGCAACCCAAATAATTTTTCTGTTGCCTTCAAATTTCAAAACAGCATTGAGAAACGAAATCAAAATTTCGGTTTTATTTTCATTACCAAATATTTTGCGAAAAGCAATATCATTTTTTATATCTGCAAATTGCATAGTTTTCTTTTTTACAAAATTAAGCAAAAATAATCACTTGCTATCTATAATACCAATTATTCCTACGGCTCAACTTCAAATCCCTCAGAATTGCAGATTTTACATTTATATCAAAGGTAAAGCCTGTGCGAGGACCAAAAGGAATCCACGTAACAGCCATTTGCCAGCAGTGCAAATCTCGGTTGATATTGAATTGGGTAAAACTAAAAGTGCTGGCTACAAAATCCCAACCCGACTGAAAACCTACTTTCCATTTTTTGGTTAGGCTCACGTCGCCATTAAAGTTCATGGTTTGGGTAACTCTTGCTGCTGCGAAACCTTGCTTGGCGTAAGATAAATTGTAACTCACTGTTAAGTTCCAAGGAATGGTAAAGTCCACATACAAATGGCGGTTGCGGTTGATAAAATCAACTTCTTGTTGGTCTTCGGGATTCTTTGCTTTGTATTCTTTGGTGGCAGCCTTGCGGTTGAGGTTGGTGGAAAGTGCTACGTTTACACTGGTTAAAGTACCTAAACCTTGCCCTTTGTCCCATGCGTAAAACTTCGACCTATACGGCGTTGGTGCGGTAACAGTGGCAGGTCGGGGTTGCAAAGAGCCTAAATCTGTGCCTGTGGTGGGTGTGGTATTTTCAACGAATACATAAGCATAAGGGTCTAAACTTCCTGAAATGTTTAACGAAAGTTGTTTGAGCAGATTGGTACGAGCAGCCAAATTAAAAGGTGCTAAATTCATTGAATCTGCCACAAAATTGTAACTCGATGACACACTAAAATCGTCAAAAATGGTGATTTTAGTAGGTGTTTTGATAGAATCACTTGCAGGTCTTACCTTAATTTCCAACTGGTTTGCTAAGGAAAAATTAACCGAACCATTTGTTCCTTGACGCGGCGAACCAGCCGAAGAAGGGAAAACCGACTGCCTGCGGTACTCTGTACCCGCCGCATTGGGTATGTATTGGAAAAAACCATGTGCCTCGCCTGACATATCAGGTGAGTAGCTAAGTCCTACTGTTGGTATCATTTTGTGGCGAATTGCTTGGATTTTGCCCTTCAAAAAATACATCATATAAAGCTGGGTCGATACATTGGTATTGAAGCTATAATCGTACAATCGGGACAATTCTCTTACTGTATCCACTATTACGCCACCCCGATTGAAGGTATAAGCACCCAAATTGGCTTCGCCTGCACGAGGTTCGGGGTTGCCATTGCGTAGATAATATCTCTCAAAAACCCACGTTTCATTGTAATTTGCCCCTAACGAAAGGTTAAAATTATTGGCTATGGTGGTGGTGGTGCTGATAGGTATGGCATGACGCACCGAATGTTGGGCTTGCTTAAACATTCTTTCAAAATTGGCAGGGGCAAAACTCAAGGTGTCGGGTCGGCTGTTCGGCACATTGGGATTGGCTGCTACTAAATTCGTAAAACCTGTTTGGGCTGTGCCTGTGTAAGACAAATTGACCTGACGAAACAAAGATTTACTGTTGGGATTCAATTTACTTTTGAACGGAAAAATCCTGTTCATAGAGAAATTCATATTGGGGTTGATGTTCACAATTTTGGTAATGATGTTTTGCGTATGCCCCAACGATGCCCCAAAAGAAAATGGCGTACCTTCAAACGACTTGTTGTAGCTGACGTTTGAGTTCATGGTAGATTGCAAAAAAGCAGTGGCTGCATTGCCCGGTAACATCATTCTTCGGTTGGAAGTGTTTGTACCAAAGTTTGCACTTGCCGTAAACCTGCCTGTGCCTTTGGTCTGGGGCGTATGACTCCACGTTACGTTGAAGTCATTGGCAACAGACCTATCTGTTCTGCCCTCTATTTCCTCAAAGGTTTGCAAGAAACGAAAGCCAATATTGCCCGAATATTTGTATCTTTTTTTGTAATTGATAGTGCTGCGAAAACCCCAACGACCTCTGCTGTGAAATTCTGTAGCCAACAAAAAGTCGAAATATTGGCTCACGTTGAGGTATAAACCACCGCCTTCGAGAAAAAAGCCATTGGTTTGTGTTTCGCCATATTGCGGAAAAATTAGCCCTGAACGGCGGCGGTTGGGCTGGGGAAACATACCAAATAAAAAGCCCAAAGGCGTAGGCACACCTGCAATTTCGAGGTTAAAAAGTCCTGAAACTGTAACTTTGTCGGGTATGACCTTCATTTTTCGAGAACGAATACCAAAGTGAGGGTGAGGCAAGTCGCAAGTGGTGTAAAGCCCTTCTTTGACGTACATACTGTTTTCGGGTGTTTTTTTCACTGTGCTACCCACCACAAAACCCTCATCTTGTTTGGTGCGGATACCTGTGATGATGCCTTTGCGAGTTTTGAAGTTATAGGTCATGGCATCGATGTCGTATTTTACGCCCTGCTCCGTAAATACAGGCTTGCCGACCACCTGCCGTTTTACGGTATCGAAACGGCTGCGTGCCTTCACTTCGTTGCGCTGCCAATTCAAATCTATGTTTTCGGCATTGAGAGATATTTTTCCATAAACCACCTCCGAGCCACCAAACATATAAATCATTTTTTTGCTTACATTGAACCGAATAGAATCCTTTGCCTGATATTTTACTGTGGTTTCTATGTCTTTTTGCAACTTTTTAACCTCTTTTTGGGCTTTTTTCTGTTGCGTCGTATCTTTCAAAGCCTCTTTCAAGGTCTTTTGTACCGTATCTTTTACGGCTTGCAAAGTTTTTTCTATGGGCTGCACAGGGGGCAACACAGGATTTTGCCCCCATAATTGGAAGGAGGCAAGCAAAACCACAAAAAGTATGGAGAAAGTAGAAGTTGAAAATTGCAAGTTAATAGTAGTTTTGTTGAAAAAGTTTCTAACCCACTGCAAAATTACCTTTTCCTTTGAAATTACAAAACAAGAATCAGCGGCTTAACATTTTTTGTGAAAAAAATGAGGAGAAAACTGAATTTTGTGAATACTTACCGAAAGATGTCATCTTTTCAAAAGATGACATCTTTCGGTAAGTATTCACAAAATCTATTCCTTGCTTTTTTATTTTTAGAAACAGAAAAAATCCTTAATTTTGCACAAAATAATCATTTCACATCATGGCACAATTAACAGGCTTAGGCATAGAAAATTTTAGGATTTTTAAGGACTATACCGAATTTGAGTTTGCTCCGCTTACGCTATTGACAGGGGCAAATAATTCGGGCAAAAGTAGTTTGATTAAGGCTTTGTTGTTGTTGGCGGTGAATGTGAGCAAAAAATTAGAAAGATTTACCTTAGATTTTGAGGCAGAAACCATACATACCAAATTGGGAGATTTTGCTTCGGTAGCAACTACTACCGAAAATAACATACAATTTAGCTTGCATTTTAAGAATTTATACAAGCAATTAGATAGACCTGTGCATCATGAAAAATTGGCAGATGAGGTTTTTGAGAAGTTAGCAAGCAAGTCTTTTGTGATTGAAATGCAGTTTGATGCCCAACAAGAAAATAATATGACTAATTTTTCTTTGTCTTGTGTGGACAAAGAGGAAAAAATACAATTATTGTCCTTTGATTTTGCGGAAAAAGCCCAAAAAGTTAGCCAAAAAATCAATTATGTTTGGTTAGAAAAGTTTGTTTATGAAATAGAAGGCAAGCCTTTTAAAGACAAAGACCCAACTTTGCAAAATTTTTATCACCCGATAGAAAGATTTAAAGATTTGTTTAGCGTCATCGATTTAGCTTTTAATACCAATGGTGATAGTGCTGCGTTTCGCAAAAAATATCACTTCCATATTTTAGATGAAATTTTGAAAAAGTTGGTAGAAATAGCCTTTGAAACTCTTGAATTTGGCGATAAGATAGAATATTTGCCTGCTTTTCGGGGCAATCAAGAAAGATTTTACTATGAAAATGGCTTGCCTCTAAACAAGTTGCTAAAACAATTTACCAATAAAGGTTTTAAGGCTAATAGCAAAGAACAAATGTACTTGGATAGTTGGATTGAAAGATTAGGTATAGGCAAAAGAATTGAATTGATTCCCGACATTGGGGGTACGAAAGTAAATATTATCAATGGCACTGACCGACCAATGGCTGATTATGGTTTTGGGATAACGCAATATCTGCCTTTGTTGCTCAAGATTGTGCTTAATCCGAATAAAGTTTTGCTTGTAGAGGAGGGAGAAAATAGTTTGCACCCCAATTTTCAATCTCTGTTGGCAGATTTGTTGATTGATGCTCACAAAAATTTTGGTATCAACTTTATTGTGGAAACTCACTCGGAGTATTTGGTAAGGAAAATGCAATATTTGGTTTCAAAAAAAGCAGTGGCATTAGACCACACAATGATTTATTACTTCAATAATCCTGATGTGGTAGATGAAGCCAATGGAATTTCGCAAATCGTAAGGACAAAAATAAAAGAGAATGGCGGTTTAGACAAAAATTTTGGTTCAGGTTTTTACGACGAAGCTGCGTATTGGGCTTTTCAACTTTCAAATCAAACCATTCGTTAAGCCATGATGACCTTGTATTTTGAACCAACAGTTTTGATAGAGGTTGTTGAAAAAGAGTTTGCCAACAAGAGTGACTTTTTTGCCCTACTAAGCCAAAGTAAAATATTTTGGTTAGCAGAACCTACACAAGAGGAAAGGAAAAAATTAGCGTATATTAATCAAATCAATCCATTTATAGATTTGATTAATGGGGTGTTATCCGACATTATTACCCATCAACTTCATGTGAATACGCACAAAAATAGTATTTTCTTTCTAAGCAAAACACAAACAGAATGTAAAGAATTGAGAGAAGAATATGGTTTATTGTTTGTATCTCGTGAAAAAATTTTTGAAACAATGACCTATTTTTTCAATCATGATTTGCAAAATATAACTAAAAATGCAAATTGGGCAGATGTATTTAAAAACTACATACACCCTTGCAATGCAATGATTATTACGGATAATTATTTTTATGAGAAAAGCATTGATAGCATACAAAATGGTAAGGTTGTGTTAAAGCAAAATTCTTTGCTCACAAAAGTTTTACCAAACTTGGTACAAAATGGTAGAAAAGATAAATTTCACTTAACAATTATTACAGAGGCAAATCCAAAATATAGAGCAAATAAACAGGCATTTTGTGATGCACTAAAAGAAATTTTTAAAGATAAATTTTCTTTTGAAATTATTTTTAATCATACCCAAACAACTTTTCACGATAGGATTTTATTGACAAATTACGGCTTTTTAACTTCGGGACATGGTTTTGATATGACTTCTATACACGATACTTACCTCGTTTACTATCCTTTGACTTACATTCATAACTTCAAAAGTCTAAGCAAAATAGAAGCAGGAAGTGAAACTAATAGAACTCCAACAAACGGAAAACTATCTATTTTTGTCCGCAAAACTCTTGATAAAATTAAAAAAGTTTGTGAAGAAATAGGAGAAGGAGAATATAGGGCAAGTAATGAGGTATTCCAAAACCGCCTACTCTAAAAATTCATTTCCTCTGTTATTTTCTGTGTATCTTCCTTTGAAATTACAAGACAAGAATCAGCAGCTTAACATTTTTTGTGAAAAATTTGCAGTTATCTGGCAATTTTTTGTGGAAACATAGGTATTTGATAAGTCAAATATCCCTTGTGTAAAGCATTTGATAAGTAAAGCATTTGATAAGTAAAGCATTTGATAAATCAAATGCCTACGTTTCCACAAAAATTGTCAGATAACCGATATTTTTTACTAAATTGTCGGCAGTTGCAAAATAAATTGCTACCTTTGCGAAATCAAAAGAGAAATACACTTCGTATTTCTATCTATATACTCAAAAAAAGTGGCAAATATAGTAGCAATCGTAGGTCGTCCGAATGTGGGCAAATCTACATTTTTTAACCGACTGATAGAAGACCGCAAGGCAATCATGGACAACGTGAGTGGTGTAACCCGCGACAGGCAATATGGCTATGCCGACTGGGGAAACAAACCTTTTACTGTTGTGGATACAGGTGGTTATGTGCATGGGTCAGACGATATTTTTGAAGGGGCTATTCGTGAGCAAGTGGAGATTGCCATAGAGGAGGCAACGGTGGTGTTGTTTATGGTCGATGTGCAGGTAGGCTTGACAGATTTAGATAAAGACTTTGCCAATATAGTTCGCAGACACAAAAAACCTACCTATATCATAGCCAACAAAACAGATTCCTCCGAAAAATCACACCTCGTAGGCGAATTTTATGCGTTGGGTTTGGGTGAGGTCTATCCTGTTTCTTCTCAAAATGGAGCAGGCACAGGAGATTTGCTCGATGCAGTCGTTTCGCACTTCCCCAAAGAGGACAAAGAAGACCCCGATGCAGGGATACCTCGCATTACCATTGTGGGCAGACCCAATGTAGGCAAATCATCTTTCCTCAATGCCTTGTTGGGCAAAGAACGTAATATTGTAACCGACATTGCAGGTACAACCAGAGATGCCATAGATACGCATTACAAAATTTATGGGCAAAACTTCATCATTACCGACACCGCAGGTATCAGACGCAAGGCAAAAGTTACTGAAGATATAGAATTTTATTCGGTCATGCGGGCTATCAAAGCCTTAGAGGAGTCTGATGTCTGTATTGTGATGCTCGATGCCACCAAAGGCTTGGAGTCGCAAGACGTAAACATTATCAACTTGGCACACCGCTACGGCAAGGGCATTGTGTTGATGGTAAACAAATGGGATTTGATAGAAAAAGACTCCAACACTTCGGCTAAACTCGAAAAAGAAATTAGAGAAAGGTTGTCGCCAATAGATTATATGCCCATTCTTTTTGCTTCGGTTTTGACCAAACAGCGTATTTTTCAAACCATAGAAAAAGCTGTAAAAGTATATGAAAACAAGACCAAAAAAATACCAACTTCCAAACTCAATGAGTTTTTGCAAGCAGCCGTAGAGCATTATCCGCCGCCAGCTATCAAAGGGAAGTTTGTGAAAATAAAATATGCAACGCAGTTTCCTGCCAAAACACCTACGTTTGCTTTCTTTTGCAACTTACCCCAATACGTGAAAGAGCCTTATATGCGGTATTTGGAAAATCAACTGCGTGAAAAATTTGACTTCGAAGGCAATCCCATTCGATTGTTTTTCAGGCAAAAATAGGTACTTGTTATCGTGTGGGCTTTAGCTCACACAAAACCAATTGGGTAGATTTGTTACCACCCTTAGAAATATTTTGTCCGAATCAAAAGCTGTTATTTTTGATGCACTTTATAAAAACCGAACAAACCTTTCATGTTTTTAACCTGTAAAATTATAAGGTTTGATTATTTTTTTGTTTTTTTGCACTTTGTTTCAAGTTTAAGTTTCGACAACGTATGTCAATAGGCAAAAAGATAGCACCCAATCCTTCGGGCAACACCTACGTAGTGGGCGATGTGCATGGTTGTTTGCGTACTTTTCGCAAGTTATTGGAGGACAAAATCAATCTAACCAAGAAAGATTACCTGTTCTTGCTCGGTGACTACATAGATAAAGGATTAGAAAGCAAAGGCGTACTGGATTATTTGATAGACCTGAAATGCAAAAGTTATCAAGTTTTTCCATTGCGTGGCAACCACGAAGAAGATTTATTGGTCTATGCTCAAAAGGACTCGCAAAAGAACTTTCATCGGTATATGCAACTGAACAAAACAGAAAATATGCTCGACGAACAAGGTAAGTTGCAAGCAAAATATAGTCGTTTTTTTGAAAAAATGCCTTATTTTTATGAATTACCTACTCATTTGTTGGTACACGCAGGATTTAATTTTCAAGCTACCAAACCTTTTGAAGACAAAAAAGCTATGGTTATGGCTGTCCATACTTCTAATGATTTGCTGCAAACAGAGGGCAAAACTATTATACATGGGCATCATGCTGTGCCTTTGGAAGTTATCCAAAAAAGAATTAACGACAAAGCCACTCTTATTCCCTTAGACAATGGTTGTGTGTATGCCCATCGCCGAATTAAGGATATTCCCGATGGTTATCTTGGCAATTTGTGTGCTTTGCGTTTAGAAGATTATGCTCTGTTTGTGCAACCAAATATCGAATTTTGAATGTTGAATGTTGAATGCTTAATTAATTCAAAACTAAAAATTCAAAATTAAACATTCAACATTCAAAACTAAACATTCAACATTCAAAACTAAACATTCAACATTCAAAACTAAACATTCAACATTCAACATTAAAATTTCCATGTCAGACGAAAAAGAAATGAGTTTTATTGACCATTTGGAGGAACTCCGTTGGCACTTCATTCGGGCTATTGCTGCCATTTTTGTATTTGGCTTGGTAGCCTTTTATTTCAAAGATTTTTTCTTCAATCAATTAGTATTGGGTCCATCAAAAATAGATTTTTTGACCTATAAAATGCTTTGCAAACTCTCCGACCTTACCTGCATAGACAAACTCAATTTTTCTATTATCAACCGCAATATGACAGGGCAGTTCATGATGCACATGACCTACTCGGCTGTAACAGGGCTAATTTTGGCTTTCCCTTATGTTTTTTGGGAGATTTGGCGGTTTGTGAAGCCTGCCTTGTATAACGCCGAACAAAATGCCATGCAAGGAGCTACTTTTTTTGTGAGTTTATTGTTTGGCATTGGCGTTTTGTTTGGCTATTATGTGGTAGCCCCGTTGGCTATTAATTTTTTGGCAAATTATCAATTAGACAGTAGCATAGACAACCAAATAGACATTACTTCCTACGTTTCTACGCTGGTGATGTTGGTTTTGGCTTGTGGCTTAATGTTTCAGTTGCCTGTGGCTGTGTATGTGCTTTCTAAAATTGGTATCATTACGCCTGCCATTATGCGTACTTACCGCCGCCATGCTATTATGGTCATTTTGATTATTTCTGCCATTATCACACCTTCACCAGATTTGGTAAGTCAGTTATTGGTGGCTATTCCTGTTTACTTTTTATACGAGATGAGTGTATTTATTTCGGCTTATGTGTGGAAAAAAAGTTTGTAAACACTTCTTTGTTATAAATTGTCAAAAGTTTTTAAATTTGTAAAAATTTGCTATAATTCTCCGTTAAATAAAATGACAATCAAAACCGAAATAACCGACGAAACTGAAATAACAGATGACATAATTTCAGAATCTACTGCTGACCATTTACCCACTGAAGCGGATATTGCGTTATTGGGTATTAAAAACTCTGTGATTAATCTTCTGAAAAAACGAAAGAAGATTATCAAGCAAGTTTTCTTGTCGGAGATGTCACCTACCAAACTCAATTATATTATCATCTTAAACAAGGATACACCCAACAGTCGGAATAAAGTATTGGATACACTGCGTATTTATGACACAGTGGCGTGGAAAAACCGTTGTAAGATTACTTTTGAGTTTGTGTCTGATTTCTACACAGGCAAGCTAAATTATGTAGAACAAATTGAGTTGTAGTGTTCTTTTGCGTATGAAAATAGCAATTTTTGCATCAGGCACAGGCTCGAATGCCCTGAAAATCATTGCACATTTGGCTACCTTGCCCGATGTGCAATGCTTAATCTTGTCTAACAAAGCCAATGCTCCTATACTTGCCAAAGCCCAAACCATAGGAATTGAAACTTTTGTTTTCACTAAAACGGAGTTTTACGAACAAACAACTGTCGTTGATTTTTTAAAAGCTCAATCTATACAGTTCATCGTTTTAGCTGGTTTTTTGTGGTTAGTGCCCCCATCATTCATAGCAGCTTTCCCGAAGGCTATAATCAACTTACACCCCGCCTTGTTGCCTAAGTTTGGGGGCAAAGGTATGTATGGTATGCGGGTACATGAGGCTGTAAAAGCAGCCAACGAAATGGAAACAGGCATTACTATTCATTATGTAAACGAAAAATATGATGAAGGCGAAATTATTTTGCAAGCCCGATGTCCCATTGCAACTATGGATACTCCAGAATCCATAGCCCAAAAAGTACAAGCCTTAGAACACCTGCACCTGCCCGAAGTGGTAAAAAATTTGGTAGCCCTTGCCTCAAAAGGACTTTGATAAATCAAAGACCTATTTCTTTGTAATCCAAGTGAGTTTGTTTATATTGCAAACCGAATTAAAAAATTTTACTTACATTTTACTCACATTTTAATTTATAATGGGCAACGAAAAATTACCAAAACGCAGCGAAAATTATTCTGAATGGTACAATGAATTGGTTAAACGAGCAGATTTAGCCGAAAATTCATCAGTGCGAGGTTGTATGGTTATCAAACCTTATGGCTACTCTATTTGGGAGAAAATGCAACAACAATTAGACAAAATGTTTAAAGATACAGGGCATACCAATGCGTATTTTCCGTTGTTCATTCCCAAATCTTTTTTTAGCAAAGAGGCAAGCCATGTAGATGGTTTTGCCAAAGAATGTGCCGTTGTTACGCATTACAGGCTCAAAAATGCACCTGATGGCAGCATTATTGTCGACCCCGATGCCAAATTGGAGGAGGAACTGATTGTAAGACCTACTTCTGAAACCATTATTTGGAATACCTACAAAAATTGGATACAATCTTATAGAGATTTGCCTTTGCTCATCAACCAATGGGCAAATGTAGTGCGGTGGGAAATGCGGACAAGGCTTTTTTTGCGAACAGCCGAGTTTCTTTGGCAGGAAGGACACACCGCCCACGCCACAGCCGATGAAGCCGTAGCCGAAACCTTGCAAATGCTCGAAGTCTATGCCGAATTTGCCGAAACTTATTTGGGTGTGCCTGTTATCAAAGGCGTAAAACCTGCTCACGAAAGGTTTGCTGGGGCTATTGATACCTATTGCATCGAGGGGCTGATGCAAGACGGCAAAGCCTTGCAAGCTGGCACTTCGCACTTCTTAGGGCAAAATTTTGCTAAGGCTTTTGATGTGAAATTTACCAACAAAGACAACAAAATAGAGTATGCTTGGGCTACTTCGTGGGGCGTAAGCACCCGACTGATGGGGGCTTTGATTATGGCACACTCTGATGATGATGGGTTGGTATTGCCACCCAATTTAGCACCTATTCAGGTTGTCATTGTGCCTATTTACAAGGCAGACAGCCGCGAAAAAGTGATAGAAAAATGCCAAGTGATTAAGAAAAACTTGCAAAAATTGGGAATTGCCGTTAAATTAGACGACAGAGATAACCAATCGGCAGGCTTTAAATTTGCAGAGTACGAACTCAAAGGTGTGCCTTTGCGGTTGGCTTTGGGGGCAAGAGATTTGGAAAACAACACCATAGAAATAGCCCGCAGAGATACCAAAGAAAAAATGTCTATTTCGCAAGAAGGGTTGGAGGCAAAAATTCAGACTTTGCTCGGAGAAATTCAACAAAATATTTTCAATAAAGCATTGGCTTTCAGAGATTCGCACATTACCAAAGTAGAAACTTATGCAGAGTTTAAAGACGTTTTGGAAAACAAAACAGGTTTTGTTTCTGCCCACTGGGACGGCACAACAGAAACTGCCGACAAGATAAAAGATGAAACCAAAGCCACTATTCGTTGTATCCCGATGAATAATCCGCAGGAATCAGGAAAATGTATCTTTACAGGCAACCCTTCTAAGGAAAGAGTCTTGTTTGCAAAGGCGTATTAGTAATATTTTCATACGTTGGCAATGGCTTAGGCAGCCCCGTCCAGACCTTGATAGTCGTACCACTTTTGTTATACGATTGTCAAGGTCTGCGACCATTGCCAACGTATAACAAAATTGGTACTAAATAATTACGTCTATTTTATATCTATTACTATGCAACCCACCAAAATCTTTTTCAGTTGTTTCTTTACTTTTTTGCTCTTGCTCAGTCGGTTGGTAGTGGCACAAACCCCTGCACCAACTACCGAACCCGATTGGTGGCTCACTTTGTTTAAGGTAAAATATGGAAATTGGCAGGTAAATTTTCAACCACAATATACACCACAAATCAAAGCCTTAGATGGCAAAAAAATAACAATCAAGGGCTTTCTCATTCCTTTGCAAGAGCAGAAAAAACATAGCTATTTTTTGCTCTCCGCCTATCCTTTCGACCAGTGTTTTTATTGTGGCAAGGCTGGACCCGAAACAGTGATTGAAGTTACGGTTAAAAAACCTATCAAAACTACGGATAAAATGATACGGATTGTAGGTACTTTGCAACTGAACTACCAAAATCCCGAACATTTGTTTTATATCATAGACGATGGGGAATTGGTGGAGTAAAATTTATAGTAGTGCCAGATAATTGTCGGACAACCATAAAAATATGCTTTTATTTTAAGTATTTATTTCACATTAAAGTTTATTTCCCAAGCTACAATCATCATTTATGCAGCATTTCTACCACCATATTGTTTTGTCTATTCTCTTATTTTTTTGTTCTGTTTCTTTTTTGGTGGCTCAATCACAAAATAAACTTAAAACAAAAATTGCAAGAGAAAGAACAAAGGAAGACACCACTTTTACCTTGTATTTGAGAGAAACTTATGACGAACAAGGTAGATTACTTTCTTTCGAAGAGCCTCAGTATTATTGTACGCAAACTTTCCAATATGACACACAAGGCAGAAAAAAACAAGAGGACATTATGTGTGGCGAATCTGATGGCAATGGTTTGTATTATTTTGATTATCAAGAAAATAAAACCATTATCACAGGAGATTTGGGTATTTTTGTAGTCTTTAAAATAGAGGAACAGCACGACCAAAAAGGAAACAAAATTCAGATACAGCGTTGGAAAAACAGGGCAGACGAAGACAGCACCTATACCATAGAAAAATTGACTTACAGTGAACAAAATAAATTGCTAACTAAAGAAGAATATTCGTTGCTTTTTGTCAAAGAAAGTAGTCGTTGGCAATCCAACAATGAAATTCGCAATTTGACTACTTATAGTTATACAACTTTTGATAGCTTGCAAGCCGTTGTATTTACAGATTTGGTTAATAAAAAAAGTTACCCTCTCGAAACTTATACCTATAACAAAAGCAAAAAGGTAAAAGAAATTGTTTATCATTATGAAAGTGGCGAATCTCGCAAGGTTTATGACTATGATAGCAAAGGGCAACTCCTCAAAATGAGAATGGAAAGCAAAAAACAAGGTATAACTGCTGCACAATGGAAGCCAGATAGTGAAACCAAATTTAGCTATCAAAACAAACAATTAGTGCAAGAAACCACTGCTACTTTTCAAGGAAAGAGGATTCAAAATAGAATTGTGAATACTTATCAACAAAACCTGCTTCTCAGCACCAAAGAGTATGACAAGCAAGGCAAATTAGTTTCTGAAATTATATATGAATATACTTATTTTTAGAAAACATCTTTTTCTATTCTAATTTTATGAAAATAGCAATTATCAACGGAGCAAATCTCAACCTTTTGGGCAAAAGAGAGCCACATATTTATGGTTCTCAAACCTTTGAGGCATATTTTCAGACCTTGCAAGCAGAGTTTCCTGCCATTCAGTTTTCTTATTTTCAATCGAATACAGAAGGCGAATTGATTGATGAACTGCACCGCAAAGGTTTTGACGACACGACAGGCATTATTCTCAATGCGGGGGCTTATACGCATACGTCTATTGCCATTGCCGATGCCATTGCAGGAATTACAACCCCTGTGATAGAGGTGCATATTTCCAATGTGTATGCACGCGAGGAGTTTCGCCACAAAAGTTATTTGAGTCGTCATTGCAAAGGAGTCATCTGCGGTTTTGGTTTGGAAAGTTATAGATTGGCGGTGCTTTACCTGAGCAAACCTGCATAGTATATGTAGAACGGACTTTAGTCCGTTTCTTGTGAATGAAAATCAAAATCTTGATTTAAAAACTATTCTTTTGACGTAGGAATGTCAAAAAACGGACTGATGACGTAGGAATATCAAAAAACAGACTGATGAGGTAGGAATATCAAAAAACGGACTAAAGTCCGTTCTACAGCTAAAGTCCGTTCTACAGTTTGTAAGTTTGGCAAATTTTTTGACTATCTTTGCTTATCTCATTTTATCAACAACTCAATACCAACTTTATGAAACGTCTTATCTGGGCTGGTTCTTTGGTGGCTGCAAGTTTTTTTGCCAGCACCGCCTTGTCTGTAAGCAGTCTTTCTACGGCTTTGTACGCCCAAAATCCTGCCGATTCTTACCAAAAAGGCAGAGATTTATACAATAAAAAACAATATGCAGAAGCTGTTAGCCAACTCGATGTGGCTATAAAAGCCGATGAAACCAATCTCATGGCTTTGTATTATCGTGGGGTGTCGCATTATTTCCTCAAAAATTACGAACAATCCATTGCAGATTTAGACCGAGCAATAGAACTATATCCTGTGCGAGCAGATTTTTATTATTACCGTGCTTTGGCTCGCAAAGAAATGAAAGACATAGGCATGGCGTACAGCGACATGAGCAATGCCGTTGCCCTCGATGACAAAGTGGCAGATTATTATTACCAACGTGCTTTGTTAGGTTTGCAAATTGGCGAAAAAAATACAGAAGTAGCCCAAGCTGAAACTGTGCAAACTGATGCCACTAATGCCTTGTCTATCATGGACTTAGACAAAGCCCTTGCCCTCAATCCTAAATTGCAGAGTGAAGTGAGCCAACAACGCAGGGCTACTTTTGGCAAATTGACTGCCACCGAAATAGAATTGTTGCCTTTAACGGCAAGCGGCGTAACCAAAGGAAACGAAAAAGGCAAAGGAAAAGGCAAGGGAAAGGCAACGCCAGCCCCTGCACCAGACGACCAAAAAACCATAGAGTTCAAAAAATATATTGCCGAGCATCGTTTTGCTTCTTTGGAGGAAGGTAGAAAATATTACGACCAAGTATTTTTGGAAACTTTGCCCGCAGGCAAAAAACCTGTGGTTTTGGGACTTTTGCGTGCAAAAATCTTAAAAGATGTGTATGGGGCAGAGCCTTTTACCGAAGACCTCGACCAGATGAAAAACACCTTAGACAGAGAATATTGGCTCTTGCCCGAAGGCAGAGATTATTATTTTAAGAGTATGCAAAACGGCAAAAATGTATTTGCGGGCGGCGTACAAAGAGGCAAAGTTTACTATTATTACAAGGTTGCAAAAGGCAAAAATGCAGACAAATATCGTTTGCAAGTTTATGGTGTGTATAACAGTGAGTCCAATTTAGTGTTCGACAGCCAAATTGCATACAGCGAAGACAGCGTAAAACGGACTGTACAAATTTTTGCCTCGCAAAGTGCAGGTTACAAATGGAATGTATTGCCCGACAGCTATATGAAAGGCGAGGTAAACATTGCTACTAACCAAGCCACTTTTGCACCCGTAGGCAGCATGGTAGAAATGGCAAATGATACCCGACATGGGGCAACCAAAGACCAATATGCAAAAGCTACAAAACCTGCCGATAAATCTTCTACATCTGCTATCAAAGCCACCTTGCAATATGTGATTTTGGATTATGTCAAAATGGTAAAAATACCAAGTTGGTGGATATTGTAAAACTATTTGATAAATTGCCACTTCTCAAACCTTATAAGGTCTTTAAGACCTTATAAGGTTTACTGCAAAGCACACAAAAATTATGTTATACCCCGACCTCTACCTCAACGCCATAGTCGAGCTGCAAAGTATGATGCTTGCCGACAATGATGCAGCCGATACCTACCAAAACACCGCCAAATTGCTGGGTAACACCGTAGTTTGCGACAGGGTTTGTGTGTATGACAAAATAGAAAATTTGCAAAACAAGCCTTTTGCCAAACTCAAAATGCAGTGGGCAAGAGAAGGTTTATTGCCCTTAGCCGAAGACCATTTGCTGCATACCATAGACATAGATAATCTGTTGCGGGGCTGGCTTAAACCTTTGCGGGCTGGTATCATCATTTCGGGGCATCTCAAAGATTTTGACGAGCAGTGGCGACCTGCCTTAGCCGAACAGGGCTTAACTTCTTTTTCGTTTATTCCTGTTTTGGTGCAGCACAAATTGATTTCTATCATTGCCATTTATTACTGCCAAGAAAAAAATACGCCTACTTCCTCTCAAATCAATTTATTTAATGTCGTAGGCAATCAATTTGCCAATTTTTTAAACAGAAAACAGACCGAAAACAAGCTACTTTCTTACAAAAGGATTTTTGAGGAGTCTAATTTTAGCATTTTTGTTCTCGATGCAGCAGGGCATCACATAGAATCTAACTATACTTACCGCCGTTTGGTAGGCTATGACCAAGATGAGGAATTGAAACAAGAAACTCCTGAAATTTTGTTTGGTAGCAATTTTCATAATTGGTTTGCGGAGTTGCAAACAAGAGGTTTTTATGAGGACGAAATCATAGTAGAGGATTTGGGTGTGGTGCTTGCCTTGTCTAGCTATGCTATTCAGGCAGACGATGGCGAATTGATTTGCTACGTAAATATTGCCAACGACATCACCGAAAGAATAGCAAAAGAAAAAGAAATGAAAAGCCTTTTGGCGGGCTACCAAAGACTCAATGACGAGTTGGTGCAAAACGAATACGAATTGCTGAAAAGCAAAGACCAACTGCGAATGTTAGCCGAAAACTCCTTCGAAATGGTTTCGTTGAGTACACCCGATGGTACGATTGTCTATATAAGCCCCTCTGCCGAAAAAGTTACAGGACACGCAAGAGAGGAGTTGCAAGGCAAATCGTTGATAGAGTATTTTCACCCCGACGATTTGGAGGTTATTCAGGTGCAGTCGCAAAGCCAACTCAACAAAGGTGGTACAAAAGACATTGTAATTACCCACCGTTTTCAGCGAAAATCGGGCGACTATATTTGGTTGGAAAGTTTTATCAAATACCTCTATGATGAGGAAGGCAATGTTGCCAATTTGCAAACTTCTTCGCGTGATATTACGCAAAGTGTGCTAGCAAAAGAGGCTTTGCAAGAATCGGAGGAGAAATTTAGAACTTTGTTTAACAAAACCTACGACTCTATTTTTATATACAAAGTAGAAAAAGACAAACATCTCCACCTCATAGAAGTAAACGAAGTGGCTTGCAAAATGCTGGGCTACCAACGTCAGCAGTTGTTGGGTATGAATTTCAGGCAATTATTCCCACAAGCAGAAGACTTGCCGAGTTTTGAAACCCAAGACAACTTTTATTTTCAGGCTCTGATGGCAGACAGCAAAGGCAGGCGAATACCCGTAGAGGTGGCAACTACGCTGATTCAGGAGGAGGAAACCCAGCTGATGCAAGCCGTTGTGCGGGACAGCACCGAAAAACAAAAGGCAGAGGAAAGCCAAAAAGCACAAGCACTTGCCGAAAAAATGCTGAAAATGAAATCGGATTTTTTGGCAAATATGAGCCATGAAATTCGGACACCAATGAATGGCGTGTTGGGTATGACTCACTTTTTGTTGGATACCAACCTCACCGAAAAACAACTGCATTATGTGCAGACCGTCAAAAAAAGTTCAGAAAACTTGTTGATGATTCTCAACGATATTTTGGATTTTTCTAAGTTGGAGGCGGGCAAAATGAAACTAAAAACCATTACGTTTAACCTCAAACAAACAGCCCAACAACTCAAAGGACTGTTTGAGTCGGTGGCTTTGCAAAAAAATATTCACATCTTAGAGCAGTGGGATTATGGTTTGCCCGAATGGGTCAATGGTGATGAAAGTCGCCTATTGCAAGTCATGACCAATTTACTAAGCAATGCCATAAAATTTACCCAACGAGGTACTGTAACTTGCCGTTTGCTCATAGAAACAATGCCTGAACGTCAAGCATTTACCTTGCGGGTGGAAATGATAGATACAGGTACAGGAATCAGCAAGGCAAATCAAGCCCTGTTGTTCGACAAGTTTTATCAGATAGAAACCAGCAACAGTATGAAACAGCAAGGCACAGGGCTGGGGCTTTCCATTTGCAGACAATTAGTCCAGCTTTGGGAAGGCGAAATAGGCGTAACAAGTGAGGAGGGCAAAGGCAGCACGTTTTGGTTTACCATGCCGTTGGAAATGGCAACAGAAGCAGAAATCCAAAAAGTGCAAGTAAAACCAACTGTTTCGCCTAACAAGTTGCTATTCAACAACTTACACATCTTATTGGCAGAAGACGTTTTTGTGAATCAAGAAGTGGCAAAGACCATGTCGGAGAATTTGGGCTGCACTGTGGAGGTAGTAGAAAACGGCAAAGAAGCAGTAGCAGCAGCAACTACCAAACACTACGACCTTATTTTGATGGATATTCAGATGCCTGTGATGAGTGGAATCACCGCCACCCAATTTATCAAACGCAGTATGAAAAATCCACCTCTTATCATTGGATTGAGTGCCAATGCAATGGAGGAAGACGCAAAAAAATACATCTCGTTGGGCATGGACGACTACATCTCAAAACCCGTAGAGCCTACTACTTTGCAAGAAAAATTAAGACATTGGTTTCCTACCAAAATACAAAAAAATAGTAACCAAAATTTTGCTCAACCACCAAACACAACCCCAGAAATAGTTAAACAAGAAATAATAAAGCAAGAAACAACAGAAAAAACAGCTAATCAAACAAAGGAAATAGCTACGTTAAACCAAGTTTCTATCGACAAAATATTGAGTTTGGTAAAAAACAACAAAGCAAAATTTGAAATTTTGACTTCTTCTTTTGCTACCGATATGGAAAGTTTGTTGGCAAGTGCCAAACAAGCTGCCCAAAACCAAGACCACAAGCAAATTATCTCCGACTTGCACACCATAAAAGGCGTGGCGGGGACTATTGGCACTTCGGCTTTGTATGAGGAAAGCAAAAATTTCTACGCTGCCCTCAAAGAAAATGATTTTGCCGACTTGCCAACCAAAATTCAAAAAATGGAGGAATGTTACCAGCAAGCCAAAGCAGCCTTAGCCGAAATAAGTAGCAAGTTATGATGTTTTGCGAATACTTACTCCCATTTCAACACGCCTTTTTTAATCACATAATAGAAACCAGCCAAAAGCAAAGCCATAAAAAGCAGCATCTCTACAAAAATAACACTACCCATTTCTCTAAACAGTTCTTTGAAATTGACAGCCCAAGGATACATAAAAATAACCTCTATGTCGAATAGCACGAACAAGATAGCAGTCAAGAAATATTTGATGGAGATAGGAGTTCGGGCATCACCTTTGGCTTCTATCCCACATTCCCAAGCTGCATCTTTTACTTTACTGTTTCGTTTGGGTCCGAGCAGGTGGGTGGCTATCATCGTAACGACCACAAAAGCCGCAGCAGCCGAAAATTGCACCAATAAGGGCAAATAGTCCGAAGGAAAATATTGTTTCATCTTTATTATTTTTGGTAATTGCACAAATATAAATAAGAAATTTTTTAAAAACTTTTCTTATCTGTATTTTTTTTTAATTTTGTAACAGCAATCACTACCTTACACAGTAAACAACTCTTTTTGTGGAAAAAATTAAATTAGAAATCTTGGGTTTATCATCGAGCCAATCTCAATCGGGGTCTTTTGCCTTAGTCTTGGGCGAAGAAGGTCGCAGTCGCCGTTTACCTATCATTATTGGTATGTTTGAGGCACAAGCCATAGCCATAGAGATAGAAAAAATAACCTCTACCCGTCCTATGACCCACGACTTGTTTAAATCTTTTGCCAAGCAGTTTGATTATACTGTGGAGGAGGTCATTATTTCTGAACTGAAAGAGGGCGTATTTTTTGCCAAATTGGTTTGCAGCAGCAACAAAGGACTGCGAAAAGTGGACATAGATACCCGTCCTTCTGATGCCATCGCCATTGGTTTGCGATTTAATGTACCTATTTATACTTATGAACATATTTTGTCGGAGGCAGGCATTGTAGTCGGTGATAAGTCAGAAACCACTGAACAACTCCCTGAAAACAAAGAAATCCGCAGCCTTCTTGACTACCCAACTCCTGAATTGGAAGTACTGCTCAAAGAAGCCTTAGAAAATGAAGATTATGAATATGCTGCCAAATTGAGAGATGAACTGAATAAAAGGTAGCAAAATTGTATTTTATGCAAAAAAATACTAATCCCCGCTACCAAGTAACTGTTTTATTGGCTGTTCGTAATGAGGAAAATCATATCGAGGCTTGTTTGCAATCTTTGGATAGGCAGGAGTTTGATAAGGAAAACTTCGAGGTGCTGATTGGCAATGACTTTTCGGAAGACGAAACCGCCCAAATTGTTCGCAAGTTTATTGCTGATAAACCCAACTTCAAATTGTTTGATATTACCACACAGCTCAATAATCTCAAAGGCAAGCCTAATGTTTTGGCACAACTGAGCAACTATGCAAATGCCGAATGGTTGGTGTTTACAGACGCAGATATGGTGTTGCCGAAGAAGTGGCTGCAAGGACTGTTGAAAACTGAACGGACTAAGGTTCATTTTACAGAAAAAAACACACAGGCTAAAGCCTATGCTACAGTCGAAAAAATTGGTATTGTTACAGGTTTTACGACTGTGGCGTGGCAAGATGAAACCGAGTGGGAAAGCCGTTGGTGGGCTGCTTGGCAGGCTTGCGATTGGACTTATTACTTGGGTGTTGTCCACTTTTTTAGTTGTTTGGGGTTGCCACTTACGGCTATGGGCAACAACATGGCGGTGAGCCAGCTTGCCTACACACAGGCAGGAGGTTACGAAAATTTGTCCTTTTCTTTGACCGAAGATTATGCTTTGTTCAGAAAAATAATTTCGCAAGGTTTTGGTTTTCAGCAACTTGCTAACTCATCAGTTTTGGCTTATACCCAGCCTGTGCAAACAATCAAACAATTTTTTGCCCAAAGGCAACGCTGGACAGTTGAATTCAGAAACTTTGTTTGGTGGACAAAATTAGGAATTTATTGGCAGAGTTTGCAACTGCTTTTATGGATTTTGTTAGGCTATTGCCAATTAGTTTGGGGCATTTGTGCAGCAGCATTTCATTGTTTGGGTGTGTGGTTGCTGTTAGTATTTTACCTACTCAAAACCAAACAATTTGCTTTATTGCTTTTTGTGCCTTTGTATGTAGGTACGCAACCATTGGTAAGTGCTGTATTATGTTGGCGGTTGTTTGGCAAGCAAAAAGTAGAGTGGAAGGGAAGAGTGTATTGATAGATAGTCGTTTGTTACAACTTGTAAAATTAAATTAGTTTGTCAGCAATACACTCAAAGTTTTTAATCTCCAATCAACACAAAAGCAGCCCAATAAAAAGGTTTTTCATATTTTTTGCGAATTTCTTGCTGTGCCTGCAAAAATGCTTGTCTTTTGTTGCCTATTTTCAACCACTTTGCATAAAAAGCAGTCATCAGTTCTTGCGTTACCTTGTCATTTACTTTCCAGAGGCTCATCAGCGTGGCTTTTGCTCCTGCCATTTTGAAGGCACGTTGCAAACCATAGACCCCTTCGCCATTGCGAACTTCGCCTAAACCTGTTTCGCAGGCAGACAAAACGACTAAATCTGTGTCGTCTAAGTTCAGCGTGCTGGCTTCGTAGGCTGTTAAAACCCCATCTTCTTTGCCTGTTTCTGCGTTGCTCAAATCATTTACGCCTGCCAAAACAATACCCGAACTCAACATACCGTTTACCTTTGTTTTGCTGTCCGAAGGTACAAAATAGCCATGGGTAGCAATGTGTAAGACTTTTGGGCTGTTTATGGCTTTTAGGTGTTCTTCGGCTGCATTTGCCCCCAAAAACAAACCTATTTGGTAGTTTTTTTGGGCTAAACTGTTTGCAATATTTTTTATTTCTACTTCTGTTCCCACCAAATCCGAAAAACTTACGGTTTTGATAGCCGAAAAACTTGCAAAACTTCGGTCTTCGTTGCTGCCTTTATTTTCGCCTTTACTTTCCTCACTATTTTGTTCCCTGTTTTCATTTGGCTTTTCATTTGGCTTTTCGTTTGGTTTTGGGTTTTGTCTGTTGTCTTTTTTGTAGGTGGGTCTGCCAAAAAGCAACGCTGTTTTGCTGGCATTGGGGCTGCGTGTTTGCAATATATCTTTGAGGTTGCCAACGACTGTGATGTCGGTTTCCTCGCCCAAATATTTTTTGGTTTCGGGGTTTTGCAAACTGTTGAAACTGATTTGATTATAGACCTCGTCGGGACAAAAATAGACTTTTTTGGCTTTGTAGAGATAGGGCAAAAAAGGTTTCCAAAAATGATTGTACGATTGTTTGTCCACCACTTTGTAGTTGATACAGTTGCGATAATGTTTGAAAAAATTAGTTTCCAACTCTTTTCCGTTGCGCAAGACAAGCACTTTTAAATCCTTTTTTGTGATAAAAACTGCCAAATAGCTGCTATCTTTCTTAGATTTAATGAGTTCTACGGCTACTTCTCGGCGTTTCAGTGCTTTTTGTAGGTCTTTGTAGCTATAAGTTATGGGCGTAAAAGCCTTAGCAAAAACAGTAGATTGAAGGGCTAATTGCTTTTCCAAATCATTTGCCTTGTTTTCTAATTTTTCTATGTCAATTTCCTTCTTTGCTCTCTCCACCACCGACAGATTGTGTGCTTTGGCAACCTCATTTTTCAGTCCCTGCCAATTTTCAAATTTGGCTATCAGCCCTGTATCTTTGCTTGCCAAAATTCGTTTTTTCATTTTGTTGGTTTCGTCGAGCAAAATCCCTTTGGCTTGGAGTTGAAAACTGACCAAATGCTGCAACAAATTGGTTAGCGGATAGGTGGCTTCTTTTTGCGAAACAATAGAAACAAATTCATAAAAATAATCAAAATAAAACTGATTGACAGCCCAATATTGTTGCTTTTCTTGTTCAGTTAGGTTGATAAAGTTTGTTTGCAAACTTTTTATTATGATTTCTCTTGCTTCGTGCAAAAAAGGCTCGGCTTGATAATATAAACCTTTTTCCTTATACAACATTGCCAAATTTAGGCAAGAAACAGAATAGCTTGGGTGGTTTTTGCCAAAAATATCAAAGTGTATATCTTTTCCTTCGGCTGCTAAAAGTATTGCTTTATCATAAAAACCTTGTCTTCTATATAAATCACCCAAGTTATTACAAGCTATTGCATAGCTATAATGGTTTTTCCCTACCAACTTTAGTCTAATTTCTCTTGAAACTATTAGCAAAGGTTCAGCTTTTGCCAATAAGCCCTGTTTTAAGTACAGAGCAGCCAAATTATTACAGATAACTGCATAATTGATATTTTCTTTACCCAAAGTTTTTAAGTAAATTTCTTTTGCCTCAATATATAAAGCTTCAGCTTGGTCATATAAACTTTGGTTAAGGTAGAGCTGTGCCAAATCATTGCAAGAATTAGCATAATCTGTATGCTCTTTTCCTAAAACTTTTAAGCGGATTTCTTTTGCTTCTTTATATAAAGGCTCGGCTTTTTTATATAATCCTTGTTTTCTATACAAAACAGCTAAATTATTGCAAGAAGTAGCATACAATAGATGCCATTGACCTAAAACTTCTAATCTAATATCTTTCCCTTTAACATATAAAGGTTCTGCTTTGGCATATAAGCCTTGCTTATCATACAACATTGCTAAATTATTACAAGTAGTTGCATAATTACTATCCAATTTGCCAAACTCTTTTTCGGCTTGCAACAGTGCTTTTTTTAGTAGGGTATCAGCCTTTGCATAATTGGCTTTTTCTGTGGCAGCCGTCCCTTGTTTGTTTAATTCCTGCCAACTTTCCTGTGCATGGCTTGTGTAGGCTACCAATAAGAGGAGTAGATAAAATATAATTGTTTTCATTTGAGTTGATTGTCTGTTTGAGTAAAACACTGAAGGAATAACATTTTTTCAAAAAAATATTATTTCTCTGTTAATAGAGGTTATTACAATTTGTACCGTACCCTTTAGGGTGCAGGGTCAATTAGTTGAAAAATCAAGAAGTTATTTTTTATACAAAAATTATCTTAATAACCTCTATTTCTTTGTTAATCTACTCAACAAAAATAAACAACGCAAAACTAATCTTAATAAAAATGTCGCAAGTGGTCGTTTTTTTGTGCGTGAGTGGTAGGTTTTTTGGCGTGAGTGGTAAAAAATACAAAACTTTCGGTTTTGAGAAAGCAAAAGTACCTCAAAAATTAATTTATTTTCTCTGCCACTCCAATCCACCTATCTGAAATTGTTGGTAGATAAGGTTGCAGTTGGTAATTGCCAAAAGTGTGCAACAACCGCAGCCCTGCTTGCTCAAAATAGGTTTCGAATTGCTTGTCAGTTATGGCTTTTACCCTTTCTTGGTAGTTGTGTGGCTGATTGGCTACCTCGAAATGAATATCTTTGACTATAAAATTGTTTTCAACCTTCTTGTAAATCGTAAAAAGTAAATCATTTTTTACTTTTTGTTCATACCATTTGAGTTGGGCTATTACTTTTTCTGTATTGAAAAAATCCAATACAAATTTTCCACCTTTTTTCAGATTGGCTGCTGCTGCCGAAATAGCCTGTTGATTTTCTTTTTCGGTTTCGAAGTAGCCAAAACTCGTAAACAAATTCAGCACCACGTCAAAAGTTTCAGGTTGATACACCTCTCGCATATCGTGGCGTGCAAAATGCAGTTTTTCGTTGGCAAACTGCTGGGCATGGGCTATGCTGTTGGTAGAAAGGTCTATGCCTACCACATCAAAACCTTTGCTATTCAGATAAATAGCATGGCGACCTTTGCCACAAGCCAAATCCAAAATTTTTTGATGCGGAGCAAAAACCAACAAAGTTGCCAAATTGTCCATCAATAATTGGGCTTCGGTTTCGTTGCGGTCTTTGTAGAGGATATGATAATAAGGTGTATCAAACCACTCATCAAACCAAGGTTTTTCTGTTTTTGAGGTCATTTTTCTTTGTTAAGTAAGAAGACAAAGTAAAAGTAAGTTTCTATTTTTGTAACTCCTTGAAAATCATTTATCGGACACTTTAAAAGTGTCCGATAAATTTGTTCACTTACTTATTACTTTGCAAAAGTATTTACTGCCTTAATTTGCTTATATTTCTCCTCCAATTTTTCTATTGCAGTTTTCTCTTTTTCGAGCAACGCATTGAGTTCTTGAGCAAAGCTGCTATAGTGAATTCGTTGGGTGAGGTCTTTGGAGTCTGCCTGTCTTATGGCTTCGAAAGTATCCATACAAGCCCTGCATTTGTCCAAATATTTGGTAGTAGTTTCCAATCTGTCCACTTTTTCCATCAGCAACTCTATGGTTTGGTCGTAGCTGTCCATTATAGTCGAGTTGTTCATATTCGTTGCGTCATAGTGCTGTTTGGTGGCTTGTTGTTGCAAAGCTACAACAGAGTCTAAAAGGGCTTTGTCCACCGTTTTTATTTTTTTAAACTCCTTGATTATCAAGGCAATATCACCAAACTTTTTCTTATCCACTTCGTTTAGTTCTGCCCATGCAGCCTTTGCACTATCAGCCAAAGTAGCCAATTTTTCGTGCAGAGGTTGTGGTGGTTCTAAGGACTTTGCTTTTTCCCAAGCCTCGTTTTCCATAGCAGCACTGTCTTTTACAGTTTCAGCTACCTGATTTTGACTTTCTTCATTTGATTTTGGTTGGCAACCTGCCAACAACAGCCCAAAAATGGCTGCAAATAAAAAGTGTTTGTTCATGTTTCTTATGGCTTTTTTTAACTCTGCAAAGATTAAAAACTCCTCCTTTTAGTTTGTTTTTACTATTTAAAGTTACAACTCGTAAAGTTATAAAAACCTTAGAAAATACTTATGCTAATTGTTATAAGTTTTCATTTTTTTGTAGTAATTTAGTAAAATTGCCTTTAGGCAACTATACTAAATATTTAAGTTTTCTATCAAATTACTTACCTCATGCAAAAGTTGTAAAATCTTATGCCATTAGAAATCAAGGAGTTGATAGTTCGCGTAACTATCAATCCGCCACCTGCGGTGCAGCCCCCTCAAGAAATTCAGTTGAGTGCTGCCCAAAAAGAAGCTATTGTCGAGAGTTGTTTAAAAAGGGTACAAGAATTGCTTGATAACCAGAAAAACGACCACAACCGATGGCTGCCCTATCCATAGAAGTTTATAAAGACGAGGAGTTTAGTCAAAAAGACTCAACCTACACTTTGCAGGTCAGCCCGACTAATTTCAAACAGTCGTATAGTTTGGAAACTGTGCTACAACGTGCCATAGGCTCTTTGGATTCCAGCACCTTTGCTGCGGTGCCAGCTCAAGTGGTTAGTTTCGATACTTTGTTCGATGCCACAGGGGCATTGAAAAACAAATCGCAAGATGTGGCAGCAGATGTCAAAACCTTGCAAACAGCTATTCTGAACTATGACGGCAGTACGCACCAGCCCAAATTTTTAAAATTAGTTTGGGGAGGAGATGCCAAATCTTTTGCCTTTCCTTGCCGTTTAGATAAAATGGACATTGAATATCAACACTTTACACCCGATGGCGTGCCGTTGCGTTGCATAGTCAAATTGTCTTTCAAAGAATTTAAGAGTCAAAAAACTATAGCCAAAGAAAAAGGCAACCAATCTCCTGATGTTTCGCACCTGCGTATTGTGCAGCAGGGAGATACGCTGCCTTTGCTTTGCAAAAAAATTTATGGCAATGCAGCCTATTATTTGCAAGTGGCAAAGGCAAATCAACTACACAGTTTTCGACAGTTGGAGGTGGGGACTACTATTTATTTTCCGCCAATAAAAAAATAGCTTTTTGCAAAAGTTTTCTCCCCACACCTTGTTTATAATACATTGGGTGAACATAAAGCCAAGTTAATTCCTCTTGATTAAGTGCAGCAAAACCCACAGGTTTGTTGTCAATACAAGCAACAAATAACTTGTCGTCAAAAAGTCCTTCGTCTTTGTAAGTTTCTTCAAGACTTTTAAAGGCACTTTCGCCAACTGTCATTTTGAGTTCGTCTATTCTGGATAGGTCGTGAATTTCGCACAAATTTTGCCAATCTGTTTCGTGATAAACTCTAATCAATAAATTAGTGTTCATATAATTTTTTAAATTATGACGGAAAATTGTTAAGACTACAAAGATATCAATTTTTTATTTATTTTATTTAACCTATCAACTATTTAAGCCACTAACAATATGGAATCTATCTCTATCTCCAACATGATTTTTGCCCCTGCTAATTTTTCGGTGCAAAGCAACCAAAAAGTAGTTTTTTTGGCGGGCAGCATAGATAAAAATGCTGCAACAGATTGGCACAGCCAAATAGCCAATTCATTGGCAGCTTACAATGTGCTGCTGCTTAACCCGACTCGTTACAGTTGGGATTCGTCTTGGAAACTTACCGCAGACGACCCCCAATTTAGTGAGCAAGTAAACTGGGAACTGCGGAGCATGGAATTGGCTGATTTGGTGGTAGTTAATTTTTTGCCTACTGCCCAATCTCCTATTTCTTTGTTAGAGTTTGGCTTGTACGCCCAATCGGGTAAGGCTTTGGTTTGCTGTCCCGAAGGTTTTTGGAAAAAAGGCAATGTAGATATAGTTTGTCGCCGTTATCAAGTGCAGCAAACAACTTGTATCGCAGATTTGATTGCAACTATTAAAACCAAATTGGGGGTTGCAGTTTAATAAAGCTACAAAATATACTTCCGAACTGTTCCTAATTAGTTAATCACTACATCAAAATTGACATCTGCGTCTGTTTCTCCTGTATTTATCGTGCTGTTGGCAGTCTTTTGGTTGTTGGTAATGTGTTTGAGGACAGCACGCAACTTGCCTGTGCCTGCGGCTCCTGTTTTTTGCTTGTGAACTAAACCAATAGGCAACCCTTTGTTATCTTTATCTCCATAGCCATCAAAAGCAAGACTGCTCCCCGAAGGTACAAAGAAAAACTGATGTTCTGCTCCCTCCGCCAGAATTTCAGGAGTTAGGTTTTCGGCAGGATTTTTCGATTCGTTTAGCACCTCCACAGTTACATTGTAAGAAGTATTGGCTTTCAATCGAATGACATCCACCGTAGGAGCAGCGCCGCCAGCACCATCAGGGTCTTTGTAGGTGGCTCTTACTACATCAGTACCTAAGCCTGAACTCGTATAAGTGAGGCGTATGGTGGTAATCAATTCAGAGTCATTATGATTGTGGTCGTGGCTCTCATCACTTTTGCAAGCACCTACACCTAAGCTAAGTGCAGCAAATAAGCCCAATGCAAAACATTTTACTATTTTCATGTTTAAAGAAGTTAAAGTTTAAAGAAGTTAAATTGCATCTTGCAATTATGTTGCAAATATAAAATTATTTGCAACATAATTGCAAGTAAATAGCAAAAAAAATCATGATAAGTAGTTAAATTTAAATAAACGACAATATTTTAAACCCTATATAGCTGATTATCAGATTTATCCGACACCTTCGAGGTGTCGGATAATTAAGTTCAATTACTTACCTTTTTACGAGTTGTATAAGTTATAAAAATTGTCGGTCAACATAAAAATTTAACCCCACAAGAGTTTAAAGTTCTTGTGGGGTTGTTAATTAGATAATATAAAATATCAAATGCAAGAATGATAACTTCACGATTACCCTTTCAACAAATCTTTCAAACTTTTGGCTTTTTTCAGCGTATCGAGATAGTAGCCATGTGCCTGCACAATTTCATCACTCAACTGTTGGGCTATTTTCAAAAATTCTTTGTAGTGCTGTGCCAAATGGTCATTGAGTTTGCCCACTTCTTCGGGTTTAATAGATTTGCGGTGTGCCTGCCCTAATTGCGTGCCTACACAATACGCCAAATCCAACATTTGCGTTGTATCTAATCTATTTTTGATTTTATACGAAAAACTTGGTATAGCCCTGCCCCAATATTGTTCGCCGTTGTAAGTGGCAAAGCCCAATCTTTCCTCTATGTGCGGTGCATAGATTTCGGCTGCTTTTATCATACGGATACCATGATGCGGATAGGTATTATAATAAAATTCGTTGTCTGCATCTTGATAAACCGTCTTGATGTCGAGCAATATTTTGTCTTGGCTGTCTTTTATTTTGGGGGCAAGCAAGAGCAACAACCTCTTGTTTTGCATAGTGCCTTCGGCTTGGGCTGCTTTTTCCACAAAAAAATCGTCTAAGAGCCACAATTCATCGCGGCTTTCTAAGTACGAAGTCAATACGCCTTGCACCCATTCGTGAGAGGGGTTTATGGTGTTTTCGTTCAATTTTTTTGCCCAGTTGCCACCATTTTTGAGGTAGCCGTTTACAGATTTTTGCCACTCTAAGGGCTTCACTGTTGCCAAATGCGTAGGCTGTTTGTAGTTTAAATCTGCATGATTGAAACTTCGCAAATAACCTTCATAAAAATAGTCTATCACTATATCGGGGAGGAATTTTTTGGCAACACTCGACTTTTCTTTTCGCAAAGAAATGGAGGCAAGCAACCGCACAATATCCCACGCATATACGCCATACCTCGACCTGTCGAAGTCTATCATGGCTGCCCCTTTGTCGGTTTTCACAAAATTTTCCAAGTGCGGATTGCCATGTAAAAATACAATGGGCATCTCTTGGTGGTTGATTAACTGCACAAATCTTTCTTGCATACGGATACAAGAAGTGCGAAAATAGAAAAATACTCCCCTATCTTTATCCAAATAATTTTGTATCATGGACAAAGAATCTGCCGTAGGGTCTTTGTAGAAAAAGTTTTTTGCAGGTTTTTGCATAGCACTACTGCCGATTTTTAATTTAGTGATGGTTGTCATTTAACTTTATGAAGGATGAAAAAACATAAAACTTGGTTTTGAATGAATATTGGGTTTTTGTTTAGGCTAAAAATTAATTTAGTAACAAAAACTTAACACAAAATTAATATTAAATTTTTGATTTATCAAATTTGTGGCAATTTTTTTTGGTGGGGCTGGCAAAATTAGACAAAGTGCAAAAAAAATCGTCATACAGTTTTGAGGTGTATGACGAAATCCAAGCAAGATGACAAGCTGAACAGGATTAAAAAAAATTTAAAATTTAAAATTTAAAATTTAAAATTAAGAACTAAAAATTAAACATTACTTTCCAACGGCGTCTTTCATATTTTGTTTTTTGCCATCTCTGTAAGCCACAATCCACGCCACTTTTACGCCAATCTTGCGGAGGTGTCCCTTAAAGTCGTTAGCTTCGTCATAAGCCCTGAAATAGCCCAAGGTATATTTGAGTTTGCCATCTTCGTCTTTTTCTACTGTGTATTGCTCGTTGCCTTGAAACACCTCGCCATTGAGTTTAGCCTCGTTGATGTCGCCTACTTGCACTTTAAAAACTAAGCCTTTGGTATAGTCCTCGCCACTGCCACCTACTGTTGGCGTAGCAGTTGCTTCGGTAGTTCCACCTGCGGTTGTGTTCACGTTGGCAGCATTTCGCAAAGAATCTAAGACTAATTTTAGTCTTTCTATTTCTTTGTCTTTCTCTGTAACAATGCCACCTACATTGGTAACTTGGCGTTGCAAAGAGCCAAATTCTTTTTTCAGCCTTTCTCTTTCCTCATAGAAATCTTTGAACAACAGAGGGTCCATTTCTTTTTTCTTTTTCTTAAAGGCTTTGGTTTCCTCTTTGGTTAGTTCAGGCAATTCCTCTTTCTTTTTTTGTGCCAAAGCCGAAAAACTGCCCAAAGAGAGCAACAAAACAGCCAAAAAAGCCACTGAAAACTGACGGATAGCAAAATATTCTGTTACATTTGCTACAACTGCTTGGTTATGATTGAGATAATTTGAGAATTTCATATTTTTAAAAAAGTTTTAGAATTAGTTGTTCAGACGTGCTTGTTCTTCGGCAGCCATTCTTGCGTTGTCTTTGTAGCCCACCACCCACGCATCTTTTACACCCACACTTTGCAAATAGTTTTTGAAGTTTTTGGCTTCTTCCAATTTGATAAAATGACCCAAAATATAACGAATCACTTCGCCTTCTTTTTCTACTGTAAAGTTAGAATTGTTGCCGTTGTATTGCGAAAAGTCCGTTTTTGCATACGCACCCACCTGCACACGATAGATAGTGCCAGCATAGCCTCCTGTTTGTTTGGTGCCGTCCACCTCATTTTTTTCTGTGATGCCTGCCTGTTTCATACCAGCCTGCAAAGAAGCAATCTCCTCGTTTAGTCTGCGAATTTCGTCATCTTTTTCGCTGACTACGGTTTTCATATTGACCAAATTGCGTTTCAGCCCTTCGGTTTCGCCTTGTAGCTGTTCCCTTTCGTCGAGCATCTTTTTGAAAGCAGGAACTTCCATGTCATCTTTGATGCCCTTCCATTTCTTCTTCAATTCTTTCGTTTTATCGTCATCTTTTTGAGCAAAAGCCCCAAAAGAAACCGAAAACAGAGCTAAAAACAAGCCTGTTGCCAAAAATTTTGTTGTCATAAAAATTACTGTTGAGTGTTGAGTTACTTTTTACAGTCTATTTAGCATATTTCAGACCAAAAACCAAATAACAAGATGTAAATTTTATTCCTACTTGTTAAACTTTGTCAAAGTCGATAAAATTACTACTTTTGCAGCCAAATTTATTGTAGCTTTGCAAAAATTTGTTTTTTTATGAGATTATACTTCCAATTTTTGCCTTGCTTTTTGCTCTGTTTGCTATTTGGATTAGGCTTTGCACCTTGTGTCTTTGCCCAAGAATATGATTCTTTGTTGCGAATAGAAGAACAGCAATTAAAAGATTCGTTGAAAATAGTAAAAGCAAAACGGCGAGATTCTTTGCAAGTGGTTCGCAAGGCACGCAAAATCCGCAAACCCATGTCAAGCCCGTTGCGGGCAGCCTTGTTGTCAGCAGCTTTGCCAGGGGCAGGACAGTTTTACAATCGAAATTGGTGGTGGGCAAAAATTCCAATTTTTTATGGGGCTTTTACTTTTGTAGGTTACAACCTCTACACCAATCAAAAATCTTACATTGCATTTCGGGACAATTATTTATACAGCCGAGATGACAATCCGCTAACCATAGTAGATGATGTATATGCAGGTTTTAATGCCGACCAACTCAAAGCCCAACGAGATAGGGCATTGCGTGAACGTGATTTTAGCATTTTGCTTTTTATTGTTACCTACGGACTCAACATGGCAGAGGCAGCAGCAACGGCACACCTCAAAAAGTTTGACGTATCAGACGATTTGACTATGCAAATAAGACCTAATTTTATACCTGTCAGTAGCATAGGTAGCAGTCAAGGCATTGCAGCAGGCGTGGCTGTTACGTTTTATTTCAAATAATTGTAAATTCGCATGACAGATTACAATATTCACCAGTTTCCTAACGGCATCCGCCTTATTCATAAGCAGGTAAGCAATACCAAAATAGCCCATTGCGGTTTTGTGTTAGACCTCGGCAGCAGAGATGAACAACCTCACCAGTTAGGTTTGGCTCACTTTTGGGAGCATATGGCTTTTAAAGGCACAAAAAAACGCAAGTCTTACCATATTCTTTCGTTGTTAGATGCAGTGGGTGGCGAATTGAATGCTTATACCTCCAAAGACAAAATTTGTTTTCATGCTTCACTCTTAGAAACTCACTTCGAGAAAGCATTGGATTTGCTGACCGACATTACGTTTTTTTCGACCTTCCCCGATAAGGAAATTAAGAAAGAAAAAAGTGTGATTTTGGAGGAAATGTCTATGTACGCAGACGACCACGCAGAGGCTATGCAAGACCAGTTTGACGAATTACTGTTTAAAGACCATATTTTGGGCAAAAATATTTTGGGAACTATCGACAGTGTGAGCCGTTTTACAAGGGCAGATTTTTTGGAATTTATAGACCAAAACTTGAGCAACGACAGGATAATTTTTTCCTCCGTCAGCACCTTGCCCTTCCACAAAGTGGTAGCCTTAGCCCAAAAATATATGGGCAATTTGCCCGAAAAATCTGCTCCTTTTCAACGCCAATCTTTCAAAACCTATAACGAAAACTATCAACCGACTTACCTCAAAATATCTAAAACAACCACGCAAGCACACTGTACGGTGGGCAGCGTGGCGTATCCACTGCACGACCAGAAAAGAGTCCCATTTTTTTTACTCAATAACCTGCTTGGTGGTACGGGTATGAACTCCCGACTGAACATGACATTGAGAGAAAAATATGGCTTGGTTTATACTGTGGAGTCAAACTACCAAACTTTTGCAGATACAGGGCTGTTTGCTATCTATTTTGGTACAGAAAAAAACACCTTAGAAAAATCTTTGCAATTGGTTCACAAAGAATTGAATCAACTAAGAGAAAAGAAATTGGGCGTATTGCAACTACACAAAGCAAAACAGCAACTCATGGGGCAGTTAGCAATGGCAGAAGAAAGTAACTTGGGGCTGATGCTGATGCTCGGCAAAAGCATTTTAGACCTCGACAGAGTGGAAAATCTAAACGAAATTTTTACTCAAATTCAGCAAGTTACAGCCGAACATCTTTGCGAAATTGCCAATGAAGTATTAGCACCTTCGGTTTTGAGTACCTTGATTTACCTGCCTGAATAGGTAAATGGCTAGCTTGTAAAGAGTGTTTCAGAAAGGTAGCAAGCAAAATAAAAATCACAAATTTTTAACCTAACTCTAACAACTATTTTGCTGTTTATTTCATAGACTTTGCTTAAAATTGCGAACAAACAACTTCCAATGAAAACAGTCTATTTTATTTTATTCGTTACCTTCTTTGCTGGTTTTGCTTTCTTGTCAAAAGCCCAAACCGCCGCCGTTGCGACTCCGCAAAGTCCGCCAACTTCGCCTGCCTTGCCAACCTTCAAAAATTATGAAATGAAGTTTGCCTTGAACGAAGATGCCTCGCATTATATCAAATTTACGTTTCTCAATCAGGTTTGGCTCCGCCACAATGAAAATAATCCGGGTACGCAAATTCAGGGCAACGCCACCGACCAAACTTTCGATATAGGGGTGCGGCGGACTCGTATTCAATTTTTGGGGCAGATGACCGACAGGGTTTTTGTCTATGCTCAATTTGGGCAAAATAACTTCAATTTTAATTCAGACAGAAAAGTTGGCGTGTTTTTTCACGACCTCACAGCCGAATATGCCTTAATCAAAAAACACCTCACCATAGGCACAGGGCTGATGGGTTGGAATGCCTTTGCACGTTATTCTTCCCCTGCGGTTGGCTCCACGTTGGGTTTAGATGCCCCCCTTTTTGAGCAAGCCACCAACGATATTAACGACCAGTTTATCAGGCAGTTAGGTATTTTTGCAAAAGGAAAAATAGGCAAATTTGATTACAGGGTTTCCATTGCCCAGCCGTTTAGCACCCAAAAAGCAAGTTCGCCACCACCAGCTTTGCTCACCAACAAACTACCCAACGGCGACTATACAGCTACGTACAGCCTAAAAGTTCCCGAATTGGGTTACAGAGGGTATTTTATGTATCAATTTTTAGACTCCGAAGACAACCTTGTGCCTTATATGACAGGTACGTATTTGGGCAAGAAAAAAGTGCTAAACATAGGGGCAGGATTTTCTTACCAACCTCGTGCCATGTGGTTTATGCAGCCCAACGGCAAAGATACGGTGCAAACCGACCAGAGATTATTTGCCTTAGACCTATTTTATGAAAGTCCTTTAAGTGCCAAAGGCAATACGCTAGCGGCATATTTGGTCTATATGCACAATGATTTTGGGCAAAACTACATACGCAACTTAGGTGTAATGAACATAGCCAATGGCGTGGTGGCGGGCAAAGGCACAACCACAGGCGGCGGCAACACCTTTGCTATGGACGGCACAGGCAGCAGTTTATATGCACAAGCAGCCTACAAATTTAAGAATGATTTTTTGGGCAAACAAGGCACTTTGTCTGTTTATGGAGGCTTACAAATGGCTGATTATCAAGCCTATAAAGACAAAATGCTGATGTGGCACACAGGGCTGAATTGGTTTATCAAAGGACACAATGCCAAGTTATCCTTAGACTACCAAAGTCGTCCTGTTTTTAATCCCAATCCCCAATTAGAATTGGTGGAGGTCAGTCGCAAAGGAATGTGGGTGCTGCAATACCAGATTTTGTTTTAAAAAACTAAAAGTAATAAGTTTTTTGCATCAAAAATTGTAATCATATTTTACTTTTAGCTAACTCCCTGTTTATCAAGATATTAAGCATACTAAATTTTGCATTTCTCACATCTTCATAGACCATAAAACGCATGGCTTTATAGACCCGATATTCTTGACGGAGGTTGTCGGTAGTCCAAAAGGCTATAAGAGTCATTACATCAGGGCAAAACTCGTCTGCACAAGCCAATTCGGATACAAACAAAACACTTTCGGCAGGCAAAGTAAAAACTTCCCTTGCCCACTGTTTAATGTTCATACTGTCTATTTCGTTGCGAGGATTTTCTTTTTGAAAAAGATGTGTCATAAAACTTTTTTTCTTAAAAATTGTTAATCGTATGCAACCTTTGCAACTGTTTGTTTGTCTTTATTGCAAAAAAACATACATTTGTAAACGATACCTATCAACTTTACAACAATGGAAAATTATCACAAAATTATTGGCGGCATTATCTTAGTTGCTTTTTTTGCTGCCCTGAGCTTTTATTTACAAAAAGCTGCCTTTGCTCTCCACTACTTTGTGCATAACACAGGCGTAATGGATACTATCAATAGCCACGTTGCCAAAACCATCGTAGGCATGGTTATTAACTTTATACGTTAATTGTTTACTTTCTGTTGTTTTTTTGTCTAACTTTGTGAACCAATAAACCACAAAATTATGGCAACTCTTGGACAAGCTGTCGATACAGCAACAGAAAATATGACATTGAGCCAACAGTACATGGCTCTCGAAGACCGTTATGGTGCGCATAACTACCACCCCTTGCCTGTCGTGCTATCACGTGGCAATGGCGTGTATGTGTGGGACGTAGAAGGCAAAAAATATTTCGATTTTTTATCGGCTTACAGTGCTGTCAATCAAGGACATTGCCACCCTCGCATAGCCCATGCCATGATAGAGCAAATTCAGACTTTGACTCTTACTTCACGTGCTTTTTATAACGACAAACTCGGCGAATGTGAAAGATACCTTTGCGAATATTTTGGCTACGAAAAGGCTCTGATGATGAACTCTGGGGCGGAGGCAAACGAAACCGCCATTAAATTGGCTCGCAAATGGGGCTACGAAAAAAAAGGTATTCCTGCCAACCAAGCGGTGATTATAGCCGTAGAAAAAAACTTTCATGGTCGTACCACCACCATTATTTCTGCCTCTACGGACAAATCAGCTACCAAAAATTTTGGTCCTTATATGCCCGGTTTCCAAATCATTCCTTATGATGATGTGCCTGCTTTGGAAACTGCCCTCAAAAATCCTAATGTTTGTGGTTTATGGATAGAACCCATGCAAGGTGAAGCTGGTGTGTATATGCCCCAAGAGGGTTATTTGCACCAAGCCCAAACTCTCTGCCGTAAAAACAACGTAATTTTAATGATGGATGAAGTGCAAACAGGCATTGGGCGTACAGGCAAATTGTTGGCTTCACATCACGAAAATGTGCAACCAGATTTGTTGATTTTGGGCAAAGCCTTGTCGGGTGGTTTTTATCCTGTTTCGGCTGTTTTGACCAATGACGAAATTATGCTTACCATTAAACCAGGGCAACATGGCTCTACTTTTGGTGGCAATCCTTTGGCTTGTGCCGTAACCATGACGGCTTTGCAAGTTATCAAAGACGAAAAACTAACCGAAAATGCAGCAGCCATGGGCGACATATTCCGCCAACGGATGCGTGCCTTGATGAAAAAAACAGACCTTGTAACCTTAGTGCGAGGCAAAGGTTTGCTCAATGCCATAGTCATTAACGACTCTTCTGAAAGTGAAACAGCGTGGAACATCTGCCTTCAATTTGCCGAAAATGGTTTGTTGGCAAAACCAACGCATGGAAACATCATCAGATTGGCGCCGCCTTTGGTAATTACCTCCGAGCAGATTCACGAATGTTGCGACATCATAGAAAAAGTAATAATGAATTTCAAAAAATAATTTTATTGTGTCATTCTGAGCATAGCGAAGAATCTGACTTCGATTCTTCGTTATGCTTAGTATAATAATTTGAGGCTTCTTCTATTCTAAATAACGAATAGGAAAACTACTACTTTTGCACTACCAATTTTTGAGTAAGCAACTCATTTTTGTAAGCTACTTTTACGATATACAAACCTGTAGGCAAATCTTGTAGGGCCACTTTGGTTTCTAATTGTTTGGTTTCCAAAACTTTAACTACTTGCCCCATGCTATTGCAAATGGTAATGGTATAACTTCCTTGATTTCCAACTACCTCATAGTTACTGTCTTGCACTTCGATAGTAACAAATTCTGTTTCGGCAGGGTTAGGATGCACAGAAAGATTGAGAGTAGCAGGAGTTGTCTGAGTTTGACGGCAATACATATTCCCACCACTTTTGCAGAAAGTAATATAAGCCATAGTGCTTGCATGAACATCAGTATTCATGCCACACTGGTTGGCTGGGGTCATGCGAAAAGCTATGTTTATACAGGCTTCACGTGGAGAATTGCGATACCAATTCTGAAAATTAGGAATGGTAAACAAATTAGGCATAAACACTGACGTATAAGGGGTTAGTTCAAAAAATGTCCAAGCTCTGGTAAAAGGGTCTAAATATTCCCAACGGAACTCTGTAGAGTTTTCTGCTCCATTGATATAAATGATAGAAGATACATCTCTGCAATTCTGCGTAAAATCTTCTGTTCTCAATTCATAGGCAGTGGGTTTGCCCAATCTAAAACTCTTTGTAAACACCTGCACAGGGCAATCTACGCCAGGAATAGTATAGTTGGCGGTAATAGAGCCTATGCCATCACCTATTTTGGTAACTTCTAAGATAGAATTTGGTTCATTGGGGTCGAAACTAAATTTTTCTCTTATTGTAATGTTGCCCGTACTTGTCCATACAAGAGCTGGAAAGAAAGGATTGTAAACAGAAAGATTACGAGGAACAGCTAATGTGTAAACCTGCACGGGGTTGGCATCACATATAAAGTCGGGTCCCTCTATTTTGTCCCCTAAGCCTGTGATGTTGTCAAAACAAGCAATGTGGAAATTGATAAAATTGCCTATTTCCTCTTTTGAACCATTTGAAAAACGAGCAGAAGGACTATCCGCACCAGGACACATGATGGTATCATTTCCAAAAATACCTAAAAAAGAACAACCTTGATGCTCACCTCCCATCACATGACCAACTTCATGTGCCATAGTGGTATTGACAGCACCAAATGCAGCTTCGGTAGAAGTAAAGCACACGGCTGTATTGCCACAAGCAGTACCAGTATTGGCAAGTCCCCCAAAACCACCACCAGCAAATTTTCGACCTGAAAAAACATGAACTACATCTCTTGCCAAAGTCGAGTTACGCCAAGCATCTGTTGCTCTACTTAAGTAGGTAAATGCAGCCACAAAAATACCTGCCTTTGGGTCTCCTGCTGAGTAAGGACACTCCTTATGAACAGTAAAAATATTGGTATAAACAATGAGGAGTTGGATATTCAAATCTCTTTTGTAAATACCTGATACTGAATAGCAAGTTCCCATCATCATGCCGTAGGCATTTTGTTTGTATTGTTCAGAGAAATAAAAATCTCCATCAAGGGCAATTTCGGCTATGCGGCATCCGCCTTGTAGTTTTTGGGTGGTAATGGGAGAAGTTATTTTTTCTTTCAGATGGTCAGCTTCGCTTTCTGTGTTACCACATCTGGCTGCACCTTCTTTGTATATTTTTGCTGTGTTTGCATAGAAAACAAACTCTTTGCCTGTGGTTTTATAGTTGGAGCAAGGTTCTATGGTATAGGCTTGGTTGGCAAAAGTAAAGTTGCAGAGCAAAAAACTATCTGTAATCGTAAGCAATATTTCGGCAGTTTGGTCTTCTTTCACTGTGCCTCTGAACGTAATACACTCTCGCATCTCTATGGGTAGGTTTTCTTGTCTACCATTGATACTACCCACAAAGTTAGGGCTACGCAAATCATTAGCCTTAAATTCTATGGTCATACGAGGTAACGCAGGCAAATCTAATACCACCGTAGCTGTTTTCTCTCCTTGCAAGGTGCGAAGCAGGGCTTTAAGTGGTGCTATTTGAATAGCTAACAACTCATATTTTGAAAAAACGGTATCTATTGCCATTTTTTCTGTGGCTACTAAGGTAGCTGGTGCTGTTTGCAAAACTAAAGGCTCATTTTTGCCTGTATTTTGGGCAAACAAGTTGCTGCACAAGCAGCAAAATAAAAGTAGGATTAATGTAATTTTTTTCATAATTTTGTTTATTTTTAAAATTTTAGGCAAAAAAAATAAAGACTTGCTCGCAAAGTCTTCATTTGGGTAGCGTAACCTATTGCAAAAAACAAGGTCTTACAATAGGTGCTTTACAACTATTTTTTACTTTACTAATTTGACATTAGTTAGACTTAGTATAGGTATGGCATTTACGCCAGGGTGGTTGATAGTCATTTTGGTAGCTTCAAAACGAATTTTTTGCCCATCTTTTTCCAGAGTAGTTGGTAGGTTGCACACACCATACGTTTTGTTTTGAGTAAATAAACCACCCTCAACCACAATAACAAAGGATGGTGAATCAGCCGTACCTCGTTGTTTGATAGTACCTAATTCGTTGGAAAGCTTATCAATGTTTATATAGGGCGAAGTTTCTACACAAGTTACTAAAGGCACTTCATAAGGCAATACTTCTTCGTTTGAGCAGCTTGCAAAAAGCAGCAAGCAAAAAACTCCTACAATTAAAGATTTCATAAATTTTAAGTTTTTTTGTGATAGTTTTATTTTTATCAGCTATGCACAAGAAAGCAGTTAGCTGCTGCAAAAATACGCAATAGAAAAGAAAAAACTAAATAGCCGTCTTTCTTATTTTTTCTGGTGCAAAGGTATGTAAAAAAACAATAAGTGATAGCCACGTAAAAGTAGGCAAATAGGCTGCATTTTTTGTAGCATAGAAATAAAATATAACTAAAATTTGCTTTTTGTTTATCAATCGGTAAATTGCTTTCTATTTCTCAATCACTTTAATAAGCAATAAATTATGGATATTGGCAGCAAACTGCGATATTTTCGCACCAAACAAAACCTTTCACAAGAAAAATTAGCTATGTTGCTCGACATAGACCGCAACAGTTATATGCGTTTGGAAACAGGAGAGGTTAATCTTTCTTGGGAAAGACTGGAGCAAATAGCCAACATACTCAAATTAGATGTATGGGAGATTTTGGCACACAACGAAAAGCAAGTAGTTTATGTCAATGCAACCAATCAAGGCACAGTTACTAATCAAGGTTATGTTACCCAAAATATTTCTCAACCCAAATGAAATGACGGAAAAGTATAGAGCATTAGAGGTCAAAGTGGCAGTATTAGAAGAAAGAATTGAAAGCAAAGATAGAGAAATAGCTTTGTTGAAAGAATTAATGGGAGGCAAAGAGAATGGATAAGCAAAGCAAAATAGCAGCAAGCAACAATATACAATGTTCAAGTTATGTGCTTTGAACAAAACTTGAACATTATACATTACAACTCACAATTTAAAATTCCTTACAGCGGAATATTGCCATGTTTTTTCTTAGGCAATTTTGCTACTTTATTTTCCAACATTTTGAAAACTGCTCCTGCCGTTGTTTGTGTCCTCACAAACGACTATTATTTTACAACTCCTCGCAATCCGCATAAATTTCTTGCAGTTCCAATTTGACTGAAACCGTAGGCAAATAGAGAAAATCCTTTTCTGTTTCTATTTTCTCCTCTGTCCACTCGGTAGCACTCACTCGTTGATAATGAACTAAATGATTTTTATCTTGCTCGACTATAATGTATTCTTGCAAACTTTCTAAGGTTTTATATTCACGCAATTTGTCTATATAGTCTGTTGTTACCGAACTTGGCGAAACGATTTCAAAAATAATTAGAGGATTGGTAACTTCTTTATCTGCTGTAAGTGCTAATTTCTTTGGAGTAACAGCTACATCAGGAATACGGATTTTTTCCTTGCCATTGATAATAATAGAAATTTGGATAGTATTGCCATAAACTCTAAATGAATTAGGGTTTAAATTAAACATCAATTTTCGTTGAATATTTGTAATTATTTGACCGTGTTTGGTAGTTGCCATTTCTGAATAGATTTGTATGTCTTCTTGGTTTAACAATTTGGTGAGGATTTCATCGTCAATGACTTGTCCGTTGTATTTCCAAACAATTAATCCATCGTCATACTCAAAATGACTGCCCGCAAACTCACAAATTTTGTCGTAGTCGGTTTTGGTGTAAAAAGTAGTTGAGGTTGTCATAATTTTGATTTTTTTGAAATAAAATATTTTTGTTTTTCCTGCTGTTTTTTGTGTCCGCACAAACGACTATTACTTTACAACTCCTCGCAATCTGCATAAATTTCTTGCATCTGTAATTTGACTGAAACCGTAGGCAAATAAAGAAAATCCTTTTCTGTTTCTATTTTCTCCTCTGTCCATTCCGTAGCACCCACTCGTTGGTAATGCACCAAACAGTTTTTGTCTTGCTCTACTATAATGTATTCTTGCAAAGTTTCTAATGCTTTGTATTCTCGCAATTTGTCTATGTAGTCTGTCTGCACAGAACTTGGTGATACGATTTCAAAAATCACCAAAGGATTGGTAAGATGATTATTTTCATTCAAAATTTCCTTTCTGGGTGCAATCGTAACATCAGGAATACGGATTTTTTCCTTGCCATTGATAATAATAAAAATATTGGGCGTACTGCCATAAACCCTAAATAATTTAAGGTTTAAATTCAACATTAATTTTTGCTGAATGTTATTGATTATTATACTGTGTTTGTGAGTTGCCATTTCTAAATAAATTTGTATGTCTTCTTGGTTCAATAATTTGGTAAGGATTTCATCGTCAATGACTTGTCCATTGTATTTCCAAACAATTAATCCATCGTCATACTCAAAATGACTGCCCGCAAACTCGCAAATTTTGTCGTAGTCGGTTTTGGTGTAAAAAGTAGTTGAGGTTGTCATAATTTTGATTTTTTTGGAATAAAATATTTTTGTTTTTCCTGCCGTTTTTTGTGTCTGCACAAACGACTATTATTTTACAACTCCTCGCAATTTGCATAAATTTCCTGCATCTCCAATTTGATTGAAACCGTAGGCAAATAAAGGAAATCCTTGTCGGTTTCTATTTTTTCTTCTGTCCATTCCGTAGCACTCACTCGTTGATAATGCACCAAACAGTTTTTGTCTTGTTCCACAATGATGTACTCTTGCAAAGTTTCTATTGCTTTGTATTCACGCAATTTGTCTATGTAGTCTATGGTTACAGAACTTGGCGATACGACCTCGAAAATAATCAAAGGATTGGTAACATAGTTGTCCCTACTGAAAGTTTCTTTGTGTGGTGTAATTGTAACATCAGGAATACGGATTTTCTCCTTCCCATTGATAAGAATGCAAATATTTGGAGAGTTAGCGTAAATATAGAATAGATTTTCATCTAAAACTTTGCTTAATTTTCTATAAATATTTGTTGTAATGCGGTAGTGTTTATGAGTTGCCATTTCTAAATAAATTTGTATGTCTTCTTGGTTTAACAATTTGGTGAGGATTTCGTCTTCAATGACTTGTCCGTTGTATTTCCAAACAATTAATCCATCGTCATACTCAAAATGACTGCCCGCAAACTCGCAAATTTTGTCGTAGTCGGTTTTGGTGTAAAAAGTAGTTGAGGTTGTCATAATTTTGATTTTTTTGAAATAAAATATTTTTGTTTTTCCTGCTGTTGTTTGTGTCCTCACAAACGACTATTATTTTACAACTTGCCGTTGTTTGTGTCCTCACAAACGACTATTATTTTACAACTCCTCGCAATTTGCATAAATTTCTTGCATCTCCAATTTGATTGAAACCGTAGGCAAATAGAGAAAATCCTTGTCGGTTTCTATTTTTTCTTCTGTCCACTCGGTAGCACTCACACGTTGGTAGTGGACTAAATGATTTTTATCTTGCTCTACTATAATGTATTCTTGCAAAGTTTCTATTGCTTTGTATTCTCGCAATTTGTCTATGTAGTCTATGGTTACAGAACTTGGCGATACGATTTCAAAAATAATTATTGGATTGGTAACTTCTTTATTGGCTGTTAGTGCCAACTTTCTTGGTGTAACCATTACATCAGGAATACGGATTTTTTCTTTCCCACTAATAATAATAGCTATATGAATAGTGTTGGTATAGATTGAAAATATGTTTTCATCTAAACCTTTGAACAACTTACTGTGTATGTTGCGTATAATTTGACCGTGTTTGGTAGTTGCCATTTCTGAATAGATTTGTATGTCTTCTTGGTTTAACAATTTGGTGAGGATTTCATCGTCAATGACTTGTCCGTTGTATTTCCAAACAATTAATCCATCGTCATACTCAAAATGACTGCCCGCAAACTCGCAAATTTTATCGTAGTCGGTTTTGGTGTAAAAAGTGGCGGCGGTTAGCATAGTTTTATGAGGTGGTTTATGCAAATTTATGTTTTTTAGGGAGAAAAGCAATGATAACACAAGGTAAAGATGTCATCTTTTTAAAAGATGACATCTTTACCTTGTGTTATCATTGCTGCTACATTTATCTTTTTACTCCCTTTTTGGCAACTCATCTTGCGGGTTTTCCTCTTTTGGAGGTTCTTCGTTTGCGAGTTTGCCCGAAGCCTTAAATTTTGCCTCTCTGTCGAAACGGCTACGAATGGCGTGCAGATTGACTTCGCCTTCCATTACCATTTTTTGGAGGTGGGTGTACATAAACGAAATGGCAATTAGCACCGCACCCAACACCATAAGGGCTGCCACTCTTGCAAAGGCGTTGATATGGTTGAAATCCATTGCAAAAAACTTGATAAGGGTTACAGCAAAAAGAAACAAAGAGATGATACGCAAATCTTTGAGTTTCCAAACCATACCCAAATACATGGCTGCTAAGGCAAACAATGTCCAGACGATAGAGTAAGGCAGGCGGTGGGTGTCAAAAAGCAAATCGTCGAGTTCCATACCTTGTTCGTAAAACAAAATGGCAGACAAGTGGTCGAGTTCGGCAGAGGCATGAAAAAGCAATACGCCTACGACAAACCAAATCAAATAACTAAAACCCGAACTGTTTTCGGTGTATCTTTTGTAAATATCTGTGATGAGCAAAACAACCATCACCACCGACAAAATCACATTGACATAGTGCAAAGCAAAAGCCCAAAAATCTCGACTGTCCATCAGGTATTCGTTTCTTAGCGACAATACGCTGAAATGCACATAGACAATGTAAAAGAAGGCAGAAAAAGCTACCAAATAGTCGGCTGTTTTTTGCATAGATTTGACCTTGACCTTGCCGCCGACAAACCAAAGAGCCAAAATAAAAATGCTGTTGTAAATTCCTATCCAAAGTCGTTTGACCTCGTTAATTTCGTAGTTGTGGAATTGCAACTCTACATTGCCAATTAAATAAATCAACAAACCCGACACGCCACCCAAAATGCCCAAGTAAATTCTTTTGTTTAACGAAATAATTTCTTGTGCTTCCTCGTCTTTTTGCAAAATCAAGAGAGAGAAAATAGCTGCAATAATGGTAATAATTGTAGCAAAAACGGCAGGATTGAAAAACATAGTAGGCGAAGGCTGCGAATAGGTTTGATACCAATTCACAAACAAAAACCCAAACGCCAAGCACATGACCAATGCCGAAAAGTTGCGGAAAATTTGCAACCTTGTCCAATAACCCAAGCCCATCAGCACCAATGCCTCTACTGCCCAATACCTGTTGAGTTCGTTGGTTTCCATTGCCAAGAAAATTGCCATTGTAATCATAATAGAAGCAAAACCCGCCACGTGATTCAGCAGGCGTTGCTCGAAACTTTCGTGCCTGACCAGCACCAGCGTAAAGCCCAAGTTCAGCAGCCCAATCATAAAAGTATAGAAACCTAAGTCGGTTTGCATTGTTTCGTGTTCGTAAAGCAACCGAACTAAGGTGTAATAAAACACAACGGTATTGACAACCAACGGAAAATAGACAATTTCACCATGTCGCCAAGTGTAAAGTACATAAACCAAAAAGAAAAAAATGTAATAGACAATGGTAAACAACATGGCAGCATAAAAAATGTCCTTGTCCAACAGATTGGTTTCGGGCTGATGCACCCAGCCGTCTAAGGTGAGCATGGTGAGGGCAAAAATAGCAATGTTGATAAATTGCCAACGCATATAATTTGCCACGATTGCCATAAAAATATTCATCACCAACAAGTAGCCAAAAAACAAGGTATTGCTAAAATCATCATCAGCATTGACTATAAAAGGCGTGGCATAAGCCCCAATCATAGCCAAAACAGCCAAACTTTTTCGGCTGTAAATCACCGCCAAGCCCAAAGCTACCAACGTAATGAGGGAGTCTAAGAAAAATGCAAAAGCCTGATTGAACACGCCGTAGTCGTGGTAGCCCAAGTAAGTGGTGTAATAAAACACTGCCAAACTGCCGTAAATGAACAAAGAGCTAAAAGTTTCGTTGGTCTGGCGTAGTCTGTGGGCTGTGAACAACATAGCAAAGGCGATGCCCATGCCAATCAAAGTGCGGACATATTCGTTGAGCAACCAATTCACTTCTGCCACGTTGAGCATCGTAAACACACCAATCGTGATGAGCAACACGCCGACTTTGCTCACCAAACCTTCGCCTATCATTTGCTCAAAATCCTTGCGAGGTTGTTCGAGCATCTCCACATAAGCAGAGGTGGCAGAGATAGGTTTTTTGCGTTTTTCTTGCCTAACAGGAGCCAGTGGGTCTTCGCCTTCCTCTTGCAATTCCTCCCGCAGCACATCACGTACAAAGCCTTTTTCGTCTGCCTCCTCCCAGTTAAAACCTCTTTTGGCTAATTCTTGTTTACGCAACCTTTCAGCCTCCTCCTGTTCTCTTTGGTGGCGAGTTTTGCGGTAAGGATAAGGCAAATTTTCGAGTTCTTCGTCATCGAGAGTCAAGTCGGCTTTTTTCAGCAACAGTTGGTATTCGTCATCTTTCTGAAACTTGGTAAACTCCTCCTCCATTTCAGTTTTGAAAATCTGGCGGTGCTGGGCAACTTCTGCCTTAAACTTGTCTATTTGCTCTATTAACAGCGAAGATTTATCTTTTTCTGTGGTGTTTTTATCTTTGTCGTCCATGGTGGTCGTGGCGTTTGAGGCTACTCAATGAAAGTTTTGTAGAATGTAGCAAAGTCCTTTGCTCAATGCTGTTTAGCTAAGAAAATGACAGGTGTTGCGGGTTGCTACAACCCCAACATACTTTCGGTTGTAGCAACCGAAAGCACTTTAGCTTGAAGTATGCTATGATTTTCCAAAAACTCTTGTCTATCAATTTATTAGCACTTGCGAATTAAAGTAAAAATAGAATAAAAAAATTAAAATCAAAAAATAGCAGTGCAATATTTTTGGAATACTATTTGAAAAAATTATAAATTCTTGCATAGAGAACTTAAAATAAATCTAAATTTTTATATCTTACAAAAAAATATAAAAACAAACTTCTATGCTAAAAAGTTTTATTTCAGGTTTGCCCCTCAAAAACAACGAGGCTGTCAAGGGCAGTATGATAAGAGAAAATATAGCCCAACTGATAAAAAAAGACTGCCCTCTTTTTAACGAAGAAAGCTATATTGCCACAGGGGAATTGAATAACTATCGCAGTTTGTACTTAAAACAATTAGTGCAGCAAGAAAAAGATGAGTTGGCTCAAGTGGAGTTGGAGGTACTCAAAGCTATCAAAACCAACGGTTTTTGGAAATTCAATCTATTCAAAACGACTATCTCAACGACCTCACACAACACATAAAAAAGGAAAAAAATTAATCATGCTCACTTACCATATCAACTATAAACAGCCCCATAAACATTTCATTGATTTTGAGTTAGTAATAGACCAAATCTCCACACCTACCATTGAATTGCAGTTGTCTGCTTGGCGACCAGGTAGATACGAATTGCAAAACTTTGCCAAAAATATTCAATCTTTTGAGGTGCTGGCGTGGCAACCCGAAGGCAACTCGACAGTGGTGTTGCCTTGCGAAAAAACAAGCAAAGACCGTTGGCAGGTGCAAACCCAATATCAAGACCAACAGCACGACAAAGTAGTAGTCCGTTACAACTATTATGCTACGCAAATGGACGCAGGAGGCACTTTTTTAGACCACGACCTGCTTTATATCAACTTCATTACTTGCTGCCTTTATGTGGAGGGTCGGCAAGACGAAAACTATGAAATTCACGTGCAACTACCCCCAAACTATGCAGTAGGTTGTGGCATGAAACAGCAGAGAACAGATGAAACTTTGGTTTTGCAAGCCCCAACTTACTATCACTTAACGGCTTCGCCTTTGTTGGCAAGTCCTACTTTGCAACATTTTCACTACCAAGTAGGGGAAAGTGAGGCTTTTTTTCATATTTGGATACAGGGCAAGTGGCAACCTGATGAAAGCCAATTAATAGCTGATTTTCAGGCTTTTACAGCCGAACAAATCCGTTTGTTTGGCGACTTTCCTGCCGAAGATTATCACTTTTTGTTTTTGGTTGTGCCTTATCCTTATCATCATGGCGTTGAGCATTTCAACTCTACGGTGCTGGTCATGGGAACAGACCGTGATACAGATTTTGGCACAGTCAAATACCATGATGTATTGGGCATTTCCTCCCATGAGTTGTTTCATTTTTGGAACATTTGCCGTATCCGCCCCGTAGAATTATTGCCCTACAATTACCGCAAAGAAAATTATTTCAAAACAGGATTTATTGCCGAAGGAATCACCACTTATTATGGCGACTACCTACTGGCTCGAAGTGGGGTTTGGAACTTTGAAACTTACACCAAAGAAGTAAATAACTTGCTTCGCCGCCACTTCGACAATTTTGGTCGTTATAATCATTCGCTAACCGACTCCTCGTGGGATTTGTGGCTCGATGGCTACATCAGCGGTGTTCCTAATCGCAAGGTTTCTATCTATGTGGAAGGAGCATTGGCTGCCCTCATTGCAGATTTGGAACTCCGCAGATGCACAAACAACCAGAAAAGTTTGGACACAGTGATGCAAAAACTTTGGAATGACTATGGCAAAAAGCAAAAAGGTTATACGTTGGCAGATTACCAAAACCTCTTAACCGAAGTGGCTGGTGTACCCATGCAACCTTACATACAGGCGTGCATCACAGGCAAAGGGCAGATAGAAAAATGGCTACTCCAAGCATTGGATTGGGTGGGCTGCGAATTGGTGGTTTCTCCTTCGGACAAATTGGAGGAAAGGTATTTTGGCTTTCGATTGGTGGTGCGTGATAGCAGATTAATCATTGGTTTGATAGAACCCAACAGCCCCGCAGACGAACAATTAGCCTTAGCCGATGAAATTATAAGCATTGACAATCAGGAAGTTACAATTAAAAATATCAATGACTTGCTTGCAGACCAAGACCAAGTGATTTTGCAAGTTTTGCACCACCAAAAACTCAAAATTGTTTGTTTGCAACGCAACGGCAAAAACTATGTCAATCGTTATACCATAGCCCGACTGCCCTCGCCTACACATACACAAGAGGAAAGTTTTAGAAGTTGGTTAGAAGGTATTAAGTGTAGTAAATATTGATTTTACAGGTAATCAATTTAACTTCTTAGGAAAATCATTCTGGTTGTTCGACAATTTTTATGGAATGAGAATAATGCAGGCTTATGATTTATCAAATACTTTGCCCAAAAGGGTCTTTGATAAATCAAAGACCTACATTTTCACAAAAATTATCGGACAACCATCATTCTTTGTTAAATATAACTATGTTTGCTTTATGAAAGCAACAAAATATTATATTTGCAACAACTAACCAAGACAACCGATGAACAAAGTAGTAAAAAATGCAACTGAAGCTTTGCAAGGCATACAAGACCACATGACTTTAATGGTTGGTGGTTTTGGGCTATGCGGTATTCCTGAAAACAGCATTGCTGCCCTGCTCCAATCAGGTGTAAAAGGCTTGACTGTTATCTCTAACAATGCAGGTGTAGATGATTTTGGCTTAGGCTTTTTGCTAAAAACCAAGCAAATACGCAAAATGATTTCGTCTTATGTAGGCGAAAATGCCGAATTTGAAAGGCAACTGTTAGGCGGCGAATTGGAAGTAGATTTGATACCACAAGGCACGTTGGCAGAGAGAATTAGGGCAGGAGGTGCTGGTATTCCTGCATTTTTTACGCCTGCGGGTGTGGGTACGGAGGTAGCTGAAGGCAAAGAAATTAGGGAGTTTAACGGCAAGTTGTACCTGATGGAAAGTTGGTTGCGTGCAGATTTTGCCTTTGTCAAGGCGTGGAAAGGCGACACGATGGGCAACCTCGTTTACAAAGGGACAGCCCGAAATTTTAACCCGATGATGGCAACCGCAGCCACCATTACCGTAGCCGAAGTGGAGGAGTTAGTCCCCGCAGGCGAATTAGACCCTAACGAAATTCATACGCCAGGAGTCTATGTCAAACGAATTTTTAAAGGCAGCAACTATGAAAAAAGAATAGAACAACGAACAGTGAGCAAATAATTGTGCATTGTTAATTGTATAAGAAATCGCCAAAAAATTATGATTAGTGCCGTAGAGGTTGTAATTGTAAATAATCAAAAAAAGGTCATACAACTGAAATTGTATGACCCTTTTAGTTTCCGACTATTCTTTATTTTGTTTCTGTTGGAAAAGCAAAATCTTTGTCTGTAACAGCCACATCTAATTCTACTTTCTCAAAAACCATAGAAAAGCCAACTTGTCCATTCATTTTTTGAGTCATAGAAAACGGAAAGAATAAGCCGTTTACTTCTTGGTAATCACTCATTACCATTTCTGTCGTTACACCTTTCATTTGTCCTTTTTTGCCTACACTTCTCACTACCAAAGGCACATAATTTTCGGTGTCAAAGAAATAATAAGTTACATTTTCTACTTCTTTTCCATCGACCAGCAAAGGTTTTTTGGTCAATTTAATTTTAAAACATTCTGTACCTTCCACTTTTTCTTTGCCTTCTAAGGCTATGCTGTAGCCTTTTTTCTCGTAATCTAAAAATGGGTCAGGAAAATCACCAATTTCTCTTTTCATGTTTTCCGCATCTTCTGTTTCCATTTTTTCAGCTTTTTGAGTCATAAAATTGGTACTCCAACCTTCTTTTCCATCAAAAGCATTTTGAGTCATTTCTTTGCCCTGAAAAGTAAACATAAACTTTTGTTTGCCCCCTGCTACTGTCAATAGCGTAATAGGAAATTCCATTGGTCCTTGTTTGCCTTTTCCCATCATTTTTAAGGATTTCAAGGCACGCAACTTGTCTTTTCCTCCTATATTTTGGAGATATTTTTCTACGATTTCATTGGCAGTTTGAGCCTGTGCCATGAAGGTGCAACCTAACAAAAAGGTTGCAAGCAAGATACCTTTCATTTTTTTCATGTGGAGTTGTTTTTTAAAAGATTTTATTAAAAACTAAATTAGCAAGTTAAATGTTCCAATTTTGTGCCAAATAATACAAAGTATTTGAATTTATAAGGCAAATAAGCAGGATTTTGTAAAAAATTCTATTAGCTCAAAACAATTTTTTTGTATCTACTATCAAGCCTAATGTACTCACTCCACCTGCCAAATGCCAAGCTGAATAACTGTAACTAACCTCGAAACCTTTAACTTGCAGCATAAAGCCCAAACTCAAGCCTGTTAAGCCTTTGTTTTGGTTGCTGATGCCCAACTCCCTGCGTGTGAGGAAGTTGTAACCTCCTCTGACCTGAAAGTTTTTGTGTATCAAGATTTCTGCCCCTACAATAAAGCGGCGGCTAAAACTGTCGAAAAAGCTAACCGAACCTTTAACGGGGTTGCCAAATTCATCGACGAGGTCTGATGGTTGGTTGGGGTCATTGTAAGTGATGCTGGTTGGCAACAAATGGTGCATGGTGAGTGAAAAACGGAAAGGCATTTTTTTAGGTTTAAAAGTGCTGCCCACTTGCACATCGAAGGGCATAGTAAAATTGCTGGTGTTAGTATAATTGCTAAAAGCAAAGCCTATGTTTTTGACTACCAACCCCACTCGAAAATCTTGTTTGGGGTGTACAAACAAGCCACCGATGTCGAACAAAAAGCCACTGTTGCGAAAAGTTCCTACCGATGAGCCTACGAATTTTGCGTTTACGCCCAGCCTAAATACTCGAATTTGCTTGCTATACGCCAACGTGAGGGCATAATCTTGTGCCGAAAAAGTCCCCATAGGATTGCCTGCTGCATCATAGCTGTCCATAGTTCCATAGTTGAGGTATTGAATGGCTGCTGCCCACTGCCCTGTTTTGGCGTGGTGAAAGGCAAAACTGCTGTTCAAATAGCTAATTCCACCATAATAACCTGCATAGTTTAGGGCTAAGTGGCGGTGGTTATCTTGGTGCATCAGGGCGGGGTTTTGCAAAAACAGCGTGGCATCTTTGGTTTCGGCAGAAATATTAGCACCGCCCAAAGCTGTTGCCCTTGTGCCTTGCGGCAATCTCAAAAAATTGAAAGTGCCATAACCTCCTAACTGTTGAGCCATGCCACCAAAAGGGAAAAAAAACAGAAATAATAGTAAAAACTTAGGTAACATTGTCAAGTAGTTATAAATTTTTGAACTAAAAAAGAAGATAAAAGTCTAATTCAGATGAAGTATTTAAAATTTTCCTACCAAAAATACTGTAGGTTGTTTATTCAAGTCGGGCAGTTGTTTTTTCCAATGATTTATAGTTTTGGTTTTCACTTGTTGGTCGGGTGCAGTGAGGTTGGTAGCCACGCAGAGCAAAGTTTCAGGCGAAAGGTACAAGCACAAATCAGCTAGTAATTGGTTGTTTCGGTAAGGAGTTTCTATAAAAATCTGAGTTTGATTTTTTTGTTTCATCTCTTTTTCCACCTGTTTAATTGCCGTACTGCGGGCTGCTTTGTCTATGGGCAAATAACCCAAAAAAGCAAACTGTTGTCCATTGAAACCCGAAGCCATAAGACTCAACAAAATAGAAGATGCCCCAACCAACGGCACTACTTCCATGCCTTTTTGGTGGGCGTACTGCACCGCCAAACTACCGGGGTCTGCCACCGCAGGACAACCAGCCTCCGACATCACACCAACTGCCACATCAGACGGCAACTGTGCCATAAAACCTTGCAAATCTGCCAAAGAAGTATCTTTATTGAGTTCAAAAAATTGCAGCGTATCTATTTTTTTGCCTATTTGCAAGCTACTGATAAAACGGCGTGCTGTCCGCACATTCTCCACCAAAAAATAATCTATCGTCTGGATAAGTTCTTTTACCTGTGGCAACACCACGTGCAAACTGTTGTCTGCCAAAGGAATAGGAAGGAGGTATAAGGTTTTCATAATTCAAAACTAAAAATTGGAAATTACCTTTTCAAACAACTCTTTGGTTATTTCATATTCATAATTGGTTTGCAAAGGCTCACCAAAATACGCTACCTCACGAGTAGCCACTTTTACTGCCCCCAACCTTTCTATTGCCCGTTGAGAACGAATATTTTTTGCTCCGATATGAAATTTTACAGTTGTTACAGACTGAAAAATATGGGCTAACATCAACAATTTGACAGTTCTATTGTAAGTTGTTCCCCAATAGGCTCTACCGAAAAAAGTATAGCCAATCAGCACACTATTGTTGGCGGTGTCATAATCATAATAACGACTGCAACCTATCACTTCGCCCTCTGCATTTTTGATAAGTAAAGCACCTTTCGAAACCATAGCCCCGTCAAAATAAGTGCGAAAAACTTCGCGTTGATACCTGTTTGGGTTGGGGTGTTGTTCCCAAATCAATTTATCGGAGGCTACGGCATACAAAGCCTCAAAATCATCAGCCTGTAAGGGTTGCAAAAGCACCAAATCATTTTGCAAAGTGGGTTGTAAGTCGATACTCATTTTTAATTTTTTGTCAATACATTTTTCGTATAGTGAATCATTTGCTCTACCAAAACTTCTACACCTTCATTGGGTTGGAGTTGTATCATCAGTTCAAAAAGTTCGGCATTGTTGCCATTGAAACAGCCAATTCTGCAAGAGGCTTGGCTATTTTTCACTATAAAATCTATCACTTCGGCAGGTTGTATGCCTATGCAATACAAGTAATCAAATTTTTTGCCTATAAATTCATGCACTTTAGGTTGCTTAATAGTTCCCAACCAATTTACTTCTTTTTCGGTACAAATATCGTATTTAAACCCATAAGGATTTTCGGTTTGCTCCTCCATATAAACTAAGGCATTTACATTCTTGCCATCTTCGAGCAAAGTTTTCATAAAACGGTTAATCATTGTACTGCTGTTGCGTTGGGTGGTGTAAATCAAAAAACCAATCTCCTGTGTCTGAGTATAATTGAGAGTTTTGCGTACCACCACCTGCGGCTTACCGTCTAAGTATCTTGACCTGAATTGCAAAAAAAAACTTTTTATTTTGTTCATCTTAAAGATAAATATAAAGAAATAGTCCGTATGAGATACGGATTTGTAGAAATTAATAGCTAAGAATTTAAAACTTACAATTACTAATAGGCTGCAAAGTAGATTTTTTTTATTGGTTTTCCAAATTTTTGGACAGGATAGTATTTGCGGTTGTGCGTAATTGAAGGATTTATTTTGAGAACTTCCAGGCACAAATATATGCCTCTATAATAGAGTTTATGAATAAATTTTTGTTATGAGGTTTGAAAAAAGATGTCATTTTTTTGAAAAATGACATCTTTCGAAAATTATTCATAAACTCTAATTAAAATTTAGATTAATTTGGTCGTTTGACAATTTTTGTGGAAACGTAGTCTTTGATTTATCAAAGCCCCTTTTGAGCAAAGTTTAAAGATTACTTTTGCCATAACAATAGCTACAACTAAAACCCAAACAAGTTTACTAAAAGAAACCCTAAAATACAAAAAAGGGCAAAAAGACTTTTCGGACAGCCTCTTTGACAACGTACAGAAATAATTACAAAAAAAACACAACTCTTGACATAGGTCATTTGTGAAGGCTAAACCTTGAACTACTTTTGTATAGTAAACAATGCAAGTTGCATAATCTGTAGAACGGACTTCAGTCCGTTTTTTGAAACAAATACTATATTTTTTGTTTCAGAAGTGTCAAAAAAACGGACTAAAGTCCGTTTTTTGAAACAAATACTATATTTTTTGTTTCAGAAGTGTCAAAAAAACGGACTAAAGTCCGTTCTACAGCAAACGCAACTTACATAATAATCACTTAAAAACTATACAAATATGAACTCAAAAATTTTAGCCTTCATTGGCTTTTTGTTCGCAAGTAGCTTGGCAACTCATTTGGCTTTTGCCACTAATCCCGAAGCTGTTAATGTCATTAAATTTGGCGATGCCAATACCTTATTTGTTGGTGACAGCAAGTCCGCAACACTTTATGCGTACACAATAAGCCCAAATAACAATGCTGATGCCCAAAAAACCTACAATATTCACGATTTGAGTAGCCGAATTGCCACTTTTGCAAAAGTTGGCGTGATGGATTTTATTGTGCGTGATATGGCAATTAACCCAACTTCCAAAGAGGCATTTATTGCCATTGACATCAAAACCAAAAAAGGCTACGAGTCGCAAATTTTGATAGTCAATCAAGCTGGAAATATCAAAAAATTGGACTTGGCAAACACCAAACACACCGAAATAAAATTGACCGATGCCCCAACAAGTGATGTAATATTTTGGGACAAAACCTCTATTCGTTCACTTACTTTTACAGACATTGACTTTTATAAAGGCAAGGTTTATATGAGTGGTATGAGCAATGCCGAATTTTCCTCAACTTTAAGAGTGGTTGATTATCCATTTACCAATAAAGTGAGCAGCACTTCTGTTGAGATTTTTCACGCCGTACACGGACAAAATGAAACAAGGGCACCAATCCAAACCTTGCAATTTGTTACTTTAAACAACGAAGATTACATTTTAGCAGCCTACACTTGCACGCCTTTGGTTTTAATTCCTGTAAAAGATTTGAAAGATAAAGCACATATTGTAGGTAAAACCATTGCAGAATTGGGTTATGGCAATACGCCTGTCGATATTATCAAATTCCAATCAGAAGGATTTGATAAAAAGCCTTACGAGGGCATTATTTTGGCAAATCGAAACAGAACTGCACAATTTGCAAACCTCAACGACATAGCAAAAAGTGCTACTGAAAACAACATAGCTTATGCAGGTATGGTAGAACACGCAGGCACACCCATAAGCAATTTGCCCATGACAGGTTTGTTGCAAATGGACGAGCAAGACGGCTATCACATTGCCACCATGCGTAGAAATGACGAAACAGGGAGTTTGGAATTAATTTCTTTCTTAAAAAATCTGTATCTACGCTTAGACGAATTTGTATCTGAATATGACCAACCTTCTTACAAATATGAAGGGCAACAGTTGCAAATGAAAGGTTTTCAAAATATGATGATACAAGATTTAGAGAAAGTTAAGTTTTTGAAAAAATAAAAACACACCAGAAAACAATGAAAACATCGAGATTAGAGGCATTTAGTGATGGAGTTTTAGCCATCATTATTACCATTATGGTACTGGAATTGAAGGACCCCGAAGAAGCAAATTGGGAAGGATTGAGCAAAATTGCACCTATTTTTATCAGCTATTTGGTAAGTTTTGTTTATGTGGGCATTTATTGGAACAGCCACCACCACCTTTTTCAGATAACGGAAACAGTGAATGGAAAAATTCTTTGGGCAAATTTGAACCTGCTTTTTTGGCTTTCTCTCATTCCTTTTACTACTTCTTGGATTGGCGAAAAGCATCTGGAGGCTTTGCCTGTTGCCTTGTATGGGTTTGTGTTTTTGATGAGTGGTATAAGTTTTTTGCTACTCAAAAGCCAAATTCTTAATAATCATTCAAAAGATGCAGCCATTCACAAAATGATTGGCTCACACAAAAAAGAATACCTTTCTCTGGGCATTTATGCTGCGGGAATAGCTTTTGCCTACCTGAATGTATATGTAGCAATGCTTTGTTTTATGGGTGTGGGCTTGGTTTGGTTTTTACCTGATACAAGAATTGAAGGAAAAAAATAAAGTAGCCCCCAACCCCAAAGGGGAGTAAAAAATTCTAATATTTTTCCAAATAATAAAACTCCCCTTTGGGGTTGGGGGCTTCACTTTTTATGAAAAAACTTACGTCTATATTCCTGCTTTTTTGTTCCATAAATTTTGTTTTTGGGCAAGAAAACAAGCCAAAAATCCTCGCAATTTATCCGACTACGGACAGTATTCCTGTTAATATTTTGCGGTTTTATGTACAGTTTTCTGCCCCAATTCAAGAAATGGATATACTCAAACATATTCATTTGCAAGACGAAACAGGCAAAGATATGACAAGAGTTTTCTTTGAAAATCAATATGAATTATGGAATGAAAATCGTACAACAGTTACTTTGATTATTGACCCAGGCAGGGTGAAATTGGGACTTTTGGCAAACAATAAAATGGGCAGGGCTTTTGACGAAGGCAAGAAATACAGCTTGACTGTTGATAGTTTATTGCTCGATTTTAACGACCAAAAATTAAGCAAAAGTTTCACTAAAACCTTTGTGGCAGTGCAAGCAGACACTATAGCACCCGACACCAAAAAGTGGGAATTGCTATTGCCCAAAGTCAATACCAATGAGCCTCTTGTCATCAATTTTAAGGATAAAATAGACCATATTTCCGCCCAAACTTTCATCAAAATTAGGCAAGGAAATAAGGAAATTGAGGGCAAAATTAGCTTGCAAAATGGTGAACAAAAATGGCTTTTTATACCTAAAAGTAAATGGCAAATAACTGATTATCAAATTATTGTAAATCCAACATTGGAAGACATTGCAGCTAATTCTGTTCACCAAGTTTTTGACCATAAACCTGTGGAGTTTAAACAAAACAATTCCAATAATTTAATTATTCAATTTGGTGTTTATACGAAAAACAAGAAGTAACATTTCTCAAAGAAATGTTACTTCCACATTCATCACAGACTAAAGTCTATGCTACAAAATTTTTACTCAAATGAAAACATACACTCTTTTAATTTGCATTTTTCTTGTCTTTTCTTTCTTCGCAAAAGCCCAAGAATTACCACCCATAAAAATCTTGCGAGCAGAAGAAGATTACAGCCTTTTGTTAAGCAATGATAGCCTTCGCAAAACATTGTTTATCAACAAGTTAAAGGCAATTCCTTTCAATAAAAGCAAATCAATTTATTTGAGTTTGGGTGGAGAATTTAGACCCAGATTTGAATATACAGAGCATAAAAATTGGAGTGCCGATGTCAAAGAAGACGAAAATTTTTATTCGCAACGCCTGATGTTTCACGCAGACATGCATATAAGCAAATATTTTAGGGTTTTCGGGCAACTCACACACGGCTTGGTTTCTTTGGAAAAACCTGTTTATGCCCAATCGGATAAATTGGATTTGCATCAGGCTTTTGCTGAATTTCGATTGCCTGTCAAAGCTACTTCGCTGAAATTGAGAGTAGGCAGACAAGAATTATTTTTGGGTTCTGGTCGGCTTATGGCTGTGAGAGATGGGCTAAATAGTCGCAGAAGTTTTGAAATGGCAAGGTTTATAGTAGAGAATAAAGACTATGTTGGTAATCTGTTTTTTGGCAGAGAGGTAAAAGTTCCTAATGGTTTTTTTGATAATGTTAGCACTGATGCACCTTATACGTGGGGAGTTGGCTTGACTGCTAATACAGCAAAAGTATTAGGAAAAACTACCATTTATTACATTGGTTTTGATGCCTTAACAGTGAAATATAATGACGGAATAAATCCCGAAACTCGTCATACGATTGGCTTGCGGCGATTTGGAAATGTTGGAAAAAGATTTAAGTACAACACCGAATTTAATTATCAATTTGGCAAATTTGGTGCAAAAAATATTAGTGCATTTTCTATTGAAGGAGATTGGCATTACAACTTTATTGATGCCAAATTTAAACCTGATTTGGGCATAAAATTAGATTATATGTCGGGTGATGGCAATCAAAATGACGATAATTTAGGCACATTTAACCCTTATTTCAACAATCCTGCTTATTTTGGTTTGATAACCCAAGTTGGTGCAATGAATATGTTTGATATTCACCCCACTATAAAATTAAATTTGGCGGAGAAATTTAGTATGGTAGTAGAGGCAGATTTTTATTGGCGTGCAGAATTGAATGATGGTTTGTATGGCGGTTCTAAGGCTTTGCTTCGTGCTTCAAATGACAACAAAAGTCGTTTTATTGGTTGGCAAAGTGGCTTGAAATTAGATTATGAACTCAATAGAAATATTACTTTTTCTAATGAAACTTACTTGTTTATGGCAGGAGATTTTATCAAAGAAACAGGTGATAGTGCTACTACTTTTTATAATGGTTTTACGGTGTGGGTTGGGTTTTGAGAAAAAAAAAACACCCCCTTGCAAGTTTCGCAACTTACAAGGGGTGTTTTTTCAGAGAAAAAAGGTTATTTTAAGTTAGTTTTTTCGGCTTGGGCTGCATTTTGTTCTATCAAATCTGCCAAATACTCTACGGCAACAGTTTTTTCTACTAAGTTGCTGTTGGTTTGTTCAGTAGCATTTCTTTCAAACAAGGTAGCCATAGCACCTGTAATTTTGCAAGGTTTTGCCAATTCTAATGCCTGATGAGCCTCTGCCTTTGCGTCTTGGTCTATTAAGTTAGTAATGCACTCAGAATCTATTTCAGCTATGTCAAAAGTCAAAGTTCTGTTTACTTCTTCTTGAGCATCTGCTTCAATCAAAGTTAAAATTTCTGTTCTCAAAGTAACTTTTGGAGTTACATTTTTATCTTTGCCTTTGTCTGTTGCAGCAGCATTAGAAGTATTACCAAAGAACAAAAGAGTTGCGAAAATGATTGCTAATGTTTTCATACAATTATATATTTTTTTGTGTGTGATGTCTTTTTGTGTGATATGTATTATAGATTGCCAAAGACGTGCCAATAAATTTAATTGATTGATTATCAAGTAGTTAAAAAAAATAATTTTATTTTTTTATCAAAAAATGTTCGTATCTGAACATTTTTTTGCACATTTCTGAACAAAAGAAACAATAAAGGAAAACCAATGAAACAAATACTCAACCAACTCTTCGAGTACAAAACTTTGAGTCGCCAAGAAGCCAAAAATATTTTGACTAATTTGGCACAAGGAGCTTATAATTCGAGCCAAATGGCAGCTTTTATTACGGTCTATATGATGCGGAGCATCACCGTAGAAGAATTGGCAGGTTTTCGGGAGGCAATGTTAGCTTTATGCGTACCTTTGGAGTTGGCTCACTACCAAACCATAGACGTTTGTGGCACAGGTGGCGATGGCAAAGACACCTTCAATATTTCGACCTTGGCAGCTTTTGTGGTGGCAGGAGCAGGACAAAAAGTGTGCAAACATGGCAACACAGGAGTTTCTTCGGTTTCGGGTTCGTCTAATATTATGGATTTTTATGGCTACCAATTTACCAACGACAGCAAAAAAATAGAGCAAAGCCTCGACAAAGCAGGAATATGTTTTTTGCACGCACCTTTATTTCACCCCGCTATGAAAAACGTAGCCCCTATTCGCAAAGAATTGGGTATCAAAACCTTCTTCAATATGCTGGGACCTATGGTAAACCCCGCCCAACCGCAAAACCAACTAACAGGGGTGTTCAGTCTTGAACTGTTGCGCTTATACGGCTACTTGTATCAACAAACCAACAAAAATTTTATGGTCTTGCACAGCTTAGACGGCTATGATGAAATTTCTTTGACAGGCGATGTTCGAGTGTTTTCGAACAAAGGAGAGCAGACCTACAGCCCCACCGATTTAGGTTTTGAAACCATAGCCCCCGAAACTCTGCACAGTGGCAATTCGGTGGCAGACGCAGCCAAAATTTTTATGAATGTATTGGAAAACAGAGCCACCAAAGCCCAAAAAAACGTAGTTCTTGCCAATGCTGCCTTTGCCCTTTGGTGTGCAAATCCTCAAAAAACTTTGCCCGACTGCATAGCAACAGCCGCCGAATCATTAGAAAGTGGCAAAGCCTTGACAAGTTTTAAAAAGTTGTTGGCGGCGTAAGAAACCAACTATGCTTAGGATTGTTTCACTTAGACACAGACTATTTTCATTTTGTCATTCTGAGCGTAGCGAAGAATCTGGGTCAGATTCTTCGCTACGCTCAGAATGACAAAATACAAAATATTCGGCAGCTAACTCAAAAACTACACAACGCCTACCTTATGCCAAGCAAAGGATAACTCTTGTCTTTTGGCGACACCATAACAGGGGGAAGTTGCCAATGAATAGCCAACAGAGGGTCGTCATAACGAACACCTCTATCTGCTTCTGGGGTATAGTAGGCAGTGTGGTGATAAAGCAATTCGGTATGGTCTTCGAGAGTTTGGAAACCATGTGCAAATCCTTCAGGAACATAAATCATTTGACGATTTTGGCTGCTCAATATTGTACCAAAATGTTGCAAGTAAGTGGGAGAATCCAAACGCAAATCTACAATGACATCATACACACTACCCACAATGCAACGTATTAATTTTATTTCCTGAAACGGTGCCACTTGGTAGTGCATACCTCTTAGCGTGCCTTTATGGTGATTGATAGAGTGGTTGTGCTGCACAAAAGGCAACGTATGTCCAATGGCAGCAAACTCTTTGAGGCAAAAAGTACGAGCAAAAAGTCCCCGTTCATCAGCAAAGGGCGTAAGGTCTATGACGTATGCCCCTGCAAGTGGTGTCGGTATAAATTTCATTGCAACCTAATTGGTGTAAAATGGATTAATGCAAACTATTTTAGTTTTGCAACTTAGATACTGACATTTTAAATTTATTTTTTGTCATTCTGAGCATAGCGAAGAATTTGGCGTTTATTACGTCAAAAAGCAAAATCAGATTCTTCGCTACGCTCAGAATGACAAATTTAAAATGTCAGTATCTAAGTTACAACTCACAATTTTTTACAATGACTTACACCAAAGGTATTTAGAATAATTGAAAAGCTAAAATTTTTGGTAATTATTTAGCTACGTTGGCAATGGTCGCAGACCTTGACAATCGTAGCTAAATAATTACAATTCAGGCAATTTTTAATACCTCGCTGCCAAATTGCGGGTGCGTACAAAGTTAAGATAGAGTTTCTTTTCGTCTTCCTTGTAAATTTCGGGCAAGGTTTTATATTGGTACAAGTCATATTGCAAACAAAGTTTTTGAAGGTCTATTCCTTTTGCCTCTGCTATGATGCAACAGCTTTCCATCATTTTGTTATAGAGATTTGCCTTCTCTGTTGAAAACACATTTTCTTTGGTTTTCATGTCAAAATAATCGTGAAAATCTGTATAAGGGTCGGGCATAATGCTCTCGCGAAAATACAGAAAGTCAAAGAAATTGATAATATCTTGTTTGGTGCTGATTTTAGTTTTCATAAGCCAATGTGTTTTGTTTTTATATTTTTTTACATTTTTTAGGTAATAGATTTCATACGATTGTCAAGGTGCGAAAAGCACCATTGCCAACGTATGAAGGTAATCACTTAGTATCTGTTAGTGATTTGATAAAACAAAAATACATAAAAATTTATAAAAACCAAAATCTATTGACAATATTTTTCAATAATTTTGTAATTATCTCAATTTATAAGTAGTGCTACGATAGCCATTGGTTGATGAGTTTCTATGAAATTGGTCATAAGTTTTTCATAATTTTTAAGAATAACATTACTCAAACGTAATTTGTTTGTAATATTTCTATTAATTTGGTAAGATAATTGCCTATTAGCTACCAAACAACAATCAATTTACATGAATTTTCAACGCATTGGTAGCTGTATCTTTGCTTTACTTTTTGCTTTTTGCAGTTACGCCCAAGAAAACACACCCACAACAGCAACCGAAATGGCTGCGGACTCTATGTCCACTATCGAAATTGAGGAGTTGCCCGTTATAGACACTTCACTTTGCAAGGGAGATATAAAAAACAGCCTAAGAGAAGGCAAATGGAAATGTTTTGATAGCAAAGACAGATTATTGGCAGAAGGCAACTACAAAAATGGAAAAAAAGAAGGGATTTGGACTTTTTATAACGAAAAAGGCTTGGTCATGGAGGCTATTCAGTTTAAGGCTGATGTGCAGAATGGCGTGTTGCGGAAGTATGAAAACCGCAAAACTGTTTATGAATGTTACTACAAAGATGGCGTGAAACATGGACAAGAAATTTTTTATTATTGGGACGGCAGTATCCAAAAACTCTACAATTACAGAAACGGCGACTTGTGGGAAAGCAGCTTAGAATATTTTGGCGACAATGTTACAGCAGTCAATCTCGAATTTGTGGCAAACAACAAAAGAGGCGAAGGCAAACTACACTACAAAGATGGCAAAACCGAAGTTGCTTTTCATTACATTCGCAACGAACTCGAGGGCGAATGGATTTTGCACTATCCCGATGAAAAGCCACACATCAAAGGTATTTTCAAAGACGACAGTGTGTATTATGAATGGGCATCTTTCACCCCCGAAGGTGAGCCAAAATGGGCTATTTTCCTCAAACGCAATTTGCCCCACAGCCGTTGGGAAAGGGCAGATATTTTGCCAGCTTACAAACAGATTCAACAGTTTGACAGTGGCAGATTGGTAAAAGTTTCGGATTTTGTAGGCACAAGAGATAAATTGGCAGGAGGCAAAATCAAAAACGGTACAGGCGAAAGGTATTGGTACGACACCAATAAATGCCTGAAAGCCAAAGGTTTATATGTAAATGGCAAACTAAATGGGCAGTATTGGCTCTATGCAAATTGCAGCCTGAAAGAAATGGCTTTGTTCACTTACCAAGACAATGAATTGCAAGGGCAGTTTACCTTGTTTTATGAAAGTGGCAAACCCGCCACCATAGGCTATTGCCAACAAGGTGTGGTGGACAGCCTTTACACCGAATTTTATGAAAAAGGTACAAAGGCAAGAGAAGGCAAGTTTCAAAACGGCAAAAAGCAAGGCATTTGGCAAACTTTTTATGAAAACGGCAACCTGCACACGCAAGAAATCTATGAAAATGATGTGTTGCAAGGCACAACCACCATTTATTATGAAGATGGAAAAACTCCCAAAGAAAGTTTTGATTATGTGCAAGGGAGCAAAAGCGGCAAAGCAGTAGCCTACCACGCCAACGGCAAATCCGCCGCGCAAGGCAGTTTTGAGGCAGACAGCAAGCAGGGTCAGTGGCAATATTTTCACGCCAATGGACAAACAGCCGAGCAAGGACTCTACGAAACAGGGCTGCGACAAGGCGAATGGAAAACCTATCACGACAACGGCGTGCTACAATCGAAAGGCTTATTTTCCAATGACGTGGAGGACAGTGTATGGGTTTATTATGACCCACTCAACAGATTGGTAGAAACCGAAAAGTGGAGGCAGGGCAAACTCATAGATGCAAAGCAACTGCACTACAAACGCAAAAAGAAAAAACTGCAAGGCGAAACTATTGTTTGCAAAGGCGGTGCAGGGACTTACCTCCAATATTATGACGTGGACAAAAAATTTCTGAAAGTAAAAGGACTACTAAAAGATGGATTGCCTACGGGTGGTTGGTATTTTTACGACCCTATTGGTGGTATAGCCCCCGAAGGTTATTTGTATAGAGGGCAATTATTGGCAGAGGGCTATTTTGAAAACGGCTTGCGACAAGGCAAGTGGAAGTTTTACCGAGCAGGTAAGGTGTATTGCGAAGGAAATTATATCAACGGACAAAAAAACGGCACTTGGTATTATTATGACAACAAAAAAGGAAAGCCCAGCGTGGTGCTGTATTAGATTCGATACATACGTTGGCAATGGTCGAAGACCTTGACAATCGTATTACGACTTTTATACGATTGTCAAGGTCTTCGACCATTGCCAACGTACAAAAACTATTACACAAAATCTTAACAATTAATTCATTGCCTTACGCATAGTTTTTAGCAAGGAGGTTGTATTTTTGCAACTATGCCTAATACTGCAACAAATATTCCTATTTCGCAAGAACTCAACCCTCAACCTATAGGGCTACCTTATTGGTTGAGGATTGTGGCTATTTTCCTATTGGTGTTCGTTTTTTTGGTAGCTATTGAACTTTTAGGCGAATCTTTGGCGTGGTTGGGCAAAGCCAATTTTCAGGAAACTTTGTATGTCATGAACAACGCCTTTGTGGGTTTGTTTGTCGGTTTGCTTTTGACTGCCCTGTTGCAAAGCAGCTCTACTGTAACTTCTATGACCGTAGCCTTTGTGGGGGCTGGTATGCTCTCCTTAGACCACGCTATTCCTGTCGTGATGGGGGCAAATATTGGTACTACACTGACCTGTATCATTGTAGCTTTTGGGCATATTACCCGCAAAAAAGAGTTTAAGCGGGGAATAACGGCTGCCTTGACTCATAATTTTTTCAATATTTTTACGGCATTGCTCTTGTTGCCCATAGAGTTTTTTACCCAAGCCCTTAGCAAAACTTCTTTGTGGTTGGCTACGCAGTTGAGTGCTACATTCAATTTGACAAATATTAGTTGGTTAGATTTTACAGTAGCCCCCATTGCCCATTGGATTGCCAATTTATGCAATGGCTATAATTTTCTTTCAGTTGGCATTGCCGTTGTGTTGCTGTTGCTTTCTATCAGAGGTTTTACCAAACTTTCACACGCCATTTTTTCGCAAGACGAAACAAAAATAGAAAAATTGTTATTTGCTACGCCATTCAAAGCCTTGTGCTGGGGAACTTTGATTACGGCAACTGTTCGGTCAAGTTCTGCCACCACTTCGTTGGTAGTTCCCTTAGCTGCCACGCAACGGATTACGTTGCAAAATGCTTTTTGTTTTATTATGGGGGCAAATGTAGGCACTACGGTTACAGCATTATTGGCTGCTCTTTCAAAATCGGAAGTAGCCATGAGCATAGCCCTTAGCCATCTGTTGTTCAATCTTTTGGGGGTGCTTATCTTTTTTCCTTTCCCTCGTTTGCAAGAATTTGTAATTAATGCAGCCAAATTGTTGGGCAAATTGTCATTGACTTATCGACTGATTGGTTTTATCTATTTACTTGTCATTTTCTTCATTTTGCCTTTTGTTTTAATTTTGCTCACCAAGTAAAGCCCCAACCTTAAACCCAACCACCACAATATCATCTGTCTGTTTTACTTTCCAGTTGCCTGTCCAGTCCGCTAAGGTTTGGGAAACCAACTGCCCTTGTTCCTGCATATCAGGATAATTTTGTAAGGTGTGCAGCAATTCTTTAAATCTTTTTGACATGAGCCGAGCTTTGCCATCAAGCCCTATTTGGTCGCGGAAACCATCAGAAGTCATATAAAAAGAGGTGGGAGAATTTATCAGCACTTCGTTCAATTCATAACCTTCGGGGGGCAGGTCTAACAAAGAGTCGCCAATAGAACATTTGGTAGCCTTGATTTCGTGTAATTCGTTGTTTTGAAAATAATACAAAGAATGAACAGCCCCTGCATACAATAATTTTTTTCTATCAGGGGTAATTTTGCAAATTCCCATGTCCATACCATCACGATTGTTGCTGTTGTCGTCTTGTTTCAGCACCCATTTTACGGCTCTGGTCAGTTCGTTTAGTATTTGGTTAGGATAATAAATTTCTTGGTCTATCACTATTTTGTTGAGCAAATTGTTGGCTATTACACTCATAAAAGCCCCAGGCACACCATGCCCTGTGCAGTCTATGGCTGCAATAAAAGTATTGCCGAGCAAAGTTTGATAAAACCAGTACAAGTCGCCACTTACCACATCTTTTGGTTTGTAGTAGATAAAGTGTTGGGGCAATGCCTCACCAATGGTTTCGGCTTTTGGCAACAATACGTTTTGGATTCTTTTTGCATAGTTGATACTTGCCTTAATGTCGGCTGCTTTTTCTTCTATTTCTTTTACCTTTTTTTCTAAGGTAATGTTCATGTTGTGGAGTTGCAAATTTTGTTCGTGCAGTCTTTTGTCTTTGTAGTAGCTGGCAAGTCCTTCTTCTACGGTGAGCAACAAGTCATTGGTAGCCCAAGGTTTTTCTATGTATCTGTACAGATTGGCGTTGTTGATAGCATTGGAAATGCCCGATAGACTTGCACTTGTGGTTAGCAAAATTTTTATGCACGCAGGCGAAACTTTGTGAATCTGTACCAATAATTCATCTCCTTTGACACCTTCCATAATATAGTCGGAGATAACCATAGCTATTTCTATTCCCTCGCAAAGCAAATCTGAAAACAAATCAAAGGCTGCTTGCCCATGCAATGCGGTTTGTATGGTGTAGTGCGTAGAAAACTGCCCTTGCAGGTCGGCAACAAGGTTAGACAATGTATAGGCATTGTTATCGACACATAAAATAACTGGTTTTTCAGAGGTCATAGCTACGCTTTAATTCCCTACAAACATAAAGGTTTGGTAGGTGTAAACAAAATAAACTGTTAAAAAGTAAGTTGAAAAAGATAAAAAAATTGTAAGCCATTGCTTGTGTCCTCACAAGCAATTATCATGTGTGGTCGTTTGTGGGGACACAAATAACGGCAAAAAAATAACCCCACAAGGGCTTAAAGCTCTTGTGGGGTTGGTAAATTTTATTTTTACTTCACAATTTTGTTGCGAATTAGTTGAATTTGGTTGGTAATAGCCTCCAAATCAGCATCAGAAATTGTAACTTTGCTGGTAGAATCATCTACATACTCTGGCGTGCCGTCTTTGCCTATGATTTGACGAGGTTTAGACTTTACAGTTACAATTTGCACCTTTGCATACATTTTTTCTAAGGCTTTCATGTCCACTATCAACTCTGCAAACCCAGGTTTGGTTTTGTAAATATCCAATACCAACATCAGTTGGTCGAGAGTCAATTTTTGTTCGCCAATTTTTTCTTTCAATTTTTCCAATTTGGCAGGAGCCGCAGTGCCACCTTTGGTTTTGGTTTGTCTATAAACTTGCGTAGTCAAATTAACAGCCTCCAACCAGCCTCCAGTCAAGAGCAACACACTTTGGTATTCTCTTTTTTCCTCTCTCAAATGGGTGTTGATTTTCTCAAAATTTTGTTGAGTAATATTGAGCAACGAGTCCATATTGTTTTTGCTGTTGGCAATTCGTTTGATATTTTCATAATCAAAGTGTTTGCCTATGCCCAAATCATTTGCCAATTTTTTGACCGAACTCAAATAGTTTAAAATATCTTGATTTTTGTTGTAGAGGTTGCAATAACCCAAATCGGTGCTATATACGCCTAAGTTTAGGGCTTGGCGGTAGCTGGTGTTGTAGCTGTTCACACTTGTCGAAGCATTTAAGAAAGACACACTATAATCTGTGCTTACTTCTTTGATAAGCTGCGAAATTTCCAAAGGCGAAGGAATAGATTGCAAGATACCTGCAATAATATCGGGGTCGTCTTGGCTGGTAATGGTAACAGCAGACAACGGAAGACGACTTGGCGTAGCTTTATACTCCAATGTACCACCTACACATAAGGTGAAGGCAAAGGCAACTAAAAAATATGTTTGTTTCATAATCTTGTATCAAATAAATTTAGTGAGATATTGGCAAAAACTATGCAGTTGTTGTGTTTTGGTTTCGAAGTTTTACAAAAATAACAAATATTTAGCAAAATTAAGTATTCGTTTGCAATTTTTCTTAGTTTTTTATGGCTTATTTTCCTTTGTAACAAAATCTATCAAAAATAGTTGTAATTTTGAGTTTGTTCCAATTTTTAATTTTATTTTTCTGTGTTAAACTATTACCAAACTATCAACGTCAATACCAGTGCTGCTCAAGGCGGTGCTGCTACTTCGGTGTTGGTTATCTATACAGGCGGTACGATTGGTATGGACTACGACCCTTCGGGCAAATACCTTGTTCCTTTTGATTTTTCGCAAATCCTCAAAAAAATTCCCGAATTGTCGAGGTTTGAGATAGAGATTACAGTGTTGCCTTTTGAGCAACCCATAGACTCCTCTGATGTAAAAATACATCATTGGCTCAATATTGCCCGAACTATTTACGATTTTTATCAAGATTTCGATGCCTTTGTTATTTTGCATGGCACAGATACTATGGCTTATACGGCTTCGGCTTTGAGTTTTTTGCTCGAAAATTTGGGCAAACCTGTTATTTTTACAGGCTCACAACTACCCATAGGGGCAAGGCGGACAGACGCAAGAGAAAATTTTATTTCTGCCCTCGAAATTGCTGCCTCACGCCATGCCGATGGCACACCCTTAGTGCCAGAGGTCTGCATTTTTTTTGCAAACCTGCTTTTGCGTGGCAACCGAGCAAGAAAAGTGCAAAGTTTGGATTTTACGGCTTTTGAGTCTGAAAACTACCCACCCTTAGCCACCGCAGGTATTCGAATAGCCTATAACCACAACCTCATTGTGCCACCACCCGAAGGCACTTTTGATTTTTATAGTCAAATGGACAACAATGTGGTTTTTTTGAAACTATTTCCAAGTATTTCCAACCAATACATAGAGCAAGTATTCAGGTTAGAGGGTTTGAAAGGCGTGGTGCTGGAAACTTTTGGGTCGGGCAATGCTCCTTCTGAAAATGGTTTTATTTCGACCTTAGAAACCGCCATTCGCAATGGTATTTTGATTTGCAATGTATCGCAGTGCAATGGTGGGGCAGTTATTCAAGGTATGTATGGCACCAGCCGCCGTTTACGTGATATAGGCGTGGTAAGTGGCGGCGACATGACCCCCGAAGCTGCCATTACCAAAATGATGTTTCTCTTAGGCAATGCCAATGACCACGCCTTTATTAGACAACGCATGGCAGAACCTATGCGGGGAGAAATGGAATGGCAGAGAAAATAACAGGGAAATGATAAACCTAATGCGTGATGAATGGCAAAATAGTTTAACAAAAATTTAAACAAGTTCTACAAAGTTATTTTGCCTGATTTTTGCGTAAAATCCTAAAACAATGATTACATTTGTTCGTTTAATCGAGAAAAAGTTATGAAAACATATTTGCTTACTTTGGGGGTGCTTACTTTACTGGTCGTTTTGGGGGTGGGCTTGGGTGCTGCCGTTGTCAAAAAGAATGATTCGGGCATGGAATTGACGAAACAGTTTTTTTCGGAAAGTAAAAAAATACAAACCCTTACCTTTACTCTCAACAAAAGAGAAAGAATAAAAGGTGTGATGGAAGAACAACGGAGTGCGGTGAAGTTTAACCACAAGCCTTTGAAAGTTTATATGAAACAAGAAAAACCCAACAAAGGTTTGGAGGTTTTGTTTGTGGAAAATAGCAACCAAAATAAAATTTTAATCAATCCGAATGGTTTCCCTTGGGTTTCGTTGAGTTTGGAGATTTCCAATCCCAAAGTTCGCCACAACCAACACCATACCATTAAAGAGTCGGGTTTCGACTATTTGGCTGCTGTGGTCGAAAACTTGATGGATAAACACAAAAAAGACTTGACCGTACAACCCAAACTCGATGGAACTGTGGTGTGGGACAACAGAGAATGTCATAAAGTAGTGATAAACAACTCGAACTTCAAATATGTGGATTACACTGTGCAAGCAGGCGAAAATCTGAACAGTATTGGCAAAGCAAAAAACGTAAGTGCTTATATGATATTGGAAAAAAATCCAACGATTAAGGACTACGAAGACGTGAAAGCAGGGCAAAAAATCAAAATCCCTACGGATTATGCCCTCAAATTGATTTTGTATTTAGACAAAAAAACTTCCTTGCCCCTGATGATAAAGGTCTATGACGAAGTAGGGCTGTATGAGGAATATGCTTACAGCAATATGAAAATAAATCCTCACATAGATGCCCAAGAGTTTACTCGCAATTATGGGGAATATAAGTTTTAAGTCTATTGCCAATTATATTTACGCTAAATTTTTACGTTGGCAATGGTGCTTTTTGCACCTTGACAATCGTAAAAATTTTTTCATTCAATTTATCAGACCCCTTCGAGGGGTCTGATAAATACAAAACATCTTACCACCCCATGCCATTAACCCTTGTCCCTACGCCCATAGGTAATCTCGACGACATCACGTTGCGAGCCATAAAAGTTTTGCAAACAGCCGACCTAATTTTGGCAGAAGATACCCGTCAAAGTGCCATTTTGCTCAAACATTTGCAAATAACCAAACCTTTGCAGAGTTACCATATTTTTAACGAACACCAAACCGTAACTTCTTTGCTGCAAAAATTGCAACAAGGTTTGCATATTGCCTTAGTTTCTGATGCTGGCACGCCTGCCATTTCTGACCCTGGTTTTTTGCTGGTACGTGCTTGCGTACAGGCGGAAATAGTGGTAGATTGTTTGCCCGGTGCCACAGCTTTTGTACCTGCCTTAGTAAAATCGGGATTACCTACTGACCGTTTTATTTTTGAAGGTTTTTTGCCACACAAAAAAGGTAGGAAGACCCGAATAGAAAATTTGCAAGACGAAACTCGTACCATGATTTTTTACGAGTCGCCTCATCGGTTGCTGAAAACCTTAGAACAGTTGGCTGCGGTTTTCGGCAAGCAACGCAAAGCCTCTGTTTCGCGTGAACTAACTAAGATTCACGAGGAAACTGTCAATGCGACCTTAGACGAATTGCTGGTTTACTTTACAAAAAAAGGTGTAAAAGGCGAAATTGTATTGGTAGTAGCAGGAAAAGATAGCAAAGAGGTGCAAGCGGAGGAGGAACAAGAGGAGTAAAATAGCAAAAGGAGTTGTTTAATTAAGAAAGCTAAGTAATTGAACTTAATTATCCGACACCTCAAAGGTGTAAGTCGTCTAGTTGAAAGCAACCAAACAAGTTCACAGGCAAACCTAAATCTCATTAGATTAAACACCAATGAAACTTAGGTAAGCAATTATGCTGCCTGATTTTATTCTTAACCTACCTAAAACACCAAATGCAAAACAGAATTAGCAATAGCTAACACTACCGCATAAATTAAAGCCCAAAGAAAACCATCTACCTCAAAATCATCGAGAATTTTGTCTATGATAATGATAATAATTGCGTCTATGACCCAAGTAAACAAGCCCAAAGTCAAAAAATTTATGGGGAAAGTTAATATTTTTAGCACAGGTTTAATGGTGTAGCTGGCAATAGTAAGCAAAATTGCAATTATGGCTGCTGTTCCAAAATTTTTTATTTTTACGCCTGGCAAAATATAGCCAGCAGCAAAAACAGCTACAATATAAAGCAAGAAGTACCAAATAGTTTGCATATTTTTTTGTTTAAGGATTTATGTTTTATACGCAAGAAAGTCAAACAAGGTTACTCCAACTGCTTATAATATTCCAACACTCTGCGGTCTTTTTCTTTGCGGCGTATGCTTGCCAGCCTTTTTTCTATGTTTTCTGTTCCTTGCAACAGGGCTAAGGTTTGGTAGGTCTGCATACGAATTTGGTAATTGGCGTGGTTCAGAGCCAACCATTCCAAGTAGTCGGCAGCTTCGTTTTGCACCAATTTGGGCTGATTGACTACATATTGCCCAAAATACCCCAGCAAATAATACAAACCACTGTTTTCAAATTTTTGCAGACTTGCCACAAACCAATCATACTTGTTGGGAGTTTGCGAAAAAGAATAAAAATCTGCAATCGGAATGGCAACCACCAAACTATTTGCCTTTTCAAACTTCTCAAACTGTTCGGCTGCATTCACGCCGCCACTGTTGTAGTAGGCATAGAGAGAATTGGCAATGACCGTATAGGAACTGTCATTGGCAAGTCTTTCCCTAAACAACTCTGCATAGTCGTTGCTCAACGTAGCCAACGAGGTAATAGCCGTAGCCCGTACCAATGATTTTTTGTCGGTTTGTATCAATTCACGCAATTTTTCGGCTACTTTTTGCCTGTCTTCGCCCTCGTATTTGTCAAATAACTCGGCTGCCAACAACCTTATTTCCCAGAATTTGTCTTGCAAGGCAAGCAGCAAAGTTTGCCTAATTTCTTTTTGGTTTCTTTTGCTTTGCAAATAGTTCAAAGCCTCCATTCTTGCCAACACTTTTGGGCTGTTTTTATACTGAAAAATGTACTCTTCCGTAGTTTTTTCGTGAGTAACTTCTGCTAAGAGTTGGGTTTCTCCATCAAAAAACACCAAGTCAGGTTTGCCTTCGCAGTCCAAGCTAAAAGTTTGTTCACGTTGGGTAATAGTTATCAAATGGCGTTTGGTTTTGCCTTTTGCCCAAATATCAACGGCAAGGGGCAACCGATATAGAGGAAAGTAAGCTAAATCTTGTGTTTGCTTGACTTGCAACTGCACTTTGCCGTTTTCGTAAGTATGCTGCACAGTAAGTTGAGGGTGTCCTGCCCGCATGAACCACTGCTCGAAAAACCAATTCAAATCCTCGCCTGTAACTTCCTCAAAAACCAAACGGAGGTCGTGAATTTCGGCTTTTTTGTAGGCAAATTTTTTGAGATACAACCGCAAGGCAGCAAAAAAAGCATCGTCCCCAACTAATTTGCGGAGTTGGTGCAAAATCACAGCCCCTTTTGCGTAAGAATGACTGTCGAACATATCTTCTTTGTCTGCATATTGGTAACGAATCAGCGGCTCACGTTTACTTTGGGCTTCCTGCATATATTGGTTTGCCTCCTCTTGCAACTGAAATTCCATCTCATCGACTCCGCTTTTGTACTCTTTCCAAAGCAATTCGGCATAGTTGGCAAAAGATTCATTCAAAGGCAGATTTGCCCAAGATTCGCATGTAACCAAGTCACCAAACCACTGGTGCATCAGTTCATGGGCTATGATGCCGTCCCAATTTTCGTCTATCAAATATTGCCTATCCACCTGCAAACCCTCCATAAACAGCGAAGCCGATGTATTTTCCATTGCTCCTGATACATAATCACGCACCACGACTTGTGCATATTTGTCCCAAGGAAAAGGATAATCCAACAACTTCGAAAAATACTCCATCATTTCTGGCGTGTTGCCAAAAATAGCCTTTGCGTATTGCTCATATTCAGGCTCTACATAATAGTTTACATCGAGGTTTCGCCACTTGTCTTTCACTACCGCAAATTTTCCTACTGCCATCATAGCCAAGTAAGGTGCATGGGGTTTGTCTTGTTTCCAATGGTCTGTTCTTGTGCCGTTGCCGTTGTCTTTGGAGGCAATCAGTTTGCCGTTAGACAAAGTTGTATAGACTTTGTCTATCGTTATCAACAATTCTTGCGTAGTTTTGGTATTCGGAGAATCGAAGGTAGGAAACCAACAAGAATTGGCTTCGGTTTCGCCTTGTGTCCAGATTTGCTGCGGTTTATTGGGAATTTTGCCCTGCGGATTGATAAAATACAGCCCTTTGTCTGACGTAATAGCCTCGCTGCCTCCCACATTTTCCAATTCGTTAGGCTTGGCTGTATAGACAATTTTTAAGGTCAATTTGTCTATTTTTTGGTAGGTTTTTGGCAATTTCACACGCAATTTGCGTTTGTCGTAGTCATATTGCAAGGGCAAATTTTTGGTTTCTACTAATTCCACACTTTGTACGGCAAAGCCTTTGGCATCGAGGACTACTTCATTTTGCGGGTAGAAATAAGGCTGCATACTCAACGTAGCCACACCCAATAAATGTTGCTTTTCCCAATCAAAACTTACTTCCAATTTGGTGTGCAGCAACTCAAAACGCCGAGCATTTTCTGCTTGGTAGTTGGCGGACTTGCGACTATTTTCTAAGTACCTTTCTTTCCACGCAGGCAACAGCGTATCGTTGGCAATAGGCGTAGTTTGTGCCTGCCCTTGCTGCCACACCAAACAGCAAATCCAAAGGACAAACAAAGCAGAGTATATTTTTTTTTGCATAGCTGCAATTAAAATATTTTTTGGCTTGTTTGCAAAAACCTTACAAGGTTTTATAATTTTAAAATTTTACTTTATTACTCTTGGTTTCCAACTAACTTCTTCTACCTCTAACTCCTGCCCCATTTTGCGTGCCAATACAAACAAATAATCTGACAACCTATTGAGGTATTGAATAAAAATATCTGCCACTTCCACCTCAGCAGCTAAGGTAATAACCAATCTTTCACTTCGCCTGCACACAGTACGTGCCACATGACAAAACGAAATCGACTGATGCCCACCTGGTAAGATAAAAGCACGTAATTCTGGTAGAGCAGAGTCCATATTGTCCATTTCTTTTTCAAGCAATTCTATGTCGCCGGGCAATAAATCTGGCATCTGTTTTTTATTTCCCTCAGGCTCGGCAGCCAAATTAGCCCCTATAGTAAACAACCTATCTTGAATTTCTTTGAGCAAATCTTTTCTACTTTCGTTTACAGGCTGGTCACGCAGCAAGCCTATATAAGAATTTAATTCGTCGATGGTGCCATAAGCCTCTATACGAGGGTGAGATTTGGCTACCCGACTGCCCCCTAACAACGAGGTCTGTCCCTTATCTCCTGTTTTGGTGTAAATTTTCATGGGTAAGTATTAATTAATACAAAGCTCTAAAACGAAACTGTCTAAAAGAGGCAGTCCAAGAAGTTTAAAAAACAAAGAATATAACTATTTGATAATCAAGTATTTATATTTTATAAAATCTTAATATTTTAACTTTTCTCGCACTCTCTTTTTCGTTATTTTACAAAACAGTTTTTGTTTCCCACAAAGTAATAATAAATCTGCAACTTCGCAAAACAATGACTATAAATTCAGCTTGCTGTGTTTGCTTTCTTAAAGCCCCAACCCAAATTGTAAATTAGACGTAACCATTCTCACAGTGGATAAGTGAAACTTTTTACCTACTTTTCTAAGAGAGCAAAAAAGTATATTCAAAGATTCAAAAAAATTAAACAAAAAAAGTATAATAAATTTGGAAATTTAAAAACAAGAGTATAACTTTGCAGCACCAAAAAAATAAATATCTCTGTTAGAGAGATGCCTGAGTGGTTAAAGGAGCAGTTTGCTAAACTGTCATCGGGTTATACTGGTGCATGGGTTCGAATCCCATTCTCTCTGCAAATTTTCGGGGTGTAGCGTAGCCCGGTCATCGCGCCTGCTTTGGGAGCAGGAGGTCGCAAGTTCGAATCTTGCCACCCCGACTTTTCTTAATAGCCTATCTTTTAAAAGAAAGATAGGCTATTATTTTTAGAAATAGTATAAAGTATGTGTGGTAAAACAGATTAAACACTATCAATTATTTAATTCCTTATTGATAGTGTTGCACTTCATAGTCCGCAATTTTCTTGTCTTTGCAAACCACCCCAATCAGATAAATAGCTTTGCTGCTACCTGCATATGCTTGGTAATAGTGGCGGTTATGTATCTGTTGCAAGGCTTCTGCCACTGTGCCATCTACCTTAAACTCCCAAATAAAAATGTGCTGGGCTGTTTCCACTACCGCATCTATCCTGCCTTCGCTTACACTGGGTTCTGCTTGGGCATAGTAGCCTAATAATCGGAAAGTAAGAAAAATAACAGCATGGTAATATTTTTCTTGGTTGGCTGCAAAAAGCTGATAAGGAATACTACCCAGCAAACCATTCAGGCTTTTTATTACTTGGGCAAAATCTAATTTTTGCATTGCCTTAAACAAGGCTTTTACAGGAGGCTTCACGTCTAATTGGTGGCAATATTCTGCCAACAAATATTGCAACATAGAATCTCGCACTTCTTGGTTGGGGTAGTCCAAAATATATGTATCGTCATCTTGCTCCACAATGGTAAGGTAGCCTGTCTGAAAAAGCAAAGTTGGGGCTGGCAACTGTTCCAACCGAAAACTACTCAACTGGGCTGCCCCCACCACCATTTGCTCTATGTTAAACGTAAAATCCTCACTCAACAAGTTGATAAGCAAGGTCGGCGTGCCTGTTTCAAACCAATAGTTACGAAATTCGCCATTTTTGAGAAAGTTTAATATAGAAGTTGGATTATATACTTTGTCTTTTCCATTCCACGAATAGCCATTGTACCAGAGTCGCATTTTGGCAAACAAGGCTTCATAAGTTAGCTGTTTTTCAGCTGCTAACTCGTGTAACCTTTCATCAAAATAGTGGATAATTTCCTGTTCGGTATAACCTAATAAAGTGGCTGCTCGTGATGCAAGAGTCAGGTCTTCTAATTGGTTAAGGTCAGAAAACAAAGACACTTTGCTAAACTTAGTGATGCCTGTGATGAACAAAAAACGCAGATAAGGGTCTAATTCTTTCAACGGAGAATAAAAATTTCGCAACCATTGCTTGTTTTCCTGGGCTACTGCTACTTCTGGCGTACCCAAATATTCGTTGATTGGCTTGTCATATTCGTCCACCAAAATTACTACTTTTTGTTGGTATTTGTCATGTATTTTTTTTACTAATTCTGTCATTTTATTAGAGATACCTTCTTCTGTCAAACTAATACCATATTGATTGGCTTGTTCTTCTATTTTGCTATGAATATCTTTTTGCAAGCCAATTTCTCTAAAACTCGACTGAATAAAGGTAAAATGGAGCACAGGGTAGTTCATTTCTGCCCAATTCACTTTGTCGGCAATCCACAAACCCTCAAATAACTCTTTCCTGCCCTGAAATAAATATTTGAAGGTGCTGAGCAACAAGGACTTACCAAAACGGCGAGGGTGAGAGTAAAAGTAAGTTTTACCCTGCCCCAACAGTTGGTAAATCTGTTCCGTTTTGTCCACATACACACAATTTAATGTGCGAAGTTCCTTAAAATCCTGAATACCGAGAGAATAGCGTTGCATAATAATTTTTTGTTTTATTGATATTGTTGCACTTCATAGTCCGTAATTTTTTTGTCTTTGCAAACCACACCAATTAAATAAATAGCTTTGCTGCTGCCTGCATAAGCTTGGTAATAGTGGCGGTTGTGTATCTGCTGCATGGCTTCTGCCACTGTGCCATCTACCTTAAACTCCCAAATAAAAATGTGCTGGGCTGTTTCCACTACGGCATCTATTCTGCCTTCGCTTACACTGGGTTCTGCCTGGGCATAGTAGCCTAAGAGCCTGAAAGTGAGGAAAATAACAGCATGGTAATATTTTTCTTGATTGGCTGCAAAAAGCTGATAAGGAATACTACCCAGCAAACCATTCAGGCTTTTTATTACTTGGGCAAAATCTAATTTTTGCATAGCCTTAAACAAGGCTTTTACAGGTGGTTTCACGTCTAATTGGTGGCAATATTCTGCCAACAAATACTGCAACATAGAATCCCGCACTTCTTGATTGGGATAGTCCAATACATAAGTGTCGTCATCTTGCTCTACAATGGTGAGGTAGCCTGTTTGGAAGAGTAGGGTAGGGGCTGGCAACTGTTCCAGCCGAAAACTACTCAACTGAGCTGCTCCCACCACCATTTGCTCTATATTAAACGTAAAATCCTCACTCAACAAGTTGATAAGCAAGGTCGGCGTGCCTGTTTCAAACCAATAGTTACGAAATTCGCCTGCCGACAGAAAGTTGAGAATAGAGGTTGGATTATACACTTTGTCTTTTCCATTCCACGAATAGCCATTGTACCAAAGTCGCATTTTGGCAAACAAGGCTTCATAGCTGATTTGCCTTTCGGCTGCCAATTCTTGCAATCTTTCATCGAAATAGTGCCTAATTTCTTGTTCGGTATAGCCCAATAGCGTAGCATACTCTCGATGCAGCGTAAGGTCTTGCAGTTGGTTGAGGTCAGAAAACAAAGATACTTTACTAAACTTAGCTATGCCTGTGATGAACACAAACCGCAAATAAGGGTCTAATTCTTTCAACGGAGAATAAAAATTTCGCAACCACTGCTTGTTTTCTTGGGCTACTGCCACCTCTGGCGTACCCAAATATTCGTTAATAGGCTTGTCGTATTCGTCCACCAAAACCACCACTTTGCGTTGATACTTGTCGTGTATTTTTTGTACCAATTCAGTAATTTTAGCTGAAATATCTGTTTCTGTAAGAATAATACCATATATAGTAGCCTGTTCTTGTATTTTGTTATGGATATATCTTTGCAAGCCAATTTCTCTAAAACCAGATTGGATAAAGCTAAAATGCAGCACAGGGTAATTCATTTCTGCCCAATTCACTTTGTCGGCAATCCACAAACCCTCAAATAACTCTTTGCGACCTTGAAACAAGTATTTGAAAGTGCTGAGTAACAAGGACTTACCAAAACGGCGAGGGTGAGAGTAAAAATAAGTTTTACCTTGCCCCAACAGTTGGTAAATCTGTTCCGTTTTGTCCACATACACACAATTTAATGTGCGAAGTTCCTTAAAATCTTGAATACCCAGAGAATAGCGTTGCATCGTTTGTTATCTATTTGGGGTAAAATTACAAAAAAATTGCTAATTTGTCGTAAGTATTTAGGTCTTAATTTTTATACAATTGTCAAGGTGCAAAGCACCATTGCCAACGTATAAAATTTGTCAAGCCAACGTATAAAAATTAACCCCACAAGAGTTTTAAACTCTTGCGGGGTTGCTACAAAATTTTTTGCAAACTTTACTCCTCCTCTATTCTCTTGATAGAAGCCCCCAAAGCATTGAGGCGGAGGTCTATGTGTTGGTAGCCCCTGTCTATTTGCTCTGCATTTTTGATAATGCTGGTGCCTGTGGCAGACAAAGCAGCAATGAGCAAAGAAACGCCAGCCCGAATATCAGGAGAAGACATAGAAATTCCTCGCAAGGGATAAGTTTTGTCTAAACCTATGACTGTGGCTCGGTGTGGGTCGCAAAGAATGATTTGGGCTCCCATATCTATTAGTTTATCTACAAAAAACAGTCGACTTTCGAACATTTTTTGGTGGATTAGCACCGTACCTTTTGCCTGTGTAGCCACTACCAAAACTATACTCAACAAATCTGGCGTAAAACCAGGCCAAGGGGCATCGGCTACGGTCAATACAGAACCGTCTATGAATTTGGTAATTTCATAGTTGGTTTGGGCAGGAATATAAATATCGTCATTGCGAAACTCCATTTGAATACCCAGTCGTTGAAAAACTAAGGGTATCATACCTAATTGGTGGATTTGGGCATTTTTTATGGTAATTTCGGAGTTGGTCATGGCTGCCAAACCTATGAAACTACCAATTTCTATCATATCGGGCAGCAAGGTGTGCGTCGTGCCACCTAATTGGCTTACGCCTTCTATGGTCAGCAAATTAGAGCCAATGCCCGATATTTTTGCTCCCATTCGGTTGAGCATACTGCAAAGCTGTTGGAGGTAAGGCTCACAGGCAGCATTGTAGATAGTGGTTTTGCCCTTTGCCAAGACCGCAGCCAAAATAATGTTGGCTGTTCCTGTAACCGAAGCCTCGTCTAACAACATATAACAGCCTTGCAAATTGGAGGCATCTACCTGATAAAAAGCATCATCGGCATCATAGTTAAACTTTGCCCCCAACTTCTCGAAACCAATAAAGTGGGTATCTAATCTACGCCTGCCAATTTTGTCGCCACCAGGTCTTGGTATTTTACCCTTGCCAAACCTTGCTAACAAAGAGCCTAAAATCATAACAGACCCTCGCAAAGCTGCTGCTTGTTGGCGGTATTCGGGTGTTTCTAAATAGGCAATGTCTATGTCTTTTGCTGTAAATTGGTAACTACTTCCTGCCGTTGTTTCGCCAATTTTTTGAACTTTTACGCCAAAACAGGCTAAGAGTTCTATCAATTTATTGACATCTCTGATGTCTGGCACATGGTGGACAGTAACAGTTTCAGGTGTGAGCAAAACAGCACACAAAATTTGCAAGGCTTCGTTTTTTGCTCCTTGTGGCACAATGTCGCCTTTGAGTGATTTGCCTCCTATGATTTCGAAGGTGGTACGCATAACAAACAGATAATTAAAAGTTGAAAATTGAGAGTTAATAATTTTTTATAGCATTAGACTTTGTTGGGCTAGGTCTTATTCTTATAATTTACTTTCCAAGTATTTTGGTATATCGCAACAAAGTTTCTTTTACATTTTGGGCAATGAACAGAATAAAATCAGTTTTTGACTGCTGCGTTTGCACACTTTCTAAGGCAGTATAGTAGGCAATTCGGTTTTCATAACCGCCACCAATAATTGCCAGGGGAAAACCATGTTGCAGCAAAATTAAATTCATTACCAAACGTGCAGTTCTACCATTTCCGTCTATAAAAGGGTGTATCGTTACTAATTTTTCGTGCATTTCGGCACATAATACCACAGGGTGCATTGTTGTATGGTTTGATTCATAAAACAGAAAATAATTTTCCATCATGCTTTCCAACAGATACGGCTGGGGAGGCAAATAGGGACTTCCTGCTATCATCACAGGCACTTTCCTATAAACCCCTGCATTTTCTCGGTCAATGCCGTACAAAACTAATGCGTGGAGTTGCTTTAAAGTATATGCGGAAAACTCTATTTTTTTGCTCGCCATATCTTCTATAAACAAAATAGCTTCTTTGTGGTTAATAGCCTCCAAATGTTCACGCATAGATTTTCCACTAATTGTAAATCCTTCATTCACAACTAATTGCGTTTCTCTCAATGTTAGTGTATTCCCTTCTATACGATTACTTTCATACAGAAACTCAATTTTCAATGCTTCCCGAATGGTTTGATTGTCTGCTTGTTGTCGCAATAAATCCAATTCGGTTTTTAGCAAATCTATTTCTTTGAGTAGCTTATCCATTTTTTGTAATTATTTAGGTACGTTGACGGGGCTGCCTAAGCCATTGCCAACGTATTTAACCAATAAAAAAACGCCACAATTCCTTGCAGCGTCTTGTGATACAATTTCAGAAAAATTATTAACCTATCTTGTGAAAATCAATTTCACATCAGGCGTATTTTTGTCTTCTGCTGTGGTGGCTTTCCAAGAAAGTTCCAAGGATTTACCATCTTGACTGATGCTAAAAGTTAGGTTTCTTGTATTGTCTAAGGTCAAAGTACCTCCGTTCACTGCCCATGTACCAGAGCCAGTTGATTGCAAAGAAGGTGTGTATTTAGATGTGCCTTTGGAAGAGGTATATGTACCGCCTTGTGTACCAGAAGTTAATGTAAAGCTAATGGTTAAGCCTGAAGCAGCAATGTTAGGAATAGGTACATTGTTTTCTGTACCCGAACTGATTTTCCAAGTAGCATTGAGCCTTTGGGCTGGAGTTTCTGGTGTGGCTGTACCTCCGCCACTTTTACAGCTGACAGAAACAGTTGCTACCAAGACCAACAAAAGAAATGTTTTGATAAGATGAATTGCTTTCATACGATTAAAAATAAATTAGTTTGATTTTGTGTGTAAAATTTTTAAAGTTTTTTATGAACAAGGTAATTGTTTTGCAAAGCAAACAAAAATTTTTGTAAGTACAAAATTTGTTGTTACAGATGACATTTTTTTAAAAGATGTCATTTGTAACAACAAACTTCTCCTTACAACAAATTTTTGATAAATATAAAAACAAGTTTTGGAATTTAAGCAAAATATGCAAATATTTTTTTTAGTGTAGTGTGGACTTCAGTCCACACATGACTTTTAAACACCTATCTCTGTATAATCTATGCGAAATATGGTTTTGTATGATTAAAATGTGTGGACTAAAGTCCACACTACAATTCTACACAATTTACACTTACTTACTTTTTTTAGCTTGCCTTTTCTGTTTTTTGGCTTGTCTTTTTGCTTTGCGAGCCTCTTTTTTCATTTGTTTCTGCGTTTGCCCTTCCCAACGGATTTCTACCACTTCGTTGTTGTAACTTAGGGTGGTGTAAACTGTATTTTCAGGTCTATTGATGAGCAATTTGCCTTTTTCTGCTGTCAAAAAGTCTTGTTTGACTATAATGGTTGCATTTTTTTTGTGAAAGACTTGTACCTTTGCTTTTTGGTCTTTTAGTTTCAGCGTATAAGTGTTATTTTTAGCACTTTGATAGCTAAGTATAGGCAGCGTTGCGGTGGTTGGCTGTTTGAGTAAGGTCAATACTTTGCTTGCTTTGGGAATACCATAACCGAGATAGTTGTTGCCGTAAGGATACAAGTGCGAACTTTGCTCTATCAACAAAAATACTTCTTTGTTGGTAGCTTTTTTGTTGTGTTGCATCAGACAGGCTGCAAAACCCGTGATGACAGGGGCGGAGTACGAAGTGCCATTGGTAGAGAAACAAGACACATTGGGCTTTAAGAAACTCAATAATTCGGGACCTATGCTGCTGTAACCAGCTTTGAGTCCGTTGGGCAACGTAGCCCCTACGGAAAGAGCCGAAGGAGAGTCGGCTGGTGTAGAAACCACTTGCCAATTATAATCATTGCCTTCGTTGCCTGCTGAAACTACCACCAACAGCCCTTTTTCTTCGGTGGCAATTTGGGTAGCTTTGCTGATGACGCTGGTTTTGCCGTCCATCTGCTCTGGTTTGTAGTTTTCAGTAGGATTGTCGAAACCCAAGGCATAGCCCAATGAGGTGTTGATAATTCTTACGCCCAAACTGTCCATCCATTCCATAGCTGCCACCCAATAGTCTTCTTCGCCTCTAAATTCATTGTCGCCATGGTCTGTTCGGGCTAAGTAAAATTTGGATTGGGTAGCAAAACCATATTGCGACCCACCTTTTTCAAAACCTGCTATCATCTGCAAAACGGTGTTGCCATGACTGTCGGAGTGAGTTTCAGGATATTTAAAATGCTCGACTCTTTGGGGATTTACGAGGTCTTTGATTGCCAAAATCCGTTTGTCGTCAAATAAATGCTGCAAATATTCGTTTTGCGATGCCCCTACAAAACCCGCATCTATTATGCCTATGGTAATTCCTTCGCCATTGAGTCCTGCTTTTACCATTTCTGCGGCTTCCATTTGCTCTAAGGCTAAGGCATATTCACGGTCTTTGTCTGCGTCTAAGCGGGGCAGAGAAAGGATTTTAATTTTGCGATTGGTAGGTACAATTTGTTTGACAAAAGGCAACTGCTGCACTTGGCTGATTTGCTCTTTTGTCAAAAGAGAAGTTACGGCATTGAGCCATTTAGACTGTTGCAAAACAACTAAACCATTTTTTTGGAGGGTTTGGAGGTAGTTTGCATTGAGAGGGATGTCGGTATATTGTACCAGAGCTACGCCTTGTTCGGTGCGTCTTTCTATTGCCTCTTCGCTTAGATGTTGCTGATAATCATAGTGTTGGGTTTCTTTGTCTGTAAAGAAAATCCAATATTTTTGCTCCTGCCCATAGCTTAGGGTGCAAAAAAGTTGGCAACTTAGGATACAAAGCCAAAAAGTAAACAGTTTGAACATAACGCAATGAAAGTTAGAAAGCTGATAGGTTTTGCTGCAAAAGTAATGAATTTTGCGAAATATTGCGTAGATTAGCAAAAAAAATGTATAAATGGTAACAAAAGAAACTTTTTTTGCTACTGTCCAGCAAATGTTAGCAGCAGAAAGGCGTTGGAAACCTTTGCAGCCCTTGTTTGAGGAGTTGGCAACGATGCACCAAGAACCGCAACGACATTACCACACCTTGCAACATATTGTTGCTTTGTTGGAACTGTGCCAAACTTACCAAGAACAGTTGGAAGACAAGGCGGTGGTGGCGTGGGCTGTTTGTTTTCACGATTGCGTGTATAACCCCAAAAGTAAAACCAATGAAGAAGATAGTGCTAAGTTTGCAAAACAAAAACTAAAAAAATTTAGAGCCTCTACTTATTTGCAACAGCAAGTAGAAACTTTTATTTTGGCAACCAAAACCCACCAAAACCCCGATAAAAACAGTGATTTGCAATGGTTTTTGGAGTTTGACTTAGCCATTTTGGGTAGCGAAGCTGCTGTTTATGAGCAATATAGCCAACAGATTAGGGAGGAATACAAGCACGTACCTACATGGCAATACAGGATAGGCAGACGCAAGGTTTTGCAACATTTTTTAGACCAACCCCGCTTGTTTAGCTTGCTACCTAACCACTACGAAACCCAAGCAAGGGAAAATCTGACAAAAGAAATGAGGTTTTGGAAATGGAAGTTTTGGTAAAAACAAAAAGGTAGTACCTTTGTTGTACCATACCCTTCAGGGTGCAGGGTCGTAAATGCGTAACCTTGCACCCTAAAGGTAGGCTGTTCAGAATTATTAAAAAAATTCCCCCTATATTTGTGTTGCTAAAACATCAATATAAGAAGGAATTATGCCTGTACAGACAAGTAAAGCTAAGTTAAATAATTGGAAAATCAAAGCTGTTGAACGAAATAAAATTATTCGTCAGCTTTTGAAACGAATTCTAGCGTTAGAATAAAGTAGAGATTCTTGGAAACTTCGTTACAAGGATTTGCAAAATAGTTTGGTTACTGGTTCTGTGAATCGTGCAGATTCTGGCTTTGAAAAAGAGTGTGCCAAAGGTCATAGTTATGGGCTTATTTTGCGGATTGCCGCCCAGGTCTTATTTTGTGTACAATATTTGGGTTATGGGGCTCAAAGTTTTCGTGGTTGTGTACATAGTTTAGTGTGTCTTAATTTATGTTTTCGTTTAGCTTTTAAGAAAATTCCTAGCCACACGACGATACGGAACTGGGCTTGTAAGATGGGCTATTATCGTGTACATAAGGAGGTTGAAAAAAGCAAAGAATTATGGTTAATTTTAATAGACGAAAGTATTAGTTTGGGGAATGAAAAAATCTTACTGGTCTTGGGTATGCCTTTGTCTAAAGTTGTTTTTGGGCAAGCACTACATTTATCGGAATTACGGGTGTTGTCAATGGAAGTTTGTAAAACTTGGACAGGTGAAACTATTCATTCAGTATTGGAAAAAGTGTCAAAAAACTACCCTATTGGCTATATTATTAGTGATGAAGGTACTAATTAAAGAAAAGTTATGTACTGGGCAACCAATTACATATTCCTGATATTACGCACACCATGGCAAATATTTTGGCTGGTTTGTATGAAAAAGACGAATTTTTTATTGCTTTTTGTAAACAATGTAGCTTAGTTCGTCAGCGTTGGGTTTTGAGTAAATATGTTAAATTTATGCCACCAAGCCAGCGAAATAAACTACGCTTTGCTAATATTTTTGGCATTGTTTTATGGGCAAAAAAGCACTTAGCTAACTGGGATAAATTGCCCGAAGAGGTAAAAATAGGGCTTAGTTTTTTGCAGGATAACACGCTATTTTTAAACAAAAAACACAAGAATATTTAGGGGTTTTGGAAACAAAAAAGCCAGAAAATTTACCTACAATTCACTGTTCTTCTGATAGCATTGAGAGTGCCTTCGGGAAGCTTAAACAAAAAATAAACCCAAAGTCGAGTCGTCAGCTGACGGTTTTTGTACTCACTTTGGCAAGTATTGGTAGTGCTTATTCAGTAGAAGAAGTTAAAAAAGGTTTAGAAACTATTAAGGAAAAAGACCGAAAAAACTACCGAAAATCTCCCCCAGAATAGTGCTAAAAACTGGGGGAAAAACAGGGCTGATTCTGAACAGCCTACCTTATAAGGTCTTTAAGACCTTATAAGGTTTAACCTACAAATACCTTTTCAAAACTCCTTCTTTCTTTGCCTTTGCATCATTAATAACTCCTTGATTTTCAGTAATTTGCAATTCCAATTTTTCTATTTCGGAAACTAAGGTTGCTTGGGTAGAAAGAGGAGGAACAGGAATTTTATAGTCTGCATAAAAGTTTGCTGGAACTCTGCGGTGTCCACTTGAACCTGTCATATTTTGTTCGGCTTCTTTGCGGATAACTTCCCTATTAAGCAAAGCAAAAATATACTTATTCAAAACCTCATCTTTTACACGAATAACGTGAAACTCTGAACTTCCCATTCCCAAACTATTCGTTAGATTGGTTGCCAAAGCACATTTTCCGTTTTCCATACAAGGCGTAATTTTGGCAATAATAATATCATTTTCAGCAAAATATGTATAACTTCCTTTTTTCAAATCTTTTAAAGGCGTATCTACTTTTTCGGCAATAAAACCGTCATTGCTAACCGAAGCCATTTCTACAAAAGAAACTATTGTATTTTCATCTACATTTTTGATTTCTGTTTTTGAAGGATTGAGCAAGCAAACATCTGCTAATTTCTTTTCAGGATAATTTCCAAAAACTCCCAAAACTTTGTTTTCAATTTCTTGTCTTATGTTGGCAATGTTTGTCTTTGCATTTTCCACCATTTTATCTATTGCCTCACATTCCAACACTATTTTTTCTTGGATTTCCAAAGGAGGTAAAGGGATTTTGATTTGATTGATAGTAGAAGAAAGATTATTGATATTAGCACCAACACTATCATTTCTTACAATATCACGAAATATAGTTGTATTTAATATTTCAAATAGATATTTAGGGTACACTACTTCTTCGAAAGGTCTTAAAATTCCCATAAAACCACCAGCAAAATACGGTAAATCTTGTGTAATAAAGGCAACCTTACCAATATGTGCTTTGCTACCACTTGCAAAACACATAAAAATGTCGTTTTTGTATAATTTTTTACTCAAATCAAATTGAACATAAGGAGCAATAGCAACTACTTTATTTAACTCAAACTCACCTGTTAAGGTAATGTTATCAGCAGTTAAAACAAGATTATCTGTTATTTCATTTGTTTCATCATTTTTAGCATAGGTTACACCTCTGATAATGGTACACAAATTTCCGAGTTGAACCGAATTATAGTTTGTTTCTAATAAAATAGTTTGTTTAGAGTTAAGAGAAATCGTTTTATTAAAGTCTATTTTGGTAAAATTAAGCAAATCCAATACTTTCACTTTGGAAGCATATTGTTGCAAATGTTCAGGAATAGCAAACTCATTTTGTTGAAAACTTTGCTGTATCAAATAGCTAATTTTGCTTTGGTCGGCAGCATCTTTTGGGTTAAAGAGTGGTGTAATAATATCGTGAACAATGTCGCCACCGTTGTATTTGATGCCTTCGTGCTTTTGTCTTTCACTCCACTCATAGCCCAAAAATATTTTTTGTTCGGCTGCATCTGTTGGCGATTTGATTAGCAAAACGTCTTGATTTTTTCCACAACCTCCATTGTTATACGCCAACAAAAAATAATAAAACTTGTCCATTTCTATTGCGTGTGTGTATTTGAGAAAACGCAAAGCAATTTCTTTTTCTTGTTCGGTTGCGGTTTTGACTTTGAAAGATTTACTTTCTTTCAGTTTGCGAATATCAGCACTTTTATCAAAATCTGTTTGATACAACCTAAACACCTCATAATCAAGCAATTTATTGATTTGTTGAGGATTTTGATAAGGCGAAACCAACAAAAGTTGATAATCCTCAAAAGGAATATTGATATGTTGGCAATATCTTTTCAACAAATGCAAATCTTTGTATTCGCCACCTGCGGTAGCAATTTCGGTTTTGCCGTCATCAAAATAATCTTGTGTTCTGTTCCAAAAATGGTCTGCATATTCTGGTCTTTGGGCTTTTCTCCGCAAAAATAAAACGACTGTACTTGTGCTTTTAGACTTTCCAAATGTGCCTTTGCCCAATTCTGCAATACTAACAATATCAAAATATTTTAATAATAATTCTCTGGTTTGTCTATGTATGGTATCGTCATTAGACAAAACCGAAATAGGCACAACAATTCCTGCCACGCCATTGGGCGCAAGCAGTTGTTTTGCCCTTTCCAAAAAGAAACATTGGATATTGTCCGTTGCCAAATTAGTTTTGCTTTGCTGAAAAAGAGCATATTTTTCTCGTCTGTCTGCGGGCAGCGTAGTCAAAAAGTTTTCAACCGCAAAAGGTGGATTTGCCACCAAAATATCTACGGTTTCGTCTTCCACCATCACGATTTTACTCTTGATTTCTTGCTGAATGTTGTTGAGGGCATCGCAATAAATGATGTTGATTTCGTCTTGTCCGTACATAAAAGCCGAAATTTTGGCAACTTTGGACAACCGATACTCCTTCTCTACACCAAAAATATTTTGGTAATATTTCTTGATGTCTTGCTCTTTGCCCAAGCCTACGTATTTTTTGGCTTGCGTGGCATATTCAGTCAAAAAATGTCCTGAACCGCAAGCATAATCCATTACTTTTGGCGTTTTTGGGTGTTCTTTTATCATTTTTTCCAAAGGCAAGGATTGTAAAACAAACTTGCAAATCGGAATGGGCGTAAAAAATTGCCCTTCTGATTGTTTGAAACCTTTGTCCAAAAAGATTTCGAACATATCACTCAAAAACTGATTTTGTTGTTCGCCATTGAGTTGAAAATCTTGCCACATTCTCACGACATCAAGCAAAATTTCGGCATTTTGAAAAAAAAGTTTTTGGTTATGCACTTCAATAAAACCAAAATCGGAATTGGTAAAATATTTTTGTTGCTTAAACAAATTTACAATATAATCTCTGGTCGCATTTCTGTTTTTGTAAAAACCAAACCCATCAATCACCGTTTTGTTGTCAATATAAGTAATGGTTTCGCCCAAATATTCTTGCATACCTTCTTTATACAGTCTTTGCAGACGGTCGAGCAAGCTAAAATAGTCATCTGCATATTGCCCACGCCAATAAAAATCAAGTGGTTTGCCTGTAACGTGGCTTTCGGTTTCATCTACAATCTTGCACAAAAACAGCGTAATCAATTTATCAAAAGCACTTTCTTTGCTGGACACATTGTATTTTCGCAAAATTTCGGCAAATTCATTAAATTTTGCCTTCATTTCACTGTTCGTAATGTAACGCAAATCTTGTAGCCTTATTTTTTCTTTGCCAATGTTATAGGCTTGTATGCTTTCCTCAAAAATACCAACTGTTTGGTAATCAAATAAATACGTATCTTTCCAAACTAAAAATCTTTGCTTTGCATCTTGGGCATCTTTATAAAAAACTCGTTTAATTTCCTTGTTGCTATCTTTTTCCACTTCGTTTTGAATATCCTTAATTGTAATGATATAATGCTCAAAACTTAGTTTTTGATTTGCAAAATCAGAAGCATACAAACACAAAAATTCAGTTCCAGAAATTTGTTGAGCATAGCTAAAAAGCTGCCCACCATCTTGCAAGGTTTCTTTCCACGCCTTTTCAAACTCCTTATCGGCAGTCTTACATTCTATCAGCAACAAAGGTTTATTTTCTTGATTTCGCACCAAAATATCTGCACGTCCACCACTTGCCCCATGCCCTACTTTCCACTTCGGTTCGAGTTCTATATGTTGGGGCAAATACCCTTTTTCTAACAAACGATGCACACACTCAAAAACCACAAAATTTTCGTTATCCGAAAAATTACAAGTTTGTCTTTCATTGATTATCAAGCCTTTATCTTCGGGATAAATTAGGATTTGTTTCTCAAAATCAACAGCTAATTTGCAGTCTTGGGCAGCAAAATGTTTGGTAAAAATCTTATTATCCTCCGTAAAGGTGAGAAAATGGAGTAGTTGCTGAAAATTATCTTTGGTTATCATAAAGCAAAGATAAATAAAAAAGTATGATAAAACAACAAAAAAACCTTACAAGGTTTTTAAAACCTTGTAAGGTTTACTACCTTACAATCCTTTTTTCCTATCTCTATCCAATCTTTTCAACAAACTTGACGTGATATTGAGGAAGTTAGCTTCGGTAATGATACCCACCAAATTGCCTTTATGCACCACAGGCAAACAACCTACTTGGTGTTTCATCATAATCTCTAAGGCTTCGCTTACCGTAGATTGAGGCGGAATGGTAATGGGGTCTTTTATCATCAAATCCTCGATGTGTTGCTTGTTTTTGGTGTCTTGGCGATGCTCCGACAAGAAGTGCCTCAACAACATACGGCTCGAAATCAAGCCCACCAAATTGCCTTTCACGTCTTCCACAGGCAGGTAACGGATTTTTTGCCAATCCATCATGTCTGCACTCAGGTCGGGCAAATCGTCTTTGTTTACCGTAAACAGGTCGGTGGTCATAAACTCCTCCACCAACATCGATGAAGGTTCATACTCTGCTATATCGTCCATACTTGCCAATTCCCATTCGTGTACAGGTTTGTTTTGTTTTTGGTATTTCATTGTGGCAGAGGCAATGGCAATGCCCACACCTTCTTTTGAGGTTTCTTTCACCAATTTTGCGTAAGAGTTGAGCATCCATCTTGCCCCAGTATAGCCACTTTCGTTGCGGGCTTCTATGATGCCGAGATACTTGTCTATGTCCTCCGTATTCACATTGGCTTTTTTCAAGCCATGTCTTGCCAACGGCAACAATTCTTTTGCTATTAACTCCACATCATTTATTTTTTTGCCCATCCAGTTGTACCTTACGCCCAAACCATTGCGAGCAGCCAACAAGAAATTGGATTTGGCATCGTCAAAATCCATTAGTTTTGTTACATCTTTGTAGGCATCTTCAAAACCATTCATCACGCCAATCCAAAATGCAGCATTCGATACTTCATCTACTACGCTTGGTCCCGCAGGCAAGACTCTATTTTCTATCCGCAAGTGAGGTTTTCCATTTGGGCTGATGCCATAACAAGGTCTGTTCCAACGATATACAGTCGAGTTGTGTATGTTTAAGGCACGCAATTTTGGCGTAATTCCTTTCTCTACACACTGCATCACGTCTTCCTCTATGTCGGTCATAAAGATAACCCTAAACCGCATAATGTCTTCTTTGTAAAGCTCAATCAAGGAATTTTTTACCCATTTGTTGCCAAACATTACACGAGGGCTGCGTTCTCTGAGGTGTTCGGTAGCCACTCTGGTATCAATAGATTGGCGGAACAAAGCAATGCGGGTTTCACTCCACAGCCTTTTGCCGAAAAGCATAGGCGAATTGGTGCCTAACGCCAACACAGGGGCAGCTATGGCTTGGGCAGCGTTGTATTTGGCAGTAAAATCATCGGGTTTTATCTGCAAATGGACTTGAAAACTTGTGTTACAAGCCTCCACCAATGGCGAGTCGAGCATCACATTTAGTTCATCTACGCCCTCAATGCGGAGTTCATAACGGTCGCCACGCAAGTTGTTGATAGCCTCCATCAGAGAAAAATACCGCACCACAGGGGTAAGGTTGTCCATGTTGATGTCAAACTTACGGATAGTTGGCAAAATTCCTGTCAATAATACGTCAATGTCAGGCATATCACCCAGCGTGGTTCGCAAAACGTCCATAAAGCCGTTGATACTTTTCTCCATATCGGAAAAACAAGTGCCTTTAAACTCCAATGGAGGCATATTTGCCTCGACATTAAACCGAGCCAATTCGGTGGTAAAGTTTGGATTATTGAGTTTTTCGAGAACCGCCAAGTTCGTAGAAGACGGTTTGCCATGCCTATCTACTAAGCACATTTCTTGCTCTGCCCCAATGCGAATAGGGTCTGTTTCAAACCAGCCCTCTCTGAGCATACGGTCAAGAGCCTGCACATCTTTGAGCAAAAACTGCGTAAAAGTATTTAGCTCGTCTTGATTTTTGGCTAATCGGACACTGAAATCTCCCATGATTGATATGAATTTTTGAGTTGTGTGCTTTGTGGAATATTACAAGACGAATAATAAGAGATTTTTTTTTTCAAAACAAAGGCATTGTTAGTTTTTTTTTGGTAAGGTCAAGTTTTTAGTTGTTAGGTAAGTAGTTAGACTTAAATAATCGATAATATTTCAAGTGCTAAGTACCTGATTATCAGAATTATCCGACACCTCAAAGGTGTCGGATAATTAGGTTCAACTACTTAAGTTTCACATAAACTTTTATTAAAGTGTATGTTGATTAATTTTTCTTAAAACCTATCAATTAGCTAATAATGTTGTTTGTAACAGGCACTTCTGTTTTTTTGATAGCTGCAAAACCGCCTGCCACTTCCACCAGATTGTGGTAGCCCCTTGCTTTGAGAATAGAAGCAGCCACCATAGAACGGTAGCCCCCTGCACAATGTATGTAGTTGGTTTGTTCTTTGGCAAAAGTAGCCATATAGTCGTTGAGGTATTGCAAAGGGGCATTGGCTGCACCTTCCAAATGCTCGGTTTCGTACTCGGTAGGTCGTCTAACATCTATCACTTTTAAATCATTGTTTTTGAGGGAGTTAGCAAATTCTGTGGCTGAAATAGAAACAATGCTGTCCGTTGCTTTTCCTGCTTGTTTCCACGCCTCCATACCTCCTGCCAAATAACCTATGCAGTTGTCGTAGCCCACTCTTGAAAGTCTTGTAATCACTTCCTCCTCTGTACCTTCGTCTGCCACCAAAAGCAAAGGTTGTTGAATATCGGAGATTAAAGTGCCAACCCAAGGAGCAAAATCTCCTTTTAGCCCTATGTTAATGGCACGAGGCACAAAACCATCTTTGAATGTTTGGGCAGTGCGGGTGTCTATGATTAAAGCACCTGTTTCTTCGGCTGCTGCTTCGAAGGCTGCGGGACTCAGGGCTTGCAACCCTCTTTTCATCACCACCGAAAGACTTTCGTAACCTTGTTTGTTGAGCTGCACATTCTTTGGAAAATAAGCTGGCGGCGGCAACAAACCTTCGGTAACTTCCTTGACAAATTGGGCTTTGGTGGCTGCTTTGAGTGCATAATTTACCTCTTTTTGGTGTCCCAGCGTATCAAAAGTTTCTTTGCTCATATTTTTTCCGCAAGCCGACCCAGCCCCATGTGCAGGATAAACCAATACATCATCTGCCAAAGGCAGAATTTTATTGTGCAAAGAATCGTAGAGCAAACCTGCCAAGTCGTCTTGACTAAGGTGTGATTTGGCTGCTAAGTCGGGTCTGCCCACATCACCAATGAACAGCGTATCACCTGTAAAAATAGCGTAATCCTTGCCATTTTCGTCTTTTAGCAAGTAACAAGTCGACTCTAAGGTATGCCCAGGCGTGTGCAAAGCCTTAATTGTAACTTTGCCCACTTTCAACTCCTGTCCATCAGCTATTTTCATTGTTTCAAAATACGGTTGAGCATTTTCGCCATAGACAATGGTAGCCCCTGTAGCTTTTTGGAGATCTAAATGCCCCGATACAAAATCGGCGTGAAAATGTGTTTCTAAAATATACTTGATAGTTGCTTGGTCTTTTTTTGCCCTATCCAAATAAGGCTGCACCTCACGCAAAGGGTCTATGACCACTGCCTCGCCCGCCGATTCTATGTAGTAAGCACCTTGTGCCAAACAACCTGTATAAATTTGTTCTACTTTCATTTGAGTTAGTAAATTTTAATGTAAGTTGTGAAGAATGTAATAGAGGTTATTACGATTTGTACCGTACCCTTTGGCGGGGGTTGCCTCCAACTGCAAGGTCAATCAACTGAAAATCAACAAGTTAATTTTCTATACAAAAATTATCGTAATAACCTCTAATATACACTTTACTTTTCCAATTATCAAAAGTTGCAAACTATTTTTTGCCCCAAAAACTCGTCCACTGCCTGCCAATCTGCCAATCGAATATCTATGTTTTGTAGAGATTTTGGCTCTTTGTTGCCAAAAAATATTGTTTTCATACCAACTTTTTTGCCAAACTCCATATCAGAAAGGCTGTCGCCAATCATTACTGCTTTTTGCAAGTCTATTTTGGGGAAATCTTTTTTGGCTTGCAAAGCCATACCAATTTCAGGTTTTCGGTTTGGGCTTTGGTTGGCTACCAAATCGGGGCAATAATAAATTTGGTCTATCAGCACCTCATCAGACAATTCCATTTGCATCTGCCAATGAATTTTGAGCAGGTCGTTGTCGTTCATCAAGCCTTTGCCTATGCCTTGTTGGTTGGTAACAACAAAGCAAAAGCCAAATTGCAACCGCAACTTCGGCAACACTTCTTTGGCGTGAGGCATAAAAACAAATTGGCTGAAATCTTTTACATAATCATCTTCTAATTTTTGGTTGATTACGCCATCTCTATCCAAAAAAAGTGACCAAGTTTTATCTATTTTGAAGTTTGTCATATCGTAATTTTTTCGTTAATTTTTTTGCAAATTGTAGCCATTTCTTGTTTGAATAGTTCCAACAAAGCTACTTGCTCGAAGTTGTTTTTTTCGGCATTTTCTACCAATGTATTCAGTTGTTTGTGGAAAGTGTTGAGTTGGTAGGTTTCCAAATGTGGTTTTATTTTGTGTCGCAACCTTTTGATGGTTTCTAAATCTTGTTGTTGCCACACTTCCAAAAACTGAACTTCGAATTGCTTAAACTCTACCAAAGTCATTTTGAGCATATTTTGAATAAACGTAGGGTTGTTATTGGCAGCAACTACCAAAAAATCTAAGTTTAACTCCTCTTTTATTGGTTGCTTGCCCGCCAATTCTTTCAAAATTTCTTGCAATTTGGCTTGATTGACAGGCTTTGTCAAAACTGCATTCAGCCCTAATTCTTGCACAGTTTCTTGTATTCTATCCGATATTTCGGCAGTCATGGTCGCCACAAAAAGGTCTTTGTTTTGCTGCTGTTCTCTGATAAATTTTGCAACATCAAACCCGTCTATATCAGGCAGTTGTATATCGAGCAAGACCAAATCAAATTGTTTTTGTTGCAGTTTTTCTATGGCTGCTTTGCCTGTGCCAGCCACTTCAAACTGCACCCCTGCATTGGTTAGCAACTTACTAATAATAATTTGGTAAGATAACACATCTTCCACCACCAAAACTTTGAGGTGGGCAAAACCATCAGGGGTTATTTTTTTGGTGGCTGTTCCATTAGTTGTATTTTTTAATTGCAAAAGGTGAGCAGCCAACAAATTGGCAATCAAAATAAGTTGCGACTGAGCTTCGGGGTAGGTTGTCAAACGTAGTTGCTCTTGATTGGCAATGACCAATACGCCTTGTGCTTGCTGGCGAAAATAAACAGGAATAAAAATAACTTCCTGATAATCAAACTTTTGCTTTATGTCTTGTACTTGTTGCAAGGCTTCGGTAGTTCGCAAATAGCCATTAAAATCTCTTATGCTTTGGTTTATTTTCCACGCCTGCTCACTGCCCCAAAACTCCTGCCAATCCTGCTGAGTTGGTGCAGCGGAGTCTATGTTTTTGGTAGCCACCCAATAAGCCAACTGTTCGCCGTAGCCTTGTTCTTTCAAAAAATCAAAGGTGTATTGAAAAAGTTGGGCGGCTTGCGTAGCCATATTAAAAGTTTGTACAAGTTTGTTAGTGCTATGCCACATGAGAAACGAAAGAATAAAAGCTAAATTTCCTATAAAAACCACTTATCAACAACCCTGCAAGAGCTTTAAGCCCTTGCAGGGTTAAGGTTTTGTGAGTTTACAAAAATAATAGAATAATTACAAAAAACTATACTTTCACTTTCCCTTTTTCCAATATAATAGTTCTATCCGCCTGTTGAGCTAATTGTGGGTTGTGGGTTACAATGACAAAGGTTTGGTTAAATTCTTTGCGGAGTCTGAAAAAAAGTTGGTGCAATTCTTCTGCGTGTTTTGCATCTAAATTTCCTGAAGGTTCGTCAGCAAAAACCAGCATGGGTTCGTTAATCAATGCCCTTGCTACGGCTATGCGTTGTTGCTCGCCGCCCGACAATTCAGAGGGTTTGTGGTCTTTTCGGGCAGTCATATTGAGCAAATCTAAGAGGTACATGGCTCGTTGTTCGGTTTGTACTTTTTGGCTGCTGGTATTGCCTGTACGCAGAAAGGCGGGCAAACAAATATTTTCTAAGGCTGTAAATTCAGGCAATAAATTGTGAAATTGAAAGACAAAACCAATGTGGCGGTTGCGAAAAACAGCCAGCTGGTCGGCATTAAGTTTGGTTGTTACAGTGCCTTGTAACTTGATTTCACCTTGGTCAGGTTGGTCTAAAGTGCCTAAAATATGTAGTAACGTGCTTTTGCCTGCACCTGAAGCCCCCACGATTGCCGTAATTTCGGCTTGGGCTATGGACAAGTCTATGCCTTGCAAAACAGCTAATTGATTAAAACTTTTGTGAATATTGCTAGCTTGTAATAACACAGGAATAAATATGAAATATTAGGTGTAAAAATAAAATTAAAATATTGATAATCAATTACTTATGAAATAAAGAGCTACGCACTAAAACAAAGTCATTAATACAACAAATCCACTGCCCCCAACCCTTCGCGTATGACCTCAAACTGGTCGTTGGTGCAATCTATGACTGTGGAAGGTTCTATGCCTCCAATGCCTCCATCGATAACCATATCGACTAAGTTTGCATATTGTTCATAAATCAACGAAGGGTCTGTGAGGTGTTCGCCGCCCTGCTGCTCATCTTTTACAGAGGTTGTTAAGATTGGATTACCCAATTCTTTGACTATCATTCGCGGAATTAAATGGTCGGGAACTCTGATGCCTACTTGTTTCTTTTTCACGTCAAAAATCTTAGGGACTTCGCCACTTGATTCGAGAATAAAAGTATAAGCACCTGGTAAGGCTTTTTTCATCAACCGAAAAGTGGCAGTATTCACGTGCTTTGCATATTTGCTAATATCACTCAAATCATAGCAAATAAAAGAGAGGTGCATTTTGGCAGGTTTTATGCCTTTGAGTCTGCATAGTTTTTCTATGGCTTTTGGGTTGTAGAGGTCGCAACCAATTCCATAGACCGTATCGGTTGGGTAGATAACAAGACCTCCCTCTCGAATACAAGCTACGACTTTGCGAATCTTGTTTTCTTCGGGGTTAATGGGGTGTATGGTTAAATATTCTGCTTTCACGATTGTTGATTTAGGTTGGTGCTTACTGCCAATTTAGGTTTCATTTAGCAAAAATATGTTTTTTTTCCTGAAATTTTGTCAGGATTAAAAAAAATACTCTAAATTTGTGATTATTACCTAAGAGCTAGTGCTATTTTTGGTTTTCACATCATTGAGAAAACTTCTCTATTTTACCTTTAGCCTTTACACATCTACTCATGTCAGAAAATAACAAAAACGAGGAAAAAAAGAACAATAACAACGCAAACAATTATTTCCAAAAGCCTCCGCAAAATGCACGAGGCAACTATCAGATTTGGCTTTTAGTGAGCTTGGTGATTTTAATTTTGGGTCTAACTTACTTTAATCAAGCCAATACGACAGTCGAAATCTCCCAAAAAAGATTTGAAAAGATGTTGAAGGCAGGCGAAGTAAAAGAAGTGGTGATAGTAAACGAACAGTTTGTCGAGGTTTTTCTTACTCCCGAAGCCTTAGCCAAATTGCAGCCTACCCCTGTGCAACCTTCGCCTTTGCGTTTTTCACCATTGGGGGCGCAGTATAAGTTTAGCATTATCTCTGCCGAATCTTTTAAAGAGGATTTGGAAAGGTTGCAAAAAGATGTACCCGAACCTGATAGACTACCCTATAAAGTAGATAAAACTCGTACCGACTTTATTAGCTGGTTGTTGGGACCAGGTTTAATGCTTATTTTGTTGCTTTTAGGCTCTTATTTACTCTTACGCCGCATGGGTGGTGCAGGAGCAGGTGGGCAAATTTTCAACATAGGCAAGTCCAGAGCAGCTCTTTTTGACGCTGAAAATAAAGTAAAAGTTACTTTCAAAGATGTGGCAGGTTTAGACGAGGCAAAAGAGGAAGTAGAAGAAGTTGTAGATTTTTTGAGAAACCCCAACAAATATACTTCTTTGGGAGGCAAAATTCCAAAAGGCGTATTATTAGTAGGTCCTCCTGGAACAGGTAAAACTTTGTTGGCAAAAGCCGTAGCAGGTGAGGCTGGCGTGCCGTTTTTCTCCTTATCAGGTTCAGATTTTGTAGAGATGTTTGTAGGCGTAGGAGCAGCAAGGGTAAGAGATTTGTTCCGCCAAGCCAAAGAAAAAGCCCCTTGCATCGTTTTCATAGACGAAATAGATGCCATTGGTAGGTCGCGGGGACGTGGGGCAATGCCTGGCTCGAATGACGAAAGAGAAAACACCCTAAACTCTTTGTTGGTAGAAATGGACGGTTTCGGTACAGACTCTGGCGTAATCATCATGGCAGCTACCAACAGACCCGATGTATTAGATTCAGCCCTGATGCGTCCAGGTCGTTTCGATAGACAAATTTCTATAGACGTGCCAGACATTAACGGCAGAGAGGCTATTTTTAAAGTGCATTTGCAACCTTTGAAACTTTCTGAAAACGTAAATGTAAACAAATTGGCAGCCCAAACTCCTGGTTTTGCTGGGGCAGAGTTGGCAAATGTGTGCAACGAAGCAGCCTTGATTGCAGCCCGCAGAGGAAAAGAAATGATTGATATGCAAGATTTTCAAGATGCCATAGACAGAGTAATTGGTGGTTTGGAAAAGAAAAACAAAATCATTTCTCCCGAAGAGAAAAAAATAGTTGCCTATCACGAGGCTGGTCATGCCTTGGTCGGTTGGTTTTTAGAACATACACACCCCTTAGTGAAAGTAAGCATTGTGCCACGCGGCGTGGCTGCATTGGGTTACGCCCAATATCTGCCAAAAGAGCAGTTTTTATACACAACCGAACAACTTTTAGACGATATGTGCATGACATTGGGCGGAAGGGCTGCGGAGGAAATCACGTTTGCACGTATCTCCACAGGTGCGTTGAGTGATTTGGAAAGAATTACCAAAATGGCATACAGTATGGTTACAGTCTATGGTATGAACGAAAAATTGGGCAATATTTCGTTTTACGACTCCAAAAAATCTGAATATACCTTTGACAAACCTTATTCGGAGGCTACTGCGGAGTTGATAGACAAAGAAGTCAAAATTTTGATAGACAAAGCCTATATTCGCACCAAAGAACTCATACAGCATCATGTGGCAGGTTTGGAAGCAATAGCCCAAGAACTGTTGAAAAAAGAAGTGATTTTTCAAGACGACCTCGAAAGGTTGCTTGGCAAACGTCCTTTTGGCAACCCAACCTTAGACTATATTCGCACCAGCAACAACAACGGACAGGCGAAGGAAAATATAGATTTGAATAAGGTGGCGTAAGTTTTTTGTTTCCCCACGTTGCACGTGGGGCTATTGATGTTCAACCTCTTCGAGGTTGTAAAAATACAGACAACCTCGAAGAGGTTGAACTCTGAACTTCCCCACGTGCAACGTGGGGAAGTGTTAATTATCTTGTCACTCCATGCCAATCAATTCCCAAAAAATAACAGAGTTTCGCAGCATAGAAACGCCGTTTTTTTATTACGACCTTCGTTTGTTGCAACAAACCTTAGATTCTATCAAACAGCATAGCAAAACTCACAATTTTGTAGTACATTATGCTCTAAAAGCCAATGCCAATGCAGAAATACTGCAAACTATTGTCAAAAATGGTTTGGGAGCAGATTGTGTAAGTGGCAATGAGGTTTTGCACGCCGTAGCAAATGGTTTTGCACCAAATCACATAGCTTTTGCAGGTGTTGGCAAAACAGATAAAGAAATAGCTATTGGATTAGCTCACAATATCTTTTCGTTTAATTGCGAGTCTGTTCCCGAATTGCAAGTAATCAATGAATTGGCAGCTACACACAATAAAATTGCCCACATTGCCTTGCGACTAAACCCTAATGTGGAGGCACAAACCCACCAATACATAGCCACAGGCAAGGAGGAAAACAAATTTGGAATTCATACCAACGAATTGGCACAGGTTTTTGAGATTTTGCCTTCGTTGCCCCATATCAAATTGACAGGTATTCATTTTCATATTGGGTCGCAAATTCGCAATTTAGATAATTTCATAGCCCTCTGCCACCGAATCAACGAGTTGCAAGGTGTGTTTGTAGCACAAGGTTTGCCTTTGGAACATATCAACGTAGGGGGAGGTTTGGGTATTAACTACCAAAATCCCGACTCCGAACCCATTGCTGATTTTGAAACTTATTTTGGTATTTTTGCTAAACATTTGCAGCTTTTACCAAAACAAGAAGTACATTTTGAGTTGGGTCGTGCCATTGTGGGGCAGTGTGGAAGCCTGATAACCAAAGTTTTATATGTAAAATCAAGCGGAGGAAAACAGTTTGTGATTCTCGATGCGGGTATGACCGAACTCATACGCCCTGCCTTGTACCAAGCCTATCACCACATAGAAAACCTAACTGCTGCTGGCGAAAACAGCCAATTATATGATGTAGTAGGTCCTATTTGCGAGTCGTCTGATTGTTTTGCAAAAAACATTACCTTGCCTTTCACCCAACGCAATGATTTGGTAGCCATTCGGTCTGCGGGTGCATACGGCGAGGTTATGTCTTCGCAATATAATTTGAGAGAAAAGGCAAAGGCAGTGTATAGAAAGTAAAAATAGCAAAGTGATGAGTATGTAAACCTGATACCAAATGACTAAAACTTCAACTTTGCATCATATTTTGTGAAATGCAATAATTTTTTTATTACCTTTGCTCACAATCCAATAACCCAAAACTTCCATAAATACCATGGCAACACAGGATTTTTTGCCCCTCAAAGGGACAGATTACGTAGAGATGTATGTAGGCAATGCAAAACAGACTGCCTACTTCTACATGACAGCCTTTGGCTTTGAGTGCGTAGCATACGCAGGACCCGAAACAGGAATCCGCGATAGGGTTTCGTATGTACTCAAACAAGGCAAAATTCGTTTTGTTATCACAGGGGCTATGACTCCCGACTCGCCAATAGCCGACCACGTCAAGCTACATGGCGATGGCGTGAAGGTGCTTGCCCTTTGGGTAGATGATGCCGAACAAGCCTTTTACGAAACGATGAAACGCGGAGCAAAAGAGGCTGCAAAACCCCAAAAATTGACTGATTCTTTTGGTGAAGTGGTGGTTTCGTCTATCTGTACTTACGGAGAAACCATCCATACGTTTGTGGAAAGAACCAACTACAAAGGTGCTTTTCTGCCTGGTTATGAAGAACGTAAAATGACTTTCTCAAAACCTATTGGCTTGCAACACATAGACCACTGTGTAGGTAATGTAGAGTTGGGCAAAATGGATACGTGGGTTGAGTTTTACGAAAAAGTCATGGGCTTTAAGCTACTCTTGACTTTCGATGACAAAGATATTTCGACAGAATACTCTGCCCTGATGTCTAAGGTGGTATCAAACGGCAATGGTTATATCAAATTCCCGATAAACGAGCCAGCCGATGGACGTAGAAAATCGCAAATAGAGGAATACATAGAGTTTTACAAAGGAGCAGGTGTGCAGCATATTGCCATTGCAACCAACGACATTATTCACACCATATCCGAATTGCGGGCAAGAGGCGTAGAGTTTTTGACTGTTCCCCAAACTTATTACGAAGATTTGTTAGACAGAGTGGGCAAAATAGACGAGGAACTGAAACCTTTGCGAGATTTGAATATTTTAGTGGACAGAGATGAGGAGGGTTATTTGCTCCAAATTTTTACCAAACCTTTGGTGGACAGACCTACTTTGTTCTTCGAAATTATCCAACGCAAAGGAGCTACTTCTTTCGGCAAAGGCAATTTCAAGGCTTTGTTTGAATCCATAGAAAGAGAACAAGCCCTAAGAGGAAACCTGTAAATTAATGTTCAGCACTAACAGTTCTCTAAGAATATTAATGTTGGTATTTAAATAATGTAAGTTGCGTGGTGCTGTAGTTGCGGGCTTTAGCCCAATGCTAAAATTTCACTACGCAACTTACATTAAATAGCAAAACCCACAAAAAAGGTAAAAACTTTGCAAAGTATAGTCAAAATATACAACTTGCAAGCACTCAAACATATTTTAGCACTTGATAGTATGCAGACCCACAAATTAAAGACGAAGGTAAGAGATGATTTATTCAATGCCGACACCATAGCTCATTACTTTCTGTGCCTAAAATTAGGCAAACAACACATAGAAGTAGCCGTTTTTGACACCAAAATAGACCGTTGTATGCTTTACGAATACCACGACTTTTTGACCGAAGACGAGTCTTTGCAAGTGGTGGGTTTAGCTAATTTTATCAAGTCGCACCCATTTTTGCCTACGGCTAACTGGAAGGCTATCTACCTGATGGACTGCAATTTGCATTACAGTTTTGTGCCAGACGAATATCACCATGCCAATTATGGGGCTACTTTTCTCCGCCTTAATACTGAGATAGACTCCAAACCTTTTGCCCTCCAACACACCAAACACTTGGGGCAGGGCTGTTATTGTCATTTTGGGGTGCAAAAACCTGTTTATGAGTGGAGCAAAAATCTGTACAGAGATAGGGAAGTAATTTGGGTACACCAAACAGGTGCTTTTTTTGAGGGCGTAAGCAAAAATCCCGATAGATTGGACAGCAATCACCTGCACGTATTGGTCAATGAGGATAATATTTGTATTGCCAATTTTAGAAGTGGCAAACTCAATTTTTTAAATTCTTTTGCTTATCAAGATGCAATGGACATGGTTTATTTCGTGCTATTGGTAGCCAAAGAACTGGGGCTTGACAATACAGACGTAAAATTGTGGCTCTATGGCGGAGCAGAAAATGCAAAAACTTTGCTCACGCCACTCTCACAATATATTAAGCAAATTAAAATGGCTACCCGACCCAAAAATCAAAACTTCGGCTACCGTTTCGATGACATTGAAAATTGGCAGGGCTATGATGTATTTAGCAGCTATTATTTTACGAAGTAAAATTTTGCGTTGTTGTTATTTTCTACTCTGTTTTATTCTACCTCACTTAGCTTGTTCGCAAGAAATTCAGTGGGCATACAGGCTGTTGGGGTTTTCGTCAGAACACCAAGAGGGCAACCACCCCGCAGCATATAGTGCCAAACAAGTGTTAGGAAAACCAAACAAATTGCCTGCCTTTGGCATGAGTGCAGTGGCGTGGTTGCCAAAGGCAATAGACAAAGCAATGGCTAACGGCGAGGAGGAATGGGTAAAAATTGGTTTTCGCAAACAAATGAAAATCAGGCAAATAGCCGTTGGCGAAAATTGCAGTGTGGGGAGTATCACCCAAATTTGGTTGTACGATACAGAAAGCAACGCCTACCTTGTCTATGGCGACACCTTACCTACGACCAATCATTTGCCTATACAATCAACACAAAAAACAGAGGAAAAGATACAAGGAAATCCCGCAGGGGCATGGTTGCGTGTATTTTTGCCCTTAACCAATTATGAGGTCGTAGCTGCCAAAGTTGTGTTGAATTCAATGAAAAATTGGGGGCAAAACCAAATAGATGCCATCGGGATTAGCGACTCTGAAAATCCAATAGAAGCCACCATTGTATTGCCTGAAATTATCCAAAAAACTGCACAAGATACAACACAAGCAACAGGGCAAAACAATCTTGCAAGACCCGAAAAATTGCCTGCCACTATCAATACTTCGTATAATGAACTGTTGCCTGTGATTGCACCTGATGGAAAAACTTTGTACTTCGACAGGCAAGCCCACCCCGAAAATACCGCAGGAAAATTTGTAAATGATGATATTTGGGTGGCAAATCGCAACGAAACAGGCAGTTTTGGTTTGGCGTGGCGGTTGCCAGCCCCACTGAATAATGCCAACCACAACTACGTCTGCTCGGTGAGTGCCGATGGCAATACCTTGCTCCTTGCTAATGCCTACCAAGACTCAACCAAACAAGTTAGGGAGCAAACTATTCAACAAGCTACTGAAGATACCAACCCAAATGCAGCAAACAATTCAGCGTGGCGTGGCGGCGTGGCTTTGGTGCAAAAAACTGCAAAAGGTACGTGGACTGCACCCGAAAATCTAAACCTAAGAGCCTACTATAACCTAAGTCCTCATGCCGAATTTCAACTGACGAACAACAACCAAATTTTATTGTTGGCAATAGAGCAATTTGAGGGCTACGGAGGTCGTGATTTGTATGTAAGTTTTTTGGAAACAGACCGCAAAACGTGGACAAAACCTAAAAATTTGGGGGCTATACTCAATACAGCAGCCTCCGAAATTACGCCTTTTTTGGCTGCCGATAACAAAACTTTGTACTTTGCCTCCAATGGTTTCAGTGGCTATGGCGACATGGATATGTTTATGAGCAAAAGATTAGACGATACGTGGACAAACTGGACACCACCCGTCAATCTCGGCAAGCCTTTTAACACCGCCAACTGGGACGCAGCCTATACCCTCGATGCAAGCGGAGAAACGGCTTACTTTGTTCGCCAATCAGACGACAAAGATACGGATATATGGCAGGTGAAACTACCGCCTCAACTTCGCCCCGAACTACCCGAAAAAATAAGTCCGCATCACTTATTGCCCGAAAAATTGGAAGTGGGGCAGGTATTGCGGTTGCAAACCATTCTGTTCGAGCAGGGAACAGCCAATTTATTGGTGGTTTCTTACCAAGAACTCGACGAGATAGTAAAAGCAATGCTATCAACACCAACGCTGGAAATCGAGGTCATTGGGCATACAGATATAGAAGGGTCGCCAATGGATAATATGAAACTTTCCAAAGACAGGGTGCAACGGATTCAAACGTATTTGGTGCAGCAAGGCATAGCCACCCAACGAATAAAAACTAAGGCTTTTGGCTCGCAACGTCCCCTAACCCGCCAAAGAGATGAGCAGAGCAAGCAGCTCAACAGGAGAGTAGAGATTAAGGTGTTGAAAAAGTAGAGATAAATATCAACCAAACGGACTAAAAAACGTAGTGTAAGAATATGAAAAAAATTTGTACCTTTGTGTATTGAAAAATATTTACAATAGAGTTTATGAATAATTTTCGAAAGATGTCATTTTTTTGAAAAATGACATCTTTTTTCAAACCTCATAACAAAAATTTATTCATAAACTCTAATAGGAAAATACATCAATCCATATACTGATTTTGGTAAATTAAAAATTTAAAACTACTTTTTATGCGTTGGCTTTTATTTTTTATACTTTTTTTGGGTGTTTTACTTCCAATTTTTGCCCAGAAACCGAGCAAGGCAGACAGTTTGCGACAACTTTTGCAAACTGCAAAGGCTGATAGCACCCAAATTCAGTTGCAGGTGCATTTGGCTCGTGAGGTGAGAAAAACACCAGAGGCTATGGAGTTGCTTCGCCTTGCCCGCCAACAAGCCAAACAAACCAATTATGTGAAGGGCGAAGTATTGGTTTTATTGGTGCAAGGCATTGTTTACAGAGATTCGTCTAAGTATGAGCAAGCCATTGAAGTATTGGAACAAGTCATCGAACTGAGTAAAACACTGCCCGAAAAACAGTATTTGGCAGAGGCTTACAACGACATAGGCTCGGTTTACAGACGCATGGACAACTACGAACAAAGCCTCGACTACTACCTCAAAGGGCTGCAAACTTCTGAAACTTATCGTGATGAACCCAATTATGGCAAGGCTCTCAACGGCGTGGGCAATAATTATAGGCAGTTGAAAAACTTTAAAGAGGCTATCAAATATTTCGAAAAAGCCTTAGATTATGAGAAAAAAAGGGGCAACCAATTTGGGGTTTCGGTCAATCTAAACAATTTGGGCAAGGTCTATTTCGACCTGAACGAAAACGAAAAATCTCTTGCTTTTATGCTCCAAGCCTTGAAAATGAACGAGGACATGAACAATCCGCGCGGGGCTACCTCTTGCCTCAATACCATTGGCGAAATTTACAGACGCAAAAAAGACTACGACAAAGCAAAAGCTACCTTAGAAAGAGCCGTAAAAACAGATGAACAGTTGGGAGATAGACGTTATTTGATAGACAGCTATATTAATTTGGGCGAATTGTATGGCGATATGGGCAACTATTCGGCAGGGATTCAATACACAAACAAAGCCTTGCAACTTGCTTTCGATATTAAAACCAAATCCAAAATTCAGGCTACTTACGAGCATTTGGCAGATTTATACAAAAAAACGGGAGAATATGCACAAGCTTTGGCTATGTACGAAAAATCTATTTTGTTTAAAGATAGCATTTTGAACGAAAAAAATCACGAAAGTATAGCCAAAATGCAAAGCCAATTTGAGGCAGAGTCGCAAAAAAATAAAATAGCTTTATTGGAAAAAGACAAGGCAATGCAGGCAAGTGAAAGTAGCAAACAAATGAATTTGATGGTGGCTATTGCACTTTTTTTCTTTTTGGTAGCTCTTGGGTTTTATATCAACTTCAACAACAAGAAAAAAGCAAACGAACAGTTGCAATCCCAAAACCAACTGATTCAGAGTCAAAACAAGGAAATTGAGTATATCAACGAAAATCTTACGTCGAGTATCAATTATGCCAAACGGATTCAGTTTGCAATGTTGCCTTACCGAGAAAACATTATCAAGTTTTTGCCCGAAAAATTTATCTTTTTTCGCCCACGCGACATTGTAAGTGGCGACTTTTATTGGTTTTATCAAGTAGATGAGCAACAGGCTCTGATTGCCTGCGTAGATTGTACGGGGCATGGCGTGCCTGGGGCTTTTATGTCTATGCTGGGGCAAACTTTGCTGTCGAAAATAGTAGAAAACAAAAAAATTTACCAACCCAACCAAATACTCAATACCTTGCACGCTGAAATTACCAACAGTTTGCAACAAGAAAAAAGTGAAAACAGAGATGGCATGGACATTACCGTTTGCCACATAGACAAAACTACCAAAACTTTGCAGTTTGCGGGGGCTTGCAATCCTTTGTTTTACTTCCAAAAAAATACTTTGCACGAAATAAAAGGCGACAAACTGCCCATTGGCGGTTTGCAACTCGATGACCAACGCAACTACACCAATCATACGGTTTCGTTTGAAACTCCTACCATGTTTTATACCTTTACAGACGGCTACCAAGATCAATTTGGGGGCAAGGAAGGTAGAAAAATGATGATAAAACGTATGCGTACTTTGTTCCAAACTATTCACGAACAACCTTTGCCTGAACAAAAACAGGCAATAGAACAGCAATTAGTGGAGTGGCAAGGCAGAGAAGCACAGGTAGATGATATATTGATTATGGGATTTAGGTTGTAAACAGTGAGCAGTTAAGTAGTTGTAAATTTTTTTATTTATATTAGACTTGTTGCAAAAGCCCAAAAAGAGGGTGTCTAAAAAGTCAAAATATGTACCACAGACTTCAGTTTATAAATATATAAGTAGTTGCTAATCAGCACCTAACAGACTAAAATCTGTGATACATTCTTACTTTTCGGACACACTCTTGTTGGACTTTTGCAAGAAGTCTAATGTAGTTTTAGCATATTTATTTGCATAAAACTCTGCGTAGTTGATTCTACTTTGCAAATAAACTCCATACACTTAATATATGATTGGTATCATACTACCCGTTTACCACTTGGCGACCAATGCTGTTGTAATACCAGCCTTGTCCTTGCAAAGTTTTGAGGTTATAGAGATTCCGCCCATCAAAAATGACCTTTTGTTTCATTAAACCTGCCATTTTTTCGAAGTCTGGGGTGCGAAACTCTGTCCACTCCGTAATAATTGCTAAAGCATCAGCCTTTTCTATTGCAGCATATTCATCTGTGGCTAAAGTAATGCGGTTGCCAAATATTTTCTTGATATTAGGCATACCTTCGGGGTCGAAGGCTACTATTTCTGCCCCAGCCTCTAACAAGGCATTAATCGTGTAAATGGCGGGTGCTTCACGCACATCATCAGTATTGGGTTTGAAAGCCAAGCCCCAAATAGCTATGCGTTTGCCTTTGATACTTTCGCCAAAATATTTTTTGATTTTGTGGGCAATTACCATTCTTTGCTCTTCATTTACAGCCATTACGGAGTCTAAAACTCTGAAATCATAGCTGTATTCCGTAGCCATTTTGCTCAATGCTTGCACGTCTTTGGGGAAACAGCTACCGCCATAACCCACACCTGGGAACAAGAAACGGCTACCAATTCTTTTGTCTGAGCCTATTCCTTTGCGTACCATGTCCACATCTGCACCTAATTTTTCGCAAAGATTGGCAATTTCGTTCATAAACGTAATGCGAGTTGCTAAGTAGGCATTACCTGCATATTTGGTCATTTCGGCTGACCTTTCGTCCATAAAAATAATGGGATTGCCCTGCCTTACATAAGGTTCATAGAGAGTCTGCATCACTTCTTTTGCCTTCGCAGATGTTGTGCCTACCACCACTCTGTCGGGTTTCATAAAATCCTCTACGGCTGCTCCTTCCCTCAAAAACTCTGGATTTGATACTACATCGAAGCTGCAAGTGGCGTGTTTGGCTACGGCTGCGTGTACCAATTCGGCTGTGCCTACGGGTACTGTGCTTTTGTCCACAATTACTTTGTAATCTTTTATCAACTTACCTATGTCTTCGGCAGCACCCAAAACGTAAGACAAGTCGGCAGACCCGTCTTCACCTGGTGGCGTGGGCAATGCCAAAAAGATGATTTTAGCTTGGGCTATGGCTGCTGCCAAATCCATAGTAAATTTCAGCCTTCCGTGTTTGATATTTCTTTCAAACAAAACCTCCAATCCGGGTTCGTAGATGGGAATTTCGCCTTTTTGCATCTTTGCAACCTTTTCGGCATTAATATCTACACAAGTTACATAATTGCCTGTTTCGGCAAAGCAAGTGCCAGAAACCAAACCTACATAGCCTGTGCCTATAACTGCTATATTCATTGTTGTTTATTTTTTAAGCTGCAAAGGTAGTATTTATTTCAGAAAATATGCTAACGACATTTTAAATTTGTTTGTAACTATTCACTTGCGTTGGCAATAACTGGCAGTACTGTATTTTTCATACCTTGACAATCGTAGCCACTTTTATACGATTGTCAAGGTGTGGAAAGCACCATTGCCAACGTATAAAAGTTTATAACTGAAAAGCATCTAAACTTTACACCAACTTTGCCAAAGCAACTTTTACCCTCCGCATAGCTTCTGTAATGTGTTCTTCGGAGGCAGCATTGGAGATACGCAAGCAATTTGGCTCACCAAAACCTTCGCCATCGACTAAGGAAACATGAGCCTCGTTGAGCAAATAAATACAGAGGTCGTAAGAAGTTTTTATTTTGTAATCTTGGTACGACTTGCCAAAATAAGCACTTACATCTGGGAAAATATAAAAAGCACCTTGTGGGTTGTTTGCTTTTACACCGGGTATTTCATCTAAGAGTTTTTTAATTAAATCTCTGCGTCTTTTGTAGGCTTCCGACATTTTTTGGGTGTCTTCTCGGTTGCCTGTGATGGCAGCTAAGGCTGCGTGTTGGGTGATAGAGCAAGTGCCTGATGTAACTTGTCCTTGCATTTTGTCGCAAGCATCGGCTATGGATTTTGCAGCCCCAATATAGCCTGCACGCCAGCCTGTCATAGCAAATCCTTTGGAAAAACCATTGACTGTTACAACTCTGTCTTTGATAAAAGGCAAAGAACCAATACTAAAATGCTTGCCTGTGAAATTGATATATTCGTAAATTTCATCGGCAATGACGTAAATATTGCTGTGTGGTTCTATCACTTTGGCTATGGCGGTTAGTTCTTGTTCAGAAAACACTGCTCCCGTAGGATTGCAAGGCGAAGAATACAAAATAGCCCTTGTTTTGGGTGTAATGGCTGCTTTCACTTGCTCGGCAGTAACTTTGTATTCGTTTTCCAAAGAACCTTTGATAACCACAGGCACACCTTCGGCTAATTTGACCATTTCGTAATAAGAAACCCAATAAGGAGCAAAGATAATGACCTCATCGCCAGGGTTTACCAAACACATCAGGGCATTGACTAAGGACTGTTTTGCACCTGTGGACACCACCACATTTTCGGCTTTCATGTCGGTCAAGCCGTTTTCTTTTTGCAATTTTTCGGCTATTGCTTTCCGCAATTCTGCTATGCCCGACACAGGTGTATAAAAAGAGTAGCCCGAATCTATGGCTTTTTTAGCTGCTTCCTTGATGTGTTGCGGCGTTTGAAAATCTGGCTCTCCCAAGTTCAGGCTGATAACATCTACGCCTTTGGCTTTTAATTCTCTTGCTTTTTTCGCCATTTCTAAGGTTTGCGATTCGGCAAGTGCATTGATACGGTTAGATAAGGTGTGCATTGAAATAGAAAATATGAATAAGTTAAATGACAACTGAATAGATTTTGCAGAGCAAAGATAATTATAAAATTACAAATAGGAAATTGAATAACAGACTTTAGCCTTTTTTAATACTACTAAAACTCATTTAAGAGTTTATTACTTACTAAATCAGACAGGTTAAAAGTTAGGCAAAATTAGTGTAATTTATTGAAAAAATGCAATTAACTTTGTTAATTGTTTGTGAAGGCACAGGCAATAGTGTAAAATTCGTAATTGACCTAATTCAAAACTAAAAATTCAAAAATTCAACATTAATCATGTCGCCAAGCCTAATTTTTACTGTTATTTCGCTGTACTTTCTTGCCCTGATAGTCATAGCCTACTTTACCTCAAAGGGAGCAGACACCGAAGGATTTTTTACAGCAGACAAAAAAGCTGCATGGTACGTGGTGGCTTTTGGTATGATAGGGGCTTCATTGTCGGGAGTTACGTTTATTTCTGTGCCTGGGGACGTGGGGACAGGGCAATTTGCCTATTTCCAAATGGTGTTGGGCTATTTGGCGGGCTATGCAGTCATTGGTTGGGTGCTGTTGCCTTTGTATTATAGGCTGAATTTGGTATCTATCTACACCTACCTCGACCAGAGATTTGGCTTTTGGTCATACAAAACAGGGTCGTCTTTTTTCTTGCTTTCTCGCACCATTGGCTCTGCTTTTCGGCTCTATTTGGTGGCGGCGGTGTTGCAAATTGGTATTTTTGACCCTTTGGGCATACCTTTTTTTGTCAATGTGCTGCTAACCATTGCCTTGATTTGGGTCTATACTTTCAAAGGAGGTATGAAAACTATTATTTGGACAGATACTTTCCAAACTTTTTTCCTTGTGGCTGCCGTTGTGATGAGTGTGGTGCTGATAGCACAACAGTTGGAATTAGATTTTTGGGGACTTGTCAAAACAGTGAAAGAAAGTAATTACTCGCAAATATTTTTCTGGGATTGGCAGGATAAAAGGTTTTTTCTCAAACAGTTTTTGGCGGGTATGTTTATTGCCATCACCATGACAGGCTTAGACCAAGACCTGATGCAGAAAAATTTGGCTTGCAAAAATATCAAAGAGGCACAAAAAAATATGCTTTCTTTTGTGGTGGTATTGGTTGCTGTTAATTTTTTGTTTATCACGTTGGGGGCTTTGCTCTATATCTACGCCAACCAAAAAGGCATACCTATTCCCGAAAGAGCAGATTATTTGTACCCTACCTTAGCCCTTAACCTGCATTTTGGTACGGTGGCTGCGGTTTTTTTCTTGCTCGGCATCATTGCCTCGTCTTATGCAAGTGCAGATTCTGCCTTAGCCTCGCTGACCACTGCCTTTTGCATAGATTTTTTGAATTTTGCAGACAAGGTAGAAAGTTTGCGACAAAAGCTAAAATTTTGGGTGCATTTGGGCTTTTCGGTGCTATTGTTTTTTGTGATTTTGCTTTTTCAGGCAATCAACAAAGCAAGTGTAATTAAAGCCGTTTTTACGGCGGCGGGCTACACTTATGGTCCCTTGTTGGGTCTGTTTGCCTTTGGGTTGTTTACCAAGTATGCCGTAAAAGACCGTTATGTACCATTGGTTTGTGTAGCCTCACCTGTTCTATGTTACTTGCTGAATTTGTACTCCGAACAGCTATTATTCGGCTATAAATTTGGTTTCGAATTGCTGTTATTCAACGGCTTGCTCACTTTTTTAGGGCTGTGGGCGGTGCGGAGGTAATAGCTGCACAGGGAGGGTTGTTAGGCTCAAATCCGTAGTTTCCCAAAGATTTTTTGCCATTTGCTCTGAAAAACCACGAGCTTCCTCAAATTTTTGGAACTTTACAGCCTGAATGTTGCTGGTTTGTTTTGCCTCTATCATTTTTTCTAAGGTCAGTTTTGCAAATATACTTTCAGCTTCTAAAACAGCTTCGGCTTTCAGCCCATATTTTGCAGCAGGAGCATACCAATTTTTGTGTATCCACGCCAACACCTCTGGCGTTACGACTTTCAGGTGCGAATGGTCAGAAATCATTACTTTTATTCGTTTTTCTCTGATAAACTCCACCGAGTATTTCATATCTTTCAGAAACACTGCGTTATCTAATTTGAAAAAACCTTTCCAAAACGCAAAAGCCGTATGCGGTATTTCTCTCCGCATATCATACAAAGTGCAAAATTCGCTATCATACACTAACGGATAGGCTGCTAAACTTTCTACATTGGTCATTGGTTGTTTGGTATAAATTGAGCATAAATAAAATTGGGTAAAGTAAATGATTGCGTTGGTGGTTGTCTTGCTACTTTAAACCTATAAGGTTTTTAAAATCTTATAGGTTTAGATTTTAAAAACAGCAAAAATCATTCTAAAAATGTTTTTTTTGAAAATATAAATTGGTAAATAGCAGGTAAATTCACGAATAATAAAGTCTTATGAAAACAATCAATTTATCTGATGAGGATTTTGAAAAGTTGCTGCATCTTTCAATGGAACACGATGAAATATATGGCAATGAAAATGAAACTGTTTGGAATTTTGATGATGTAGAAAATTTACGTCAAATTGGAACAGAATTTATATCTTTGCTCACAACTTATTTGAAACAAGCACCAAATAATGCCTAAATTATTTTCTACTACTAACAAAAAATTCCTTAAACAGGTAAATAAACCTGAAAGTGAGTTAAATAAGTTCATTTGTGAAAATTGGACTTCGTTGTTCCCCAACCTTGTACTTGTAACAGGCGAATTCCCTTTAAAAGGAAATGTTAGAAGCATTGGTACAAGTGGGAGAATAGATATTTTGGCATATAACCCCAAGTCTAAAAGGTTTGTAATTTTTGAGTTAAAAAAAGATTACGATAAAAATATAACAGAACAAGCAGCAGATTACAGGGAATATATTGAAGACAATTTTGCTGATGTTTATTTAAAAACGTCACAATTGTATAATATTGAATTGCCCAAATTTCAAGAAATTGACATAAAGCAAATTGAAATTGTATTGATAGCCAAAAAATTTTCTATCACTCAGATTGAAAGAGTAAAGAAAAATAAAGAAAATAATATTACGCTGATAAAGTATTTTTGGTTTGAAGATGATTTAGTTTTCATTGATTATCTAAACAATGACCCTGACGAAGAAAAAATAGAAGCAGCAGATAGCAAAAAAATTCGTTTGGTTAAGGAAATAGTCAATCAAGACCCTGATTTATACGAAATCGACAGATTTTTTAATCTCAAACAAGAGAGCAAAGATGTTTTTCTTATTTTCTACAACTGGTTGAAAAAATTGGGGGATGTAAAAATTACACCAAGACAAGTGTTATTAAAAGTTGAATTTAAAGAACATACTTTTTCTGCGGTGGGCTACGCAGGCAAAGTTGCGAGTAAGCAAATTTTGCAAATTAATACTAATATCAACTTAATGAATAGTAGTGGTATTTTGGTAGAGGATAGAGTGCGAGCAGGGCAAAAGAAGAAGGGTAGTTTAGCCTCTGAAAGATACGAAATCAGATTGCGAAGTGCTAATGAAATGCAAATAATGATAAATGCTTTAAAAGACAAAATGTGATTTGATTGTACGTATATTCGAACTTTAAAAACCAATATTTATGCAATTAATAGATGGCAAATTCGTTTCGGCACAAATTCAGGAAGAAATAGCCTTAGAAGTCGATGCCCTCAAAGCAAGTGGCAAAAGAGTACCCCATTTGGCTGCTGTCTTGGTGGGCAATGATGGGGCAAGTGAAACCTACGTAGCAAGCAAAGTAAAGAGTTGCGAAAAAGTTGGCTTTTCGTCTTCTTTGTTGCGTTTCGATGCCAATATTTCGGAGGCTGCCCTGCTCAAAGTGGTGCAAGACCTGAACGAAAACCCCGAAATAGATGGTTTCATTGTGCAGTTGCCTCTGCCCAAACACATAGACGCAAACAAAATTTTGTTGGCTATTGACCCCGACAAAGATGTAGATGGTTTTCACCCCGCTAATGTGGGCAAAATGGTGCTGAACTTGCCCTGTTTTATTCCTGCCACGCCTTACGGCATTTTGCTTTTGATAGAAAGATACAAAATAGAAACCGCAGGCAAACATTGTGTAGTCATTGGGCGTAGCAATATTGTAGGTTTCCCTATGACTATTCTCATGGGACGCAACACCTACCCTGGCAACTGCACTGTAACCATGACCCACAGCAAAACCAAAGATTTGCAAGCCGAAGCCCTCAGAGCCGATATTTTGATTGCTGCTTTGGGAAGACCCGAATTTGTAACGGCTAATATGGTCAAACAAGGGGCAGTGGTTATAGACGTAGGCATTACCAGAGTGGTTGATACTACCAAAAAGTCGGGCTTTGCTCTCAAAGGAGATGTAAAATTTGACGAGGTGCTGCCTAAATGCAGCTACATTACCCCTGTACCCGGTGGCGTAGGACTGATGACTGTTACGGCTTTGCTAAAAAATACTTTGCAAGCCTACTACAACAGAATGGGAACTACTGAAAAATTGTTTTTTGAGTTTTAAAACTATGAACAAAGTAATTTATCTTCGTACCACCTTAGCCACAGGATTTTTTACAGGTTTAGTAGCCTTTGCCTTAGCTTTGCTCTTGTTTCAAGTGGGCTTAAAACCTTTGGGCAAACACTTGTTTTTGTTCTTGCCTGTCTATGCAGCAGGCATGATGCTGGGCTTAACCTACTTTCGAAATTTCAAGAACAAGGGCATTTTGCATGGTTATCAAAGTTTACCTATGACATTGCTAATCAATGTGTTAGCCTCTATTTTGTATGCAAGTGCTGTCTATTTATTCCTACGTTTTGTAAGTGATGAAATGTTAAGGCAACACCACCAAGATTTATTGCAACTCTTAGAAACCAACCGAACTGCTATGATTGCCCAAACCAGCAAAGAAATGTTTGAAGAAAAATTAAATAGTATCAAAGAAGTTTCCATTGCTAGCATTTCAGTAGATATTTTTCTTAAATCTTCATTGCTTGGTGTCTTTGTAGCAGGGCTGATGGGGCTGGGATTGCGAAAGGTATGATGAGGGAAATATCAAAAAACTACCAGAAATCAAGAGATTACGCATTTCGAGAAGCTTGAGAAACCCAAGAGGATTCAATACAACAGTTAGAAATATGGTTAATTTAGTCTTTTGTTTAATTATTATAAAAAAAAATTAAACAAAATTTTGTTTATTATTTTGTTTAGTTTTATATTTGTATTCTTCAACAAAGTAATGAAAAGTAATCTTTGTGGTATGCTTTTGTGATATACTTCAGAGTAGTTTGTGGGTTTAATTTAAACAAAGTAGAATGATTAAAAATAGTCTGAAAAGACTAAAAACACGCAAAAAAGCCTTATTTTAAGGCTTTTTTCGTTTTTTCAGAATTTTATTTAGTTTTGTTTAATATATTTTCAAAAATAGTTAAACAAAAATTTGTTTATTTGTTTAATCTTATATAGTTTTGTTCCCATAAATCTTAAACAGATAAGGATTATGTCTCCATCAGAATTTAATTCGACCCTCAGCCAAATGATAAGCAGTTTGAAGCCATTTGCGTTGAAACTCACAAGAGATGCAGAAGATGCAAATGACTTGTTGCAAGAAACAATGTTAAAAGCCTACACCAATCGGGAGAAATTTGCAGAAGGCACAAACCTTAAAGCATGGCTTTATACCATCATGCGTAATACTTTCATTACCAACTACCAACGCCTATTGCGAAGAAATACTTTCATCGATACCACCGAAAACTTGCATTACATTAATTCTAATGAAAGTATTACCCAAAATTTGGCTTATTCTACTTTTGCTATGCAAGACATAGAAAAAGCAATGAAGACGGTAGATGAGGCATATAGCACACCCTTTGTGATGTATTTTAGAGGTTTTAAATATCACGAAATTGCAGAAAAACTACACATTCCAATTGGTACTGTAAAAAACAGAATACATATTGCTCGTCAAGAACTCAAAGACAAATTGCAAATGTATAAGTACAAATAATAAAAAATATTTTTAGTAAGTTACTCATCATGTGGCTTTGAGTAGTAAGATGAACAAGAAATACACAATTTTCAGAAACAACTACTATACTTCCAAAATTGTAAAGCTCAAGCCTGAAACTGCACAAGTTTCAGGTTTTGTTGTTATATTGTGTCTGCTAAAACGTATGCTACATTTTGACCAACTGACTAACTACTAACTGACTAACTACCAACTGACTAACTACCAACTGTTTTGCCTCGTCATTTTATTTTTTTGTTACTTTGTTTGACTTGCTTGTGCTTAGTCGACATCGCCATAGGCAGTGTGTATATTCCTGTGTGGTCTGTTGTACAAATACTATTTGATAAACAAGCAATTCATTCGGCAAGTTGGGAGTTGATAGTCCTCGATTACAGACTGCCAAAAACTTTAACGGCTGTTTTGGCGGGGGCAGGACTTGCTGTTGGTGGTTTGCAGATGCAAACTTTGTTTCGCAATCCCCTTGCCTCACCAGATTTGTTGGGCATTTCTGCGGGTGCTTCGTTGGGCGTTGCTGTTGTCATTTTTCTAAAAAATAGTTTGCCTACGTGGGCGTGGTTGCAAGGACAGTGGCTCTTGATTGGAGCTGCTACGGCTGGGGCAGTAGCTGTTTTGTTGGTTTTGTTGTGGGTTGCTCACCATGTTTCAGCCACTTCGCTGTTGGTCATGGGTTTTTTGTTTACGGCTTTGATTGGTGCTTTTGTCAATTTGTTGCAATATTTCAGCCGTCCCGATACGTTGCAACAATATATGATTTGGACTTTTGGCTCTCTGCATAGCACTTCTTGGCAGCAACTCCCCTATTTGGCAGTGGTGGTAAGTTTGGGTTTGGGCTTGGCTTATCTCCTCCAAAAACCTCTGAATACTTGGCTTTTGGGAGAACAATACGCCCAAAGTATGGGTGTAAACAGCCAACAAGTCAAAATTTTGCTTATGTTGTCCGTTGGATTATTGGCAGGAGGAATTACAGCTTTTTGTGGTTTTATCAGTTTTGTGGCTGTAGCAGTCCCACATTTGGCTTTTTATTGGTTGCGAACAGCCAATCTGAAACTATTGTTGCCTATGACAGCCTTGTTGGGTGCTATTGTCTTGTTGGCTTGCGATATTTTATGTAGTCTTTCGCCCAGCAGTCATATTTTGCCTATCAACATTGTAACAGCTTTGTTGGGTTCTCCTGTAGTGTTAGGTTTGCTTTGGCGAAAAGGATAATTATTATGGCTTTTTAGATATTTACTTCAACATTTTTTGTGCAAATAACATATCATTGGCTATGTTTAGCACATCTTGCATGACTTCGGCTGCTGTTTTTTCAGAGTCTATGTATTGATTTAGAGATTTAAACCTGTCTTGCGATACATAACGCATCGTTTTTTCGTCCCAGTTTGCCAGCAATTCGTCATACACTTTTTTGGCATCGCCATCAGTGCAAACAATGGGAATAATAGGCACTTGTTCTTGTTTGGCATATTGGTAGGTTTCGTAAGTTCCGCCCACACCCCCAATCAAAATGACAATAGCTGCTTTTTCCAAACAAGCCAACCATTCGTCTGCTCCTGCCTTAACGGTTTGGATTTTGCCTCCCTTAAATTCAGGAGTTTTGCCTTCGGGGACTACTTGCAATAATTTAGCTGAAAGTGCTTCTCTACGTTGGGCTTGTACTTGGGCAAAACTTTCTGCCACCACATAATCTACGCCCTGCCAACCACCAGAAATAAGGTTATAATTGTAGTCGCCAATTAACTTGCCCAAATGTTTGGCACACCAATAAATAGGCTGGGGTAAGTCGTACCTGCCTGTACCCACTACGTAAATACTTTGCTCGGTTCGGCTTTTTTCGGCTGCTTGCTGCATTTGGGCGGTGATGCTGCCCACAAAACCCTCTAAATTTGTTTCGGCATCTATTGACAATTTATCACTAACAAAAACTATAAAATCGTCTATCGTATCGGCAATTTCTTTAAATTGAGCCACTATTTCGTTTAGAGCAAAGTTTTCCTCTTTGTCTGTGGTAGAATCAACCATTTTTTTCAATTTGGTGTATTGCTCTTTCCAATATTGAATGTAAGCCAATTTGCCCTCGTGAGCATAAATGGAGGCATCAGACAAGATAATAGGAAAAATTTGTTGGGCGTATTGCTTGCTGTGTTTCATTATCTCTACGGCTTCGAACATACAATACTCTGACCGCAAATATTTATCACTGATGACAATAATCAGGTAATTGCCTCGCCCTATTTCTCGCATAAAATCCTTGATACTGTTGCCCAAGACAAGGTGATTTTTATCTCTGATGAGTTTGTATTTTTGCTCTACCAAACGGTTACAAATTTTATCTACCAATACTTCACGTTGTTTGCCTACTTCGGTTTTTTGGTCTTTCCAAGCGTAGGAAATATAAATATTGTTCATGGTTTTTGGTTGGTTTGGTTGCAAAAAAGTTCTACCTTTGTAAAATAGAGAAAAGTTTATGAAAAAAGCAATGTGGCACTATCATAAAAAAATTAAAAATTAAAAAATTAGCTCAATGACTTCTTCTGCACAACCTTCGGCTAATGCCCTGTTTTATAAAGACAAAGCCTCTGCACAAGCCACCCAAGCCAAATGGGGAAAATACGGCATTTGGTTAGTGCTTGCCCTCACTTTTCTTGCCTTTGCCAATGCCATAGGCAATGATTTTGTGAATTGGGACGACGATACGTATTTGGTAAAAAACCCAGTCATCAAAGATTTGTCTTGGGAAGGTATCAAACGAATATTTACAGTGCCTATTGGCGAATACAATATTTACCGACCTTTGATTTATTTGGGCTATGCCGTAGAATATGCTTTGTGGGGCTTAAATCCCAAAGGCTACCACCTTACCAGCATTTTGCTGCACTTGGCTTGCGTATTTTTCACTTTTCGTTTTATCAAATTGCTTACCAATCAGGTGTATGTAGCTCTTTTTACGGCTTTGTTTTTTGCCATTCACCCCATGCGTGTGGAGTCTGTAACGTGGATTTTGGCAAGAGTCGACCCGCAATACGGCTTGTTTTTTCTCTTAGGGCTTATCAACTACCTCTATTACCGCAGCAAAGAGCAAAGGAGTTATTTGGTTTACGCCTTCATTTGGTTTGCCCTTTCCTTGCTCTCCAAACCTTCGGCAGTTGTGTTCCCTGTGGTTTTGGTTTTGATAGATTATTGGCAACAACGCCAACTAACAGCCCGAATGATAATAGAAAAAGTGCCTTTCTTTTTGGCAAGTTTGGCTTTTGGTTTGTTTACTGTCAAAGTGCAAAGTGGTACGGCAGGGGATTTTTCTCAATTTTTTAGTTTGGTAGATAGATTTTTTATTGTCTGTTATGCCTTGAGTTTCTATATTTATACTTCGCTTGTACCTTATCCTCTGAGTATTTTGAATAATTTACCAAATAAAGTTGATGGTTTATTGCCAACTATCTATTATTTTTCTCCTCTTGTGCCTTTATTAGTGGGGGCATTGGTATTTTATTTCAAAAATTACAGACGAGAAATTATATTTTGCTTGGCTACTTTTGTTGTTCATTTGGGTTTGGTTATTCAAATTATTCCCTACGGGCAAGCAGTCGTAGCAGACCGTTATACTTATTTGCCTCACATCAGTTTGTTTTTGTTGTTGTTTTGGGCAATGCAAGAATGGGGTAAACACAAACCAAACTTACAAGGTTATTTTTATACATTGATTGCAGCAACTACGCTGACTTTTATGGGGCTAACTTTTTTCCGCAACCAAATTTGGCGAAATAGCTTTGCTTTGTGGAGTGATGCCATTGCAAAAAACCCTAACTATTATTTGCCTTATGCAGCCCGAGGAAATTACCATTACGAAAGAGGAAATTATGCGGCTGCCTTACCAGATTTTGAAAAAGCAGTAAGTTTTGAACCAAAAAGTAGTTCTGTTTATAGTAATATGGGACTTTATTATTATAACAATCGGCAGTATATGACTGCCTTAAAATATTTTTTGATTGCTATAAAATTTGCTCATAAAGACGGTGAAGTTTTTTATAATTTGGGCAACACCTATTATATGTTGCAAGACTACGCCCAAGCCGTAAAAGCCTACGACAAAGCTATTTTGCTAATACCCACACACCCGATGGCACACCAATACAGAGGTTTATGTCATCTGGCAATGCAAAATGCCACGCAAGGCTGTGCAGACCTCCAAAAAGCTGCCGATTTGGGCAATGTGGCAGCAGCCGAAAATAAAAAACAGTTTTGTAAGTAGTTGTAAATATAGAGTTTAATCTGTTTTTAATTGTTGTAACCCTATTAGTTCAAATGTTTTTATACTGTTTTTGTTTAGTATTACTCCATCTTTGCTCTTACCAACCCAGTAGGTGGCAGCCAGCAAAAGATGATGACGGCATTGTGATTATGCACCGCCCTTACCAAAATACATCTTTTAGAGAAGTGCGAGGGGTTATGTATGTGAAAAACAGTCCACAAAGTCTGCTGGCATTGATTAAAGATGCAGAAGCAGGCACAGCCTGGATAAACAGAATGAGTGTTTTCCAGACCCTTCAAATCGTATCGGCGCAAGAATGGTACACCTATGGCGAATTAGCCATACCTTTTCCATTCCAAAACCGCGATTTAATTAGTCAAAATATAGTAATCATCACACCACAATATACCAAAGTCAGCATAACTTCTGTACCCAATTACTTGCCCGAAAAAGCAAACAAAGTCCGTATTAAAAAATCGGAAGGGTTTTGGCAGTTTACCCCACAGCCAAATGGCACAACGGAGGTAGCATATCAATTTTATACAGAACCCAATATTAGTTTGCCACGTTGGTTTACAGAGCCTTTGGTCGTTAGCGGCATTCATAAAACTATGCGTAATCTGCGTGAATATGTAAAGAAAGAAAAGTACAAATAATTTATTAAGTACCCAACAAAGTATGTATTTTTGCTACTGAATTATTTTCTTCCATGCAACCAACCTTAGACGTTTCTGTTGTTATACCCTTGTTTAACGAGGAGGAATCACTGCCCGAATTACACGAGTGGTTAGTACGTGTACTTTCTGCCCATCAATTTAGTTACGAAATTATTATGGTCGACGATGGCAGCAAAGACTCTTCGTGGCAAGTCATCAAGCAGTTAGCCTCCCAAAATTCCTGTGTGAAAGGTATTAGTTTTACTCGCAATTATGGCAAATCTGCTGCTTTGCATACGGGTTTTCAGGCTGTCAATGGCAAAGTGGTTATTACGATGGATGCAGACCTGCAAGATAGTCCCGATGAAATTCCTGAATTATATCGGTTAATTACAGACGAAAACTTCGATTTGGTGTCGGGCTGGAAGAAAAAACGACATGACCCTTTGTCTAAAACTTTGCCAACTAAACTTTTTAACTACATGACTCGACTGTTTTCGGGTATTTATCTCCACGATTTTAATTGTGGGTTGAAAGCCTACAAATATAAAGTGGTAAAAAATATAGAGGTTTATGGCGAAATGCACCGCTATATTCCTGTCATAGCCAAATGGAATGGTTTTGGTAAAATAGGCGAAAAAGTGGTAGAACATAGGGCAAGAAAATATGGGACAACCAAATTTGGTTTAGAAAGATTTGTCAATGGTTTTTTAGATTTACTTTCTATTACCTTTGTAACAAGATTTAAAAAACGACCTATGCACTTTTTTGGGAGTATGGGCATTTTGTCGTTTTTGGCAGGTTTTATGATAACTTGCGGACTAATTGCCGAAAAAATGTACAAAGCTGCTCATCAGTTGCACCTGCGAGATGTAACGGCACAACCTTTATTTTTCTTGGCTTTGGTTGCCCTTATCATTGGTACTCAACTATTCTTGGCGGGCTTTTTGGCTGAAATGATTTCGCTAAATTCGCCTAAACGGAATGATTATTTGATAGAAGAAAAAACTTACTAATAAGTATTAAATCAAAATCTAACTAAAAATAAAATTGCTTTTCAAGATTTAATCTTCAAATTATAGACTTACAACGACACATCTTTTCCATTCATGAGCAACCAAAATAAAAAAATTATCGTCATCGGGGCAGGTTTTGCAGGTTTGTCCGCCGCCACCACCTTAGCCAGCGAAGGCTTTGACGTACAAATCATAGAGAAAAACGAGATGGCAGGGGGCAGAGCCAGAGTCTTTTCGGCACAAGGCTTTACGTTTGACATGGGTCCCAGTTGGTACTGGATGCCCGATATTTTTGATAAATATTTTGCTCATTTTGGTAAAAAAACCTCCGATTATTACCAATTAGTTCGTTTGTCCCCGTCTTATACAGTAGTTTTTGGCGAAAATGATTTTGTGGATATTCCTGAAAATATGGCTGCTTTACGCCAATTATTTGAAAGTTATGAAGCTGGAAGTGCTGCCCGTTTAGACAAGTTTTTGGCACAAGCCGAGTACAAATACAGAGTCGGTATAGACGAATTTGTAAACAAACCCAGTCTTTCTATCTTGGAGTTTTTACAACCCAACTATCTATTTGATGCTTTGCGTTTGCAAATATTTCAATCTTTTCATACACACGCAAGAAAATTCTTTTCTCACCCCAAGTTGTTGAAAATAGTAGAGTTTCCTGTCTTGTTTTTGGGTGCTGTGCCTCAAAACACACCTGCTATGTATAGCCTGATGAACTATGCAGACATGGCATTAGGCACATGGTATCCAATGGGTGGTATGCACGAGATAGTGCGGGCAATGGTCAAGTTGGCTGAGGAAAAAGGAGTGAAATTTCATTATAATCAGGCAGTTAGCAAAATAGAGTTTAGTGGCAAAACAGCCAAAAGAGTAATCACTTCGGAGCAGACCTTTGAGGCAGATGCAGTGATTGGCGGGGCAGACTATCACCACATAGAGCAGCAGATTCTACCTGCGGAGTTTCAGACTTACGACAAAGCCTATTGGGACAGTCGAGTCATGGCACCTTCTTCTCTAATTTTTTATTTGGGAATTAATAAAAAATTACAAAACTTACATCATCACAATTTGTTTTTTGACGAGGATTTTGCTTTGCACGCAGAAGAAATTTATAGCCAACCGCAATGGCCTTCTAAACCTTTGTTTTATGTTTCTGCCCCTTCGCAGACCGATGCCAGCGTAGCCCCCGAAGGTTGCGAAAACCTGTTTGTGTTAATACCTGTTGCCCCCAATATTCAAGATACGGAGGAAATCAGGGAACATTATTACAAGGTGGTAATGGACAGATTGGAAAAACTTACGCAGCAATCCATTCGTCCTCATGTGATTTATAAACGGAGCTATGCCCACAAAGATTTTATTTCAGATTATAATTCGTTTAAGGGCAATGCTTACGGCTTGGCAAATACGCTAAGACAGACGGCTATTTTGAAACCTACACTTAAAAATAAAAAAACAACTAACCTCTACTTTACAGGGCAACTAACTGTACCAGGTCCTGGTGTACCTCCTTCTTTAATTTCAGGGCAAGTGGTGGCAAAAGAGGTGAAGAATATGTTGGAGAAAAGTTAAACAAAAAAATATGCTTTCAGTTTCCTGAAAGCACATCAGTTTTGTAAGGAGAAAAAAGTATTTCAGAAGCTACAACAGCTTAGATTTTCGATACATTAACTGCATTCAAACCTTTTTTACCTGTTTTCAATTCGAAAGACACATTGTCATTTTCCATTAATCTTACTCCATTAGTAATAGAACTAATGTGAACGAAGATGTCTTTTTTAGAATCGTCATCAACGATGAATCCAAAACCTTTAGACTCATTAAAAAACTTTACTTTACCAGTTTTCATTAAAAGAAGAAATTAGAATTTAATAAATTTGTTTTCAATAGGTAGAAGTAAAGCATTGATTTGTTTGCAGAATTTGTTTGCAGACTTATTTACAAAAACTTTTTACTCTACTATTTGCGTGTAAAGGTAAGCAACTTAAATGAAAGTGCCTAATCTTTTTGGAAATTTAATTTAAAAAATGTGAAAATAATTTTATGACCTTACAAACTTGGGCAGTTAGGAAGGCTATAAGCTAAATTCTTTGCTCTTTTTTTGTAACTTATTTGCGAGTAAACAAAATTACACAAAATTTTGTTTTACTTTTGGTTTGAAAATTCAAATTATTACTAACTTTCGCCATTCAAAACACAAACGAAAAAAATCTATGGAATGGGTAACACAAACACTCAGCAGTACAATAGGACGTAAAGTCATCATGGCATTGACAGGACTATTTATGTGTACGTTTTTGGTCGTACACTTAATAGGCAATTTGCAACTCCTGAAAGATGATGCAGGTCAGGCTTTCAATATTTATGCAGCCTTTATGACCTCCAATCCGCTAATCAAAATCATTTCTTACGGCAACTATGCTATCATTTTGTTGCACGTTTTTGATGGCTTGTTTCTTACGCTGCACAACCGCAAGGCAAGACCTGTGCAGTATGCTTATGCCCAACCTAAAGTAGGAGCTACTTGGTCTTCCAGAAATATGGGCATTTTGGGTACTTTGATTTTAGTTTTTATTGTAATACACATGAAAAATTTTTGGTATGAAATGCACTTTGGTTCTCTGCCTATGGCAACTTATGAGGGCAAAGCATACAAAGATTTATACCAAATTGTAATTTTTGCTTTCCAAAACCCTGTTTATGTAGTATTTTATGTGGCTTCTATGGTAGCTATTGGTTTCCACTTAATACACGGTTTTGCAAGTGCTTTCCAATCTTTAGGTTTACACCACAGCAAATACAACCAATTTATCAAATTAGTAGGTTTAGTTTTTGCTACCCTCATTCCTTTCTTGTATGCTGTCATACCTGTTTATGCAATGGTCGTAAAATAATGATAGGAAACTTTTTGCAAAAAAATTGTTAAGCAGCTAAAATATGCACCTTATTTGCTTAGCTATTATATATCATTCTTAAAATAAATTGTGTCTATGAATAAATGGATTTTGAGTTTTGCACTTTTGCTGATAGTGCAACTGCTACATGGTCAAAGTTGGGCTGAACTCAACAAACAAGGCATAGCCCAACTCAAACAAGGTGCTTTTAAAGAGGCTGCCCAAACTTTGGAGAAAGCCTTGACTGCTGCCGAAACACAATTTGGCAACAAACACGACAACTATCAGGCTACGCTGATGACTCTGGGCGATGCCTATAATGGGCTAAACACCCACGATAAGGCTCGTAATTGCTACCTGACTTTGTTGCAAATTAAAAAAGATATTAAAAAAGACAACAACATAGAGTATGCTAATTTGCTCAACCAAATTGCAAGGTCTTATGTAGGGAGCAAAAATTTGATAGACGGCGAAGTGTATTTTACCGAATGTCTAAATTCACGCAAAAAAATTCAGAAGGAAACTCACCCCGATTATATACGCACTCGCCATGAGTTGGCAGATATGTATAAAAATGCGGGCAGATTCGACAAAGCTGAACAAGAGTACCAAGCCATTTTGCAACCCGCAAAAGATATATTGGGCATAAAAAGTGAAGACTACGTAGAAATTCTTAGTGATGTGGCTGATGTTTCGTTTGGTCGCAAAAAATACGAGAAAGCCGTAGAACAATACGAAACTTTTTTGGCTGCTATCAAAGCTGGGGGCAAAAAACCTACTGAAATAGCGCAAACTTACACCAACTTGGCAGATGCGTACAGATACACCAAAAACTTTGACAAGGCAGTAGTTTATTACAACGAAGCCCTAACAGCCACAGGAGAAAATGACCCCAAATATGTGGAAAGTCTTAACAAAACTATCAAAATTTTTGGTGAGATGTACAAAGGCGAAGACTCCGAAAAATTGTTAGTCAAAAAAGGAGAGTTGATAAAAAAATCTAAAGGCGAAAAAAGTGTAGAATTTTTGCAAAATGCGGTGGATTTGGGTGATGTCTATTTGGGTATGAAAAAAAATGGAGAAGCCGAAAAACAATACCGCAACGCCTTAGAAAGTATGAAAGGCATGGGCAAAGAAAAAGACCCTTTGTATGCTGATATGTTGGACAAAGTGGCAAAACTCAACTTGGCTGATGGCAAAAAAGATGCTGCCGAAAAGTTATTTTTGGAGGCTATGGCTCAACGCAAGGTGAGCTTGACCGAAAAAAATCCTGAATACACCAAAAGAATGGATAGTTTGGCGGTTTATTATGAGCAAGATGGCAAATTGGAAAAAGCCGACTCGTTGTTTAAAGCAGCAATGGAAATTCGCAAAAAAGTACCCGGTGTACGTTCTCCTGATTATGCTTCTTCGCTGAATAATATTGGCAAGTTGCTCATCAAAAAAGACAAATTTGCAGAAGGCGAAACTTTAATGAAACAAGCCTCGCAAATTTATATGACTTACTACGGAGGCAGAAGTGTTGAATATACCAAAAATCAACACGAAATGGCAGACCTTTATTACAAGGCAAAAAATTATACAGAGGCAATGAAAATGTACCGTAAAGTATTGGAATTGCGTAAACCTTTGGGAGAAAGCAACCCTGAATACCAAGCCGTACAACAACAAATTAACTTGCTTACAGAAGAAATGAATAAAAAATAAAATAAAATAAAGTAGTTGCAAAAATAGCATAAATGGGATTGTCCAAAAAATTGGATAATCCCATTCCGTTTGTAAACTTAGCACAAAATTTTTGAACTTTCAATAATTTTTATAACTTTGCAAGGATTTTGTAGTTATTAATAAAAATAAGTCTTTTATTTATTTTTGATTATCCTATCATCTTAACTTACAAAGTTGTGCAGCATTATCATGGCAATGGAAAACTACTTTTGAGTAGTGAATATTATGTGTTAGACGGTGCCTTAGCCTTGGCACTACCCACCACAGTCGGGCAGAGATTAAAAGTAACGACCATTCCTTCCGAACACCGCGTATTGCACTGGCGGAGTTATGATAGTGATGGAGCTGTTTGGTTTGAAGCAAAGTTTGATGTAGATACTTTTGAGTGTTTAGACCAGTACGTTTCACAAAAATCTATTTTACTACAAAAAATTCTCCGCAAAACCAGAGATTTAAGCAAAAATTTTTTACACGCCAACCAATATGTGTTAGTAGAAACTCACCTCGAATTTCCTCGTCTTTGGGGCTTAGGGAGTAGTTCTACCCTGATTCACAACATTGCAAAATGGGCAAATGTTAATGCTTTTGAGCTGCTTTTTAAAACAATGGGTGGCTCTGGGTATGATGTAGCTTGTGCAGAAGCTGATAGACCTATTTTGTATGAAAAGCCAAAAATTGGGCAACCCACAGCCAAAGAAGTATTGTTTAACCCCCCTTTTAAAGAACAAATTTATTTTGTCTATTTGGGCAAAAAACAAAGTTCCAAAGAAGGAATAGATTATTACAAGTCTTTGACCCAACAAAAAGATGAATTGGTTACAAAACTAACTTCTATTACCCAAAAATTTTTGGAGGTGCAGACCTTAGCAGAGTTTGATGACCTCATACGCCAGCACGAAACTTTGATTTCGCAAAGTTTACATTTAGAAAGGGTAAAAAATACATTATTTCCTGATTTTTGGGGCGAAGTAAAATCTCTTGGGGCTTGGGGTGGAGATTTCATCTTGGTAACAAGTACCAAAACCAAAAAAGAAACACAGGCTTATTTTGCTACCAAAGGTTTGACTGTGTTTTTGGGCTATGACCAGTTGATAAAACAAGAGTAAAACTAAGTTGTAATAGCCTTGTTGCCACGTATGCTTACCTATGCGTGCATTATACCAACTTATAAAAAAGCCCTTTAAACAATATCAATCGTTGCCACAAAGCCATTTTGAAATTATCAGACAAAGCAAAATTTAGTTTAATCACAAAGAAGATAGCAAGAACAATAATGCAATACCTTTATTTTCAACGGGTTCAATATACTATCCGCACTCTTTGGGCTGGGGCTGCTTTGACTTTACAGCACTTCAAAAAAAGTGTTGTGCGGCGAAACAATGCAGTTTCTGTAATGGATAATCAATATTTTGCTGTTTCTGAAGGCTTGGTTACCTTGCAATACCCTCACGAAAAATTGCCCGTACCCGATGCAGGGAGGTATCAACTGCATAATGAAATGGCAGACTGTATCGTTTGTGATAAGTGTGCCAAAATATGCCCTGTGAACTGCATAGACATAGAGCCTATCAAAGCTACCGAACAAATTGGCACAACTTCCGACGGCTCACCTATTCGCCTCTATGCTGCCAAATTTGATATCGACATGGCTAAATGCTGCTTTTGCGGACTTTGTACAACGGTCTGTCCTACTGAATGTTTGACGATGACTCCCTTATATGACGTAAGCACGTATAGTTTGGAAGAAATGAACTTCAAATTTTCAGAGATGACTACCCAAGAAATTACAGAAAAAAAGCAAGCCTATGAAGACCACCAAGCCAAAAAAGCTGCCGAAAAGGAAATATTAGAAGTGTCAATAACAAAAAGTAAAGCAGAAGAACAAAAAAACAACCAACCGAATAATCAAGATGACAAGCAAGTAGTTACACCAACTACACCCCACCAACCAAGACCTGTATTTAAGCCAAAGATGAAATAAGAATTTGATTTTATAAGTTTTGCATAGGATAGTAGAAAATAATTTTCAAAAAAACTTGTTTTATCCTAAAAACTTTCATAGATTTGCAGTTCTCTGAAAAATAGCGTATTTTCATTGTCAAATCTCAAACCCCACAACGGCTTTGGCACACATTGATAAAAACGGCAGATTTAGTTTTGCTAAAACCAAAACGGTGATAGAATATCCCGACTTTTTGGACATTCAAGTTCAGTCTTTTCAAGACTTTTTTCAGTTGGAAACTCCAGCCGAAAATCGAGCAAAAGAAGGACTATATAAGGTATTCATGGAGAATTTTCCTATCATGGACTCCCGCGAAAACTTTAAACTCGAATTTATCGACTACACCATTGACCCTCCCAAATATTCGGTTGATGAGTGTATAGAAAGAGGCTTGACTTATTCCGTTCCTCTCAAATCAAAGTTAAAACTTTCTTGCAATGACGAGGACAATGACGACTTTCAAACCATAGAGCAGGAGGTCTTTTTGGGCAATATTCCGTATATGACCGAAAGAGGTTCTTTTGTTATCAACGGAGCAGAAAGGGTAATTGTATCGCAGTTGCACCGTTCACCAGGAGTGTTTTTTGCCCAAAGCAAGCACACCAACGGCACAAAGTTGTACTCTGCACGTATTATTCCGTTCAAAGGTTCTTGGATTGAGTTTGCGACAGACGTAAACAATGTGATGTATGCCTATATTGACCGCAAAAAGAAATTTCCTGTTACAACCTTGTTGCGTGCCATTGGTTTTGGGTCAGATAGAGAAATCTTAGAGTTGTTTGGGTTGTCAGAAGAAGTGAAAAACGACAGAGCTACTATTACGCAAAAAGTAGGTCGCAAATTAGCTGCAAGGGTACTCAAAACTTGGACAGAAGACTTTGTAGATGAGGACACAGGCGAAGTGGTATCAATAGACCGAAATGAAATCTTGATGGAGAGAGACTCTATCATTTCAGAAGAAGACATCAGCACCATTTTGGAATCAAGTGCAGACAAAATCATTTTGCACCGCGAAGACATTAATATTACAGACTACGCAATTATCTACAATACTTTGCAAAAAGATAATTGTAACTCCGAAAAAGAGGCTGTTGAGCAGATTTATCGCCAATTAAGAAATACAGAAGCACCCGACGAAGCTACGGCAAGAGAAATTATACAAAGTTTGTTTTTCAGCGACAAAAGATATGATTTGGGCGAAGTAGGTCGTTACAGAATAAATAAAAAATTGAGTTTGCCCCTTACTAATGACGTAAGAGTGCTAACCAGAGAAGATATTATTGAGATTATCAAATACCTCATCACGTTGATAAATTCACGTGCCGTAGTCGATGATATTGACCATTTGAGTAATCGTAGGGTGCGTACTGTTGGCGAACAACTTTACGGACAGTTCGGGGTGGGTTTGGCTCGTATGGCTCGTACTATCAAAGAACGTATGAATGTACGTGATAATGAGGACTTTAAGCCAATAGATTTGATTAATGCACGTACTTTGTCGTCTGTGATTAACTCTTTCTTTGGTACAAACCAACTTTCTCAGTTCATGGACCAAACCAATCCTTTGGCAGAAATTACGCACAAACGCCGTATGTCTGCACTCGGACCTGGTGGTTTGTCGAGAGAAAGGGCTGGTTTTGAGGTTCGTGACGTACACTATACGCACTATGGTCGTTTGTGTACGATTGAAACTCCTGAAGGTCCTAACATTGGTTTGATTTCGTCTTTATGTGTTCACGCCAAAGTAAACGGCATGGGCTTTATAGAAACACCGTATCGAGTAATCAAAGACGGCAAAATAGACGTAAACGTAGGTGTAAAATATTTGACTGCCGAAGAAGAAGATGGCAAAAACATAGCCCAAGCAAGTGCTACGGTTGATGATGATGGTACTTTTTTGGTGGAAAGAGTAAAAGCAAGGTACGAAGGCGACTTCCCATTGGTAGAGCCAAGTGGTTTGCAATATATGGATATTGCCCCTAATCAAATTGTTTCGGTTGCTGCCTCTATGATTCCATTTTTGGAGCATGATGATGCGAACAGGGCTTTGATGGGTTCGAATATGCAACGTCAAGCAGTGCCTTTGCTCAGACCACAAGCCCCTATTGTGGGTACAGGTTTGGAGGGCAGAGTGGCAGTCGACTCTCGTACTTTGGTTACAGCCGAACACGATGGCGAAGTGGAATATGTGGACGCAAACAAAGTAGTCATGCGTTACGACTATTCAGATGACCAATTATTGGTAAGTTTTGACGGCAACGTAAAAAGCTACAAGTTGATTAAGTTCCGCAGAACCAATCAAGATACTTGCATCAACTTGAAACCTATTGTGAAAAAAGGGCAAAGAGTTGTCAAAGGACAAGTATTGTGTGAAGGTTATGCAACAGAAAATGGCGAATTGGCTTTGGGTCGCAACCTGAAAGTGGCTTTTATGCCTTGGCAGGGTTATAACTTCGAAGATGCTATTGTGATTTCTGAAAAAGTAGTTCGTGATGATATTTTCACGTCTATTCACATAGAAGAATTTGAGTTGGAGGTGCGTGATACCAAACGCGGCGAAGAAGAATTGACTTCTGAAATTCCAAACGTGAGTGAGGAAGCTGTAAGAAATCTCGATGAAAATGGTATTGTTCGCATTGGTTCGGAGATAAAAGAGGGAGATATTATGATTGGTAAAATTACACCAAAAGGCGAAACTGACCCAACTCCCGAAGAAAAGTTATTGCGTGCTATCTTTGGCGACAAAGCTGGTGATGTGAAAGATGCGTCTTTGAAAGCCTCGCCTTCTTTGCGTGGTGTAATTATAGATACCAAATTGTTTTCTCGTCCTAAAAAAGACAAAGATTTGCGTATAAAAGCCAAAAAAGAAGTAGAAGACTTGAAACGCAAGTATGCAAAAGGCTTGATGGGTGTGCGTGAAGAAATGATAAACAAAATGCACGACTTGCTCGATGGCAGAAGTTCTTTGGGTATCAAACACAAATTTGGTGATGAAATTGTGCCAAAAGGTGTAAGATTCAACCGTACAAACATAGAAAAAAATCTGTTCCCCGAAAAAAATGTTTATAGAGATGAAAGTAGCTACAACGTACCCGAAGAAGCTAACTTGATTGCAGACATTATTTTGGAGCATTGGACAGACGACCCACATACTAATTCGTTGTTAGTAGAGTTAGTAAAAAGCTACAACAAAAAACGCAACGAAATTGCAGGTAAATTCAAACGTGATAGGTTTACCTTAGAGGTAGGCGATGAATTGCCCGCAGGTATTGTGCAGTTGGCAAAAGTTTATGTAGCCAAAAAACGCAAGCTAAAAGTGGGTGATAAAATGGCTGGTCGACATGGTAACAAAGGTGTAGTGGCAAGAATAGTGAGAGAGGAAGATATGCCTTTCTTAGCAGACGGTAGCCCTATGGACATTGTATTAAACCCTCTTGGCGTACCTTCAAGGATGAACATTGGGCAGATATACGAAACTGTGTTGGGCTGGGCTGGGCAAAAACTGAACAGAAAATATGCTACACCAATTTTCGATGGAGCAACGGAAGACGAAGTTTCTTATGAATTAGACAAGGCTCGTTTGCCTGAATGGGGACGTACAGAGTTGTTTGATGGTTTGACAGGTGATAAATTCGACCAAAAAGTAACGGTTGGTATTATCTATATGTTGAAACTCGGACACTTGGTAGATGATAAGATGCACGCAAGGTCTATTGGTCCTTATTCACTCATTACTCAACAGCCTTTGGGTGGTAAAGCCCAATTTGGTGGTCAAAGATTTGGGGAGATGGAAGTTTGGGCGTTGGAGGCTTTTGGTGCTGCCAATATCTTGCAAGAAATCTTAACTGTAAAATCTGATGACGTGGTGGGTAGAGCAAAAGCCTACGAAGCCATTGTAAAAGGTGAAAATATGCCAAAACCAAATATTCCAGAGTCTTTCAACGTATTGATTCACGAATTAAGAGGCTTGGCATTGGAAATCACAATGGATTAATTTGTTTAATAGCAAGTGATTTATCGGACACTTTTGAAGTGTCCGATAAGTTTAGTTTTTAGTATAATTAGCAAAGTGCTTGAAGTTTAGTTTGACTTCAAGCACTTTGTTTTTTTATTTTTCCTACATTTTGCGTATCTTTGTAAAATAATTTTATAACCCAATGAAAAAATTATCTTTACCTCTCAATGACTTTGCCGATGTCATTACAGGCAATCGTATTTATGTGGACAAAACAATGTTTTTGCTTCCTCTAATAGAACAAAAAGGCTTTTATTTCCTTTCTCGTCCCCGCCGTTTTGGTAAGTCTTTGTTGTTGAGTACGTTTAAGTATATTTTTCAAGGTCGCAAAGAGTTGTTTGCAGGGTTGTATATCGAGGACAAAATTGAGTGGAAAACCTATCCTGTTATTCATTTAGATTTTTTGAATATTAGTTACAAAGATAGTACGTTGGCAGAAGGCCTCAAAAGCTATTTACACGACGAAGGCAAAAAGGAAGATATTGTTTTAGAAAAAGATACGCCCAGAGAATTACTGAAAGAGTTTATTACCAAACTCAAAGCAAAATATCAACAAAATGTAGTCATTTTAATAGACGAATATGACAAAAGTATCATAGACTACATAGACGAACCAGCCCAAGCTGCAATTAATCGAGATACACTCAAACATTTCTTTGGTACATTGAAAGGAATGACTGCTGACTTGCAATTTATTTTCTTGACGGGGGTTTCTAAGTTTAGTAAAGTTTCGCTGTTTTCTGACCTTAATAATTTGGTGGATTTGACCCTTGACGATAATTTTGCTACTTTATTGGGCTACACACAATGTGAAGTAGAAACTTATTTTGCAGATTATTTAGAACAACATAGGATAGAAAAAAATATGTCTTTGCCTGATTTGTTGGCAGAGATTAAACGGTGGTACAATGGCTATTCGTGGAGTGGCGTGGATAGTGTCTATAATCCTTATTCTATTCTCAATTTGCTGTACAGTGGCAAATTTCTTAACCATTGGTTTAGCACAGGCACGCCGACGATGGTGGTGAAACTGCTAAATAAAAGGTATTTGCAAGATTTTAAAGATGTTCCTTTAGATATTTTTGAATTAGAAAGATACGATATTACCCAAATAGAAAAACATTTGGTGTCGTTGCTTTTTCAAACAGGTTACTTGACTATTACCACCAAAGTAGATGCCGAAACCTTTTTGCTTAACTACCCCAACAAAGAAGTGCGTGATTCTTTCAATTATTTTCGAGTGGCAGAATACATTGAGGGAAATGAAAGTTTGGCAAAGTTGAAATACAACCTCAAAACCAGCTTATACGAGGGTAATATGGATTTGTTTGTAGAAACCCTCACGATTTTATTTGCCCAAATTCCGTATCAAATCACAATTCCAAATCGGGAGGCTTATTATCAACTGATTATTTATTTGACTTTAAAAATATTAGGCTTAGAAATTATTGCAGAGGACAACACCAACAAAGGCAGAATTGATGCCGTTATTTTCGTGCCTAACTATATTTACATCATAGAATTTAAGTTTTCGAGTAGCACCAAACAGGCTTTGTTGCAAATTAAGGACAAGAAATATTACGAAAAGTACCTTGCTGATAGCCGACAGGTTTGTTTGGTGGGTATGAACTTTGATTACGAAAACCGAACTGTGGTGGAGTGTGTGATGGAGAAAGTGGAGAAATAAATTTTCAATTCGTTAGAGGAGTGGACAAATTTATCGGACACTTTTAAGTGTCCGATAATTGATTTCCAGTTTCTCTTGTAGTCTTTTTATCTTTGTAAAATAATTTTGTAAACCAATGAAAGAATTATCCTTACCTCTCAACGATTTTGCCGATGTCATCACAGGCAATCGTATTTATGTGGACAAAACAAAGTTTTTGCTCCCTCTAATCCAAAGAAAAGGCTTTTATTTTCTTTCTCGTCCCCGTCGTTTTGGTAAATCACTACTATTGAGTACGTTTAAGTATATTTTTCAAGGTCGCAAAGAATTGTTTGCAGGCTTGTATATCGAGGATAAAATAGATTGGAAGACTTACCCTGTCATTCATTTAGATTTTTTAAATATTAGTTACAAAGATACAACCTTAGCGGAAGGGCTTAAGCATTACTTGCACATACAGGCAGAAGATGAAAATATTGTTTTGAATAGTGATAGCCCAAGAGATTTGCTATTTGAATTGATTAGAAAACTCAAAGCAAAATTCCAACAAAATGTGGTCATTTTGATAGACGAATACGACAAAAGTATTATTGACTACATAGACGAACCAGCCCAAGCTGCAATTAATCGTGATACCCTCAAAAACTTTTTCGGTACATTAAAGGGACTTACTGCCGACTTACAATTTATTTTCCTCACAGGCGTATCCAAATTCAGCAAGGTTTCGCTGTTCTCTGACCTCAATAATTTGGTAGATTTAACTCTTGATAAAAACTATACAACGCTATTGGGCTATACGCAAAATGAAGTAGAAACCTATTTTGTGGATTACTTAGAACAACATAGGATAGAAAAAAATATGTCTTTGTCTGATTTGTTGGCAGAAATCAAACGGTGGTACAATGGCTATTCGTGGAATGGGGTTGATAGTGTCTATAATCCCTACTCAATTCTTAACTTTTTATATAGTGGCGAATTTCTAAACCATTGGTTTAGCACAGGCACGCCTACCATGGTGGTAAAGCTACTAAACCAAAAGTATCTAAAAGATTTTAAAGATGTGCCATTTGGTATTTTTGAGTTAGAAAGGTACGATATTACGCAAATAGAAAAACATCTGGTGTCTTTGCTTTTCCAAACAGGTTATTTGACCATAACCACCAAAGTAGATGCAGAAACATTTTTGCTCAATTATCCCAATAAAGAGGTGAGGGACTCTTTCAATTATTTTCGGGTTGCCGAATACATTGAAGGGAATACAAGTTTGGAAGAACTAAAATACAACCTCAAAACCAGCTTGTTTGCAGGCAATATGGACTTATTTGTCGAGAATCTTACCATTTTATTTGCCCAAATTCCTTACCAAATCACAATCCCAAACAGGGAGGCTTATTATCAACTGATTATTTATTTGACTTTGAAAATATTAGGTTTAGAAATTATAGCCGAAGACAACACCAACAAAGGCAGAATTGATGCCGTTATTTTCGTGCCTAACTATATTTACATCATAGAATTTAAGTTTTCGAGCAGCACCAAACAAGCACTGTTGCAAATCAAAGACAAAAAATATTATGAAAAGTATCTTTCCGATAGCCGACAGGTTTGTTTGGTGGGCATGAACTTTGACTACGAAAACCGAACTGTGGTGGAGTGTGTGATGGAGAAAATTGCATAATATCTGTAGAACGGACTTTAGTCCGTTTCTTGCAAATGAGAATAAGACTTTGAAGTAAAAATGCCAAAAACGGACTAAAGTCCGTTCTACAGTTATTGCACAACCAATTTTACCATTATGAAAAACCTCTACCTATTACTTTTGCTTATTTGTTGTTTTGCCCAACAAGCATTTTGCCAAAACAGAAAAGTAATAGACAGCCTGATGCATGTCTATCACACCGCCAAGCACGACACGACAAAAGTGTTGGCACTTAATGCTATTGCCTATGAATATAGAAATACAAAACCTGATACGTGCATTGCCCTTGTCGAAAAAGCTGTTACTGAAAGTGAAAAAATAGGTTTTGAGCAAGGCAAGGCGTGGGCGTGGTGTAGCGTGGCAAGAGTAAAAATAATACAAGGAGATTTTGAAGCAGTCAAAGTTTTGTTAGCAAAAGCTCAACAAATTTTTGAAAAAGCAGAAAATATGAAAGGGCAGGCTTGGTGTTGTCAAATTTGGGGCAATTTCTATCAAGCACAATCCAACTATGCTTTGGGAATAGAAAAACATGAGCAAGCTATTGCTATTTGTAAAAAAATAAAAGATGAACAAAACTTGTATAGAAACATAGCCAGCATAGGCATGATACATCTCAACCAAAGTAATTATACCAAAGCCTTGACCTATTATCAGCAAGGTTTAGCTTATGCAGAAAAAGCAGGCAATAAAGAAGACATAGCTCGTTATCTGGCTAATATAGGAGTTATTTACAATGAACAAGAAAACCTACCCAAAGCCTTAGCCTATTATAAACGTAGTTTGAAAGTGGGAGAAGAGATGGGGAATAAAATAAATATGGCTGCTAATCTGAATAATATTGCCATCACTTACCAAAAGCAAAATGATGATGCCGAAGCCTTAGCCTACTATGAACGTAGTATTGTGGTATATAAAGAAATAGGCAACAAAAATGCTATTGCACTTCCGTTGAATAATATTGGTGGTATTTATGCAAGGCAAAAAAATTATACCAAAGCCTTAGTTTATTATAAACAAAGTGTAGAATTATTGGAAAAAATAGGAAATAGAAAAGACTTAACTTATCCCTTGACAGGCATAGCAGAGGTCTATCAGCATAGAAAAGACTATGAAAAAAGTATTGAATATGCAACACGAAGTTTGCAAATTGCCCAAGAAATCAATGCAATTATCAATATCAGAGAAACAAGCCACGTTCTTTTCCAAACCTACAAACTCAAGGGAGATGCTGCCAAAGCCCTCGAATACCACGAACTATATAAACAAATGAATGATAGTATTTTCAATATTGAGAATACAGAGAAAATAACCAATATAGAAAACAAAGCTGCAACAGCAGCCAAAGAAAAAGAAATAGAGTGGCTGAACAAAAATCAGGAAATACTGAAAAAAGATGGCGAATTGCAACGTATGATTATCTACATTATTGTTGTTTTTTCTGGGATTGGCATGGTGGTTTCTTATTTTCTCTTTATCAGTCGCAAACGAAATATCAGGGCAAAAAATGTGGCAAAAGAATTGGCAAAAAAAATAGAGTTGCAGCGGCAGGCAATTAGCCAACAGGCAGACGAATTGCATATTACTTTGCAAACCGTTGAAAAACAACGAGATGACATCACCGCCTCCATTGCTTACGCCCTGCGCATACAACAAGCCATATTGCCCCTACCTGAACACATCACCCAGCATTTGCCTGCGCACTTTGTGCTGTTCAAGCCTCGTGATGTGGTCAGCGGAGATTTTTATTATTTTGAGGAGAAAAAAGGCAAACTCATCTTAGCTGCTGTTGATTGCACAGGGCATGGCATTCCTGGGGCATTCATGACGATGATTGCCTCCGAAATACTGAACGAAATTATCCAACACAAAGACATTGTAGCACCTGATACTATTCTCAACGAACTGCACAAAAGAGTAAGGCTTGCCCTTAAACAACAAGAATCCCAAAACAGAGATGGAATGGATTTGTCTTTGGTAGTCATTGACAAAAAAGCAAAAACAATGGACTTTGCAGGGGCAAAAAATCCTTTGCTTTACATTCAAAACAACGAAATTATCCAACTCAAAGCCGACAAAATGCCTATTGGTGGCGAACAAACCGAAGCAGAAAGAGTTTTTACGAAACAGACGATTAACTTAGACCAGTCTACCACTGTTTACTTGTTTTCTGACGGCTACCAAGACCAATTTGGCGGAACAGCCAACAAAAAGTTTATGATTGCCAACATGAGAAATTTGTTTTTGCAAATTTACCAACAGCCCATGCACACGCAAAAGGAAATCTTAGACCACACTATCAATGAATGGATAAAAGCAGGCAAAGAGGAGCAAATAGACGATATTTTGGTGATTGGGCTGCGATTGGAGTTGTAAAGGCGTTGTTTGATATTTGCAACTAATTTCTTATCTTTGCAAAATAATTTTATAAACCAATGAAAAAATTATCCTTACCTCTCAACGATTTTGCCAATGTGATAGAAGGCAATCGTATTTATGTGGACAAAACAAGGTTCTTGCTTCCTTTAATAGAAAGTCAAGGCTTTTATTTCCTTTCCCGTCCTCGCCGTTTTGGTAAGTCTTTGTTGTTGAGTACGTTTAAGTATATTTTTCAAGGTCGCAAAGAGTTGTTTGCAGGGTTGTATATCGAGGACAAGATTGATTGGAAAACTTATCCTGTCATTCATTTAGATTTTTTGAATATTAGCTACAAAGATACCACCCTGGCAGAAGGGCTGAAAACTTATTTGCGTGGCGAAGCTAAAAAAGAAAATATTGAGTTACAGGGAGATTCTCCGAGAGAATTTCTAAAATGCTTAATAACAGAGTTGAAGGCAAAATACCAACAAAATGTAGTCATTTTAATAGATGAATACGACAAAAGTATTATTGACTACATAGACGAACCAGCCCAAGCTGCTGTCAATCGGGATACGCTAAAAAATTTCTTTGGTACTCTCAAAGGTATGACTGCCGACTTGCAATTCATTTTCCTCACAGGCGTATCCAAATTTAGTAAAGTTTCGTTGTTTTCTGACCTTAATAATTTGGTGGATTTAACTCTTGATAAAAACTATACAACGCTATTGGGCTATACGCAAAGTGAAGTAGAAACTTATTTTGTGGATTACTTAGAACAACATAGGATAGAAAAAAATATGTCTTTGTCTGATTTGTTGGCAGAAATCAAACGGTGGTACAATGGTTATTCGTGGAATGGAGTGGATAGTGTCTATAATCCTTACTCTATCCTCAATTTTCTATACAGTGGCGAATTCTTGAACCATTGGTTTAGCACAGGCACACCGACTATGGTGGTCAAGATGCTCAATAACAGGTACATAGAGGATTTACAAGATGTACCCTTTGGCGTATTTGAATTAGAAAGATACAAAATAGAGGAAGTGGAAAAGCATTTGGTGTCTTTGTTGTTTCAGACGGGCTACTTAACAATTACAGAAAAATTAGACCCTCAAAATTTTTTGCTCAACTATCCAAATAAAGAAGTTCGGGATTCTTTCAACTATTTTCGGGTTGCCGAATACATAGAAGGAGATGTGAGTTTGGCAAAATTGAAATACAATCTGAAAAAAAGTTTGGAGGTCGGCAACATGGACTTATTTGTCGAGAACCTTACGATTTTGTTTGCCCAAATCCCCTATCAAATTGTAATATCTAATCGGGAGGCTTATTATCAACTCATTATCTACCTAACTTTAAAAATATTAGGTTTAGAAATTATTGCAGAGGACAACACCAACAAAGGCAGAATTGATGCTGTAATTTTTGTACCAGACTACATCTACATCATAGAATTTAAGTTTTCGAGCAGTACCAAACAAGCACTGTTGCAAATAAAAGACAAGAAATATTATGAAAAATACCTTTCCGATAGCCGACAGGTGTGCTTAGTGGGAATGAACTTTGACTACGAAAACCGAACTGTGGTGGAGTGTGTGATGGAGAAAGTGGAGAAGTAAATTTTCAATTCGTTAGTGGAGTGGACAAATTTATCGGACACTTTTAAGTGTCCGATAATTGATTTCCAGTTTCTCTTGTACTCTTTTTATCTTTGCAAAATAATTTTATAAACCAATGAAAAAACTATCCTTACCTCTCAACGATTTTGCCGATGTCATTACAGGCAATCGTATTTATGTGGACAAAACAAGGTTCTTGTTGCCTTTAATCCAAGAAAAGGGCTTTTATTTCCTTTCCCGTCCTCGCCGTTTTGGTAAATCACTCCTATTGAGTACGTTTAAGTATATTTTTCAAGGTCGCAAAGATTTGTTTGCAGGCTTGTATATCGAGGACAAAATAGAGTGGAAAGCCTATCCTGTCATTCATTTAGATTTTTTGAATATTAGTTACAAAGATACCACCTTAGCAGAAGGGCTAAGACATTATTTGCATATACAGGCAGAAGATGAAAATATTGTTTTGAATAGTGATAGTCCAAGAGATTTGTTATTTGAGTTGATTAGAAAATTGAAGGCAAAATACCAGCAAAATGTGGTCATTTTAATAGACGAATACGACAAAAGTATTATTGACTACATAGACGAACCAGCCCAAGCTGCCATCAATCGGGATACACTAAAAAATTTCTTTGGCACTCTCAAAGGTATGACTGCCGACTTGCAATTTATTTTCCTCACAGGCGTATCCAAATTTAGTAAAGTTTCGCTGTTTTCTGACCTCAATAACCTAACAGATTTGACTTTAAAAGACCATTTTTCCACTGCCTTAGGCT
>JAAFKA010000020.1 GCA_013299115.1 Cytophagales bacterium
AATACGTTTTTTATCGTCTTTTCAGGCTCGGTGGCAGTGTAGGCACAAAACTTTTACTACTGTTTTATAGTTCGTAAGGAGGTAAAAAAGCCTTTTTCGGCTTTTTTACCTCCTTACGAACTATAAAACTTTTCGGACAGCCTCTACAGAAAATATGAAAACACATTATCTTCTTTGACTTTTGGTCTTTTTGGCAACTGTCTTGGTTGCTTATCACACACTTCTCGTGTTTCGATAGTCATAGAAAGTAATAAAATACTAAAAAAAGATACAAAAAAATTGTCAGTATCAAAACCATTCATACAACAAAGACTTATCAAAAGAACATAGAAAAAAATATCACAAAAGTTTTGTAGGTTTTCAAAAAGTTTTATATCTTTGCACCACAAATAAGAGGAATTGTTAGCTCAGTTGGATAGAGCAACTGCCTTCTAAGCAGTAGGTCGCTGGTTCGAATCCAGCACAGTTCACAAAAATTAAAACCATAAAAACAAGAAGCCTTAAATGCAAATTTAAGGCTTTTTTGTTGCCTTGATGTTTATATATTTTATAAATTTAATAAAAAAATGACACAGAAAATGACACAGAATTGACACACTATTTTACCAAACTACTCAAATATTCCTCATCTTGTGGTGTACCAGCGAAATTTATCATTTTGAATAAGTGAATTTTTTGCTCATCTGTTATTAAGCCATCATGACGGATTTGTACAAAATGTGTAACTACTCAGGTTGTTAAAAAAAAACTAAAAAATTCGCCAAAAACATTATCTTTGCATCCTTGACAGACAAAGACGAGTATATCACAAAATTAGAGGCAATTATAGCCCAACAATCGGAACAAATAGCTTTGTTGGAGCATAAAATCGTGTCTTTATTAGAGGAAATAGCGAAGTTAAAAGTCCGTAAAGGCTCACACAATTCTTCTTTGCCTCCTTCAAGTGATATTGCCAAGAAAACTAAAAGTTTGTGGACAAAAAGTCATCGTAAATCAGGCGGACAAGAGGGTCATCAAGGTAGCACGTTGAAAATGAGTAGCACCCCTGATGAAATTGTTGAATTAAAAAGTAGTTTTTGCAGTGTTTGTGGGTCAGATTTAGGCTCAGAAACTTTTGTTTTGCAAGCCAAACGTCAAGTGATTGACATTCCACCAATTATCCCTGTTTACAAAGAATATCAACAATTTAGCTGTACTTGTAGTGCGTGCAACCATCGTCAGTTAGCCGATTTTCCACACACTGTAACAGCTCCCATTCAGTACGGAAGTAGTGTAGCAACACTTGTGAGTTATTTTTCGGTTTACCAGAGTCTGCCTTACAACCGTGTTCAAAAAATGTTCAAACAGGTTTTTTCTCTGCCTTTATCTGAAGGTACGATAGAAAATATTTTGGATAAAGTAGCCTTGAAGTTCCAAGCAGTTTATGAACAAATCAAAACAGACATCAGCCAAAGTGCGGTGGTGGGTGCAGATGAAACAGGGACAAAAGTGTCGGGTAAGAAGTGGTGGATTGGGGCGGCAGCCGTTGCTGCGTGGCAAACTGTTTTGAGTACCTTTATTGTGGCTTCTGACAACAGAGGTTTTAAGACTGTGGAGGGTTTTTTTTGCACAAGGCTTTCCTAATTCCACCCTACTTTCTGACCGTTGGGCTGCTCAATTAAAGACTTTTTCCAAAAACAAACAAATTTGTTTAGCCCATTTACTTCGTGAATTGAACTATCTGATAGCAGTTGAAAAAAGTGAATTTGCTACTGCATTCAAAACTTTGATAGGCAGTGTTTTTGACCTTAAAAAAGAGCAAAACAGTAGCCAAAAAGCCTGTGAAAAAGATGACACAAGAGCTTTGTTGATAGAAAAACAACTTACAGATTTGTTGGCAGAAGTGCTGGACGAGAAAAAATGTCCCAAAATAGCGGTTTTTCAATCCGCTATGATAAAATGTAGGGAATATTTATTGACTTGTCTCTATCATTTGGAAGTAGCTCCTGATAATAATGCTTCGCAGAGGGCTATTCGGATAATAAAGGTCAAGCTGGGCGGCACTCCGCAGAAGGTATCTGGTCAGTTCAAAACGGGGCAGCAGACTTTCTGTGTCATTCGGTCTGTAATAGATACGCTAATAAAACGTAAAGTGGAGCTAATACAAAACATACAAGTAATTCTTAATTTACAACCTGAGTAGTTACTCTTTTTTTATGTTGAATGAAAAAATAGAAGTAACATTTCTTTAAGAAATGTTACTTCTTGCTAATTTTAGAAGAACTACAAACTGGTTTCTGATTCTTCGCCAATTATTCCAAATATAGCCTGTCCTTCTTTGTTGTCTTGCCAATCCTCTCTCAATACTTGCCTGAGTGTGGCAATTGCTGCCTCCACGAAAACCTTAGAATGTGGATTTTGCATTTTTTTCTTTGCCACTTCCTCCACAATATCGAGTGAAAAGTCTGCAATTTCTTGTTTGTTTTCCTCCAAGATTTGATTGAGTTGGGCTTTGTCATCAGGGTTGTTGTCGGTCATTACTCTTACCACATCATCACCTAATTTTTTGCCCAAATCAATGGCTTCGTTTTCGATTTCCGTTGTCTTTTCGCCTTGCAAGAGCTGAGGCAAAGCATTTCCCAAAATACCCCAAAGGATACGTAGAGAAATTTTGTTAATTTTTTTCATTATTTTTTCATTATTTAATTGTAAAGAATTTCTAAACTTTTGACAATGCCATTTGCCACATTTTGGGCATGATTGGCTGCTTTCATCATTTCCACATCTTGGCGGTTGTCGTGAAAACCAATTTCCAAAATCATGCTGTCTGCCAAAATCCCTCTGTTTGTGTTGGGGTTATGGGGACTATTCATTGCCAAATTTCTGTAATGCACTCCTTGTCCATGCAAAGGTAATTGAGTGGCTATGGCAAGTTGTTGGGCAAAGTTGCTTGCCTCAAAATGCAAGTCTGTTCTTGTGTTATGCAGCCAAACGCCAACTCCTCTTGCAGCCTGCCACTGCCCCATGCTGTTTGCGTTGGAGTGGATAGAGAGCAACAAATAATCTTTTGCATTGTTGGTATGCACAAAGCTATTTGCCACTTGCTGCCGACTCGATAAAGAAAAATCAGGAACAGTCAGCATTGCCTCATTGAGCCATTGCCTGAATAAAACAAAGTGCTTGTAGCCCTTGACAGTCAAGGTTTTAGACAATACTTGCACTATTTTTCGGTTGTTGTCAAACTCCCTTAAAGTTCCATCGGGACTTTGTTTGCCTATGGTGGCTGTGCCATGTCCGCAATCGATGATGAGTGTTTTTTTCATTTTATCTAATCACTTTGAAAAAAGGTTGCACACTTGGCTCTCCACAATCGCAAATTGGTAATTGAATTTGTAGCATTTTGGCTGTGTTGCAAAGCTCTGTTTTTAAGGTTGCTAACAGTTTTTCGCCTGTGAGTGCTATGTTTGCACCGTCTGAGGCTTTCAATACTGTAAATTCAGATTCTACTGCATCAGCCTTTGCCTTCGTCAAAACCCTGTTGGTAGCAGCACTTTGTGTAGTTGCATTACCTCCTGTAACTTCTATAGCCTTGTTTATCAGCAAGTTATAAGCAATATAAGTGCCTACCAATATTTTTTGTTGGGCTGTGTAAGTGTTTTCATTTTCCACTTCATCGGCTGCTTTGCCCAAATAGCTTTGGAGTAAATACAAGACTTCCCATTTGGTGTTATTGACTTTTTCCAATAAACTTGCATTATTGAGGTCAATAAAAGGCAATTTCGTTGCAACTATCTCATTGATAAGCATAGCTATTTTAGTGTTTTGAGATGTGTTCCAAAAAACCTATAAGCAATTCCATTGCGGGTTTAAAACCTTATAGGTTTAGTCGTTAAGACGGCTGACGTTTATTTTACCTTTTTGGCTTCCTCTTCCGTAACTCGGATTAAAGCCCCATTGCCGATGGCAGCCTTAACAAATGGCGTTTCTTCTATTTCTTTAATTTGATTGGGCAAAACAGTGTTTACGCCATCGAAAAAAGAGCCGCCATGTGTACCTATGGCTTAGTGGGCGAAATGATAGACAGGTACATGGAAAATGCAGCCAATAGCTTTGTGCAAGAAATAGCCTTGTCTGTTTTGGTAGTTCCAGAGAGCATGGGCAGTGGGTCGGAGGTAGAAATTTCGCAAAAAGGTAAATCAGATTTTACGACGGGCTATGTGCTGGTGCATTGGCAAGATTTGCTAACTGCCCAACTTGCAGACTCGGACAAACTGCTGACAAACCCCGACAAAGATTATTTGCTGATAGACAACCAAAAGGTACAAATTATTGGAATTAATCCCATACCAGATTTGGTTAATTTGAAAAGTTTTGTTAAAATACAATATCAAAAAGTAGTTATGATTTATTATTTTTGATTTATGATTGACAACCATAGCGTAAATAAATCATAAATCAAAAATCATAAATAGAGAAAAAATCATAAATCAAAAATAATAAATCATAAATTAGAAAAGTGTTTAGCATTGCCACCATAGACAGGACTTTTTTTGAGGTCATTCGTACCCAATTAGTAGCCGAAGGTTATTGCCCCGATAGGGCAAACCTTACCACAGAAGCAGCCCTCAAAGCAGCCAAGCAAACCATTGTCAGTTCGGGCAAAGAAATTATCGAGATATTTGGCACAGCCAACTATGAAGACAGACAAGCCGTTAAAAACAACAAAATAGTCATTCATAGACTCGGCATAGACAGAGGCGAAATAGGTGGCTGGGGTGTACACCAATACGAAAACCAAGGCACCTCTTACCTCAAAAGTAAACTACCCTCAGAAACAGTACACATCAACTACCAAGTGAGTTACCTCACCAACAGCATTGCCTACGACAGAATTATACACAAAATCCTTTTTTCGGTACTTGCCCAAAAAGGAAACTTGCAAGCCCTGACCGAAGGCAGCAACCCAACTATCAAGTCGTTTGACTACCAACGGATAGACTACAAAGACTTGTCGGCAGAAAAATACATAGAGAAAGCCATTCGTTACCAAGCCCTCAATATTACCTTAGCTGAGGAGGTGCAAGCCGTAGGCAATGTTGCCAAAATTACAACGATTGTGAAAGAAGTTAAGAATGATTAATTTTGAATGTTGAACTTTTAATTCAAAATTAGGTATTAAAAATTCAACATTAGAGGTTAAAAAACTTCTACTTTTGCCAATCTTTCGCCTAATTGCCTAACCGCATTTTCTATTTTTTTGGTTTGCTGTTCTGATGGGTATTTGATACCTGCTACATATTGGCGGAGTAAAGATTGGTTTATGTCTGCTAATTTGGCTACTGAACTAATTTTGAGTACGCTAAACTCCTCAAACAATTCTGTGAGGTCATAAGCAAAACTGAATGTTACGTCTTTTTTTACGTTTACGTTTTTCCAATCCTCGTGTTGTTGCCCTTCGTGTTCTATCCAATCTTGCAACAAGTCTGCTAAGGTCGTGGTTACGTCTTTGCGGTTGTCTGCAACAGTAGCAATGATGAACTGTTTGTCGGAACAGATACGTCCCCACCATTCGCCATCTCCTTTTTCAAAAACAATTTCTACGTTTATCATCTTTTTGTTTGTTTTGGTGTGTGTGTAAATCAATAGCACTTAGTTTTTCACTTTCATAGTTTTGAACTATGAAAGTGAAAATTACTTTTTACAAACCTGCATCTTTTAAAATTTGTTTCAATGTTCCTTTTTTGAGGTCTTTGCTACCATGAAAAGGAATGATTACATTTCCTTCTTTGGTTGGGTGTTGGTAGATTTTGTGGCTTCCGTTTTGCCTAACAAAATACCAACCGTCTTGTTCTACTTTTTTAATTAACTCTTTGGCTGTCATTGTTTTAGTGCTATTGATTTACATTACAAAGATAACAATATTGTTACTTGTTTGCAAATTTTTAGTACATTATTTTTCATTTTTTTTAATTTTGAATGTTAAATTTTTTTAGTTTTTAATTTAAAAAAATTCATAATTCAAAATTCAAAATTAATAACTTATAATTTTTTTTACACCACCGCAAAAGTTCGCCAAAGCCTATAGCCCTGTATTTTTGAGAAAAAAGCAAGAAAAATAGCAATTCTATGGCAACTTTTGGCGCACCCCAAGTATCTACCCAATCAGATGACGCAACCACAGCCCAGTCTGCACAAGTAAAATCTGTTTTCTTAGTACAGGCAATCACCCAACGCGGTGTGATAAACCAACCTGTTCGTGTGGCAAGTGTTTTAGAATTTTATCGTGAATTTGGTTTTGTCATTCACCCCACAGGAGAACTTTGTTTAAGGGCTTTGAAGGCTGGGGCAGTATTGATTGTCAATCCTGTTCACCACTATACGGATATTAGCAACCAAAATAGTAAGCAAGGTTTGCGAGCATCATCCGTTTTATTAGAAGATGGTATAGGCAATACAGTTTTAGGTGTCGAAGCCGTTGAAGTTGGCGAGGGCTACAACAATATTGCAGTGCAGTTTTTCCAGCCCCAAAGTCGCAAACCAAACAGTTTGGATATAGTCGTAAGCAAGCCTAATGACACCTCTTTCCCAAAAGAAGTTATCAATGATGTACCACATAATTTTTATTTGAATGATTTGGCACTACTCAACCAACGACTCAGTGCTGTAAAATTTACGCTGAATACAGACGGCATAAATTTATCCTCATTGGCTGGCATTTATGCGTCTTTGGGTGGCGGAGCAAAAGACATTAGCATGATTACTACCAATGATTTTGCAGGGGCGGAGATTAGTCGTACAGGTTTGTATGCTTTCACAGACACCATCGATGGTTTTCATTTGATTAACTTCAACCCCCAAAATCTCTTATCTTTTGCTCTTGATGCAAACATGGTTGATTTTGCCACTCGTACCCAAAGGCAGTGTCATTTGTGGATAAACGAAACAACTGCAGGTAAAATTGTAAATTTCAGGCAAGGCAGAGGCGACTACAATCACTCACCTATCGATAATTTGCAAGCTGCCTACTATGCTGGTGATATTACTGTTCCCTCCTTGCAAAACTCGTTGAACTTGCTCGAAAACATTAGCCCTATGGGAGATATTGCAGGCTGCATAGCCCAAAAAGATGCGGTAGCTGTTTGGCTTTCCGCAGCCCAATTAGATTTTGGCAAATTGGGGACAGATGTGCAAAGAATCAGGTCATTTACACCAACCGAAAAAGATTTGCTCTATGACAATGACATAAATTTCATAGAAAGGTCTGTTACACAAGGATTTAAGCTAACAGGCAATCGGAGTATGTTTAGAGATACAACCAAAGTGAGTTCAAAACTCAATGTGGCTTCGCTCACTATTTTTATGTATCGTTGGTTGAAGGTTTTTGGCGAAAAATATCTCCACGAACCTAACGACATTCCAACATGGACAAAAATGTACCTCGATGCCAAACCTACGCTACTTGCTTTAGAAACAGGACGTGCCATATTAGGCGGAGAGGGCAAAGGCTGGCTCTGGCGAGGTGACCAAGATGCAAAAAACTACGACTCTTTGCAATACAACAGTAAATCGGAGGTACAGCAAGGCATTTATAGGGTGCAGGTTTTAATCAAGCCTGTTTCGGCTATTGAGTATTTGGTATTTACCATTACCAAAACCAACGATATTGTGGCTGTTTCTTAACAAAAAATCTAAAAACATTTATCATAATGAACGTTAGCAGAGGTTACAAATTTATCGTAGAAATAGATGGCATAGACCAACTATTGGTGCAAGAAGTTACCCTACCCGAAGACTCGGTAGAGGTAGTTGAGTTGGGGGCTGGAGTCAATGATTATGCCGTAAAATTGCCAAGCAGACCCAAAATAGGCAATATAACCCTAAAAAAAGTGCTTTCTACCTCCAAACCTGAAACATGGGCTTATGACTGGTTAGAGAAAACAAAAACAGGCAAGAGGGAAGACTATGCAAAGTTTGCTTTCATTAAGCAGTTGGCAGAAGACGGCACAACGGTCATTCGCACACATGATTTGGGTGAAATATTCCCAGTCAAAATAGCCCCCGAAGGTTTGAAAAGATTGGGGACAGAGCTATTTATGGAAAGTGTGGAATTTGCAATTTCAAAATACAAAGTTACCACTTCTTAACCTATGATAGGCTTGCTCGAAAATATTGCAGATACGCTAAAAATCATTTCTTGGGAGTTCTTAGCTTTTTTTGCTTTGATTGCTTTCGGTTTTATCAGCCAATACCACAAAGTGGCACGTGGGGCAGCTACTGTCATGCTTGCCACTGGTTTAGTTCGGAAAAGAGGGCTAAGTATCAACCTTAGAAATGTGCTAATCCACAGAAAACCAATTACTTATGTCTTGGCTGTACTCATGGGCTGGCGAGGTATCCACACAGGGTTTTGGCTTTTTCACAATGGAAAAAAAGATGAAGAGGGCAAAAGTATTTTAGAAAAGGTATCGATGATATTGGAGTTTAGCTATACTGTTTCTTTTAGAAAAGACAATCAAAATCTCTATATCAAGGATTTTCAGATGATTTACGAAAACCTGTTGGCAAAAGGCTATCACCGAGAAGATGCAGATACCAAAATAGGATTTATTGGCGATGCTTTGCTCTTGCATAATCAAAGGTATATGTACTACTTTTTGTATAAGCACAATGACAAACCCTTGTTTATCTTGTCATTAATGACTCGCATGAATCTAACAAGGGACGAAATAAAGCTGTACGTGAATCCGCAATTAGCAGCTATTCACAGTGTTTTCGACAATACGATGTCTACCCCTTTTCAGGAAAGTATTAACTATTTTAAATAACGCCATGAACGGAGAGCAAAAAACAAGCAATTCAAAAGATTTTATATCCTACGGCATTATTGTTTTTTGGGCAATTATCAACATCACTGATGCCATTTTTGCCAAAAATGATGACAAATTGGGCAAAGTTCATTTTTATTTTGACCCTTTTTTAGACACTGTGGTAGCAGCTTTTTGGGTGGCTGTTTTTTATCATTTCTCTTGGGAAATAATCATGGGCATAAAAGTATTTGGCAAAAAATACGGTTTTAAGTTTTACGAAAAAACAGACAAAGAAGATGCAAACAATGAAAACAGCACTTCATAGCGGTGTAATGTGTGAGTTTAAACTCATCACAGGGGCTATGCAAGCACAAATGACCCTCAACAACGACAGCATGGCGGCAGAACATGACCCCATGACTACGCTACTCTCGATGGCTATTGTCAAATTAGGCGACAACCCGCCAACACTTGAACACCTACAAAATATGCTGGTAACAGACAGAAACGTATTGTTATTAAAATTGCGGTTGTTGAGTTATGGCAACACCTTTGAGTTTCCTCTCACTTGGGAAGTTGGAGGAGTAAAAGAAACCATCAGGCATTCGGTAGAGTTAAATTTTGATGATTTTGCACTAAAAAATACGCCACAACCTTACAACAACTACCAAGAAGTGTTGGCAGACTTGGACTATGAAATGACTACTATTTTTGCAGGTGATGAATTGCCAACGACAGTGGTATTGCAAAAACTGACCTACAAAAATGCAACCGACTACGTGAAACAAGTGGGTGTGCAAAATGTAAACTTCAATTCGTTTATCGAAATGCGAAAACCTCGTATCAAGACAATAGACGAAGACAGTGGCAAAGTCAGGCTACAAAAGTTAGACATTCAAGAACTTTTGGCACGTGATGTGGAAACTATCCGCAAGGCTATTTACCAAAACGAAGGGTTTGTAAAAACCGACATAGAGGTGCAACACCCAGCTAAAAGCCATTTGACTAAGAAAATAAACGTCTTAGACAATATCAATTTTTTCTTCTATCAGGAATAGGAGATTTGACTAATCTTTGGTTTTATCTGAACTACGGCGGTTTGCATACAACTTACGAAGATTTGGCAAAATTGCCTGTTTCTGAAATCCTAAAAATAAAAAAGCTGTACGAAAAGCAAAAAGAGTTTGAACAACAACGAATTGACAGCCTAAGAAACTTGAGAGCCTAAAAAACAAAAAAATAGTTGCCCATGAATGATGCCTTGCTTGGTTTCGGTTTGGCTTTTACGCTGCAAGATAACTTCTCGCAAGCTGCCCGAAACATCAAAAATGAATTTGCTGGACTTGCCAAAGATGCCACAGGGTTTCAATCAAAAATGGACTCGGCAATGAAGGGCATGACCTCTGGCTTCTCGATGATGGCAGCAGGGGCAACTATGCTGGCACCGCTGGGCTATGCAGTAAACGAAGCTGCAAATTTTCAGGCACAACTCAAAGAACTCAGTGCCATAACTGGCGTTACAGGAGCAGACTTAGACGATATTGGCGAAAGAGCCATGCAACTTACCTTAAAATTTGGTGGCGACCCTCTTAAAAGTGTAGATAGTTTCAAAACCATTTTATCAAGACTGGGACCTGACATAGCCAAAAGTCCGTTGGCACTGCAAGCTATGGGTGACAGCGTAGAAACTTTGGCAAAAACAATGCGTGGTGACACGTTAGGGGCAGTCAATGCTTTGACTACGGGTATTTTGCAATATGGCATTGACTTGTCTAATCCGATTGAAGCCTCTAAAGCTATGATTTCGCAAATGAATGTCATGGCAGCATCGGCACAAGTAGGTAGTGCAGAAGTGCCACAAATAGCAGCCTCTTTGAAGGTGGCAGGTTTAGAAGCCAAAAGCTCAGGTTTGAGTTTTGAGGAGTTTAACGCAACTATCCAAATCATGGGCAAGGGTACGGTTTATGGGGCAGAAGCAGGTACAGCCTTGCGTAATGTGTTGGGTAAGTTGGGAGAAAGCAGATTTATTCCCAAAGACACCGCCACTGAATTGCGTAAGGCTGGAGTTGATGTGAATTTGCTTGCAGATACGACTAAACCATTGGCAGAAAGGTTGAAAGAGTTGGGTAAAATACAGGCAGATACAGCTTTGGTAGGCAAATTTTTTGGTGTAGAGAACAAAAATGCAGCTATGTTGCTGATGCAAAACATTCCTGATTTGGAAAAGTGGACGGCACAAGTAAAAGGCACAAATTCGGCTACTGACCAAGCTGCGGTTATTATGGGTGATTTCAACGAACAAATGAAACGAGGCGAGGCGGCTATGAAAGTGGCAGGTATCAGCATAGGCAATGTGTTGTTGCCTTACGCAGCCAAATTACTGAATGTTACTAATGGTTTGGTAGAGGGTTTTGCTAATTTTGCCAAAACCGACATAGGCAAAGGTTTTGTAGGCTTGGCGGGGGCAGTGGGTGTAAGTTTGGTAGGCTTTGGTAGTTTTGTGGTGGGTTTCAATGCCGTAAAAATGGCAATGACCATGGCGCAACCTGCCGTTACTTGGTTGAAAACCAGTATATTAGGTCTAAATGCTGCTTTACTACCCTATATAGGTATTGCGGCGGCGGTTGGGGTGGCAGTTTATGGTTTGGTAAAAGCCTATCAAAGTTTTGACGATTTGGTAAATGGCAAGGCAGAAGTAGCCACAGGTTTTATGGGCTTTTTACAAAAAGTTGGAGGTTTGCTGCATTTTGTCAGAGAGGGTTTTAGTTCTGCCACCTCCACTTCCATAGAGTTTTCTGCCCAAACACAAGAGGGACTGAATAAATTGGGTTTGGAGGGCATAGCCTATAATTTGGGGGCATGGATAATCAATATCAAAGGCTTTTTTTCGGGGGTTGGTAAGGGATTTGACAAATTGAAACAATCTTTTTCGCCACTATTTAATTCATTTACTATGCTTGGAAATTCTATTACCAATTTACTATCGAGGTTTGATACAGATTTTGGCAAAAGTAAATCTCAATTCAGTGCTTTTAGTTTGGCGGGTAAATTAGCTTTTGAATTTGTCATGTTTCCTATCACTGCCTTAAATTTTGCTATTACCACAGTTACAAGTACATTAAGTTTTTTGATAGATGTGGGCTTGGCATTTTATGACAATTTCAGTGGGGTGTTTGGTGATATGGGCTTACTTTTCGATGAGTTTATGAATGGGGGCTTGTCATTTGAACAAATGTTAACAGGTATATTTTACAACATTGGTGGTAGAATGACCGAAATGTTTGAAAATTTACTAAACTCTTGGACAGATTTTAAGCTAAACATTATTCAAAGCATAGCCTCTTTGCCTTTCGGTCAGGAAATTTTGGGTACTGTTGGTGTGAATATGCAGCAAAAAACAACGCAAATAGAAACCCCTACACCTGTACCCTATACCAACGAATACGTAGCCAACGAAAAAGCCAATCAGGTCTATAACCTTACCAACATTAGCAGTGCGGTAAACAATGTAGCCCCAGCTTTGAGTGCAGCCAATGCCAGCAGCCCCATTGTTATCAACGCCACGATGCAAGTAGGCAGCGAAGATTTGGCAGTGGCAGTAACGCAAGAGCAACAATTTCAGGAGAAACGAAAAAACTAAAAATAGTTATGATTTAGGATTTATGATTTATGATTTATGATTTATGATTGACAACCATAACGTAAAATCATAAATCAAAAATAATAAATCATAAATCATAAATCAAATGGTAAGCACTATTCAACCTGTTGATAGCCTATATATCATAGAATTGCAAGAGCCTTTCGAGAGTTTGTCTTTGCAGTTTGTGCCAGACGAAATAGGCTTTAACTATCAAGGGAATTTTCAGGCCGTGTTGCCCACAGGCAGAAATACGCCCATTTACCACTACACAGGGGGCAAAGATGATTTGACTTTGAACTTGGTGTTTTATGCAGAACAAGAAGAGGAAATAAAGAAAAAAATAAATTGGCTACGTTCTTTACGCTATGCCGATGGCTACAACAACCCCGCAAGGAGAATATTGCTGCAATTTGGTAGTTTGTTTGGCAACGAAGAAAAATGGATAGTCAATTCGGTGGCGGGCAAATTCTTAGACTTTATGCGAATAAACAACTATGCACCCAAAAGAGCCGAAGTAGCCCTGTCTTTGTCTTTGGCTACGGACTATAATTTTACTTACAAAGAATTGAGGTAATGGATTTACAAGAGAATGACTTATTCTACAACGGCACTATTGTAGTCTTGCCCAATGGGGCGGAGTTGCTGGAGGCTGCTGTTTACAACATTCCTACTTCGTTGAAGTATGACCTACATACTGTTGCCGAAGGTGACGAAATTACGGCATTGGCTTACTTTTATTACAAAAACAAAGTGCGAGATTCGTCTAAGTTTTGGTTTGTCATAGCCGTAGTCAATGACCTTGCCACGCCCTGGGATTTGGAGGTGGGCAGTGTGTTGAAAATCCCCGATATTTTGCAGTGGCGGTTATTTAACTGAAAAGTCTAAACAACAGCAATTCACTGATAGAAAAATGGCTAAGAAATAAAAATACCATAGAATTTTTAGCTGTTTGGGAACAAATCAACAACCCTAATTTTAATTCCACCGAATTCGAGGGAATTAAAAACGAAGCTGGTACAAACAGGTTTATGATGTCCTCCAAACAGTGGATACAAAAAACAAATGCCATAGGAATTATTGCAAGTGCGGGCAGATACGGAGGAACTTATGCCCACAAAGACATTGCAATAGAATTTTGTGCTTGGTTAAGTCCTGAGTTTAAACTCTTGCTAATTAGAGAATTTCAAAGATTAAAACAAATAGAGGCAGAAAACAAAAATGAAGAATGGGACTTAAAAAGAGTGCTAACCAAAGTAAACTACCGCAATGGCAGTAATGGTTTCTATTTACAAACTTTACACGAACAACCATGCTTTTAAGTCCTTTTTTCAAAATAGCCGTTGCCGATACCAACGAAGACATCACAAACTTGTTTGATAGCATAGATTATGAAACATCTATCGAAAAAGACGACTTACTCAATGTTTCTATAAAGACAAAAGACGTGAGTTTGCTCGATGGCGAATGGCTGCGAATTGGCAAAAAGTTGTTGTTTATCTTTGGCTATACAGGCGGCTTGCAATCCGAACAGTGCATAGCCACGATTAGTGATTTGAAGTTCAAATATGGCGACACCATTACCATACCTATCAAATGCACCGATGCAGGGGCATTTGCCAAAAACAGCGTATCGAGCAAAATCTGGAAAGAACAAACCTTTACCAATATTGCCCAAACCATTGCAAGCAAATACGGATTGGATTTGCAAGCCGTAGAAACCACAAAGAAATATTTGCACCTGCCCCAAGCGAATTTGAATGATTTTGATTTTTTGCAAAACATAGCCAAAAGAGAAAATTTGCAATGCTATATTAGCAACAACCAACTGAACATAGCCCCTGCCGACTATCTCAAAAAATCTATGCAAACTTTGCGTTTAGAGGACATGATTAGTTTTGACATAGAAACCAAAACCAGCAAAGACAACCCAAGCAGCCAAGCAGCCAAAAGTACCACTATCAATCCTTACGATTTGACCCAAAAAGAACAGGTTGTTACCAACACAGACAAAGATATTGCTTTGCAAGGCAACTATTTGATAGACTACTCGACAGGCAAAACCACACGAAAACAAGATACAAACTCCGCCACCACAGTCGTGGGCAAAGAATCAGACGGGGCAGCCAACAAAAAGCAGCTACTCAATAAAGTGCAGACTTCTTTGCAGGGAAGTGTAAAAGCTACTGCCAAAATCATGGGCAATCCTTTATTGGCTGTTAATCAAATCATTACAATAACAGGCGTGGCAAAAATTCACGAAGGCAATTATTTGGTAGAGTCTGTAAAACACCAAATCAACAACAGTGGGTATTTTACCACATTGGAATTGTCTAAAAATGCAACTAATAAACCTGTTTCTGTTGTCAAAGACAAAAAAGGTGAGGAACAAAAAACCAATGAAACCAAAGGGGCAGAAGTAGCCACCAAGAAAAAACCAGCCATTTATCGTTATGAGTAGAGAATTTTTGAAAAATATAGCCGATGGTTTAGAGCAATACGGCAAATATTATGCAACCTACTATGGTATAGTAGCAGCCAACAACGACCCTGAAAAAAGAGGGAGGTTACAGCTTAAAGTTCCCGAACTTTTTCACAACGAGGTTACAGATTGGGCTTTGGGCAAAAGTATTTACAATTCTGCACAGACAGGAATTTTTGCTATTCCTGCCAACGGAAGTGCTGTATTTGTGTCGTTTCTTAATGGCAACCCCGCCTTACCAATTTGGGAGATGGGTTGGTTTGCCGACCAGTATATGCCCAAAGAGTTTAAAGACAATTACCATAAAAGCCTGACTTTCAAGCAAGAAAAAATATTGATAATCCAAACAGACGGCAGCAAAATAGAACTCAACAACGAGGGTATCAAAATAGCAAAAGGAAATGTAGCCATCGACCTATCGGACAAGCTAACTATCAAGCAAGGCAGCACCGAAATTTTATTAGACAATGGAATAGGTATCAAATACGGCGGCTTGTCGTTAAAATCTTTACTCAAAGATTTATTGACTTGCCTAAAAAATCTCAAAGTTGTAGTGGGTCCTGCCCCATCGGGTCCCGTTACGCCTGATACGATGGCATTCTTAACCACACTCGAAACAAAAACAGACCAACTACTAAAATGACAACAAATCTTATAGGCTCAGATGTTGCCTTTCCTATCGTAATAACCGATACAGGAGATATGGCGTTGGTGCAGGGCAATGAACTAATCAAACAGAGCTTGCAAATTATCCTCACCACGCAAACAGGCACGAGGTTTTTTCTTGGCGAATTTGGGGCAAATACAGAAAAAATACTAGCCAATCCGAATGATACCGTCGCACAGACTGTACTCAACACCATGCTGCGTGAGGCTATCAAAACATGGGAAACACGTGTGGAAGTGCTAAAAATAGAATTTGCAACGCCAACAATAGATACCCTGCGTGCCACAGTGCATTATAAAATCCTAAAAACTAATTTGGTAGATGTAATTAATTTGGAGTGGAGAAGATAAAAAACACCCCCAAACTAAAAGTAAGGGGGTGATTAAGTGTTTTTTAGTAATCAAAAGGAAATAAACTAAAAAAACAAAAATTAAAATTTCTTAAAGGCTTTCGGAAACAAATTTCTGTAAATTTGTTCGTCCATACCTTTATTATAAGCAGATAATTTTTCTACAAACACCAAAAATTCATCTTCTGTCAAAAGTTTAACCTGATTGAGATATACAATCGTAGCTAAGTCATTTTCGTCAAAGTCGCAATTTTCATCTTGTAGCATCTTTTTTGCCATCTCAAGAGTTTCATTTATTAAGTCTGTTCGCATAAAAGTATAGTTTAGCAAGGTAGTTTTCACTACCTTGCAAGTTTACTAATTTTTGTTAATTTTTAAAAAAATTTCTATTTCTGTAATTTTTTCTACTTTTTCCTCCAATTCTTTTAGCAAAAGCCTTTTTGCGTTAGCAGAACAAGGAATGATAAGAAGTGCCTTAATATTGGCTACCCTCTTTTTGGCAATTTGCAAATCCTTTTGCAAATCCTCTACACTTAAATATTTCATATTTTTAAAGTTTATTTTGTAACCCTTTTGATTACATTACAAAGGTAATATATGATTTCCTTTAATGCAAATATTTTACAAATTATTTTAAAAGATTTCATATATTTTCTTTACCTTTGTAAAAACAAAAAATATGATACTCAATAAAGCTATTTTTTCAACAATTTATCTAAATTTGGAACAACCAAACAGATATGACATTAATAATGCAAGAGCAAGAAATGACGCAAAATCTATATTTGTCAATCGGAGAAAATACAACGCTGACCTTTTGCAGCAAGCCCTAAAAATTTACAACGAAATGCAGGCAAAGGAAACGGAGGTGTTGTTTGCAGAATGGTTGGCAAAGTAATAGGTTTTTGGTTTGCTACTCCTGTTCAGGCTTTTTGTCTTCCGTAGGCTTTAAGTCCTCTAAAATGGTTTCTACATTGTCAAGGCAAACAAAAAATTCTTGCATAGCTTTTCGGGTGTGTGCTATTTGTTGTTGGGCATTGGCTATGTCCAACGCATTTTTTTTGCCCTCAAATCCGTAGGCTGCAAAAAATTTACAGACTGTTATTATAGCTTGCAAAGGTGCAAGCTATAACACTTTTAGAGACTGTTGTTTGTGTCCTCACAAACGACTTTTTACCAACTTACCACCACTTTTACCTCTTGTTTTACGGAGGCTGCTTTGGTTTTAATCACAATGGCGTTGTTTTCCATCACAAAACCCGATGGATTGGCAGCTAAATCTGCTCGGTTGTTATAGGCTTTGAGGGCAATGCCGTTGGCAGTTACGCCTTTGGTATTTTTTTCTGTTACCAATTCTATTAACACACTGCGATTTTCATCTGCTTGGTAGTTTCCTTCGGCAGCAGCTACCAAAATGGTGTGGTTGTCTTCGGCAGGTAGCTGTTTGAGCAAGGTAGTACGAAAAGTATTGTTTTGGTAAGCCATTGTTTTGCCATCATCTTCATAGAGCAAAAATTCAGTGGCTTGCTTGTCATAAAAAGCCTTGATAATCAACTCATTGCGAGGTGTGCCATCACTTCTTTTGCCAAAAATATTAAGAGTTTTTTCGTCTATGTGCATCAGGGGAATAATAGCACCAGCTTTGGCGTAGAGGGGCAACTGAAAAAGTCCTTGCCTGTATAAAGGAACATTTTTTAGGAAAGTGGCTTTGCCCTTGATTAGCTTGTTGGTGTAGTAATCATACCAAGTGCCTTGTGGCAAATACACATCTTTGGTTTGCTCTTTTTCCACCACCGAAGCTGCCACCAATAGACTATTGCCTATCATTTTGTGGTCGCCCAAATTGTTTACGTGCTTGTCGGTTTGGTAGTGATAAACCAAAGGGGCAAAAATCATGTCGCCGTTTTGGTAGGCTTGGTAAGCCCACGAGTAGAGGTAAGGCGTAAGGGCATAACGCAACCGCAAATTAGCCAAATTGCTGGCAATATCCCCTACTCTGTCGGGTGCAGTTTCGCTGTTGCGGGTGCTGTCCACGTTAGAGGTGTGTGGGCGTACAGGCAATTCGGTCAAAGCACCGTAAGCAAACCAACGAGTGTAAGCATCTTTCAAATCTACCTTGACTGTGGTGTCCATAAAACGGTGAAAACCACCAATATCAGAGCCGTAATAGTCTATTCCTGAAAAAGCCATGTTTGCCTGTCCTGCGGTTTGGGCTGCCAAACTACTCATTCTCGATGAAATATCTCCCGACCACAAGGCAACCCCATAGCGTTGGATACCTACTGCCCCCGACCTGCCTAAAATAAAAGGTCTTTGTGCAGTGTTGTTGGTTTTGTAACCTTCAAAAATTCCTTTTGCCCAGTTGATAGCAAATAAATTGTGAATATCTTTGTGATAACCACCATAATAAGCTGCCGAGTCGTTGTAGTTTTCAGGTTCTCCCAAGTCGCACCAATGCCCGATGATGCCGTCTTCTATCAATTTTTTGCGTTTGGTGTCATGCACATATTTTTGGGTTTTGGGATTGGTGTAGTCAAACATACCGCCAGCACCCCACCAAACTTTGGGCAACACAAAAGCATTTTTTCTATTGGTAGCATACACCGCCAACAGCTTTTGAATAGCCATTTCGTCAAATTCGGGTCTTGATTTGGCTACATAAGCCTCCTCTATGTTCATGATGCCCACACCATTAAAAGCCTCATAATCAGCTATTTTGTTCTTCGCATCGGGGAAGTTTTTGATGTCCCAGTCGAGTTTTCCCATTTGGCAGTTGTTCGGCTTTATACCTCCAAACCATTGGAGGTCAAGCACAAAACCATCTACAGGAAATTTATTTTGGCGTAGGGTTTTGAGTTTGTCGTCTAATTCTGCCCAGTTGTCGTAGCCAAATTCAGAAACCCACAAACCGAACATTTTTTTGGGTGGAATGGGAGGTTTGCCTGTGAGTTCCATAAAATCTTTGCGGAGGTCTTTGAGGTCGTGTCCTTGAAAGAAGAAAAAATCCAATTCGCCACCATCAGCCTCCACTGTCCACTCGTGTTTATGCGAAAAATCCCAACGATGTTTGTACTCATTATCAAACAAAATTGCATAATTTTCATATTTTGAACTATGCAAAGCATACAAAATCGGGATTTGCGTATTGCCTGTTGCCCCACCATTGGCATATTGCATTTCGTTGCCATGTTTGCCCCCTTCTCTTTTTCTGCCATCCCAGTCAAAGGCGGTGCTACCTGTTTTGGTAAAGTCAAACTGTTGCCCTAAACCAAAAAAGTGCGTATGATTTTTTTTGTAGGCTTTCAATCCTTGCCATTCTTTGCCACTATTGAAAGGTGTAAAACTAACTAAATTGAGGTTTTTGTGTGCTTTGTCAAAAATGGTAATCGTCAATCTGTACGGATTAAAAACAATGCTGAGGTCTTTGGTTTCTATGGTGTTGCCTTTTTGCGTAAACTGTGTAGCTCCTTGATAATCAGTCTTTTGCACCATAATTGTCGTATTGATAAACATTTTATTGGCAGTTTTTTCATCGCCAAAACGGAAGTGTATCAGGTCATCGTCCCAACATTCGATGGTGATAATGGCGGGTTTTTCACCTGTTCCTTTAAATTGTACCCGTTGGATTTGTTGGGCAGCAGCTTGTAAGCCCAAACCGAAAAATACAACCAGCCCTACACTAATTTTGAATAAGAAAGGTGTAAGGAGGCGTTGCAAAGTAATTTTATTCATTTTCTTTTGTCGATTTTTTGCGTTTTAAATATAGTTGGTTTTTGTTATGGTAACAATATTACAACTAATTTTAGAAAAAAAAAGCAAATAACCTTCCTTAAATGAAATTTGAGTGTGCCACACCAATAATGCCGCAACTCCATTGGAAATAACATTTCTCAAAGAAATGTTACTTCTAAGTATTATTTTATGGCACTACCAACATTTGTATAAGTAGTTAGACTTAAATAATCGATAATATTTCAAGTGCTAAGTATCTGATTATCAGAATTATCCGACACCTCAAAGGTGTCGGATAATTAGGTTCAACTACTTAGTTGCCTCTATGTGAATAAGATTACAAAATCTTTGCAAGCCCTTGTCTTTTAAATAGAAAAAATCAGTAAACTACTCGAATCTTGCTGCACAAGCAATTTATTGTCTATTAACAAAAAATCATTGTCAATGAGCTGATTGGCTATGATTTTTTCCATTTTTTGCTCAACTAACAACTTGCCTTCCCTATCAAACATAAAAAAATGCTTGTCGAGATGAGTTGCAATAGTTTCCTTTTGATAATAAGCAAAAATTGCAAAACAATTTGTGTTTTCAGCATAAGTTATTGTTTGCAAAACAACTTTTGCAGGCAGAAAAGGGTGCAAAAAAGTTACAAAATCTTGCCAATAGTTACTGTTTGGTTGGTGTGCAACTCCCGCAGTTAAGTTAGTTTGCAAAGGTGTGAGCAGGTCAAATTGCCTATTTTCTATCACAAGTTGCTGCCCTGTGTGCAGATTAATCAGTTGATAGATTTTTTGGTAATCTTGCAACTGATAACCTACAATTACCTTTTGCTTTGTTGTAGTTTGCGGCGGTGTCCATTCAGCAAAGTAATCAAAATACGTAGTAGGCAATTCCCATTCGACTACTTGGCTGTTGATATTGACTGCATAAATCCCCTTGTGGTCGGGTATATGCGTCTGAGCGTGGGTGTGTAGCAACAAAAAATGGTCTGCTATGCCCACTAAACCTATTCGCCACGTTTCCTCCATACTTGTTTCTTCCAAAGCCAGCTGACCTGTTTGCAAGTCTATCACAGCAAAATAGACTTCTTTTGCTGGGGTATTGCGAAGTTCTACGGCAAGCCACCTGCCTGTAGAGTCGGGCAAGGCTTTAAACAAAGGAGTAGAAAAATGAATAGTTTGCATAGACTAACTAAACAACTTCCAATTGGCTATTTGCTCAAAGAAAGCTGGCAGTGCCGAAGGTTTGACAAGGATACTAAACACCACGCCGTACAAAGCCCCGTAAAGGTGGGCAGAGTGGTTGATATTGTCATCACTTCCTTTGGAATAGTAGTAAGAGTAAATAATATACACTGCACCCAAAATAAACCCTGGCACAGGCAAAACGCCATAAATGTAAATTTCATTCAACGGATTGTAGATAACCGACGACAAGACCACCGAAGAAACTCCTCCCGAAGCCCCCAAACTATTGTAATGTGGGTAGTTTTTATAACGCAAAAAAGTGGGAATATCTGAAACTAAAATGCCTCCCAAATACAAAATCAAGAAATAAGCATAGCCCATTGCCAACCCAAAACTACCAACAAAATACCATTCGCACACAAAAGGGGCAAAAAAGTAGAAAGTGAGCATATTGAAAATAAGATGCACATAGCCATTGTGAATAAAGCCTGAACTGATAAAACGATAATATTCTTTTCGTCTTTCTATGCTATAAGGATTCATCAAACACTTTTGCTGAAATTCAGCGTTGGAGAAACCGTAAAGGCTGATGCCAACGGTTACACAAATAATGAGGGTGGTTAAAGACATGAGGCAATGAGTTTTGTAATTATACTGATTTTGTGGGCATGATTTATTTTTTTCTCAACCATACGCATAGTTGCATACCTGTATTAGTCCATTTCATATAAGGCACTAAAATAGAGTCTGCAATTTTTGGCATAAAAGTTTGACATACATAATATTCGTGCAATGCTAATTCGTAACCATACTTTTTCGAATGTTCTTGAAATGATTTGACCCCAAACTCGTAAAGGTGAAAAGGCTCATGCATAGGGCTTAAATTGCTAACGTAGTCTGTCTGTTTTAGTTTATAAAACAAGTTGAGAATTTTTCCAATCAGCCAAGCAGAAGAAGGAACCTCAATATGAATGATTCCATTGGGTTTTAGCCATTTCATAGCTTTCAATATGGAATAAGAAGGGTCGTATAAATGTTCTAAAACTGCACCAAACGAAATAAAGTCAAAGTGATTTTCAGGATAATCAATTTCTTCAATCATTCCTAATTTTAATCTATCGGGATTGATGCCCATTTTAGATAGGGCTCTTTCGTAAAACTGCTTAGAAGGTTCGAAACCATAGGTTTCAAAACCTATTTTAGACAAGGCTATCATTTGTTTTCCTAAACCAGCCCCAATGTCTAAGGACTTCATGCCCTCCTTGAAGTCGAGCAGTTGCCTTAGTCTTTCAATTTCGCCTTTGAAATAATTGTCATTAGTAGTAAAATAACTCTCTATCCAATAACTTTCAGGGGGAACTCCGTAGTGGTCTTGTATGTCAAACGGAACAGGTTGAGGATTAGAATAAATAAGTCCACAGTCAGTACATTTGACAACTGTGGTAGCAATACCAATTTTTTCTTTCGGATTTTTCCCCTGCGAACCATTTAACCTTTTGCCAAGCACTTGATGGGTGGCTGTTGGAGAGCCACACATATTGCAACTTTCTATGTGATTAAAAAAATATCTTTTTTGGGTGGTCATTTTTTTGTTTACTTAATTTAGGAGACTATGACAACTTCAATAATTTTTTCTACCCAAGCCCTAAAGCGTGGACACTTTTCTAAAATTTTTTCTATACCTGTAAACTCTAATTCTGTTTCGCCTTCAACTATGATGTAAAGATGTTTCATGGTCTGCCACCAATTACATTCTTGTTCCACAAATCACCTATGCTATATTCTTGCAACCAATCTTTCAAAGTTTCGCTGCTTTGTCGTTGAAAAACAGATTGTTTTTCTTTTCTATCCACTGTAATAATGTCTTCTGGTTCAAAATTGTCTATCAAATTTACAGACTGCGTAGCTATAATAATTTGACTTTGGGCAGAAGCTTTTTTGATTAAACCAGCCAATTTATTGATAGCAAAGGGGTGCAAGCCCAATTCTGGCTCGTCGATAATAATCACTTTAGGCAAATTAGGTTGCAAAAGTAAAGTTGCCAATGCCATAAATCGCAAAGTTCCATCAGATAAATGAGTGGCATTGAGATACATATCAGAGTCTTTTTCTTTCCATTCCAAACGAATTTGGTCTTCTCTGATACGGTCGGGCTGCAAAACAAAACTATCAAAAAATGGTGCAATAGCCTTTATAACTAGTTCTATTTTTTTGAAATCTTTGGAGTGTTTTTCTTGCAAAAAATATAAATAAGCTGCCAAATTTTGCCCATTTTCTCGCAAAAAACTATTATCATCTATATTGCCCTTGTGTTTAATTTTGGCAGTGGGGCTGGTATCGTGAAAGTGAAAGATTTTAAAAGATTGCATATAAAAGTTTACATAGTGATAACGACCATGTTTAAAATCAATCAATTTGCTTTCTTTGTTGCTGTCTGCAATGGGTACATTGTCCCAAAAATCATAATCTGTCTTAAAATTTGTACCTTCTTTTTCAAAATATAAATTTCCCTCACTATTCGGTTTCAAAGTGAAGTAGTACATATTTTTACTATCAAATTGTATATTTCCAATCAAATTATCGGATTTTTTCAATCCAAAATATAAAATATTGTCTGCACCTGCTTGTTCTGCCACATAGTTTTGCAACTGTTGAGCATATAAATTACTCAAAAACTTAAAAAAACTAATAAAATTGCTTTTGCCCGCACCATTTGCACCAATCAATAAATTGATAGGCGAAAGTGCCAAATCTAACTTTTGAATTGATTTAAAATTTTTTATAGAAATTCGGTTAATCATTGAGCAAAATGCAATATTAAAACGATTTTGTTATTTTTTTTTCAATATGTAAAGAGTTATTAAGTACATACATTCTTTTGAGAAATGTTAGTTTTTGCAATTTTTTTGTTCGCATCACAATTTAAAAAGTATGATATGAATAGATTTTAACTCCCTAATAATGCACAAGAATACTATGATTATTCATTTCGATAACTGAATGTAGCCTAAATAGGAAAACTAACTGTTCAAAATTTTTTTCAAATAAGGCAATTAGCTGCTTATTTACAATATTACCTGTTGATATTATTAATAACTTATGAGGTTGTCCTCTAAGAACATAATATTCGTAAAAATCACTATCTTTTGAAATAACAACTCTTTGTTCTCTAACTGAAATCTCAATTACTACATGGTCAGGTGTAAGATTTTTATCAGGTAATTGTAGTGTATGCAAAACATCATAACCCTGCTCGGATATCCAAGCAGCTAAGGAAAAAGGGAGTTGTGCATCTACAATAAATTTCATTAGGCAGCTATAACTTGGTAAATATTTTTAACTTTTACCAATCGTGAGGCAAATAGTAAGCAAGCATGAATATCTGCCACTTCCAAATCTGGATAGTCAGCTATGATTTCATCAGTTGTCATACCTGCCGACAATAAATCTAACAGCATTTCCACAGGATAGCGAAGATTACGTACTGTTGGTTTGCCAAAACAAATGGCAGGATTAATTGTAATGCGTTGTAAGAGAATCATGGGAGTGTTTTGTTAAAAATAGTTTTAAATAAAAATATATAACTCTGTTTTTTGCGATTATTTTATGAATTGTTTTACCTTATTTTTTTGTATATATTTCTCAAAATATTTTTTTCGTCTTCATTATCAGTAATTGTCCCTTTGAGAACAATATAACCAAGTTCTTTCACTTGTTCAAAAGTTTTATTATGAGCTTTTATGAAGTCTCCAAATTTAAACCATTTTTCATCTTTTTGTTTAACTACAATTTGATATGAATAAAAGTTTTTATCTCCATAAATTCTAATTTGGTGGTGGAGATGAGTTGTGAAGTAATATTTTTTATCTTTCTTTGTATAGCCACTTTCCCATTCTGAGTTTTTTACAAAATCACTTATTTTTTGAAAAACTTTAACTATCTCTTTACTTAGATATTGGTCTTCATTGGTCAGATATTCAACGCAAGTACTCCCAACAGTTTTATACCCCCAATTAGGGTGGTAAATAAGATGTTCATATCTTATTCCATTACCACACCCTTTTTTTTCACAAATTCCGTCAAGTCCTCCTAAATCATCTACAGAAATTAAAGTCCAGCCATCGGACGGCTCAACTATCCCATGTTCTTGTGCGTGGCAACTCTTACAAAGTGAAATACAATCACTTAACGGGTATTCCCATACTTCAAACCCATATTTATAAAGTTTATGATGAGTTTGCAATGTGATTTCTCCCTTTTTTCTGCCACATTTCAAGCACGTATAGTCGTCTCTTTTTTGAACTTTTTCAGAAAATTCAAACCATTTCTCGTTGCGATATGATTTGCGATTTTGCTTCATTATTTGTTAAAGGGGAACAATAAAATATCCTACAACTACTTTGTTGTAGGATAATCTAAGCTATAAAACCTTTACTCCTTCTTCCCAAACGGCAACTTGCCAAAAAGGTCTATCAGTTTTTTGAGCAACTCGAAGTACAAAGAGAAGTACAAGAAAATAGTCATGAACCAAATAGCCCCGATATTAAACCAGTACGTATCGAAATGTTTGCCGAACAAGTGTTTTTGCGAAGCGTAGAGGTGTGTACGATAGTCTAATTTGCCCGAAGTCAAATAAGGTTTTGTAAATACAGGGTCGACCAACTGAATGATACGATTTTTTTCATAATCCACCGTAATTCGGTCAGGAATGTTCATGTTTTTCACTACGTCTTCCAAACTTTCGTTTTGGTATTTTGCTTCTAAGGCAGCTACGGTTATTTTTTTGCCTTTTTGGTTTTCTATTTTTTCAATCAACGCATCACGTTTGTCGTTTGCCTCCAAATATTTTACGTTGTAAAAATCTTTGATTTTGTTCAAAAATTCTCTCAACTGATTAGCAAAATCCTCGTTGAAAGCCTCCGAAGTGAGAAACTTCTCTGCATTTAAGGTTTTTAATTCAGCTTTGAGTTCCTTGTTGATACCTCCATACAGTGCCAACTCGTTTTTAATCACTCCCAAACTGCCTCGCATGGCTTTGAGAATAGAGTCTTTTTTAGCACCTTTCAATTCTGCTTTGTAAGCCACTGCATTATTGACTAATTCCTCCATTTTTGGCACCCAGAATGAGGTTTTGTAAGTAGCAATGCTGCGTTCTTCTTCTATTTTGAAAAAGTTTTTGCCATAAGGATTGCTGCGATACTGCTCTACTATCATTGCCTCGTAAGCCCAACGACTTGCCCACACATCACCCACCAACGGCACTAAACCTTTGGTCATTACAGAGTTATTGAGTTTGTCGAAACTAAAAATACCGCCACTCAAAATCATTTGTGGAATGAGCAACAACGGAATGAGAATATACACTGTAATTGCCGAATTGAAGGCAGATGAAATATTAAGCCCCAGCACGTTGGCAAAGCAAGACATGGAGAACAAAACAGCCCAATAGGTCAAATTCAGCCCTTCTATACCCAAAATAAAATTGCCAATGACTACAAAAGACAGGGTTTGCAAAGCCGAAAGCCCAAACAAAATAACCAACTTAGAGGTCAGGTAACTTGTGCGACTAAGATTAAGAAAACTCTCACGTTTCAATATTTTTCTATCCTTGATTATCTCCTCTGCACTCACCGACAAGCCCATGAACAAGGCAATGATAATACAAATCAAGATATAAGCAGGAATGTTGTCGTTGTATCTAAACACATATTCGCCCAAACCCAGCACGTCTTTAAACCGAATGACACTTGCCATGAGAACTGCCAAAAACGGTGCCTCCAACAAGTTGATAGACATATATTGCGTGTTGCTTATTTTGGATAAGAAATCACGAATAATGAAAATCATTGTTTGCACAGGCTTAGAAGGAATAAACAAAGCCTTTGGTGGTTTTTCGTTGATGTCGGGCTTTTTGTCAAGCACAAAGTTTTGCTTAAACATTTCGCCCCAATCCACAGGAGTTATTTTGCGTTTGTTGGTAAACTCGCCGTATTCGTCCACTACTCTTGCCTCCACTATGTTGAATAACTGTTCAGGGTTTACGTTACCGCATGTTTCGCACTGCCCTTTGTCTGCCCCAACTTGTTTGGTAGCTTTTTTGAAATACATAATAGCCTCTACGGGGTTGCCATAGAAAATTTGGTAGCCACCTGTATCCAAAATTACCATTTTATCAAACATTTTGTAAATATCTGACGAAGGTTGGTGGATAACCACAAAAATCAATTTGCCTTTTAAAGACAACTCTTTGAGTAAGTCAATTACGTTTTCAGAGTCCCTTGACGACAAGCCCGAAGTAGGCTCATCGACAAACAAAACAGCAGGTTCACGTATCAATTCTAAGGCAATGTTCAGCCTTTTGCGTTGCCCACCCGATATTTTTTTGTTCAGCACATTGCCAACTACTATGTCTTTGATACGGTCTAAGCCCAAACTTGCCAACACTGCAATCACTTTTTGGTCTATTTCTTTCTCCGAAAGGTTTTTGAAACAGAGTTTGGCGTTGTAATACAAGTTTTGGTAAACCGTCAATTCCTCTATCAATAAGTCGTCTTGGGCTATGTAGCCAATGACGCCCTCTATGTTTTTCTTGTGTTCTTTGTCGTGTACGTTGTAGCCGTTAATCAATACTTTTCCGCCTGATGGAGTTTCCAAACCCGCCAACACGTTGAGTAAAGTGGTTTTGCCTGCACCCGAAGCCCCCATAATACCTATCAGCTTGCCCATGCTCTCCGATATGCTCACACCACGCAAGCCCAAAGCCCCATTAGGAAACTTAAATTCTATCTGTTCGGCATTAAACGAAATATTGGCACGTTGAATATCTGTACTGAAACGAGTTACCAAATCACTGTAATACAGCGGTGCCCCTTTCGGTGTTTTGATAATGCTACCTTGCGAAAACAAGACAATAGCATTTTGGGCTACCACCTTGCCATTCATAATAATTTCGTCTGTACCTGTATAGCGGATAAAGTACAAATCGACACTCTTTACGTGAATAAAAATGATTTCGCCATTCAATTCGCCAGAGTCTATGTATTTTTTCTTAGACCCTTCGGCAGGTGGCTCGTCATCAAAAATTAAAATATCTTCGTGGTCAAGCGTTGCAGCCGTTGAGGTTTCCTCGACCACAAAACTTGTGATTAGCTTTCTTTCAGGTCTTTCAATCTTAAATAAGTTGGCAATGGTATCTATGATTTCGAGGCGTTGCTTAGAGAATTTGCGGTCTGCTGCCAACATTTCCAACAATTTGAAAACCACAATGACCTTTTGTTTTTGGCTCAACGTCGGGTTGATTTGCTTTTTGGCAATACTCAATACCTTCATAGAGTCGCCAACTTTGGTACGTTTGGGCTTTTTGCCTTCGCCTTCGGCTGCGGGTTCTTCGGTGGTTTCTTCTTTTTTCTCCTCTTTTTTCTCTTCTTCTGGGTCTTCCACACCATATTCAGAATATTTGTCGTATAAGTCCAAATATTCTTTCATTGTAACCCTGTCTAACTCTTGAAGATAAAAGTTAATAACAAAATTACGTTCAGCCTCCGAAACACCTTCGTCTTGTTTGGAGATAATGGCAAAAAGTTGGGTAAGTGCCTTGAGTATCTGTTCACTCATAATTGTTTATGCTTTAAAATCAGGGCAACCCAATGGCGAGTTGTCCGTTTATGAAGTTGTTTCTTTAAATTTTTACTTTACAACCCCACAAGGGCTTGAAGCCCTTGCGGGGTTATTGCATTTTGAATAAGACAATAACTATGCTAAACCTTACAATCCGTAAATCTTGTTATTTTTTTTTGTATTTGCAAAGCAAAATTACCAAACTTTTTGAAATATGAAAAATCAATGATAGGTTTGTGCAAAATTACAACAGTAACCCAACAAATTTGGTCTGTTTTATTTACTCCCTGCTTGCAAATAACCTCGTTATTAGACTCTCGCAAGAAGTCTGTTATCTTTTGTGCAGCATTTATGGCAACCTATTATGGTCTTTTAAAAAAACAAATCTTACTTTTTATCCTGATGTTGTGCGTGGGGTGTTCGGCTACCAAAAACCTGAAACCTCACGAAGCCTTGCTATTTTCGCAGACCATAGCGGGCAACAAGCAAATAAAAGAGGAGGAATTGGTTGCTTTTTTTCGCCAAAAACCCAACCGCAGACTATTAAAATTGCCTATCAACCCTTATGTGCCTATCTATTTTTGGGGTAAACAAAAATATGATTCTATCAAAATCAAAGCCGACTCCCAAAAATTAGTTACCTTGTTAGCTTTTTATGATAAGGCTTTGCAAGATGAAGACATAGACCCCACAAAAAAGCAAAAGTTAATAGCCCAAAGGGAAAAAAAAACTGCAAAAGTTCGCAAAAGGCTCACCGAAGGGAATTGGCTCATGCGGACAGTGGGCGAAAAACCTGTATTGTTCGACTCTGTTTTGATGTATAAAACAGCCTCGCAACTCCAACTTTTTTTGCAACAAAAAGGGTTTTTCGAGGCAAAAGTATTGCCCATTTACAAAATAGACCAACAAAGAGCAAAAGTAGTCTATCAAATCACTGAAAATCAGGCACATACCATAAGAAATATTAGCTACCAAATAGCCGATACTTTGCTCAAAAAATTGGTGCTGAAAGATACTTTGTTGCGTGTTTTCCAAAGCAAACAACGCTATGATGCCAACCTTTTGGAAACCGAAAGAAACCGAATTACCCGACTGTTTAAAGAAGAAGGTTATTTTGACTTTGCCAAGCAATTTATTTTTTTCAAAGTAGATACGGTGAATCCTCCACCTTATCAATTAGATGTGCAGTTGATAATAGAAAATCCAATCACAAAATCCAACCACAAGAAATGGGAAATTAGTGAAGTTATTTTTACTTCTGATGTCAATGTGCCTTCGGATAAGGTGGCACGTACTACTTTGACTTTCGATGGCGTACTGTTCAAATCTTATACGCACCCATATAGCAACAAAATTTTGGCTCGGCGTGTGCGACTTCGCCCCTCGCAGTTTTATAGCCAAACCCTCACCGAAGACACCCAACGTGCCTTGACTTTGCTCGAAATGTTTAAGTTTGTGAATGTAAAATACGATACGGTGCAGCAAAAACTGCGTGCAAATATTTATGCCAGTCCTGCCACCAAATACAGTGTTACCTTAGAAGGCGGTGCAGAATTTAATCTTAACCAGCCTGTGCCTGGTCCCTTTGGGTCTTTGTCTTTCCGTAACCTGAATACCTTTGGCGGTTGCGAAATATTTAGTTTCAGGGTGCAAACCTCCTTAGAAGCACAAGGGTTGGTCGGTGGCACGAACTACCAAAGCCAGTTGCTCAACGTCAATAGTAGTCTTGCTTTTCCTCGCGTGGTCTTTCCTTTGCCAAAATCCACACGCCAACGAATAGAAAAATACAATCCTGTTACAAAATTCGAATTGGGTTTGCAGTACGAAAACAGACCACAAGTAAATCGACTCCGTTACCAAACCGTATTTGGTTATAATTGGGTGAGCAAACAACAACGCCATTTTTATACTTTCAATCTTGCCGATATTAGCATTGTCCGTACACCTTTTATGTCCACAAGTTTTTTGGAAGATTTGAGAAGGCAGCAAGAATTAGGCAACAACTTTATTTTTAGTTTTCGAAGTGCCTTTATTTCGAGTATGTCTTTTGCCTATACGTTCAATACTTATACAAAAACCAAAAAAAGTAATTCTTCCTATTTTCGGCTTTTCTTGGAGTCGGGAGGCACTACGCTTAATCTATTGAGCAAACACTTTTTGAATAGCAACAAAGTGATTTTTGGAGATTTGAGTTATTACCGATTTCTGAAAATGCAAGCTGATTTTCGGTACTATATTCCCACCAAAAACGATGGCACGTGGGCATTTCGCTGCAATTTGGGTTTGGCTACGCCTTATGGCACAACGGCTACCGACTCGGTACGGGTCTTGCCTTACGAAAAATATTTTTTTGCAGGTGGTGGCAATTCCATAAGAGGTTGGCGACCACAACGGCTGGGTGCTGGTCGTTATCTTCGCCCCGATGTTGTAAAAAAGGATGGACTTCCGAACAACGAATACATAGAATTTGGCGAAATGCTATTGGAAATGAGCATAGAATATCGCAAAAAATTGTTTGGTTTTGTACATGGGGCAGCTTTTATAGATGCGGGCAACGTCTGGATGTTGAGCCACGAAGCCAATCCTAATTCTTTATTTACCTTCGAGGACTTTCACAAACAAATAGCCGTAGGTGGTGGCTTAGGGTTGCGTTTCGATTTTTCTTTCCTCATCTTGCGGTTCGATGCAGCAATGAAATTGGTAGAACCCGGCGAATTTGATAAAAAAACATTGGCTACGCTGGGCTTGCCCGAAAATTACCGCAAAACGCCGTTGTTTCAACGCCCATTTTTCGGGGAGTTAGTCGATTGGTATTTTGGTATTGGCTATCCGTTTTAAATTATACTTCTTACAAAAGTGTAAAAAACTATCCTCACAAGGGTTCTAAACCCTTGTGAGGTAAATCTGTAATTCGCAGATTCAACTTTATTTATACAAGTCGTCTAATTTTGCTTTTACTTCTTGCTCTTTTGCTTTGTTGCCTGTCAAATTATAAGCATTTTTGAGAGAGTTGAGCAACTGCCCATAATCACGATTTTGCTTATAATCTGCTTGTTTTTCTATCAAGTTTACAGCTTTTTCCAAATGAGGTAGAGCCAAATTGTGCAAGGCAACAATTTCCTCTTTCAATTTTTTGCCTTCGGCAGAGTTGATAGCCTTCATGTCCATGCCGTTGTAGGCTTTCACTTTGTCGTCTTTGTTTATATAAAAAGCACTCAAATTAATCAACACATCGATATAATCTGGTTTTACTTCAACGGCTTTTTTGTAAGCAGTTTCTGCTTTGTCGTTATTTTTTAACTGTTCGTACAAAATACCCAAATTAAAATAATACAACTCTGCATTGGCACCACCTTTGGCAGCCAAAGCCTCCAAGCCATTGATAGCCTCTTGTTGTTTGCCTGTTTTGATATAATAATCCACTTTTTGAGCCATAAACTCTTGAGATAAAGGATAACGGGCAATTCCTTTGTCGAGTATAGCCATAGCTTTGCCGTTGGCGTCGGTTGCGTCTTTTTCGAGTAGATAGTTTATCATCAGTTGATACACCCATTTCACGTCTTGCGAAAATTTTGTACCTACCAATTCTGTACCTTTTGCAATGAATTTGTCTTTGTCTATCTTGGCGGGGTCTTCGTTAGAAGCAGCCACCAAATAATAAAACATAGCTGTTGTATCACCAGGCGTAATGGTTTCTACTCTTTCAAAGTTTTTCATTGCCTTCTGCCAATCTTTTGCTTCGTAGGCAGCTGCACCTGTATTTAGCACTTCACGATTAAAGTTGTCGATAGTTGTATCGGCAGCATATTTCTCAAAAGAGTTGGGTTTCAATAACTTGGTATATTTTTGCAAACATTTTACAGCTTCGTCAAAGGCTGTTTCATCGCCTTTTTTGAAAAGGCTGCGGTACACATTGCCCCTGACCAACCAAAGACTTTGTTCGTCTTTCGATTTTTCGTGAGTCATTGCTTCCTCTATGCTGGCTTTTGCCAAGTCGAGTTGTCCACTGCTGAGTTCTTTTTCAGCACGTTTGAGTGGATTTTTTTGTGCATAACCTACAAAGGCTACAGCTACTAAGACCAAAGAAAAGATAAGTTTTTTCATTGAAGTTAAAAGTAATTTTTAGTTTTAAATTTTTAGTTTTGAATTGTGAATTTTTAGTAATGCTAAATAATAAAAGTATATTTTGTCATTCTTCGCTACGCTCAGAATGACAAAATATTAATGTAGGTAGCTAAAAAACTAAATTATTAACTATTTACTGTTCATTGCTCACTGTTCACTTTCTATCCTTTATTGCCAACTGCCCACAAGCTGCGTCTATGTCTTTTCCTCTGCTGCGGCGGAGGTGTACGTTTACACCTTTTTTGTCTAAATAACTGCAAAACTTGTTTAAGGTTTGCTCATCTGTATTCATAAAATTGGCTTCGGCTATGGGATTGTACTCAATTACATTGACTTTGGCGGGCAAATGTTTGGTAAATTGGTGCAATTCTTCGGCATCTTTTAGCGTATCGTTAAATTTATGAAAAACAATATATTCGTAAGTAACCTTATTTTTTGTTTTTTGGAAATAATATTTCAAAGCCTCACGCAAAGCCTCTAAACTGTTACTTTCGTTTATGGGCATAATTTGGTTTCGTTTTTCGTCATTGGCAGCGTGCAAAGAAAGAGCCAAATTAAACTTCACGTTGTCATCGCCCAATTTTTTTATCATTTTTGCCACCCCAGCCGTAGAAACTGTAATCCGTTTGGGTGACATATTCAGCCCCGACTCCGAAGTGAGATGTTCTACCGATTGTAAGACGTTGGCATAGTTTAGCATAGGCTCACCCATGCCCATATAGACAATGTTAGAAAGGTGTTGTTGGTAATTTGCTTGGGCTATGCGGTTGATAAAAACTACTTGGTCGTAAATTTCGCCTGCATCTAAGTTGCGGATTCTGTCCATATAGCCTGTCGCACAAAACTTGCACGTGAGAGAACAGCCCACTTGCGAGGAAATGCAAGCCGTCATTCGGTCTTCGGTTGGTATCAATACACCCTCAACTAAATGGTTGTCGTAGAGGCGAAAAGCAACCTTAATAGTGCCATCGTTGCTCCGTTGTTCGGTGGCTATGGTGATGGGGCGTAGCCAAAAATTTTCTTTGAGCCAAGTCCGAAAATCTTTGCTCAAATTAGTCATTTCATCGAAACTTTGAGCCGACTTTTGCCACAACCATTCGTAAATCTGCTTTGCCCGAAAAGGTTTTTCGCCACTGCCTTCGAGTGCAACTTTAATTTCGCCTTCAGTCAGTTTGCGAATATCTTTTAACACGTTGGGCGTGGTAGGTTGCGATGGACTTATCAAATTCATTTTATATTTTTTTAGCACAATTTATCAGACACTTTTGAGGTGTCTGATAAATTGGTTTTGCTGCAAAGGTAATGCAAAAATACTTTTCTACAAAAATTTGTTTTTAAGTTTTTACTTGCAAATGTATAGGATTTTAGTAACACTGGTACTTAGAGTTGTGGACTTCTCTCTTATTCTACAACCCCAAATCCTTACACACCGCATCTATTTTGGCACGCAAGGCAGTTTCGGTTTTGTCAAAATCTGTTTTGGTAGCCAATTTGGTGGCTACACTGAAATAAAACTTGATTTTGGGTTCTGTTCCCGAAGGTCTTGCCGAAATTTTTACGCCATCGGCTGTGTAGAACTGCAAAACATCAGATTTGGGTTGCAAAATTGGTGTTTTTGTGCCTTTCACAAAGTCTGTTTCTACTAATAATTCATAGTCTAACAACCTCACCACTTGGCTACCATTGATAGTTTTAGGTGGATTTTGTCGCCAATTACGCATCATTGCCTTGATTTCCTCTGCCCCGTCTTTGCCTTTTTTGGTGATAGAAACCAAATGTTCTAAATAAAAACCATACGTAAGGTAAGTATCTAACAACATTTCAAACAAAGTCATGCCTTTGTCTTTGGCGTAGGCTACCATTTCGGCAATCAGTCCGCAAGACGCCACTGCATCTTTATCCCTAACGGCATCGCCTATCATATAGCCATAGCTTTCTTCACCTCCTGCAATAAACTGTTCTTTGCCCTCCAATTCGCGAATTAGAGAGGAAATATATTTGAAACCTGTCAAAGTGTTGTAGCATTTTACGCCATTTTCGGCTGCAATTTTGTCTATCAACTCCGTTGTAACAATGGTTTTAATCACGTTTTGCTTGCCATTAATTTTGCCCGCCTCTTTCCACGCCTGTATCATGTAGCCAATGAGCAAGGCACCTGTTTGGTTTCCATTCAGCAACACCCATTCGCCTTTGTGGTTCTTCACGCCAATTCCTACCCTGTCGGCATCGGGGTCTGTTGCCATCACAATATCTGCATCAATTTCCTTTGCCTTGCGGAGTGCTAAGGTCATTGCCTCTTTTTCTTCGGGATTTGGATAAACCACTGTCGGGAAGTTGCCATCGGGAGTGGCTTGTTCCTCCACGACAAAAACATTGGTAAAGCCCATTTTTTTGAGCAACTTCGGCACTAAGGTAATGCCTGTGCCATGAATAGAGGAATAGACAATTTTGATACCTGCCTGTTTACGAATAGCCTCGCGTGAAACCGACAGTTCACAAATTTGGTCTAAGTAGAGGTTGTCAATTTCCTCGCCAATGTAAGCCACATTGCCTTCCAAACGGTTGAAATTGATAGCCTCAACAGACTGAATAGCATTGACTTCGGCTATGATGTTCTCGTCATGCGGGGGTGTAACCTGTGCGCCGTCTGTCCAATAAGCTTTGTAGCCGTTGTATTCCTTTGGGTTGTGGGAGGCGGTGAGAACCACGCCACTTTTGCAACCCAAATGGCGAATGGCAAAAGACAATTCGGGGGTTGGTCGCAATTCTTTGAAAAAATAGACGAAAATTCCGTTTGCCGAAAACACATCAGCCACAATTCTCGCAAATTCGGGGCTGTTGTTTCGGCTGTCGTGGGCTACTGCCACTTTGATAGTTTCGCTGGGGAAGTTTTTTTTGAGGTAGTTTGCCAAGCCTTGCGTAGCTGCCCCAATCGTATATCGGTTCATGCGGTTTGTGCCTACGCCCATGATGCCTCGCAGTCCGCCTGTGCCAAACTCCAAATCTTTGTAGAAGGCATCGGTAAGGTCTTTTTCGGCAAGCTGCTTGATTGCCTCTTTGGTGGCTTGGTCATAATTGCCTGTGAGCCACGTGTTTACTTTGTGTTGAATGGTGGTGTCCATTGGTTTTTGTGGTTATGGGTTATTGTTGGTTTTATAGATTACCAACTTGTGCTTTCTAAATCTTGATAAATTTTGTCAATTGGACTAATTTTAGAATGAATACTATCTTTGTAAATTTGTTCTACAATGGTTTTTATTTTGGTTGTAGTTTCTAAGACAGTTTCACCGAATTGGTTATTGATTTGCTTTTTAGCTATCTCTTGTTCTTTATCTGTTTTTGTTTTGGCATTTTGCAAGGCTTTTTCTTTCAAATACCAAAATTGATAGTTTACAATAGGCAATAAAAATTCTTCAAAAACCCAATGACCTTTGAAGTATAAAAATAAATCATTTTCGTCAATATTATGCGATGATTTGAGTTGTGCTATCTTTTTTTGCTTTTCAGTTTCATCAAGCAGTTGCCCAAACCCTTGTGTTATCTCTATATTTACAATAACATCTTTTGCACGTTTAGTAATTTCAGCAATTATATTTTCTTGAAAATTTACTAAATCTGTTTGTAAATTTTTGTTATCATTTTGCATATTTTTGCAAAATAATTCCATTTCCATTACTTCTTTCTGTACTTTTTTCCCCACCAATGGTTGTAAATCTTTGTAATCATTCTCAAAAGCATATAACCAATAGCAAAAGAGAGAGGAAAGAGCAGTAGAAAAATCTTTAAAAAGTTGCTCAAAATCTATTGTATGTATAGCACCCAAAGAATATTTTGCAAATTCTTTATTTAAAAATTTACCAATACTGTTATAATTTTCTATGCTATATGCGTGGGTGTGAAAAATATAAGGTTGGTTGAGATACCAAACTTTTGGCTGATACAAATACTTACTATCTGCATCAACACAGATAATTAAACGTAAGTTTACACTTCTATACTTTGTAGATTCCTGATAAGTTAAACCTGCAAAACTCAAAAAGTTATCCTTAACAAAATCACTACCTGTGTCACAATCCTCATGATTGCTGTTTTCAGTCGTATTGCTAACATAATTTGTTGCCAAAGGATAAAAAGGTATGTATTTTCTGTTTAAATCTTTGTTTGCAAAAAATGTAAAAAAAACTTCACCCCAAAATTTTTGGTCGTCTTTATAATCTTCATGAATTGCCACCACTCCATTATAAACATCTTGGAAAATCACTGAGGCAAGAAGTCCCTCTATTTGTTCTTTGCTGAATTTGCTTCTTTCCCTTGCCATTATTTTTTGAATTTTAGTTTATTCAAATACAAATCGTTGGCATCTATACTATAATACAGACGCAATTTTTCTACTTCTTGGGCTTCTGCTCCGCTTTTTGCTTTGCCGAGCAAAGTGCTAAAAGTGATAATATCGGGATAGACTTTTTTCTCTTGCATTTTATCCAATACAAATTTACCTTCTTCTATATTTTCTATTTTTTTCAACCAAATATTAAAAGTCAAAATATTGGGTTCTTGGTTATATTTTGTGATTTCCTCATACATTTTCTTTGCATCATCAAAAGACGTAGCTTTTGAAATAAAGGTAGTAAAAGTTACCACATCAGGCTGGTTGGCTTGGCTAAATTGTTGTTCTTTTTGCTGAAACTCACCTAATAACTTCGTAAATAAAGCATAGTCAATGGAGTGAAAAGTTTGGTTCAATGCTTGATTGAAAACAAATAATCTACCTATTCCGTCTTTTTTGGGGTTATTATTTGCTACTTTATAAGCATAAATTTCCCAAAAATGTGCCGTATCTTGTTCTTGTGTGTATGTATGTGCAGGTTGAGGTGCAATAGGCTCGTCTGTCATAATTTCATTCATTCTGACAAATTTGTTTGCCCAACCTTCAATAAACATAGAAGTAGAATGAGTAGCCATAATAATCTGACAATTTGGGTTGAGTTCCCGAATGGTACGTATCAATTTACGTTGCCAAGTAATGTGCAGAGAAATTTCGGGTTCGTCAAGGAGCAAAATAGTAGGTTTGTTGTCTTGCAATAAAACTGTGAGCAAAATCAAAAATAATTGCTTTTCGCCAGATGATAGTAATTCATAGCTTATCTCTTTATCTGTTTGATAATTGATAAGAAAAACAAACCTGTCGTTATCAAAATCTTTGGCTGTTTCTTTAAATAATTCCTTTATTTTTGCACTAAAAAGATTTATTTTAGCATAAATATTTTGTAGTTTTTCTGCAATTTCTGCTGTGCTAAGTTTTGTGTTTTTAAGAATTTCATTAGTTTTTGAAGCAATACTTGATTTTTGGGTAACAAAATATTGTTTCATCATTTCTATTTTGGCATTAATAGAATAAATATTTTTGCTATTTTCTGTTTCAAAACTTCTTACCAATTCAATGTTTATCTGTTGTAAATTTGGTTCTTCTCTAAGGTTAGGATTAGTTGCCACTAATTGTTTTTCGTCTATGGTAATGGTTGTATCGTCAAAAAAAACTAATTCCATTTTTGAAACACGAGCAAATTTCTTGTACTCTATTTCTTCTACTTTATTCTTGTGTCTAAGAGTTTCATATACCAAATCAAGCAAGGTAGATTTGCCACTGCCGTTAATACCTTCCAATATGTTTACGTCAGCATCAAGTTCCCAAACAATATTTTTGGTAATATTATTGATACTAAAATTTGTAATTTTTATTTCTTTAATCAATTTCATTGGTTTTGTTTTTTATATCTATATATACTTAGGTTGCAATACTATCAATTATCTATCAAAAATACAAACAGTAAATGATTTACTATTTTATGTAGCCAACCTACTCAAACCCAAAAAAATAATCCTTCCCCACCGCATACTGCTCACAAAGTTTTTCTAAGGCAGCAACAAAAGTTTCGTCTTCGGTTGGTAGTTTGATAGACAAAGTAACTTGCAAATACGTAGTTTCGGTTGCGTTGGTTTCTTGTGTGGTTTCCATTTTAATAGCAATTTAGGTTACAAATCTACAATTTTTATCAATAAAAACAGCAATTATTGGTAAAAAAATTATTCAATTTTCAATGCACTCACATCTATATATAAGTTACTAACTTTGTCTATGATTGCTTGCAAGGCTTTATGTGTTGAACTATAATCACGGGTCAAAAAAGTTTCAGGTACATCAAGTCCGAAGGTTTTGTTTATATTTTTTACTAACTTGATTTGTTGAATATTACTTGTAGGGTATTTTATTAAATTGTCTGCAAACCATTTTTTTATTATTTCTTGTTTTTGTTCTATAATTGCTTTGGTAATCTTAGCTTCTCTAACTAACAATTTATATAACCAAATATTAACAAATATGTCTATATGCGCCAACCCATACATCTGTGTATAATATGTTTTTGATTTTCCTAATTGTATAAAATACAATAAATATAATTGACTATAAATTGGAGAATTTACATCTCCATTAAATAGCTTATGTAAACTGTGCTTTGAGTTGTTGGTGGCATTGAAAATATCCTTTAAAATATCCTCACTTGACATATTTGGACATTCTAAAAATGTTCTGTACCAATTTACCAACAAATATTCACTACTAATTTGGTGTTGAAAATCTGTATTCGTAAAAGTTTCACCCTGTTTTGTCAAGTAGCCAATGCCTTTGTTTGCAAAAAATTCTTTGGTATAAACATTAAATTTTTTGTTGCTCAATTTGTCTTTAAACCAAATAGCACTTTGCGTATTGGTGGCATCTGTTATCAAATCTATGAGTTCTTGGTCTTGGGTTTCATAGAGTTTTACAGTCAAATAAACATCTTCCAAACTTTCTTTGTCTTTCAAATATTGTTGATAAACCAAATAAGAAGTTTGTAAACCATTGACAATCACAGGATTTTCGCAAGGAATGACGTATTTTCCTAATTGTGTGGCTTGTGGCACAGTAAATTTTGAGCAGATAATAGTTAAATCATTGCTTAGAAATTGCAAATACAGAGCTTGCGTTTCGGAGGCTAAGGTTTGTGCTATTTTTTCGTTGGTGCTGTTGTCTTTGCCAAGAAAACCCCTAATATTTTCGGCAAAAATCTTTTCAATACTTCCATTGGTTGCTTTTTCCAACTCAAATAATTCGCACAATTCTAAGGCTTTCAACCGAAACAATAGGGCTTTTACATTCAAAATAGCAAAGCTAATTAAAGCCTGCGTATCAGATTTGGCAGTAATGTTGGAGGGGGCTGGTTTAAAAGCAAATTCTACCTTTTTGCGTTTGTATTCTAATTTTATAAAATCATAAATACGATTAAATAAATCGTGAATATCCCAAATTTCAAACTCATTAGGTTTGTGAAATTCTTGGAATAAACGTGAGTTTTCTTGGCTGTTTTTATTTCCATTAAACACAAAATATAAGCAAGATGGAATTATTTTAGTGGCTGTAATGCTATCATATTCTTTGATTTTATGTTTTAAACCTGTTGCATTTTTTTTCGTTCCTTTAACGAAAATACTATCAAAATCATTTTTAAATTTTTCTAATTCATTTTGACTTAGGTTAGCCTGTCCAAATTTTTTAGAATTTTTACATTGAAAAACTTGCATTTTGGGCTTACCATTATCTTCACTAAAATAAATACCGTCTAAACCTCCGTCACTATCGTCAATAATAGCTGCTGTCATATAGACTTCATCTATGCTTTTATCTAAAATAACCGACATAGCAAAGATTTCAAAAGCTGTGTTTAATGCTTTTTCCTCTGCTTTTTCTTGTGAAATATTTTGTTTACTTTTCAGCAATTCAACCAAATCTAATTGCTTAACTATTCTTTCCAAATAAGATTGAATAAACAAAATTCGGTTATCGTTATACATATATGTTATGTGCTTATGTTTGCAATACTATCAATTATCTCTAAAAAATACAAACAGCAAATGATTTACTATTTTATGTAGCCAACCTACTCAAACCCAAAAAATAATCTTTCCCCACTGCATACTGCTCACAAAGTTTTTCTAAGGCACAAAGTTGGTAACAGATAGCTAAAATTTTGCGTCTTAAGCTATAAGAATGCACATTTTTTAGCACCACCAGCAAATCATCATCGGAGTCGGGTTTTGCATTACCTTGTGCTTGCGAGCCAAACAGGACTAAACTTTGTAAATTTTTGCCCAAAACTTCTTTGCAAATAACTGCCGATTATTGAATCTGTGGTTTAATATACACATCGGAAAGTGGTTTTGGGATTTTAATTTCAAAAATACAGCATACACAACGTAAAGTGCCAAAGTTAGGGTTTTCACTCTTTTCCATAAAGAGTAACTCAACCACCAAAAGGTTGTACGAACAAAAAATTATTTCTTAAAAATAGTGAGATAAAATTCAGACGAGTTATCCAAAAATTCTTGGATAGTTGTTTTATTAGCTATCAAAATATCAGCAATTACGTCAGTTGGGGCATTACCTGTGCGGAGGCAAACTGCAAAGCTGTGAAAATATCGGTTGGCGTAAGTTCGGGAAAGTCTGCTATAATTTGCTCTACGGTCATACCTGTTGCCAACCATTCTAAAATATCGGCTACGGCTATTCGCATACCTCTGATACAAGGTTTACCACTGCGTTTGCCTTGTTCTATGGTAATGATATTTTTGTAGATATAAACAAATTGAGTGGACATAAACAGAATTGGTTTTTACAAAGTTAATTATTTTTCAGAAACAAGTAATCTATTGCTTTCTTTTTCTTACCACATAATTCGCCTTCACCTGAAAAGTGGTATCTGTGCCATCAGGTTTAAGATATTTTATTTTTCCTGTTAGAGATTTTACCACACTGTCTTTGTGCTGTTTGGTGGTTGGAATAGTAATTAGAGCTAAATTGCCTTTTGTTTCCAAAGTCCATTTTTTTTCATCTGTATTCAATTTAAATTCAATAATGTTAAACCGTTTAGTATAATCTGTCATAAACATTCTACCTTCATAAATATTTCCATTGGTAATTGTTTGGTAAATTGGAACTTTCATTACAGGAGAACCAAAATAACATCTTATGACTACTCCTCCAATGCAAGCTATTAATCTATCTATGCTTTTGTAGTTAATGGCGTGCAAATGATGTAAGATACCCAATTCTTGTTGTAACAAGAATGGTGCATAATAAGCCTCGTCTTGTAGGGTTTCGTAAAGTAACCTATCTTTAAATTGGCTCAAAGAAGTATCTTGGGCTACAATAAAATTACTATAAATTGTATCTTGTGTATTCCAAAAAGCCAATTTTTGATTTGATAACCCCACTTTTAAATTTGATTCTCCCAGTGTCATTGGTCTGTACTCTCCAATTAGGCTATCTGCGTATGCCTTTATTCTGCGGGCTTTGTTAAGATTAACCACGTCTTTTGGTGAATTTCCTTGCTCATAAGTCAATTCTTCGCCATGTAATACTAAGTAGTCAGTTTCATTTTTTATTTTTTTCAAACTCTTACCAATTACTTCATTTTGCAACTGCACCATTTCCAAATCCACCTCCCGCAGTCGGGTATGCGTATGCGTGTGATAAGCAACCAAAATAGTTGCCAAGAGGACTAAAAGCCAAAGGAGGTGATGTGTTTTCATATTTTTTGTTTTTTCTGTAGTGCGGACTTTAGTCCGCACAATTACCTTATTGCGTCATGTGCGGACTAAAGTCCACACTACATTATATAGAGTAACTCAACCACCAAAAGGTTGTACGAACAAAAAAATATTTGTTGGTTGTTATTTGCCACAGAAAAGAACAGTTTTACCACAAATTGCGTTTATAAATTCAGATAACCTATTACCTTTGCAACCAAACAACACAACGATGATGTCTTCTCATTTCATAAAAAATAAAATTATTGATAGCAAAGCTATATTTTTCTGCCTTTGTTGGCTGTTGAGTTGCTTAGAGGTGGCTGCTACACACATTCGGGCAGGAGATTTGACTGCCGAAAGAATATCTACCAATGGGCTAACCTACCGTTTTACCCTCACCATTTACAGAGATATGGGCGGTGTGGTGGCAGACCCGCGAATTACAATGGACTTTGGCGATGGCAACTCCGCAGAAGTGCCTATTACCTCTCAATCCATTTTGCCAGGCGGAACTAACACCGAAGTCATCACCTACGTTACCACGCACACCTACGCAGGACCTAACGAATACAAAGTAGGCGTGGGCATAGAAAACCGCAATGCAGATATTTTGAACATTGCCAATTCGGTCAATACAAGGTTTTTCATTCAATCGTCTTTCCTTATTTCTCCGTTTTTGGGTCTGAACAGGTCGCCAATTTTGACCTTGCCCCCGATAGAAATTGCAGCAGCCCGCCAACGCTATGTGCATAACCCTGGTGCCATAGACCCCGATGGCGACAGTTTGTCTTATGAATTGGTGGTTTGCAAAAAAGCAAGAGATGTAAACGTGGACGGCTACCGCAACTTAGACGATAGATTTTTTGGTGCTTCTAACGAAGCAAATACAGCCCCTGCCACCTTGCGTTTAGACCCACGCACAGGAGATTTGGTCTGGGACGCACCGCTGCAAGTAGGACAATACAACGTAGCTTTTGTAGTCAAAGAGTGGAGAAACGGCATTTTGATTGGTGTAGTCAATCGAGATATGCAAATCATTGTGAGAGATAACCGCAACCAAAGACCTCGCCTGAACTTGTCCAGAGATACTTGCGTGGTGGCGGGGGCATTGATTCGCAGCGTCATTTCAGCTACCGACCCCGATAGGCACGCCGTTATTTTGACAGCTGCGGGGGCTTTGTTTCGTTTGGCAACTCCCAGCAACCGAGCAACTTTCGATACCATTCGCAGCCAACCGCCATTAGGCACAGCCAGAGGAAATTTTCGTTGGCAGACCACTTGTAATGACGTGAGCAGCCAAATTTACACAGTCATTTTTAAGGCAGAAGACGTACCGCGAAATTCACAAGACAGGTTGTCCGATATTCAAAGTTGGTCTATTCGAGTGGTAGCACCGCCGCCGACTTTGCAAACAGCCGTTGCCAATGGCACAAACAGAACCATTACTTTGCAATGGGCAAACTATATTTGCCCCAACGCCAGCACCATGACCGTATGGAGGCGAATAGGGTCGCAAAGTTTTACGCCTGATAATTGCCAAACGGGTGCCCCTCCAGGTTACACAAAAGTAGGCGAAGTTCCCATTGGTACTACTTCTTTTACAGACACCAACCTCCAACGCGGCGTAACCTATTGCTACCGAGTGGTGGCTGCTTTTCCGCTGCCCAAAGGTGGGGAAAGCATTACGTCTAATGAAGTGTGTGCAACTATTTCTATCAATGCACCTTTTGTTACCAATGTGAGTGTGTTGCAAACTAATCGAACTACGGGGCAAATTTTTGTTCGTTGGATTAAACCATTGAATATCAACTTAATAGACTTCCCAAAACCACACACTTACCGTTTGGCGAGGGCAGAAGGTTTGTCGGGCAATACGGCATACCTTCGTTTTGGTACTACTTTCAATGAAAATGACACCACTTTTACGGACAGCAACCTGAACACAGAGGAAAAAATATACAATTATCGGGTGTTGTTTTTCTCCGCAGGTCGGTTGATAGACAGTTCTGCGGTGGCATCTTCTGTTCGGTTAGCAGCCACAGGCACAGCCAGCAACGTGGGGCTTTCTTGGCTGTTTCAGGTGCCTTGGAACAACCAATCTACCCAGTTTCGCCGTCATTATATTTATCGAGAAAGGTTGGCAACACCCAATACCTTCGACCTTATAGACAGCGTGGACGTGAGCAATGGCAGTTTCAGATACACAGACGCAGGCAGGTTTCAGAACACACCTTTGCAACGAGGACGCAACTACTGCTACTATGTGATGACAAGAGGAACTTACAACAATCCGCAAATTGCAGCACCCTTGCTCAATAATTCTCAACGGGTGTGTGCCACTTTGCGTGATAGCATACCGCCATGTTCCCCTGCTATTGTACTCAATCCGCTAAATTGCGAGGACAACAGCGTAAAAAATCTATGCAACAACGCCACAGTCAGCAACAGATTGTTTTGGCGGGCAAACCTCACAGGCAACTGCGACAGATTTATCAACGGCTACAAAATTTACTTTTCGCCCACAGCCGAAGACTCTTTGCAACTGTTGGCAACGATTACTTCAAAAAGTGATACTGTTACTTATTTTCACAGAGATTTGACTTCTTTTGCAGGTCGGTACGCCATTACAGCCTTAGACACCGCAGGCAACGAAAGTTTGCGGAGCAACATAGTAGAAAACGACAACTGCCCATTTTATAGTTTGCCCAACGTGATTACGCCAAATAATGACAACCGAAACGACACTTTTCAGCCGATTTGCTACCGTTTTGTGGAAAAAGTAGAGTTTGTGGTCTATAACCGTTGGGGCGAAGAGGTTTACAAAAGTAGCAACGACATTTTGATTAACTGGGCAGGAGTCCACCAATCGGGTACACCTGTAACAGCAGGAGTTTATCATTATGAGGCAAAGGTTACCTTCAAAACTTTGCGAAAAACAGACCGCCAACAAATTATAAAAGGTTGGGTGCAGGTGATGCGGGAACAATAAAAAAAGACTTGTTTCAGAATTACATTGTCAACGGTCGCAAAACCTTGACAATGTAATTTTGAAAATTCAATTTCGAAAGTTGCTTAACTCATCTCATCGGGCAATACTTCTATATCCTGAATCAGCACCCTTTTGGCAATTTGTTGTCCTGTTGGGGTTGCAGCCAATCCGCCCATAGCTGTTTCTTTATATCTGGTTTCCATACTTTCGCCTATTTCGCCCATTGCCATCACACACTCATCTACGGGTATGACCGTAGGCACGCCTGCTAAGGCTATTTGGGCAGAAGAATAAGCAATGGCTGCTGCACTTGCGTTGCGAACTATGCAAGGCACTTCGACCAGCCCCGCCACAGGGTCGCAGACCAAACCCAACATACATTGCAGCGTAATGGCAACTGCCGAAAAAACTTGGTCTATGTTGCCTCCCAAACAATAGACTACTGCCCCCGAACCCATAGCTGCTGCACTGCCTGTTTCGGCTTGGCAACCGCCGACTGCACCTGCCAAAGACGCATTTCTCTCTACTATCAGGGCAATGCCTGCTGAAACCAACAGCCCTTCTAATATTTTTCTATCGGGCAGGTCGTGGAGTTCTTGCAAGGTAACCAAAACCCCTGGCAAAATTCCCGAAGCCCCCGCCGTAGGTGCTGCCACGATGCGACCCATACAAGAATTGACTTCTTTGGCTGCTAAGGCACGTGAAATCAACTTTTTAAATTCGGGTGAGAGAATGGTAACAGGCGAATTGAAAACTTTTTTTCCTCCGTTGTTTACCATGCCCGACCTCGAGGTCATGTCTTCGGTTAGCCCTGTCTGCACGGCTTCACGCATCACAGTATAGGCACGCAGCATACCGTCCCAAATTTCGGTTTCTGTTCTGCCTTTTTGCTGAATTTCATAGGTCATAACAGGCTGAAAAAGAGGCTCTTGCGTAGTTTCGCAATGTTTTTTCCAACTTTTAAAATCGTCAAAGAGTAGCATAAAGTAAGGTGGTTTATTTTGTGTGTGTGTAGTTTTTATTGTTTTTCATTGCGTAATTTTTCTTGGAATCAAGTTTGAAATGAAATTTGAAAAAACAAAAAAGGTTAAGACTATCCTTAGCGTTAGGGTTGCAACCCCAACGCTAAGGATAATGTACAGCATTTTGGCATTGCATTTTAAAAATGTACAGTAATATTTTCAAGTCCAAAGAGGCTGTCCAAAAAGTCAAAAATTTAGAATTTTTAAAAATATAACTTATTGATAATTAATTATTTATACTTATTATTTTCTCATTTTTTTGACTTTTAGACAGCTTCTACTTTTACTTTTTCGGATTTAAAATTCCGTCTATCCTTTGCAGCACATCTTGCAAGTGATATTTCATATCTTGGTTGCCTGCATAACGGACAAGGGCAGCTTTCACTTCGCCTTGCAGCGTAACTAATTCCCCTCTTGCGTAGGCACGAATGTCGGACTGCGAAGCATCTATGCTCGTGAAACCAAAGAAATCTTTCCACTCCTCAAATGCAGGTGGTAGTGGCGTTTGCTCTTGAGTCATCAAAAACTCCATTCTTTCCAAATAAGCACGTTGCAAGTTGCGGCGATAAGTGTCTATTGGCTTTGCGGTAGCAAGTTCTGTCCAAATTCCTTTGCGAAGGTCTGTAAAGAGGTTGCCCATCGTGTAGCTGCTTGCTTTGCCATACCTTGCCTCGCACTCTATCAACCTTGCCAATCTGCTAAACTCCAACAATTCATTGACCACACTCACTTGGGCTGCTCTCACTCGGTTTACTACGCCTGCGTGTTCTATGCGGCGAGAAACCTCCTCGTTGATAGCCCATGTTGGCGTAGTCAAAAACTGTTCGGTGAGGAACTTGATAGCACGTTGCTGTTTGTCTTTCTCTACAGGTTGGAAAACTACGCCCTCTTGGGTAGATAGTTTGGGAGTTTCATAGACCCCGCCCACGTTTTTCAATACGTGACCACTGTATCTCCGCCACTGCCAAATGGTTGCATCATACAATTCCATTAACTCTTTGTAGTCTTCGTTTTCTTTGGCTGTCCATTTCACCAAATTTGGCACTATTCGTTTCAGGTTTTCAATACCATAAGCACTGGCTTTCATTGCATCATCTCCTACACATTCGGTAAGTGAACGAGGGTCAATTTCATTGAAAGTTTGGCGACCATACCAATACATAGGGTTGCCCCAATTTTTCATTATCAAGGCATTGAGTTGAGGCAATTCGTCTTCTGGTTTTTTGATATTTGGATACCAACGGTAGCCCCATTCGGTAATGTAATTGTCATAAACCCCAATAGAAGGATACCAACGGTTGATTTTGTCCTTTGGTTGTGCCACATAATTAAACCTTGCATAGTCCATAATAGACGGTGCAACGCCATATTTGTCGGTAAAAGTAGTAGAACGTAGCGAATCAACAGGGTGAGCATAGCTTGAACCCATGTTGTGTGGGTAGCCCAACGTATGCCCAACTTCGTGTGCCATCACAAAACGCAAGCCCAAACCCATCATGTCTTTGCTTAGGTAGCCTGTTTGCAATTCTGGCACAATTTGCGATGCCTGCACCACCATCCAATCTCTGAGTAACTGCATAATATTGTGATACCACAAAATATCACTTTCAATGATTTCGCCACTTCGTGGGTCGTGTACGTGAGGACCTACTGCATTTTGGATTTTGGTTGTGATGTACCGAATACAAGAATAACGGCTGTCATCGGGGTCAAAATCGGGGTCTTCTTGGGGTGTAGGGGCATCTTTTGCTATGATTGCATTTTTGAAACCAGCTTTTTCAAAGGCTTTCTGCCAATCCTCAATCCCTTGTTTGAGGTAAGGGCGAAACTCAACAGGCGTAGCAGGGTCTATGTAATACACAATAGGCTTAATGGGTTCTACCAATTCGCCACGCAAATAAGCAGCCTTGTCTTTGGGTTCTAAACGCCAACGCGTAATGTATTCCACTTCGTCTGCCTGATAAGCAGGAGAGCCATAATCTGTAAACTCAACAGAGAAAAACCCCGCCCTTTTGTCTGCCAAACGAGGCATAGCAGGCACTTTGGGCAACAAAATAATGGATTGTGTCATTTCTACCGACAAAGTTCCCGATACTTGGTTGCTTGGCGGATTGTTGGCTGCGTATGTCAAGACGTGCTTCACCACCAAATTTTGTGGAAAACTTTTGCCCTGCACCACATAGCTGCGGGCATTGTCTAACCTTGTAACCTGAAAGGCTTTGCGTTGTCCATCGCCGATGGCTGCCAAGAGGGGAATGTCGTTAGTAAACAAAGGATTGATTTCAATAACTCTGGCGGTGGTGTCTTTGTTGATTGCCACCACGTCAAAAGCCCACACCACAGGCGAAAAATTGTTAGCTTTTACCGATTTGTAAATTGGCAATTCTTCGGAAGCAATATTTTGGGTGGAGATGTATTTCAACAAAATTTGGTTGCCTTGTCTGCCCCAGCGTATCATCTGTTGAGGTTTTGCCTCTGTTCCTGCCCCACCGAAGGTAAGATTTTCTACTGCCCCCGAAATTTTGCTGACCAGTAACATATCTCTTTCTATCAAACTATCGGGAATTTCAAAATAGTATTTGTCATCGACTTTGTGTAGCCAAAACATACCTTTTTTGGTTTCGGCAGCCGAAGTGATAATTTCGCTATAAGGTTTTATTTTGCCTGTTGGCTTGGCTGCGGGTTTGTCGCCTGTTGGCGGCGTGGTGGGTGGCGTTGGCGTTTTCTGGGCAAAACTGTCGGTTGTCCCCAAACTCAACAAGCCTCCTAATAGCACCGCAGTTAAACTTTTGGCGTATTTGGTAAACGAAAAATGTGTGTTCATGTTTTTTTAAAGTTAAAAGTATTTCAAATAATTTTACCTAAAAGTATTTTGCAGCTAAAATTGTTTAAAGAAAACAATAAAAAATTGTTAAAAAAAATCTTAAAAAGTTAAAGTTTGTTATAATTTTTGAAACTTGCCACTGTTTCTGTCCAATCCAATCCACTTGGCAGAGCAGTTGAGGACTCTCAGAGTAGTTTTGGTTTCTCAAGACCAAAACTCAGGGTTGCTCTAAGCTCTTTTACTTTTAGTTGAATAATCGAAAATCTTTTAGATGTACATTTTGAAATTATCTAAAACCTATTGGCTAATAGATTAAAAAATAAAATAAAATCTTACATTTGTTCGTAAAGTTACTTTTATATAAATCAACCAAAATTTTCTATATTTAACCATGAATGTTTCCGTTATTTTTGAGGACAATCATCTACTCATAGTCAATAAGCCAAGTGGTTTGTTGGTGCAAGGCGATGAAACAGGAGATATGCCTTTGGCAGAACACGCCAAGTTGTATTTAAAAGAGAAGTACAACAAGCAAGGTAATGTGTTTTGTGGCGTGGTGCATCGGTTAGACAGACCAGTGAGTGGTTTGGTGGTACTTGCCAAAACTTCCAAAGCCTTAGAAAGAATGAATACAATTTTTCAGAGTCGGCAAGTAGAAAAAACCTATTGGGCAGTAGTTAAGCAAAGCCCCCCACAGCCTGAAGGAAATTTGCGACATTGGTTGGTAAAAGACAGCACCAAAAACAAGGTAAAAGCCTATTCAAAATTGGTAGCCAATAGCCAAGAAGCCTTGTTGAGTTACAGTCTGCTAACCGCCAGAGAAGGTCATTATCTTTTGGAAGTGAAACCACTAACAGGCAGACCTCACCAAATTCGGGTACAGTTAGCCTCGATGGGTTGCATTATCAAGGGTGATGTTAAATATGGTTTCCCTACACCTGCTCCTGATGCTCGGATTTACCTCCACTCTCGATACATTCGTTTTATGCACCCCATAGCAAAAGAATTGATAGAGCTGGAGGCGGATATACCACAAGAAGGTTTTTGGCAACTGATGACAAAATAATTTTGAATGTTTAATTTCTAATTGTCTATTGTAAATTTCAATAACATAAAACCGTGCATAGTGCTTTCTCCATTGCAAGTGTGTTGAGATTTAGTAAAAAGCAAAATATACTTGCTTTGAGTAAACAAGTAAGCCTGCTCTATGGTGTAGTTAAAATACAGACCTTCCTTGTAAAAATAAACTAATTCAGGCTTAATCCCTTTGCAAATTGGCAGGTCTATGCCCTGTTTACCCATGTTTTTGTTCCAATGTTTGGCACAGTCATAAGGAAAAGAGGTCTGTTTTTGGGTTAATAAAAATGAATTGGCTACTGGCGGGCTGAGGCTGATGTTGGTAACAGGAAAATTGACACTTCCGTTATAGGATTTAACAGCAATGTATTCTTCCGTTTTCAGCACTTGATTTGCCTGTTCTACCCAATGCCAACTATCAAACTCTTTGAGTTCGGTTAGCTTAGTTTCATAAAACTGGTTGCCCTGGCTGCTACTGAAAATCTGAATTAAATGCGACTCACCGCAATCTCCATATAAATTTTCGCCAATCCAAAAAGCATCGTCATGCTTGGACTTGAAAAAAAACTTAAATTCTTGGTTGCAACCTCCCGTCCTTTTATCGGGAGAGGTGCGAAGGAAAAAGCCCAAGAGCAGCAAAACACAGGCGAGGAGTTTCATACAATTATTTATTTTTACGATTGGCTTACTTTTCTTACAAATGTAGCAAAAATATTGAGTTTTACAACTGCATAAACTAAATAGATTGGTAAGTGTTTATTCATGTAAATTATAAAAATTACGATTGTCAAGGGCTGCGACCATTGCCAACGTACAAAAACATAACAAAAAATTGATATTGCTTGATTTTGTTTAACATTCATTAATCAATCCTTTATATAGGCTTAACTTTTTTGCATAGAAAATAAACGACCTTTGTGCAAAAATAAAAAGATGAATATTACTACAAAATTTACGTTACTCTGCTCTTTTTTGGTGCTGCTTTGTGGCTCTTTTCTCTTTGTTTTGGTCAATAATGAAACGCAGGAGTCGTTGGAGGAGGAAATTAAACAAAAATTGGAAAGAGAATCTAACTATGCCATTGGCAATATAGATAGATTTATTGCAGAAAGGCTCAACGATATTCAAATCATTAGCAATGATGCCGTATTAGGTTCAGATACAGCCACTTACAACCAAATTCGCCAACGACTATTGCTATTTAAGCAGCAAAATAAACTCTACGTCAGTGTTTCTTTTTTCGACAACAATCGGGTAAGAATAGCTGATACCGAGTCTAAATCCGTAGGCAAACGACATAGTTTTTCTAAATATTGGGTCAAAGCCGAGCAGAGAGATGTGCTGTTAGATATTTCTTATTCGGAGTCGTTGCAGGAGGCGGTGATGCACTTTGTAGCCGTAGTTCGCAACAAGGAAGGCAGACGAATTGGTTTAGTGGTTTCCAGAGTGCTGATTCGGAGTTTGTATCAGGTGTTTAGTGATGTGATAGAAGACAGCAAAACGCCAAATCTCTACGTTACATTACTCGACACCAATGGTGTAATGTTGTATTCTAATCAGTTGAAAGACAGCATTTTAACACACAAATACAAAGATTTTGATTTGTTGCAAAAGCAAATTACCAACCAACAAACAGCCGAACAACCTTTGCGTTATTTTGAGCAAGACAACCAAATTTATTTTTATACTTTTCAACAGGGCTACCTCAATTATGAGGGGCATGATTGGATTTTTGTAATGAGTTTGCCCAAAAAAACAGCCTTTGCTGCTGCCAAAACTTTGCGTTATAAAATTTACTATGTATTTTTCCCTGTCATGTTTGTTTCTGTTTTGCTTGCCATTTTGTTTGGTCGTTATTTCTCCAAACCTATTGTGCAGTTGAGCAGAGTAGCAAAAATCTTGGGTGCGGGGCATCTCGATGTAAAGTTTGAGTTGCAAAGCCACAGACATGATGAAATTGGGGTATTGGCAACGCAACTGCAACAAATGGGTGGACAGTTGGCAAGAAAAATAAAAGAACAAGAGGAACTCAACCAAGAATTGAGTGCAACCAACCAAAAATTGGAGGAACTGTATTTTGACGTGGAGAAATACAACCGAAATATGAAGGCAAGTATCAACTATGCAGAGAGAATCCAATGGGCTATGTTGCCGAAATTGAGCCAAATTCAAAGTTTTTTCTCCGAAGTTTTTGTTTTATTCAAACCTAAAAATGTGGTGAGTGGAGATTTTTATTTCTTTCACGAAATACAACCGCAAGCACAACCGCAAGCATTGACACCAAACAAACAAGTAAGTAACCAACTAAGCAAACAAGTCGACTTGTTAGCAACCTTTGCAAATGCCAATAAAACAACAGTTTTGCATCATAGCACAACCAAAACAGCCCAAAAATCTTGTGTATTGGCAGTGATAGACTGCACAGGGCATGGTGTGCCAGGGGCTTTGATGTCGGTGATTGGCTATAATATTTTACAACAAGTTATCGTTTATGAAAAATTGGTAAATCCTTCGCAAATTTTGTGCAGGTTGAACGAAGAAGTGCAACGTATGCTGAATCAGGAACATACGCAAAATAAAGACGGAATGGACATAGCCCTTTGCTACCTCGATGAACAAAACCAAACTTTGCAATTTGCGGGGGTGCATAGACCTCTGCTCTACGTGAATCAGGCAGGCGAATTGCAAGAAATCAAAGGAGATAAAATTACAATTGGTGGGAGTTTTAGACAAACAGACCCATGGCAAGTGCTAACACATACCCTTGATTTACAGCAAGTTAAGTCTTTTTATTTGTTTTCTGATGGGTATGCAGACCAATTTAATGGGGAGTTGCCACCAACAAAATTTAAGAACAAAGCCCTGAGAGAATTGCTTTTGCAAATTCATTCCTTAGATATGCCCACGCAGCAGCAAATTTTGGAACAGGAACACAACAACTGGCGAGGACACCACACACAAACAGATGATATTTTGGTGATTGGGGCAAAGCCTGGGTCTAATTACTTGGATTTAATTATATACATCTTTTGCATAATTGGTGTAATTTAGGTTGAGATACGTTTTCCGAATCAAAATTACAATTATTTCAAAGATGCTGGGTTATCAATTTGCTCACTTTTTCAATGGCTATGCCCAAATTTTTAATTTGCAAACAGACCGTACAGGCAAGTTATTTGATTACCCTTTTAGGCGAATAGAAGTGCAAGACGAAGCTTATTTTAGCCAGTTGATTTATTATATTTACCATAACCCACAAAAGCACGGTTTAATTGCAGATTTTCGAGAATATCCTCATTCGTCTTACCACAGTCATTTGAGCAACAGGGCAACTAAATTGCAAAGAGAAGCCGTAATATATTGTCAAGGCTTGCAGCCCCGTCACGACCATTGCCAACGTAAAAAAAATATACGTTGGCAATGGTTGAAAACCTTGACAATCGTATATTTTTTTGCTTGCAATGCAATGGTGGTGTTTTTTTTACGATTGTCAAGGCTTGCAGCCATTGCCAACGTAAAAAAAACGTAGAAAACTACCCCATCACCTTCCCCAAACTCTCCTCATAAACACCCGAAATTTCACTTGCTGAAGTAATGATATTGCCATTGATAACAAAATTTCCATCTGCTGTAACAGTGCCTAAGTAGTCAAACAGTTGGTTGTGGGTGCGGAGAAAGTCGCTGAATTGCTGAGATTTTTCGGGCTTCACCGAAACCACCACCCGACTTTGACTTTCGCCAAATAACAAGGCATCTATGCGGAAGTGTTTTAAGATAGTACCCTCGTCAAAGTGAATATCAAAACCCATTTTGCGGGGCATTGCCGACTCTGCTAAGGTGGTGAATAAACCGCCATCAGAAACGTCATGGGCAGAGGTTATCAAACCTGTTTGAATAGCCTCTAACAAAACTCTTTGTAGCTTTACTTCCTCGTCTAAATCAAAAGAAGGTACAGGACTTTGTTTTACGCCATGATAAGAGTACAAATATTCCGAACAGTTAATATCGTTGCGGTGTACGCCAATCATATAAATCATATCTCCTGCTGCTTTGAAATCTAAGGTCATTTTTTTGTCAATGCCTTCCAATAAACCCAACATTCCAATCGTGGGCGTAGGATTTACGGCTTGTTCTACCGAAGTGGGGGTGTTTTTTGGGGTAGATTGGTTGTAAAAACTCACATTTCCGCCTGTAACAGGTGTGCCAAAAGCCTCGCAAGCCTTTTTCATACCCAAAATTGCGTGTACAAATTGCCAATATACTTCGGTGTTGTAGGGGTTGCCAAAGTTCAGGTTGTTGGTAATGGCAACAGGCTCACCTCCCGAACAGACCACGTTGCGGGCTGCTTCTGAAACTGCTATTTGCGTGCCAATTTCGGGGTCTGCTTTCACATATCTGCTGTTGCAATCTACCGAAATCACAATATGCTTGTCTGTACCTCTCACGTTTACTACGGCTGCATCACTCGGTTGGTTGGTGCTGGTGTTGGCTGTGCCTACCATGCTGTCGTACTGCTCATAGACCCAGCGGCGACTGCAAATATTGGGGTGTGCCAACAAAAATTTGGCTACTTCACGCACTTTGTCCCAATCAGGGAAGTACAAATCTTTTTTGCAGTCTTTTATGGTGGTAATATCAAATTTCTTGTATGCTGCGTAGTAACTTGGTTCTTTGTATTCTCTGTGATAAACAGGTGCGCCGCCGCCCAACACCAAAGTTTCGGCGGGTACGTCTGCCACTAATTCGCCATTTTGGTAGAAATGCAGGCGTTGCGTGTCTGTTACTACCCCTATTTGCTCGCAATTTAAGTCCCATTTGTCAAAAATTTTGCGGATAACTTCCTCTTTGCCTTTTTCCACTACAATCAACATTCTTTCTTGGCTTTCTGACAACAGAATTTCAAAAGGTTTCATGTTCGGCTGACGAGTTGGCACTTTGTCTAACCAAACTTCCATGCCATGCTCACCTTTTGCACTCATTTCGGAGGTAGAACAGATAATTCCCGCAGCCCCCATGTCTTGTATGCCCACCACTGCCCCAGAGTTTATGATTTCTAAGGTTGCCTCCAACAACAATTTTTCTTGGAAAGGGTCGCCAACCTGTACCGCAGGGAGTTTGGCAGTGGATTTTTCGCTGATGTCTTCCGAAGCAAAAGTTGCCCCATGAATACCGTCTTTGCCTGTGGCAGAGCCTACAATAAATACAGGATTGCCCACGCCCTTAGAAATTGCCTTTGCGACCTTGCCCACCTCCACAATGCCCGCAGAAAAAGCATTGACTAAGGGATTGTTGTTGTAGCAATCGTCAAAATGGAGTTCGCCACCCACCGTAGGCACGCCAAAAGCATTGCCATAGTCGCCGATGCCCTTTACCACGCCGCGCATGAGCCACCGAGTTTTGTCTAACTGCAAGTTACCAAACCGCAAGGAATTGAGTTGGGCAATAGGTCTTGCTCCCATCGTGAAAATATCTCTGTTGATACCGCCAACGCCTGTGGCTGCACCTTGGTAGGGTTCTATTGCCGAAGGGTGGTTGTGGCTTTCTATCTTGAAACAGCACGCCAACCCATCGCCGATGTCCACCAATCCTGCATTTTCTTCGCCAGCTTTTGCCAACATTCGCGGCGACTCTTTGGGCAGTTTTTTGAGCCAAACAATAGAGTTTTTGTAACTGCAATGCTCCGACCACATGACCGAATAGATACTGAGTTCGGTAAAGTTTGGAGTTCTCCCCAAAATTTCGTTGATTTTGTCAAATTCTTCGGGTAGCAAGCCTAATTTTTTGGCGGTTTCTACGGTAGGTGTTTCCATTGGTTTTTTGAAAAGCTATGATTGAATTTTATTTTTTAGTTCGTTAAGGTCTGCAAATTGCTCAAAGAATTGATGTTCATTAAATATAGTGCAAATATGCTCCATATAGTTGTCTATATGGAATTTTAGCTTAAATAAATCTTTGAAATTGACCAATAATTCATATCTTACCATAGTTTTTAAGTCTTTTCCATGAAACCAAATGAGATATTTTTCTTGTTCATAAAAATTATTTGCACTAAATTTTTGCATAAATTCCTCTATATAAGTATTGAGTTTTTCCTTATTTACTGTGTTGGTTTGACATTGAAAATCCGCTATTAGTTTTTCGGCTTGTGTTTGACAGTAGGCTAAATCAAGTTGTTTAGGCATTTTTCCGTCTTCTTTTACTAACTTATTTTCAAAAAAGAATTTATTATTTGATTTCAATTTTGCCAAAGCCCAACGCACTGCTTGATAAGATTGTATTTTCTTTGCAGCAAAGTTAATTGTAGTTTGTATGTCGTTTGCGGTAGGAAGATAAATATCTTTTTTTGTTTGATACATAGGCGTATTACGAAGCCACACAAGATATTTGTGGAGTAGGGTAGCATCTATAAAATAGCTTTCAATACTTGCCCGATGGGTTGCAAACACATTTTTCTGTTTGGGGATAGGGATTAGTCCTTGATTATTTTCCAGAGGTTCAAAATCAAAATCTCTATCTCTTATCAATACATAATCAGTCATTTTAACTGCTGTATTAGTGTTATAGCCTTGTAAAAAGGCTGAAATATTATTTTTTGTTCCAATAGGTTTAATTGCATATTGCGAATTAGACACAATATATTTGTTGATAAATAGCTTATCAATACTATTGTTTTCCCCTTCACAGAAAATAAATTTGCTCATAATTAGTCTAAACGAATGATAAAACTTTCAGGAAAAATAGACACAACATAATCCGAATGAGTAGTAATAATAAACTGATTATTGCTGCCTTCATTTGCCAAAACTCGTAACAAGGCTTGTTGCAAAGGTGGGTGCAAATGTAGTTCTATTTCGTCTATCAGCACAACAGAATTATGAATTTGCCAATAAGCAAAGTCCAATAAAATCGGAAAAATTGCTTTTTCTCCTGCCGACATTTCGGCTAATTCATAGAGGTTATTGTCAGCATCTGAAAAATAAAAAGGTGGTTCTTCATTAAAATCAACACTTCTTGACGGGTTAAAACCTACCATTTTTCTACCTTGAAATACTTTTGAATAAAGTTCAGATAATTTCGCATAGACATCTCTCTGCCCTTTTCGCATTTGGAAATTATGCTCTTTTAAACTATTATGAAAAACATAAAAAGTTTGTAGTCGTCTTCGCAAGGTTTCATAATCAAATACGATAGGTTTATCTTCGGCAGTTTCTCTATTCAAACTCGTAGCAGTCCGTTGTTCTGTGTACCAAAGTACAGCCCCTATTCTAAAAAAATTATCCCAAGTATCGGGGTTTTGTTTGCGAATTTTAATTGCATAATGTTTACCTAAAAACTGATTATAGTTTTTTATAGCAGCAGCAAAAACTTTGTTTTCGTCAAAATTAAGTTTTAAATAAGTTTCGATATCATTACCAATATTGCTATAACCCAACTGTTTAGCAAATTCAGCAGTAGCTTTTAATTCATCTTCTGCAAATTGGGTAGTTAATTTAATAGAAAATTGACCGTCTGTTTTACGAATTGATGAATAGACAAAACCAGCCCATTCCAAGTCAGAAGGTTGTCTTAACATACCTGTTGCTGTGCCTAAAATCGAAGCTATTGCCTGTAAAACAGAAGATTTGCCACACCCATTTTCGCCAACAATGACGATTATATTTTTGGCTAAACCTGTATGCTCATCAAAAAAATCTATTTTTTTATTTTTAAATTTTTTATAGCCTTTTAATTCTAATGATTTTACTTTCATAGCATTTCAATATTTCGGTTTGCAAACTTAGCAAGCAACCATTTTGTTATCAATTTTTAAGATTGATTTTCCATTGGTTTTTGAATTAGGGCTGCAAGTTAAAAAAGTTTTGGGAGAAATTGCAAAAAATAAAAAGGTAGCTAAGTATTAAATAATTTTTTGTATCTTTGTGAATTATCATCAATAAATTACTCAATGTAAATTTTTAAGTTATGATAGACTACGTAGAAATAAAAAATTTCAGATGTTTTAAGCATACACGAATTAAAAACTTTGGCAAAGTAAATTTAATTGGTGGTCTAAATAATGTGGGGAAAACAGCTTTGTTAGAAGCCTTGTTGGTTGGTTTTTTCCCAACAGCAAAATCTTTTAACTTAGTAAGAGATTTTAGAAATGAAGGGAGTAGTGATAATAATTCTTGGCAATATTTTTTTCTCAATAAATCTACTGATGAAAACATAGTTATATCCTTACAACAAGATAAAATAGAGCAATATTTTACAGAAATTAGTTGCCAACAAGACCTTGACCTTGTTGCAACCACATTGGATAAAGACAGGTTGGCTTACGCATTTAGAGGAGTTGCTAATCCTTCTTTTGTGAATGTGAAAGGAAAGCTACAAGGGAAAGAATTTGATTATTTTCCTTTACCAAAAGAAATTCATGCCCTTCCGCCCCACGTAGGCAATCCACCTAAAAATATAGCTGGTACAATACCTTTTTTACATTCTTCTACAAGAAAAGACGCATTGGAACTTACTACTTTATTCTCTGCTATTGAACCTAAAAAAAATATTGTCATTGAAGCACTATCTTTTGTAGATAATAGAATTACTGACATTAAAATACTTACGCCCGATAAGAAATCCAATTTATTCCTTTCTCTAAAAAATCAAGGAGATTTTCCTGTCAATCTGTTTGGCGATGCTATTCGCAAAATAATTGAAGTGGTTTTGGTGCTACTCAATACTTCTAATTCTGTTGTGTTGATTGACGAGGTAGAAAATGGTTTGCACTATACCAAACAAGCTGAATTTTGGCGTTTATTGTTTGGAATAGCTGCCAAAGACACCCAAATTTTTGCTACCACACATAGCAAAGAAATGATAAGTTCATTTGCAACAACAGCCGAGCAAAACCCCAATGTAAGTGCTACTTATTTTCAACTGTATAGAAGTGGCATAAGTGGTGAAATAGTGGCTGCTCCACATGATATTGACAATTTAAAATTTAGAATAAATCAAAACATTCCTTTTAGAGGTGAAACTGTTTAAAACCATGAAGAAATATATCATTGTAGAAGGCAAGGGTGATAAGTTTTTTTTTGAAGGCTTATTGGAACATTTGAATATTCCTCCTGTAATTATTATCAAATCATTAGAAGATGATTTAGGTACAGAACCTGCAACTCCCAAAAGTCGTGGTTTAAGTAAGGATATGCTTATCAAAGCATTGAAAAGTTGTGTTGAAACTTGTAGTAATGGAAACAATGAAATAATGATTGGTATTTTGATTGATGCTGATTATGTCGGTAAAGGAGAAGGAGAAATGGAGGGAGGTGTTGAAAAAAGAATAGCCCTTATCAATAGTGTAATAGAAATTGTTACACAAATAAATCCCAAATTTTCTACTTTATGTTCAGATATAACTCATTTTAGCACATTAGAAGTAGAGTTGCCAACTTTTGAAAAGATTAGTATTAAAGTAGGCTGTCATCTTACAAACATAGAAGATTGTGGAAATTTAGATACTTTACAAATGGCTATTGCGGATAAACCCAATGCTCATATTGCTAACTGTTTAACAGCATGGAAGGATTGTTATGAAAAAAAATTAGCAAGTGGTGTTATTCAAAAAGGGTATGAAATCAAAAAACTGGAAGGAGAGTATGAGAAATTATGGGTATGGTTTTGCCAAAATTATGATAAAAGTATAGAGGTAATAAGGGACGAATTTGAAAAACAATGGGTAGATTTTTATAAAAAGTATGATAACTTAAAACATAATGACAGGGGGGACAGTGTTATAAATACTTCTTTGGAAACAATTATGTTAGGAAGAAAAAATACTAAGGGTGTTTTTGTGCCTCCAACAAGAGAAAAATTATTTAATCTTGACAGCCCTCAACCTGATTTCCAAAAACTCTGCTCTTTCTTGAAGTGTTTTAGTTAGTTATTTCCAAAAGTTTTGGGAGAAATTGAAAAAATAACTTGCCTACTGCAAAAATTCCTATACAGCCATAGCATAAGTTCTTTCACCTGCCTGCAGTTGCGAATTGATTAAATTCAATAACTGCAAGCAGTAATCTTGACGCAAATCCTGATACTGTTTTATCAACAGTTCACTTGGATTTTCTGCTTGTTTGTGCCTGATGATTGCATTTTCTGCCCTATTGATTAACTCCAATAGGTCTGCTATTTCGTTTGCTAAGGTTTGTTTATCTGTTGTCATGGTTATCAAAATGTAGATTTAGATTTTTTTTGACCTCCTCCCAACTAATAGTAGGCTCATTACGTGCTTCATTTGCCAATTTGAGCAAATAAGCATCTTCCAAATCCTCATCTTCTTCTGTTGCTTCGTCTTCGGTTACAAAAAATGAAGTGAACCCATTTTGTACCAAAAAAGACTGAATTAAATCTAATTGATTTGTGTTTTCAAAATTTACGACTAATTGCATAATTATAAACTTAAAACTGAATAACAATTTAAAAGATTAAGAGGTAAACACACAATAAAATGTACGAAATAGTAAGTTGCAAGTTAAAAAAATTGGGGAGAAATTGCAAAATTATTACTTCTTGTTGCAAAAAAGTTGGATTATGCCCAAAAATGACAGTTTTGTTTTTAAAAATTGCTCTTGTTCTGCTATTGTTACCTCAAAATCACGCACCCACAGCATAGACATCAGACGTATCCGACACCTCAAAGGTGTCGGATAGTTAAGTTTAAGTACTTACAATCTTTTACTCAAACTCTTTTTTGAGTATATCCAGCACAAATTCTGCGGTTTCCTCCTCCAATTCTGTGCGTCTAACCAAATCATCTTTCGAAACTGCCAACACACTTCGAGCTGTATCTAAGCCTATGCGGTTGAGTTCCTCTATAATCCAGTCTTCTATCACGTCTGAAAATTCTGTCAATTCCACGTCATCTTCCTCCTCTTGGTCTTCGTTATCTCTGAATACGTCAATTTCGAGGTCGACCAAACGGCTTGCCAATTTGATATTTTGCCCATTTTTGCCTATTGCTAACGAAACTTGGTCACGTTTGAGGTAAACAGAAGCCCTGCCTTTCTTTTCGTCTATTTTGCAGCCCGAAATTTTGGCGGGACTCAAGGCTCTGGCAATAAAGAGGTCTTTGTTGTCCGTATAGTTGATGACATCGATGTTTTCGTTGCACAATTCACGTACAATGCTGTGAATCCGCGAGCCTTTCATACCCACGCAAGCACCTACGGGGTCTATTCTATCATCATAGGACTCAACGGCTACTTTTGCTCTGTCGCCCGGCTCTCGAACTATTTTGCGAATGGTTATCACACCCTCAAAAACTTCGGGAACTTCGCCCTCCATCAGTCTTTCTAACAAAACAGGTGAGGTACGAGATAAAATAATTTTTGGGTTGCCATTTATCATCTCTACGCGGTGAATAACGGCACGAATGGCATCGCCTTTTTTATAACGGTCTTTGTAGATTTGCTCCGTTTTTGGCAAAGTCAATTCTTGTTTTTCCGCATCTTGCACCACTATTTCTCTGCCCAAAACCTGATAAACTTCACCTACTATGATTTCGCCTACCAATTCTTTGTATTTTTGGAACAAAATATCTTTTTCCAAATCTTTAATCCGTTGAATTAAAGTCTGGCGAGCAGTCTGCACCACGCGGCGACCAAAATCTTCCATTTTTACCTCTTGAGCTACTTGCTCACCTATGGCAAAGTCTGGCTCAATTTTCTTAGCCTCACACAACCGAATTTCTTTGTTTTCGTCGAAGAAATCATCAGTTTCCTCCGAATCATCGGCTACGATGGTGCGGTAACGCCAAATTTCTAAGTCCCCTTTATCGGTATTGATAATGACATCGAAATTTTCGTCTGAACCGTATTTTTTTCTAATCATGGTGCGAAATACCTCTTCTAACACCTTCATCATGGTCGGTCTGTCAATATTTTTGGTCTTGGCAAAATCCGAAAACGACTCTATTAATGCTCCTGTTTCCATTTTTTTCAGTGGTTTCGCCTTAAGCGAATGAAATTATTTTATTATGCTATTGAATTTTTTTATACAATAAAAAAGGGGACTTCTCAGTTCCCTTTTTTGATTTCCATTTTTGACACACAAAGGTAGGTTTTATTTTTTATACTACCAAAAAATATGGTCTTTATTTACACTAATTGGCTATTCAATCACAGGGCATCTTTTAAACTCTTTGGTTTCGTCAAACAGTTTGCGGTAAGTAATGTGAGTTTTGTAAATTTTGCTCCCAATAGCCTCTACCACACGAATCATTTTGGGGTTAAAATCGCCGACCCATTTCATTTGAATAGTTTTGTAAGAATAATTGGGTTGGTGTGCAACCCAAGAGTAGGCTTTCATTAGTGCCATTTCTACGCCTTTTTTCTGAAAATCTGGCACTACACCAAACACCACGCCCAACACCCTATCAAATTTTTTGAATAATTTGTAATAGGCAAAACGCAACATACCGAGCCAATTCATTTTGCCGTTTATGTGCTTAATGACCTGATTGGCATCGAGAATCTGTACATAAAAACCAATAGGCTCACCTTTAAAATAGCCAAACCATATTACTTTTTCGTCTATCACAGGTTTCATTTGTTTCAGCAAGTTCAATACTTGTTCTGACGAAAGTTCTTTTCCTCCTGCGTGTTTGCCCCAAGCCTTGTTGTAAATAGTGCGAAAATCCTCCGCATATTTTGCTATTTCTTTCAGGCGAAGGTGTTTAAATTCATAGTCGGGATTGTTTATAATTCGGTCTGCCCTTGAGTCTAAGGCTGGTGACAATTTATCTGCCAATAATCTGTAATAAGTGTATTGTTGGAAGTAATCTTTGAATCCATAAGCCGTTAAAAGGTCGTTGTAATAAGGCAGATTGTAGTTCATCGTATAAACAGGCTCATAAAAACCATCTTTTAGGCAACCCCACCACGAGTCTCTTTCACCAAAATTAATAGGTCCGTCCATAGCTTCTATGCCTTTATTTTGAGCCAGCAACCAGTTTTTGCATGTATCAAAGAGCAAAAAAGCAGCTTTTTGGTCATTGATACACTCAAAAAAGCCCATGCCTCCCGTAGGCTGGTCGTTGTCTTTGGTCATGGTATCAAAATCTATAAAAGCAGCCACTCTGCCAATAGTTTGGGCTTGGTCGTCTTGCAAAATCCAACGGGTGCAGATTCCATGTTGGAAAGTTTTGTTTTTTTGAGGGTCAAAAACGGTTTCAATATCCTTGTCTAAGGGTCTTACCCAGTTGGGGTCGTCTTTATATATCCGCACAGGCAAGGTCAAGAATTCTTTGATATGAGCAACCGAGCTAACTTCTATGATTTGCATATAGGTAATTGTAAATTAGTAAATTAGTAAATTAGTAAATTGCAAGGGTTTAAAGGGAGGACATCTAAATTAATCACACCAACTTACCAAAAATTTCTTTCAAGAAGTTTTCTATCAAAATAGGTTTTGGCAAGTCGTGGACTTGGGGCAAGGTGTAAAAATCTGCTTGTGTTGCTGTTTTGAGTTGTTGGGCTAAGGTTTCATTTTGTACAGCCAAATACCAAAACTGCACATAAATTGTCTGGTGCGTCAGTTGGTGTACGTAAGTTGGCGACTCTCTCAACAAATACAGCCCCTTTTCGTCTGTTGGTGTGGCTATGGGCAGCTTGCCTGTAAAATTGGCTAAGTCTTGTTGGTTTAGCTGCTCAAAAATAGGATAAATCAAGTTGGCTATTGCGTTTGGTTGATTTTCTGTTGCAATTTCTTCCTTGCTAACTTCCTCGTTACTAACTTCTTCATTGCCAATTTCGGTAATTTTTTCATTTGCAACTTCTTGATGACTTTCCTCCACTGTTGCCTGTTCACTTTCAATTTCCTCTGTTTGTGTTGTTTGGGCAGTTGCAATAATTTCAGTGGCAGGTGTAAGCAACTGCTGGTTTTTTTCTATCAAAACAAAGTCGTACAATCCTTGCCAAATATCTCCTTCCCCGCGCAGGTGCATGAGTAGTTTTTGCTCAAACTCAAACAACAAGTAATAAAAATACCGTTTTTTGACTATTGTTTTTTTGTTTTTAACAGGCAATACGGTTTGTCTATTGGTTTTAGCTGCTACACAAGTTTGGAGAAATATGCAATTTGGGCAATCTGGCGAAACAGGTTTGCAATACAAAGCCCCAAATTCCATAATTGCCTGATTGTAAACTGCCACCTTATCATTTGGTAGTTCTCTTTCGGCTATTTCCTTAAAAACTTTTTTGCTTTTGGCTTGGCTGATGTCGTCTTCCACACCAAAAACTCTTGCCAATACTCGAAACACATTGCCATCTACTACGGCTACTTTTTCGTCAAAGGCAAAAGAAGCAATGGCTGCTGCCGTATAGTCGCCTATTCCTTTAAGTTTTTTGAGCTGCTTGTAAGTCGTTGGAAATTCGGCTTGGTGTTCATTTACCACTAACAGAGCCGTATGTAGTAAATTTCTGGCACGTGAGTAGTAGCCCAGCCCTTGCCACAACCGCAAAACATCTTTTTCTTCGGCTGCTGCCAATGCCCGAACAGTTGGGTAAGTTTCCACAAAACGGAGATAGTAAGGCAACCCTTGCTGCACTCTGGTCTGCTGCAAAATGACCTCAGATAACCAAATGAAGTAAGGATTTCTGATATTTCGCCAAGGCAAATCTCGTTTATTGGTTTCGTACCAAGCAATTAGTTGTTCAGCAAAAGCCATATTTTAGTGTTGATTGTTAAATTTTTAATATCGAATTACCCTGTAGATTAGGGGCTTTTAGTTTTTTAACTCCTCTTGCTGTTTTTTTGTCAATTTGCTCACTACCAAGTTGTAAGAGTGCATCAGCCATTCATAAATTTCTTTGTCAGACATATCTGCATTTACTTTGATAGTGTTCCAATGTTTTTTGCTCATGTGATAGCCTGCTGTTACAGCCTCGTATCTTTCACGCAACAATATGGCTTGTTCAGGGTCGCATTTTACGTTAATACTTTCAAAATCATTGATGTCTGCTAAGGCAAACATTTTATCTAATACTTTGAAAACCAATGTATTATCGTCAAACGGCAATCCCTCTGTTACGCCTTTTTGGGCAAGGCAGAAATCACGTAATTCTTCTAAGTGCATAAGAGTTGATAAGTTTAATCCAAGAAAGATACAAAACAAAATAAAATTTAGAAAACTCTGCTACCAAAGTTTTTTCCACTTCCCTGTTTGCAGCAAAATAACTGCCCAAGTAGCCCCTGATAAGCCACCAAACAAGACATCAAGCGGATAGTGCACACCTACATAAATGCGTGAGTAAGAAACTACTAATGCCCAAGAATATAAGAAAATGTCAAAAATTTTAGCATAATTTCGTGCAATAGCATTTGCTTGCTGTTTTCGTCTTGCCAAACCTACCAAAAAAACAGCCAAAGCAACAGTATTGGCAGCATGCGAAGAAACAAAGCCGTATGTTCCTCCACAATTTGGCACGACTAAATGAATTTGATTTTGCAACTCTGGTTCGTGGCAAGGACGTAGGCGTTGCACTGTTGGTTTGAGAAAACCCGAAGCAAACTGGTCAGCTACCGTAATAAGTAGGACTATGGCTACCAAAACCACCCAACTTTTTCGTTGGTAATAAAAAACTATGAAACCTATCAAAAGTCCGTACAGTGGCAACCAAGCTGTATCTCCTGTAGCCCAAAGCATAAAAATATCTGCCCAAGGGTGGTTTTGATGGTTAAGCCACACAAAAAATGAGGTGTCCCATGCTTTAATTTGCTCAAACATGAAAATTAGTGTTTAGTTTTTTCCTGTAATAAATTCCGAAGTTCCACTAAATCAGTAAATTTGGTGTAATCAAAGTGTTTTTTGGCAAATTTGTAGTAAGACTCTATGGGGAAATTTGGTAATGTTTTTTTCAAAGAAGAAGCAAAATCTTTTCCCTGAAAATAAACAAGAAATTGCATTTCATTCATAAAATCATTGTTGAATTGAGGCAAAAAGTTAGCGTAAACTTTTTCAAAATCTTCTATATTCCACACCTCTGTCAAGTTTTTAGCTTGCATTATTTTTTCTAAGGCTTTTTGCTTACAGTAGTTTTCGTCTAAACTTTCAGGCAAGTCCCCGCTATTTTTAGTCCATTTTGTGCCAAAATTAGTTTCACCTGTTCGCAAGTAGCCCATTGTGTGCCTAACGGCTTGATAATGTTTTATATTTTCTGCTGCTTCTATCAATTTACCTTTTGCATCAGCCACACTTTGTATTGCATATTTTTCTTGTTCTTTCTTTTCAGAAACAAAATTGAAAAGTGTATGCTCGTCAAAAAGATAGTTCTCAATCGTATTTCTGTACGAAAAATAACAATACTTTCTTTCTGGGTCTTGTTCTAAAATGGGTGTGTTAGGAATAGCCTTGTCAAAATCTCTATCTCTAAAAAGCATTTTAAATGTTGCTCTTTCTACACCTCTTTCCAAAAACTCTATAATTGCCCCAGCCCCTCGAATACTTCCAATGGGAATGGGTTTAATACCTAAACCTTCAATGGTTTTGGATAAAATATCATAGTCGTGGCTACCCTCTTTGCCTTCGCAGTATAGTTTGATGCTACTCATTGGACAAATAAATTATTTGGTTTTCTGTTTCATTAAACATATTAGCAACATGGTCTGAATGGGTTGTAAAAATAAATTGATTATTTTTACCCAATTTTGGAAGTATATCAACTAATAACCTTTGCAAAGGCGGGTGCAAATGCAATTCAAGTTCATCAATAATGATAATAGAGTTATTGATATTCAAAAAAGCAAAGTTAATAAGTATAGGTAAAATTGCCCTTTCTCCTGCCGACATCTCCGAAAGTTCATATTTGCGTTTTCCATCATATAACATAAACGGATTTGTTTTGTCCAAATCATTCATATTGTGATGAGGTTCTGCACCTTCAAATTGTCTATCTGTAAAGATTTGAGAGTAGAGTTTTGCTAATTTTTCATATACATTAAACTCCCCTTCTTGTGAGATTTTATTTTTATTTAGTTGGGCTTGGTGATTATTGTAAGCATTTACAAGAAGCTGTCGCAACTTGTCAAGTTGTAAAGATTTATCTCCTTTGTTTGATAGAAAATCTGTAACCGCATTAATATTTCGCTGCTCGTGAAAAAAATAAATATTGCCAACTTTATCAAATAGTTGTGTAGGATTTAACACAACTTTGGTAAGTTGTTTGGCATATTGGTAGCCGCTAAATTGCCTAATTCCTTTCAACTCAAAATTAGATTTTACATTTAGTTTATCATTGGCAAAGTCTAAATACAACCTTACTGTTTCTTCTTGACTTGGCATTGGGCTTACTTTTTTGCCCATATTTTTCAATTTTTCGGCATACTCATAAGTTGCCTCTACTTCTACTTCTTCAAAAATAATTTCTACTTCTATTTTTAAAAAAGAATTTCCTGTTTGTAGTCTATCATAATTAAAACCTGCCCAATCTAAACTGCTTGGTTTAAATTTTTCCCTTGTAACACTTGCCACCAACGCCACAATAGCCTGTAAAACAGATGATTTACCTGTTCCGTTGTTACCAATGAGCAAAGTTTTTTCGTTTACTTCGCCATCTGGATTGGTAAAAGAAAAAGTGATAGGTGCTACAAACCTTTTGTAATTTTGTAAGGTAATGCTTTTGATTTTCATTTGTTCTAATTTTTTTATTTGCCACCCTAATTCCTTGTATCCAGCCCCCAATTTAACTTTACTCTTAGGGTTTTCAAAAAACTTTCGCCAGAAAGTTTAATGAGTTTGGCGTTGAAGTTGCATTTGCGAACAGCCATTTGAATAGAGGCATCGACCACCATAGACCTCGAATCTAAGGAAACCAAAAAGTTTTTGCTTCTTCCTGCTATCTCAAAGCTAATTACGGAGTTGTCGGCTACTATCAATGGTCTTACGTTCAGGTTGTGCGGACTGATGGGGGCAATGATGAAGTTGTTGGTGCGAGGGTCGACTACGGGACCTCCTACGCTTAGGGAATAGCCTGTGCTACCTGTGGGCGTAGCCACTATTAACCCATCTGCCCAATAGGAATTGAGGTAGTCACCGTTGAGGTAGGTGTGGACAATAATCATAGAAGACGTATCTCTTTTGATTATCGTAAATTCATTCATACCGAAATTGAGTTCGCCAAAAATAGAAGGTTCACTTTCTAAGGCTATCAAAGTCCTTTCTTCTATGCTATAAAAGCCGTTGAACACTGCATCTAAGGCTGCTTGAATTTGGTCTTTGGGTGTGGTAGCCAAAAAGCCCAACGTGCCTGTGTTGATACCCAAAATTGGTATATTTTTATCTCTTACTAAGGTTACAGTTTCCAAAAAAGTGCCATCGCCACCAATACTTATCATAATATTTGTGCCGTTGAGGTCTTTGTAACTACTAAAAATATTTTGGCAAGGCACAAGGACATTATAATTTTGGAGGTGCTGATGCAAAGCAGCCGAAATTTCTAATTGAAACCTGCGTTTGAGAATGTCCTGCAAAATAAATTCTATGTAGGGAAGTTTTTGAACTTCAAAAGATTTGCTATGTACGGCTACTTTCATTGGTCATATTTGTCAGACACCTTTCAGGTGTCCGACAAGTTTTTTATTTCATCTTATAGTTTGATGCCTACCACTAATTGGTCGTCTGTTTGTTTTTGTCCGTTTCGCCAACTGTCCATCTCGTCTGCCAACCGCATTTGTTGTTCGGCAAAAGGCAATTCGTAAATGGTTGCCATGATGTTTCTGAACCTTTTGGTCATAAACTTGGTCTTGTTGTCGCCACCAAATTGGTCTTGATAGCCATCAGAAAACATATACAATACATCACGTTCTTCGTATTCGAAGATGTGTTTTTCATATACTTTTTCGACCTTAAACTGCGAGCTACCAATGGGAAAAGGACTACCTTTGATATGCTCCAACGTACCGTTGCGGACTAAGAAAATTGGAGATTTTGCTCCTGCATATTCTATGGTGTGTTTTACCTTGTCTATGACGCAAATAGACAAATCCATGCCATCATTGCGTTTGTTTTCACCTTCTCCGCCATGCTGCATATTGTAAACTACCTTTTTATCTATTTCGAGCAAAGCCTGTCCTGGGTCTATAATTTCTTTTTCGGCTATTACTTGGCTCATCATGTCGTGTCCCATCATGGTCATGAAGGCACCAGGCACGCCATGCCCTGTGCAGTCTGCCACTACCAATACTATTTTATCGCCAAAGGAATGAAACCAGTAAAAATCACCAGAAACTATATCTCTTGGGCGGTAGAATACAAAATAATCTGAAAAATTGCTTTTGAGTATCTCCAACGGAGGCAAAATAGCATCTTGTATCCGTTTTGCATAGCGGATACTCTGCACCATATTATTGTTAGTAATAGCCAATGATTCATAAGCAAACGCATTATCAATAGCAATGGAGGTATAAGAGCCTAAGGTTCTGATAATTTGCAACTGCTGTCTGTCGTAAGCCTGTTTTTGGTAACTTTGTACGGTAATAGTACCCAAAATTTTGTCGCCAACCATTAAGGGAACAAAAACAATAGATTGTGGGAAAGTACCTAAAAATTCGGGTGCTACTTTAATGTATTGGTTAAATTCCAATTCGGCATCGAGCATCACAATTTCTTTCCTGTTTTTAATGACCCAAACCGACAACACTTCTTCATTGTTAATAGAAACAACCTCCACAGGCAACCTTTGCCCTTTTTCTACATTAAATTTGTATTCGATGACTTGTTTTTCGGCATAGTAAATATCAACACCAAAAATAGTAACGTCCATCACATCATTGATAAACCTATACAACTTGTCAAAAATGATTTCGAGGTCGAGTGTAGCCGTAATTTCTTGTCCAATTTGGCTCAGGGTTTCAATCCGTTTGTTAGATTCCTCCAATTCGCCAGCTTTTTCCTGAATTTCTAAGGTGCGAAGTTGCACTTTTTCCTCTAATTGTTCATTGACTTCTTTTTGCATTAACAATGCCTCTTGTTGTGCTTTTGCTCTTTCTTTTTCGAGTTGCTTAAATTTATCTCCCAAGGCAAAGGCAAGCAAAGTAACCTGAATGGCACCGCCCAACTGCACACTGTACTCTGTAAAGAAATTGACAGGCACTAAATTGACTGATTTCATTCCATAGACTATCAAGCCCGCCATGTAACAAGAGAAAGCAACGTAAAAATAACGTGCCGAATAGCTGCCTTTCATTGCAGATACCGCACTTGCTATCAATAAAGTTAGCGACTCGCAAATTGCTAATAAGGCTGTTATTTGCACCGCATAACGATAAGGCACTACAAAACCAATGGGGGCTAAAATAACACCTGCCCAAATAAAAGCCATAATCATTTTATCGAAAGCAGGGGCGTATTTTTCTGTTTCCAAAAACCCTCTACAAAAAATGCCCATCCAAAAGCCCAAAGACAAGATAATAAAGGGCAAAATGTTGTTTTGCACCCAAAACATATTTGTCCAGAGGTACTCAAAAGAGTGTCCATTCAGCGTAGTAAGCAAGGTAATGGAACTCAACATGGCAAAAACGTAGTACAAATAACTTTTATTGCCAATAGAAAAATAGAGAAACAAATTATCTACGATAATGAGCAAAATCATGCCGTATAAAATGCCCAAAATAAACTGCAAATCGTGGTTATATTCGTCAAAGTCGATAGGTTTCCACAAAGTAATGGGGACTTGAATACTGCTGGACTTCGAGTCGACTTTCACATAATAGGTGCTACTCTCCCAAACAGGCAAGAACAGCGAAAAAATAACGTGGCGGTTTTTCAGTTCTCTTTCCGAAAAGTCGTAAGTATCACCTGATTTTTTGACTTGCCACTTGTTATTTTCCTTGTAATAGAGTTCTATGTTGTCGAGCAAAGGATAATTGAACTCCAAAAAGAAGTTTTCTTGGCGAGAAGTTTGGTTGTCTATCGTGAACCGAAACCAATAAGAGGAATTGGTGTAGCCAAAATTTGGGTTTTCTTGCCTGATTCGTTTGAACAACGAGTCGTATTCTCCCGAAGCTATTTGATAAATGGTGAGTTCGTTGTTTGGATTTTCAAAATACTCCATTCTGGTCGAAACAGCATACTTTCCTTTGTCGTTATAGACCGTAGTGGTATCTGCCCATGCCTGAAACGAGGCACAGCACCACAAAAAAACAGCTAAAAAAGAAAGATAAAGTTGGCGTTTCATATTTGGAGGCGTTGCAAGTGGCAACAAAAACACAATTCTTGCAAGTATAACATTTTTTTGTAACTATTTGCAAAAAGTAAAAAGAATTTTTGGGCTTTAATTAAAAATCTCATTGACCTCTATTTTTTTGCTCGAATAGACAAAACTAAAATTCCCTTGGGTCGTACAGGTTTTTTAGAATTAACTTTCAACGACCATGACAACTTTTTTCGAATTTCTTTTTTCAAATTTCATTTCAAACCTGATTCCATGCTAAAAAATAAAAACTATGTGGCTATGTGTTTATTTTTTAGGTGGTAGTTTTAGAAAACTTTGGCAGTGGTCGAGGAGAAACTTTGGCAGTGGTCGATAGACCCTGCCAATAGTTTCGACCTCCTCCGTTCAACCATTGCCAAGGTCTATCGACCATTGGCAAGGTTTCACTAAAAGGTTTCGCTACTTTTACGTTGACAATGGCTTAGGCAGCCCCGTCAAGACCTTGACAATCGTAAAAGTAGTTTTTATACGGACTAAAGTCCGTATCTACAGTTTTTAATTTGCTTTCCCTCCTTTCTGCACCACCACCTTCACGTATTGCACGCTGCCATCTATTTGTTGCAAACCTACGACATACAAACCATCGGGCAAAGAACCTAAATTTAAAGCCAATTCTTTGTTTTCGTTTAGTGTTGGTTGTTGCAAATTTAGCACTTCCACGCCCAAACTATTGCGAACAGAAATTGCCTGTACTGCACTGCTACCTTCGGGCAACGTGATATACGTTGTGCCTGCGGTGGGATTGGGGTAGGTTTTGATGGTTTCAACAGGTTTGGTTGGTGTACCTATACGCAAAGGACACAAAGGAAAAGCTGGTCGACTAAAAGTTTCTACCGTTTCTAAGGGAGTATTTGGATTACAAGCATTAGAAGCACGACAAGTTACAGTAATTTGGGTAAGGTTGAGTGCAACCCAATCAGCATAGTGGATAGCTATGGAGTTTGTGCCATAATCTGCAATAGCAATATCAGGATGGCTTAACTCCCAATCAAAATCTGTTGCACCTGAGCTAACAGGCGTAATGACCATATAACAGCCCTCTACACGAGTTTGTAAGCCGAGTGTACGAGGCTCTCCCACCCAAATCCGTCTGGTTACAGTTCTTATAAAATTATTACATTCTGCTGAATTAATAACGGCTGTAACTGTAACCCAACCACGAGAAGTGGCAGAAGCAGGTGTAAATGTTACAGATGATGTACCGTTTACAGCAAAAAGTAGCAAATTATTAGAAATAGACCAACTAATGGTGGCACCAGTAGGTAAATTGCTCAAAGTCATTACCACTTCTTGCCCAAAGCAAACAATATCTTTGTTACTGGTGAGAACTATGCTGGCAGGGTTGCAAATGGCACTGAAACAGTCGACAACTTGCGGTGTCAGGTCTTCCATTTGACTAAACAGCCAACGGGCATTGCGGTTGGTAAACTGAATGTGAGGCTGGTTAAACTCTGCACCGCCACCCGCAGGATTGCGGACGGCAGGCAAAAAGTTGCGGGCTGTGCTGCGTTTGGGGCTTTCGTTGGCGTGAATAGCTGTATTCAGCAAAGCAACCGAAGGTGCTGTACCTTCTATGTCTAAGGCTGAATAGTGGGGGACAAAACAAAATCTGTCTTCTACATTGGCAAAAGCATTGTAATTGACAAAACCCCACAACAATTCATCTGACGCCGTGAAGGGCAACACACCTGCGGGGGCTCTGCCGCCTGCTGCAAAAGTGCCACCTGCCATGCCGTCTATGGGCAAGTGAGTAGCCAAAGAGTTTGCCCGATAGTTGTAAATGTTTACATCAATGGGGACTAGACCCAATATTTTATAGCTGTAAGTGAGGCGGAAAGAGGAAATTCTGCGAGTTTGTTGGTTGGGCAGGGCATTGACTATACATTCGCCTGAAACTTTGTTATCAGTATCAAACAAGCCTACAGGGAATAAGGCTGCTGCAAACGGACTGAAAAGAAAATGAGCAGTGCCTGAGCCACGTGCCAACTCTGTGTAAGGGGCAAACAGCCGAGTGCCACACTCTGCCCCGTTGGAAGTAGCCACAAACTGATAGGGAGCTTCCTGCCCTGCGGGGAAGGTTATCATCTGGCGGTAAGCACCGTCAAGGAAGGTATTGGCGGGGAAAGTGGGCTGTCCTGTGCTGCTGATACCTATGTGGCTTGCCCTGTATATGCTCATCTGACGACTTGCAGGGGCATCCATCAGGTCATAGACCTGCTGCACTTGGGGTGCTAACTGACTAAGCAAACTATTGGTGCGGAGGGCTGCTGCCAAAGCCTGCACACCCAGCGGCACATTTGCCCCGCGGTGCGGACTGTCGTGCGTAAGCAACAACCTCGTATCGTGTTCGTTGCCTAACCAGCCTAACCTCCGTTTTTTCTCCATCTCTGCCAACCCATACCTGCCCACTAAGCCACCCATACTCAAACCCAAGACTACGTTTTGCTCGCGAAACCCTACTGCATTAGCTATTTTATTTGCATTTACCCACCGCAATACGTCTTGCAATAGTTGGGCATTGCGGTGGATGTCGTCTGTGCCGTCTGCAAAATTAAGAAAAACTAAATCATAACCTGCAATATCATCGAGTTGATTACTAAAATCATAAGCAGGTATATCTCTATTTGTTCTTGCTATATCATTCAAAAAAGTTTCCACATTATAATCTCCATCCGCTAAAAAAGGCATAATAGCTGAAGCATCGAAACCCTCAATAACAATTAAAGGTTTTATGAGTCTGCGATTGAATAAGGGAAAATCTGCACGGGTTGGGTTGCGTTGGCTATACACAATTTGCATAGTACCTCCACTATGTTGATTTGTTCCTGTGGGGTCAAAAATAGGTACATCACGAGAAGCCCAACCTGCATATCGAGCATAGGCACGTGTACCTTCCTGAATATTGACTTTGGTTTGAGAAATAAAAACTGTGTTATCAGTAAAAGTAAAACGATATTTGATAGTTTTCCAACCAAAACTACGACCTCCCATGCAACAATAATTTTCGGAATAACTTTGGTCAAACTCAACAGTACGCCAATTACCATTGCCTAAATCTGCTTCTATTTTAAGAATGGTTTTGCCTGTGTTGCTAAAGTAATTGCTACGCCTCAATAGAAAACTTACATCGCCCGTATAGGCTTGGGGTTTTGCAGTATGTAGGTTGGTAGTTAGCAAAAAAGCATTGTGGTTTTGGTATGGGCTTTGGGTTCTCCCTGCCACATCTCTCAACTGTCCGTTTGTGGCTGTCATCAAGTTTGCGGTGAGGGCATCAGGTCTTAAACTATTAAAATTATAGTTAATTACTGCAACTTCTATGATATTTGGATTATTTGCGATATTATCACCAACAGAATCTTTACCTAATAGAGTTTGTGGAGTTATAGGTAAAAACCTTTCATTAAAAATTTCCAAAGGTGTTAAAGTTTGTGTGCCAGAAATACGTGCAGAATACAAACTTTCGTAAGCCATACGAAAAGTTGTATTGTCTATGCTCATGGTATCTTTGAGTTTGGTTAGGGGCAACCAACCAAAACCTGCATCTTCCAGAATGCCTGTTGATATTTGCGATTTGTCTATTCGAGCAAATACTCTATCTAATTTGCTCCGCAAAACTGCCGAATTGTCTTGGGCTATTGCCACACTACTAAACAAGGTTAGTAGGACAAAAATTTTTGAAATGTGAAATGTGAAATGTGAAATGTGAAAAAGCAAATTTTTTCATGATTATTTTATATTAAATTGTGTTAAAAATTGTTAAAATGATTACAACTTGATGTCAAACCTGCCATCAGTTACACGTATGGTATCTCCACAAGGATAAGCCAATGTTACAAAACTAAAACGACCAGCTACAATTAACCTTTTACTTCCCTCATTTTGAATAATTTGATATTTAGTAATTTCTAAATTGCCACTAAGAGGTGTATGTCTTGCCTCATTACAGCCTTTTAAGTCATCAAAAAAGAGAGCAGCATTTTGATAGTCTAATTTGTACTTACCTTGCTCATTCGCAATAATTGCCAATGAAATACTTTCAGAAATAGATGGAATTTTTTTATATGCTACAACTAAAAGATTATCTGTTTTAGAGATGCTTAAATTACTCTCATAAAAAGAAACTGTTCCCTGATTTCTCCACACCTTTCCATTTACCAGACAGCCGAAGGTATTTTTACCTTCTTGGGTTTCTGGTGGCAGTTTGGTTAGGTCGTCTTTTATGGAGGTGACGGGGTTGGTTTTTTTGAGGAGGTCGCAGGAAGTAGCCCCCCAGCCCCCTACGAGGGGGAGTAGCATAGCCATTGCCAAAACCTTATAAGGTTTTAGAAACCTTATAAGGTTTAATTTCGGAATTTTAAATAGATTTTTCATTCTCGAAAAATTTAAATATGCTATTTCTTATTATAAAACATAAAAAATTGTATTTTTAAGCTAATTTTAATAAAAAAAATAAAAAAGATGTGAGTTATGTGGTTATTTTTTCAGATGATAGGTATAAAAAACTTTGGGAAAGTTCTTAGTGAAACCTTGCCAACGGCTTAGGCAGCTCCATAGTATAGCTATTTCTGCCTTTTTCTTAAACCTTTGCTGCCTGTCGCCTTGAAAAAAAGATTTTGCGTTTAAACTCATAAGATTGCCCCAAATAAGTACGTCTTACCAATTCGTTTTCCACCAACACTTCGGGTTTGTCTGAAATCAAAATTTTGCCCTCCGCCAAAATATAAGCTCTGTCTGTGATAGACAAAGTTTCATCTACATTGTGGTCGGTGATTAAAATGCCTATATTTTTCTCTCGCAATTTATAGACTATATACTGAATGTCCTCCACTGCCAAAGGGTCAACTCCTGCAAAAGGCTCATCTAACAAAACAAAGCTGGGATTAATAGCCAAAGTACGTGCTATTTCTGTCCTTCTTCGTTCTCCACCAGACAAGACTTGCCCCAAATTTTTGCGAACATGCGTCAAGCTAAACTCTTCGAGCAAAGTTTCGACTTTCTCTTTTTGTTGGGCTTTTGTTAAGTTGGTCATTTCCAGAGGAGCTAAGATATTTTCCTCTACTGTCAGTTGGCGAAAAACCGAAGCCTCTTGTGCCAGATAACCCAAGCCTTTTCTTGCACGCATATACATAGGCAAGGCGGTGATGTCTTCGTCATCGAGGTAAATATGTCCTTTGTTGGGCTTTACTAAGCCAACAGTCATATAGAAAGTGGTGGTTTTGCCTGCACCATTGGGTCCCAACAAACCTACTATTTCGCCCTGTTCTACATATACAGACACATCATTGACCACCAAACGACTTTTATATTTTTTTACTAAATTTTCGGCTCTTAAAATCATATAGTTGTAAGTTTTAATTGTAGATGTCATTGCCAAATTGCAAGTGCGTACATTACGACAACATTGTAAAGTAATAACAACAAAGGCTTTAACTTGCAAGTTCAATAAGAGAATTGGAAGTTTTTACTGCCCTTTTGCAAATTTTATAAATTATTGATTAACAAGCAATTATAATAATGTTAAAAATTGCAAATTCAAATAAAGTTACAAAATTTTGATAACGACATTTTAAATTTGTATAACATTCAAAACTAAGCAGAGCATTTGATAAATCATAAGCCTACGTTATTTCCATTCCACAAAAATTGTCAGACAACCAAAACTAATTGCTAAAAATTTTGCCTGTATTTTTATAAAGTAAAGCCAAATAAGCAAATCCTGCCAAGGCTATGGCTGTCGAAGTCCAGAAAACATAGACAAAGTGCGAGGTTTGGTTGCCATAAATCCAGCCCGCCATCACAGCCCCTATGCCTATGCCCGCCTCCATACTCAAAAAGACTGTTGCTAATGCCCTGCCTCGATTGGTTTCGTTGCTCAGGTCGACTGTCCAAGCAAGCAAGGTGGGAGAACCCAAGCCCATACTAAAACCATATATCGTACAGCTAAAAAATAGCAACCAAGCATCAGTAGCAAAACTCATCAGCAGCAAAGCAAGCATCTGCAAGGCTAAGGCTACTCGCAAAACAGCTATTCTACCATGTTTGTCCGATGCTTTGCCTGAAAGAATACGAACAGACAAAGAGGCTATGGTGTAAAACATCATGGTATAGCCCTTGTTGTTAATGCCCAGATGCTCACTCATATCGGGCATAATAGAAAGCACAGCCCCAAAAGCAAAAACCATAAGAAACATAACCAAAGCAGGGCTGAATACAGTGGTTTCAAAAACCTCTTCTTTTTGCAGATTGAGGTCTTGCCATGTCAATTTTTGTCTATTTTGCAGGGTTTCTTTCAAACCAAACAACATAACAAAACTGCAAAAACCTACGACAGAAGCCGTATAAAACAAAGCTTCCATAGAATAGGCTTTGGCTATTTCACTGCCAATGACAGGACTAAAAGCTGTTCCTACATTGGAAATTAAGCCCAATACACCCAAAGCCTCGCCTCGCCTGTGGGCTGGCACAAGGTCTGCCAACATGGCAGAGTTGGCAGTAGGGGCTGATACACAAAAGCCATGCAGCAACCGCAATATGAAAAATCCAAAAACCGAAGACACCAAAGGATAGAGCAAACAACAAGCACCGCAAAGACCCATACCAAAAAATAAAATAGGCATACGACCTACTTTGTCGGCTATTTTGCCACTGTAAGGTCTGGAAAAACCCGCCGAAACAGTAAATAAGCCAATGATAAGCCCTTTGTAATCTGCACCGCCAAGCAGGGTTAAATAAGCAGGCAATTCGGGCAGAATCATATTGAAACTACCAAAAAGCAACAATGAGCTGATACACAAAAAAGCAAATTGAGGTGTGTAAAAAGTGTCTGAATGGGATGGATTATTCAAAATGTATTAGTTATAAAGAAATACCAACTATAAGGTTTAGAAATATAGTATGCTTTGCAAATTTAGGAAAAAATCACACGCTAAAGCGTATGCTACATTATGCTTGCAAAGATACAACTTTTATGAAGAAGACAAAAGTTTTAGCATGACAACTATTTTTATTTCCCTTAAAACCTTACATACTTTGTTTTTATTTTGTTTTTGAGTCGGAAAATTAAATTTTTATTCTAATTTTGGAAACTACGTTACGTATTATTTGAAAATCATTTATCGGACACTTTTAAAGTGTCCGATAAATTTGTCCACCTGCTTATTTACCATAACTCACGCCAAATTGATGAAATATTTTTCTTCAATCTTCTGCTTTATTGGACTTTTTTTAGGACTGTTGGCGGTTGCTCACGCACAGACGCAAGACTATCCGCCAAGTTTGTGGGTGCGTAATGCCTCGCAAACTACGGCTGCTTTTGTTTCTTTGCCTATCAAAAAATACCAAGCTGAAAGTACAGTCATTGGTCGGCGTGTGTTTACTACCTTGACCTTAGATTTTGACAAAGCACCCAAAAATGCTCAACAGGGGATTTTTATTTTGCCTATTGGCAAGCCTTACCACATCAGACGTTTTGCGGTGCAGATAGATAGCACGTTGCGGGAGGCTGTGGTGCTTGAAAATTCGCATAATGACTACCACACCATTCGGTTGTCTGCCGACAGCAGCCAACAGTTTAGCAACATTCCGCCCTTGCACGAGCCGTATTTTAGCTACACCATACAGCAAATTAGGGCTAATCAACCGCAAAAAATAGTGGTGGAATACGACTATGAAATGACTTTTGCCCAAAACCAATATCGTTTTTTCCTGCCTTTGCCCAAAAATGCAGTCGAAAAATTGCAAATTACTATTCATTCGCCTAATAAACCTGCCGTTTTGCAGACCGAATACAAACAATTTACGACCCAAACCGCAGACCACGCCGAGCAAGTTTATGTAGCAAAAAACTACCAAACTTTTCATTGGCAGTTGGCAAATGTTACGCCCAAATACGGCTTTGTTTGCGATTTTGCAGCCGAAACCACCGACAAAATCTATGCAGCCAAAAGTCGTTTGCAACCCCAAGCCTATTTTTATGCCGAAATTCTGCCTTGCGAATTGCCACAAGAGGAAAGACCTTTGCCAAAAAAATTGGTAATTTTTTACGACCAATCTTATTCGGGCAGAAACCGAAACAGAGAATTAGAATTGAATTTGCTCAATCGGTATATCAAAAAAGTGAAAGAGGTGGAGGTAAGGGTGGTTGGTTTTGCCAATGAAGTGCAAACGGACAAGACTTTTACCATAGTAGAAGGCGGATTTAACGACTTGCGAAAATATTTATTCACCTTAGATTTTGACGGAGCTACCAATTTGCATGGGCTAAATTTTGAGGCTTACCCCGCAGACGAATACATTATTTTGTCTGATGGCGAAGACGATTTTGGCAAGAAAAATTTGCAACAGCACCCACACAAACCTGTCTTGTGTATCAATTCTGCCAAACAAACTACGGCTTTGCCCCCGCCTTACTTGTACGAATTGGCTACTACTTCGGGTGGAGTTTACCTCAACCTCAACGCCTTGCCTATCAACGAAGCCTTGCAAGAAATGCTGTTTCTGCCTTGTCAATTCATTGGTTATGACTATGAAAAGTCGTCTTTTGGGCATATTCAACTCCAAAGAACTCCGCAAGGAATTTTGTTGGCAGGTAAGTTATTCAAAGAATTAGGAAAAATTACCCTAAAATTTGGTGCTAACCAAAAAGTAAAGCAAACCAAAGAAATAGAAGTAGCGGCTTCGTATGGCAGAGTTTCGTTGTTGGAGGGCATTTGGGCAAGTATGGAATTGGAAAATTTATCGAAAAATTATTTAGATAACCACAAGAGTATCAGGGAGTTGAGCAAAAAATATGCAGTAGCTGCCAAAGGTACGTCTTGGGTGCTGCCCGAAACCGTTGCAGATTATTTGCATTATGGTTTAGAACCTCCTGCGGACTTGTATGCTTTCTACAAAAAACATATTTCTTATCAAAATATCAACTTGCAAACGACTGATAATGAGGATATTACAGCCGAACAATATGCTTTCAAAAAAGTATCGAATTTGTATGCCAAACGCCGCAGTTGGTATGACAAAGATTTTAGTGCCGACTCGCAAGACGAATTAGATTATGGCAGAACAGATTTTACGACCAAAGAGGACACCGAAAACAGCATCTATTTTTGGAGTTTGCAAGAGGTTTTGACAGATAGTGCTTTGACTGTGCAGCACAAAAATCCTGTGCATACTTCCAATGAAACAGTCTATAAAATTCACCAGCAATATACCTTTGTGCCGTTGGGTTTGGAGGGGCAAACATGGACAGAGGAAAAAGATTATCTCCGCACTTTGGAGGCTGCCGAAGAAAAAAACCGTTACCGCAGCTACAAAACTTTGAGAGAAAGCCGAGAATTAGACGTATCTTTTTATGCAGACATAGCCAATTTGTTTTTTGAGTGGGGCGAAAAAGAAACGGCAATCAAAATTATTTCCAACGTGGTGGAGTTGTATCCTGAAAATCCCTTTATGCTCAAAATTTTGGGCAACCGACTCATGGCTATGCAACGTGCAGAGTTGGCATTGCCAATTTTTGAAAGAGTATTGATACAAAATCCCAATAACCCCCACAGTTACAGGGATTTAGGTTTGTGTTATGCGGAGTTGGGGCAAACGCAAGAAGCTATTGATTATTTGTATGAAGTAGTAGCCAATTCGTGGGATTCCAAATATTTGGCATTGCAAGACCTCACCATTTGCGAAATCAACCACCTGTTGAGCAAAACTTCGACTTCGCAAAACGTAGCCATTTATAGTATGCCTTCGGAGTTGCGTAAACCCATGCCCTTAGACATCAGAATTTTGCTCGAATGGGACAACCCCAACGTGGACATGGATTTGTACGTGATAGACCCCAATGACGAAAAAGCCTATTACGGCAACACCGAAACCAAAATGGGTGGCAGAATCTCCACACATACGGCTACGGACAACATTTATAGCTACAACCCCGAAGAATTTATACTCAAAAATGCCGAACAAGGCGAATATTGGGTACGAATTCACCGTTATCAAAAAAATAACCAGCCCCTCAACACGCCTACGTTGATAACGCTAACCTTGTTTACCAACTACGGCAGACCTAATGAGCAACGCAAGGTTTACACCTATAGAATGACAAATAAGCAAGAGGTAATAGACGCCGAAGCATTGGAATTTAATAGCAATTTTGCTATCAAAAATACAGAACCTGCTCGTTATCAGACCATTAAGACAGCCGAGTCGGTGCAGCTAACAGCTTACAGTCCCGACAGTCGGTTGATTGCCCTTGCCCACGACTACGACATCAGCATTTATCGAGTCGACAGTGCTTTGTTGCAAAAAGTTATTAAAGACGTGAACGTAGGCGGTGTATTGTTCAAAAAAATGATTTTCAACCCCGCAGGCACGCATTTGTTGGTCTTAGGCGACAGCACCCTCATTCCTTCGGGCAATATGAACGACATGAACAGCGAAAGTTTTTGGAATGACAATTGGCAGGAGGAAGGACATATTTCGGTTATCAAACTGCTGAACATAGAAAAAGGACTGTTGGAAAAATCCTACTCGATGACTGATTCGGCTGTTACCGAAATTAGTTTTACGCCTGATGGCAAAGGTTTTTTGGCAATTAGCACCTACGGAATCAGCCAATTTGATTTGCAAACAGGCAAAGTGGCAAAAAATATAGTGAAAAATGAAAGGATTTTTTCGGGGGCAGTAGCCAATCGTTTGCTTTTGGCTACGGCAGACCGCAAAGGAATTACGATAAGACAACTTGCTGATTTGCAAATAGTTGCAACCATAGCAGCCGATAGTGCTACGGATTTGCGGTTGGCAGACAACGGCAAAACTTTGGCTTTTTTGCAATACGAAAAAGGCAAACACAGGGCTACATTCATTCATTTGGCAGCCAACTACCAACCTCAACAAACTTCACACTTCGAGTTGTTTTACCGCACAGGCATACCCAAAATAGGGCAATTTGCATTGAGTGCAGACGGCAAATACATAGCAGCCCAGCCTTTTGGTACGAACCAAGTGGTGGTGAAAACAACAGATGCAACACCCGAAGACGTGATAGAATATTACCACCAAAACCAACTTGTTACGTTGGCTTTTAGTCCCAACGGCAATTTGTTGTCCTCCGCCAGCAAAGACCACATCATAAGGTTGCGTGATATGCGAAAATTGCCTTTTGGCTCTATTTTGACCGAAGGCAACGAATTTGATTTTGACATAGACCCGCAAGGTTTGCAACTGACCATAGCAGAGGAAAATAATATTTTGCTCTACCAACGCCAAGAGTGGTTGCAAAAAAAGTTTCAACGCCAAGAAAAATTTGCAGACTCTACGCACCTTGTACCCGTAGAACACGCAAAAAACGTAAGTTTGAGTACAGCAAAAACCAATGCCTATATTGCTTATTTCGATAAAGTGGGCAACAAAAAAGAATTGCACGTGTTGCCACTCAATGAATCTCAAAATGGGAAAAGTGAAAAAAATGACAATAGTTTTGCCCAAACTTTGTTAGCACCCTTAGAACATTTTGGGCTGCAATACGATTTTAGGAAAAGTACCCAACTCAAAGTAAGTCCCGATGGAAAGTTGGTGGTTTTTGATTTAGACACCAATATTGCTGTTTTGCCTGTTAAATCGTTGAAAAAATTTAGTTCCAATGACCTTTCGGGCAGCAACCTGAACAGGTATTATAACGAAAAGTGTTTGCTTTTTGCACGCGGACACCACGCCGACACAGACAAGCAAAGGATAGAAAAAATAAAAGACAACGCCAATATTTTGTGTTTGGAGTTTAGCAGAGATGGTAAGTATTTGGTTTCCAAAGGAATAGACAAAGCCGTAAAGGTTTGGGAGGTCAAATCGGGCAACTGTTTGTCCACCTACATCACGCAATATGACGCATCGGCTCATGTGCAGTTTTCGGCAGATGGCAACTATTTGCTCTTTGAGGACATAGAACACCGAATCAAGGTTTGGGATTGGCGAGAGGCAAAACTCATAGGCGAATTGACAGGACACAAGGCAAGCATCACGCACATAGACGCAGACGCAACAGGGAAGTATTTTATCAGCACAGGCAAAGACAACGCTATAAGACTCTGGGACAGCAAAACTTTTGCCTGTTTGCAAGTTTACTATGACAATGCACCCCGAAAAGTCCGTTTTTGCGACTCCCAAACTTTTGTTACAGCAGGCAAAGATACGTATTTGAAGTTTTGGAGGATTAGAATTTATGAATAAATTTTTGTTATGAGGTTTGAAAAAAGATGTCATTTTTTTGAAAAATGACATCTTTCGAAAATTATTCATAAACTCTATTGAATAATTTTTAATATTGAATTTACTAATTTACTAATTTTATTTATGGTTACTATCCAATCTTTTGCCGACTACCAAACACAATATGCACACAGCGTAGCAAATCCTGAAGCATTTTGGGCAGAAATTGCCGAAACTTTTTATTGGCGAAAAAAATGGGACAAGGTGCTGGAATGGAACTTTGACGAACCCAAAATTGAGTGGTTTATTGGTGGCAAACTCAACATCACCGAAAACTGCTTGGACAGACACCTCCAAACTTTGGGCAACAAAACTGCCATTATTTGGGAAAGCAACAATCCTGATGAACCTACTATTAGCTTGACTTACAAGGAGTTACACGAAAAAGTTTGCCATTTTGCCAACGTCTTGCAAAACTTCAACGTGCAAAAAGGCGACAGGGTAATTATCTATCTGCCCATGATACCCGAAGGCGTAGTGGCAATGTTGGCTTGTGCAAGAATTGGGGCTGTTCATTCCGTAGTGTTTGCAGGCTTTTCGGCAAATTCTTTGACAGACAGAATCAACGACTGTGGGGCAAAATTAGTCATCACTGCTGATGGCGGTTTTCGTGGCGAAAAAATTATTCCCCTCAAAGAAACCGTAGACGAAGCCTTAGAAAAATGCCCTTCGGTAAAGAATGTATTAGTTTTTAGGCGTACACGCAAGCACGTCTATATGCAATGGGGACGTGATGTGTTTTGGGACAAAGCAACCGAAAATATAAGCACAGAGAACACAGCAACCGAAATGGACAGCGAAGATATGCTATTCATTCTCTATACTTCTGGCTCCACAGGCAAACCCAAAGGCGTAGTCCACACCACTGCGGGCTATATGGTTTATACGCAATATTCGTTTGAAAATGTGTTTCAAATACGCCAAGCCCCCCAACCCCCAAAGGGGGAATTTGACGTTTCATCTTCAACTCCCTCCCCTTTGGGGAGGGCTGGGGTGGGGCTTGACGTTTTCTGGTGTACTGCCGACATCGGTTGGGTTACAGGACACTCCTACATAGTCTATGCACCGCTGCTGGCTGGGGCTACGGTCTTGCTCTATGAGGGCATTCCTACCTATCCGCACAAGGGCAGATTTTGGGAAATTATTGATAAACACAAGGTTACGCATTTTTATACAGCCCCAACAGCCATTCGGTCATTGATGGCATTGGGAACAGAGGCTATTGAAAAACACAGTTTGGCAAGCCTAAAAGTGTTGGGTTCTGTTGGCGAACCTATCAACGAGGAGGCGTGGCATTGGTACGACACCAACATTGGCAAGGGCAAATGCCCTATCGTAGATACGTGGTGGCAGACCGAAACAGGCGGGATTTTGATTTCTCCGTTGGCAGGAATTACGCCCACCAAACCAACTTTTGCTACGCTGCCTTTGTGCGGCGTGCAACCAATTATTGTAGATGAAAAAGGAAATGAATTGAAAGGAAACAACGTAGAGGGCAATTTGTGCATCAAATTTCCGTTTCCGTCTATGCTCCGCACCACCTACGGCGACCACGAGAGATGCCGACAAACCTATTTCTCTACTTTCAAAGGCTTGTATTTCACAGGCGATGGGGCAAAACGTGATGCCGATGGTTATTACAGAATTTTGGGCAGAGTAGATGACGTTATCAATGTTTCGGGGCATCGTTTAGGCACTGCGGAAGTAGAAAATGCTATCAACGAACACCCCGCAGTGGTGGAGTCAGCAGTCGTTGGCTATCCTCACGAGATAAAAGGGCAAGGAGTTTTTGCGTTTGTGGTAATAAACCCTAACCCAAGCCCCCTAACCCCTGAAGGAAGAATAGCCCCACCCCTGCCCTCCCCAAAGGGGAGGGAGTTTGACATTATTTCGTCAACTCCCCCTTCGGGGGTTGGGGGGCTGTCGGCTTCGGGGTTTCTTTCATCAGAAATCCTTGCAACTGTTACCAAAATCATTGGTGCTATTGCCAAACCCGATAAAATACTGTTTGTCAGTGGTTTACCAAAAACAAGGTCGGGCAAAATTATGCGGCGTATTTTGCGAAAAATAGCCGAAGGAGATGCCAGCAATTTGGGTGATATTGCCACGCTACTCAACCCCGAAATTGTGGAGGAGATAAAACAAAAGGCGGGGTTGTAAGATTTGTCATATACCCAAAGGTTTCAAAGTTCTTTAAACCTTGTTAAATTTTGTTTAAGCAGCCCAAAAGTTCGAAAAAGTTTGTAGGTTTGTGGCAAAAAAAATAATGCAATTACGAAAACCTCTTTTCCTTCTTTTGTTATTTACCTGCCTATTGGCAGGTTGCGATGACTGCGTGTTTACCAGTCGCAATACGAGCATAGTCAATTTTCGGTTTTATCGCAAGGGCAACCCACGCCAAGTGCAGTTGCCCACTTTTTTTAAAGTTACGACTGGGGCAAATATTTCTATCCAAGCCAAAGATACCATAAAACTTACGGCAGCAGCGGCAGCTGTCAGTATTCGGCTGCACCCTTTTCAAGATACGTCTTCGTTTTATTTTAACTATGCTCCTAATAGAAAAGATTTTATTAGGCTGAAATACACCCGAAGTTTTGGTACTACCAGCCCACGTTGCGGGTACGACCAGCGGATAGACAATTTGCAGGTTGTCGACCATTCTTTCGACTCCATTGCTATATTCAAATCTTCTTTGGAAATAGGGGATACAGTCAATATACGAGTCTATTTAAAGTAAGCATTTGGGTATTGCCACAACTGTAATGCTTAGCCCTAACATTTTTCAAAACAATGTTGGTAGTGTCACACAAGTAATGCTACAAACACCTTAGAACTAACATTTCTCAAAGAAATGTTAGTTCTGAGCATTATATCTGTGGCACTACCACAATGTTAATGCTGAACATTACAGTTCTGCACTACCAAAAGTTAATCAAACTTCTTATAACAGTTAAATAAAGTTAATTAGTTGCAATATATTGATATATCAATTATATTTGTATCAATAAATTTAATGCAATGGAAAAATTAGACGAAGTGCTTTTTTATACCTTAGAAAAATCAATGAAGGTATATAGAAAATTTGCCCAACAGCAAATTATCAACAAAGGCTATGACATCACGATAGACCAATGGCTGGTGCTGAAAACTTTGCACGAAAACCAGCAACTTTCGCAACATGAAATTGCAGAATTGGTCTTCAAAGATTTTGCTTCTATTACCAGAATTATTGAGTTGTTGGTTCAAAAACAGTATATCAACCGCAAAATAAATCAGGCAGACAGGCGAAAATTTGAATTGGAAATTACTGAAAAAGGCAGTCAAATTATTGCAGCTATTTATCCGATTGTGATTGAAAACCGCAAACAAGCCCTTGCTGGTTTGACAAATGAGGAAGTAAATAATTTGAAAGTGCAATTAGAAACAATTATTGCAAACTGTAAATAGTTGTAAGTTTTTAATTCTAAGTTCTCAATTATGAAATATCAATTTAATAAAAAATTGATTATCAAACAGTTACAAAAAAATCTTTTAACTAACTTAATTTACTCAAAAAACATGAAAAAAACATTGTTTATTTTTATTGGGCTGTTGGTTGCTACGGCAACATTTGCCCAAAAAAACACTAAGATTGAAATTCCATTTACGATGGATAGAAATTTGGTGATTATCAAGGCTGAAATTGGCAAAGTAGCACACAATTTCGTCTTTGATACAGGGACAGAGGGAATTATGTTGCTGGACAGCCTTGCCAATCAATACAAAGTTTCGGGTTTAGATAGTATGAAGACACCGCAAGGTCAATTTGCAGGCACATTAGAAAAAGTATTACTACCCAAAATAAGTTTTGCGGGGCTGGCTTTGAAAAAAAAGGAGGCTACTAAAATGCCAAAACAAATGCTTTTAACTAATAAAGCCATTGGTATTATTGGTATGCAAACTTTTGTGGGCTATATGATTACGTTGGACTACAAAAACAGCAAAATTATCTTAGAAAAAGGTAGTTTGTTGCAACAACCCAACACTATTCCGATTAATATTGACCATATTTTGGAGGCAAAAGTGAAACTCAATGACAAAGAGGTATTAGCTCATTTTGATTGTGGTGGGGCTGGCTACATCTCCGTTCCCAAAGGTTGGGACAACATTTATAAGCTGAAAACAGAGCCTGTTCGTTTTGCAAAAGGCAGAACCCCAATGGGAGATTTTGATATTTTCAAAACCGAATTAGACGGCAACATTGAAATTGGCAGCTATAAAATTGCTGACCCCAAAATCCATTTGATAACAGGAGATTTCTTTTTTTCTATCAATTTTGGCTACGAATTTTTTAAAAGCCATTTGATTACCATTGACACGCAAAATAAATTGATACAAATTAAATCGTAAGATTTTTTTTAGTAAATGTGGTTGTCTGACAATTTTTGTGGAATGGAAACAACGTAGGCATTTGATTTATCAAATGCCTACTACTTCGTTTTTTGCTACTAAGAATAATCCAAATAACTCTTATTGTTTTCAATTTTTTTGCTACCTTTGATTGTTGTGTAGCTACCCATACAATCGACTATTTTATGCAAGACCCATCTCCGATAGCCATAGAACTCGAACTGAAAAAGTTGGAGTTGCAAGCCCTGCTCGAAATCACTGATGCCATCAATGAAAATGCTTCGGAGGCACACCTTTACAAAATGTTTCGGTTTACGTTGCGTACCAATAGGCACATAGAAAAATTGGCTCTTTATGTCTTAGACGAACAATGGAACTGCAAAGAGGCTTTTGGCACTGCACAAGAATACAAAACTCTTGCGTTGCCTGCTGATATTTTGACCCAAGAAACAGACATATTGCTTGCTGAAATTTCGGAAATTAGTCATTTTGCTGAGTTTCAATACCTGCTGCCTGTCAAACACAAGTCTGCTATTTTGGCTTATATCTTTTTGAGTTTCAAACAATTAGATACCTTAGCTGTTACTGTGCGTGAGGCTTTGTTAGACTTTATACGGAGTTTGACCAACATTATTATTGTAGCCATAGAAAATAAAAAATTAGTTCGCAAACAGCAACAGCAAGAGCAGCTAAAAGCACAATTAGAATTGGCTCGCAATGTGCAGACTTTGCTCTTTCCCAAAAAATTGCCCTATAACGAAAAAATAAAAATAGTGGCAGATTACTTGCCTCACCAAACCGTAGGCGGAGATTATTACGACTATATACCTGCTAATCAAGATAAATTTTTGCTTTGCATAGCCGATGTATCGGGCAAAGGAATACCTGCTGCCCTGCTGATGTCTAATTTTCAGGCTGCTTTGCGAATTTTGGTAAGGCAACATTTGTCGTTGAAAAAAATAGTGCATGAACTCAACTATTTGGTTTTGCAAAACACACAAGGCGAAAGTTTTATTACGGCTTTTTTTATGGAATATGATGCCAAAATCAAGCAACTGCTCTATATCAATGCAGGACATAATCCGCCTTTGCTGTTTTCGAACAACCAAAATTTTCATTCTCTCAAAGAAGGCACTACCATTTTGGGAAGTTTCAAAGAATTGCCTTTTTTGCAGCTTACAGAACTCAACCAAATAGACAATTTTTTCCTGTTTTCTTTTACAGATGGACTGACCGAAACCACCAATCCGCAAAATGAGGAGTTTGGTGTGGCTCGGTTAGAAGAATTTTTGACTGCCCACCGCCACATAGACCAAAAAGAAATTCACAAAAAACTAATTGCAACCTTAGACGTTTTCAAAGGCGAAAATTCGTACATAGATGACATTACGCTGCTTTCTTGTGGGGTAAAAAATTGATAATGAGGTAATTTACACCAACCCCACAAGAATTTAAAACTCTTATGGGATTAATAATTTGCAAATAATTATATTTTTCAAAATAATTTTGCCTCTACAAACAAACTAATTCAAACAAAGTTTATCTTTGTAGGATTGCAAATAGTTTTCTAACGAGTTTAAAACTTCAATACAAGCCATGCGACTGACGAACAGAGCCAAACATTTGGAGAAAAAACCAATGACCTTAGTAGAAAAAATGTATTTACCTGCTATAGCTCAAGGACTTGGTATCACGATAAAACATTTTTTCCGTAAAAAAGCTACCATCCAATATCCTGAACAGAAACGTGAATTAAGCCCTATTTTCAGAGGTTTGCACGTTTTAAAGAGAGATGAGGAAGGCAAAGAAAGGTGTACGGCTTGTGGTTTGTGTGCCTTAGCATGCCCTGCCGAAGCCATTTCTATGGAGGCTGCCGAAAGAAAAAAAGGCGAAGAACACCTATACAGAGAAGAAAAATATGCTGCGGTGTATGAAATCAATATGTTGCGTTGCATCTTTTGCGGACTCTGCGAAGAAGCCTGCCCAAAAGCTGCTATTTTCTTGCAACCAGACGTGATGGCACCACCTTTTTACGAAAGAAGTGAGGTAATTTACGGCAAAGACAGACTGGTGGAGAAAATGGAACAAAGGGCAAATACAGGTATAGAAAAATACGTGAAATAATGCAACTACAAGCATGGTTACTTGCTTTTAGGCTACGCACCTTGCCCTTAGCCTTAGCAAGTATTTTAATGGGTAGTTTTTTGGCTTTTGCCTCCAAACAATTCAGTTGGGCGGTGTTTGGGCTGTGTGTATTAACGACCATCTTGTTGCAAATTCTCTCGAACTTAGCCAATGACTACGGAGATTCTCAACATGGAGCAGACCACAAAGACCGACAAGGACCCAAAAGAGCAGTGCAAGCAGGCTTAATCAGTGCCAATGCTATGAAAAAAGCTATGTTTATCTGCGGAGCAGCAGCTTTTTTGAGTGGTTTGGCTTTGCTTTGGGTGGCTTTGGGTACAAATTGGAAGTTGTTTGCAAGTTTTTTAGGATTAGGAATTGCTGCCTTAGTAGCTGCTGTAACCTATACAGCAGGGGCTAAACCCTATGGCTATGCAGGTTTGGGAGATATTTCAGTCTTGTTATTTTTTGGTTGGGTTGGGGTCATTGGCTCTTATTTTTTGCATACCCAATCTTTTGCTTGGAACTTGCTGTTGCCCGCCACTTCTTGTGGTTGTTTTGCCACCGCAGTTTTAAATTTAAACAATGTGCGTGATATAGAATCGGATTTGCAAGCTGGCAAACTCTCCATACCTGTTCGCATAGGTAGAGAAAAGGCAGTTTGGTATCATGGTACTCTGTTGGTCGTAGGTTTTGGCTGTGCCGTAGTTTACACTTTGCTCCACCTCAATCACTTTATTCAGTTTATTTTTGTACTTACCTTGCCTTTGCTTATCAAAAACTTTCTGGCTGTTCGTTACCAAACCACCGCCCAAACCTTAGACCCTTACCTCAAACAAATGGCACTTACGGCTTTGCTTTTTACGATTACTTTTGGATTTGGGCTGTGTGTGAGTAAATAATTGCCAATTACACCAAATCAAACAAATTTTTCACGCCAATTTGCCTGTTTTTGGTAAACCCTTCGCCATATCGGGTGCGAATAGATTGCCCAAAATCTGTGGCTCTGCCCTCAACTAATTTCATAAATTCGGGCGTTGAGATAAAAGTTTTAACAGTTTCTTTGCTGTTGGGGTTAAAAAATTGCGTTTGGTAGGCTTGAATAGCTTGCACTTTTTGCTCCCAGAAGTCTGAAATATCCACCACAAAGTCGGGCTTGATATAGTCTGCCTGAATGATATGGTACAACTGCTGCGGACTCCACGCTGTTTGCGGTTGCCCTTGCTTGTCGTGAGTAATTATTTTGCGAAGTCCTGACAAAAAACAAGCCGTTTGCACTAATTGGGCAGCTTTTGCGTGGTCAGGATGTCGGTCTGCAATGGCGTTGGTTATTACCAGTGTAGGTTGATAAGTGCGAATAGCCTGTATGACTTGCAACTGGTGGATTTCGTCATTGGCAAAGAATCCATCGCTGAATTTGAGGTTATCTCGCAAGGCAAGCCCCAGAATGGTGGAGGCTGCTGCTGCCTCTGCATAACGGGTGTCGACTGTGCCATTAGACCCCAATTCACCTTGCGTGAGGTCTATGATGCCCACTTTTTTTTGTTGGGCTACGTGAGCCAAAATAGTGCCACCACAACCTAATTCGGCATCATCGGGGTGGGCTACTATCACTAAAATATCTAATTTCACAGTTGTCAGTTTTTAATCAATTTAAAGTTTGTAGTGCTATTGTAGCATTGAAATAAATCCATTAAGCTAAGGTTTTTTTATAACCTCGAAGAGCAATTCCATTGTGGGTTGAACAATAATAGCCCTACGTGCAACGTAGAGAAAAGTTAAAAGAATACTCCACAACCTCGAAGAGGTTGAACATTCTTGCACCTACCCTCTGCCATTGTTCAACCTCTTCGAGGTTGTATGCAAATTTGCAAATAACTCCCTACGTTGCACGTAGGGCTACTATTGTTCAACCTCTTCGAGGTTATAAGGTTATTTCTTAGCTTAAGCATTAGAATAAAAGTCCGTTCTACATAAGCAATGCTGCAATTTAAAAAAAACTTTCTCATTTTATTTGATTTATTCGCAAAAACTTATAATTTTGCAGTCCTTTTAGGTAAAAGGAAAGTCAAAACAAGTAAATCGAAGGCTAATTGAGGGCTAACAAAGTCTAAAATTCGTTTTTTCAATCTATTTTCTTGTTCTTTGGCTCAAATGGTTTCACAAAACAATTCTTGCGAACTGATGTTGGCACAAGAATCTAACTCAAAAAACATCTTTATCAAATCATGAGTATGACTCAGCAACCCGAATTTGACTGGAACAAGTTCACGTCTAAATCAAAAAACAGTAAAGGCTTTGCAGACGGCTATAACGATGCAGAGATGGCAAACATGATGGCAATGTACGAAGGTGCGATGTCGCAAGCCGTAAAAAATGAAGTAATACAAGGCATAGTAGTAAGTATTACAGAAAGAGAAGTTGTATTAAATATTGGTTCGAAATCAGACGGCTTAGTTCCTATGTCTGAGTTTAGAGATTTGCCAGATTTGAAACCCGGCGATGTAGTAGATATTTATGTAGAAAGTCAAGAAGATGGCAACGGACAGTTGGTACTTTCTCGCAAAAAAGCAAGAATAGTAAGAGCTTGGAGAAACATAGAAGATGCTTACCAAAACGACACAGTGATTGAAGGCGTGGTAAAACGCAGAACCAAAGGTGGTTTGATTGTAGATATTTTTGGTTTGGAAGCCTTTTTGCCCGGTTCACAGATAGACGTGAAACCTATCAGAGATTTTGACATCTTTGTAGGCAAAAAAATGGAAGTAAAAGTAGTGAAAATCAACTATGCTAACGATAATGTAGTGGTTTCGCACAAAGTATTGATAGAAAAAGACTTAGAATTGCAAAAAGCCGTTATCCTGAACAACCTCGAAAAAGGTCAAGTGTTGGAAGGTGTTATCAAAAATATGACCAATTTCGGTGTGTTCATCGACCTTGGTGGTGTAGATGGTTTGTTGCACATTACAGATATTTCATGGGGCAGAATTTCGCACCCAGAAGAAGTGTTGAAATTAGACCAAAGAGTAACCGTAGTTGTTTTAGACTTCGATGAAGACAAAAAACGTATCTCTTTGGGTATGAAACAGTTGCAAGCCCACCCTTGGGATAGTCTTTCTGCTGAAATTCAAGTTGGTTCTCGTATCAAAGGCAGAGTAGTAAATGTGGCTGATTATGGTGCTTTCTTGGAAATTATACCTGGTGTAGAAGGCTTAATCCACGTTTCAGAAATGTCTTGGTCGCAACACCTCCGCAACCCACAAGACTTCCTCAAAATCAATGACGAAATTAATGCTGTTGTTTTGACAGTAGATAGAGATGAACGTAAAATGTCGTTGGGTATCAAACAATTATCTGAAGACCCTTGGACTAAAAACGACTTCATCACCAAATACAGCGTAGGTGCGCAACACTCTGGTTTGGTGCGTAACTTGACTAACTTCGGCTTGTTCATCGAATTAGAAGAAGGTGTAGATGGTTTGGTTCACGTTTCAGATTTGTCTTGGACTCGCAAAATCAAACACCCATCTGAATTTGTGAAAGTAGGCGAAAGATTAGACGTAAAAGTTTTGGAACTTGACGTAGAGCAACGCCGCATAGCACTCGGACACAAACAGTTAGAAGAAAATCCTTGGGATACTTTCGAAACTATCTTTACAATAGGCTCTGTTCACAAAGCTACTGTAACTTCTAAATCTGAAAAAGGTGCAACAGTGGAGTTGCCTTATGGTGTAGAAGGTTTGGTAATGCCTAAGCACTTGATGAAAGCCGACAACACAAAAGTAGAAAATGGCGAGGCTTTGGAGTTCAAAGTATTGGAGTTTTCGAAAGATGAGAAAAGAATAGTGCTTTCTCACACTGCCACTTTCAAAGAAGTGAAAGACGAAAAACCTAAGAAAAAGAAAGAAGACGAAAATCCAGAAGTACAGTTAGAAGCTGCTTCAGCTCCTACTACTACGTTGGGTGATGTTTCTGCTTTGGCTAATTTGAATAAAGAGTAGTTAACAAAAAATATTACGATGACTTACATCGTACAAATAATATACAAAAGAGGCTGTCCAAAAGGTGCAGCCTCTTTTGTACAATTTATAGCCTTACCACAATTTCAGAAATAATATGCTCTTCGCTAATATATTTTTCTATATACGTATTGTTTAGTTGCAAGCCACTTTTGCGAGCAAAATCTTTGAGCATGAGGTTAATTTTTTCAGGATTTGGGGCTACACTTACATGGGCTTTGAGTTCTGCCCTTACCACTCGATAGGTTGGGAAAGTATAGACTTTGTATCCTTCGGGCAAAGTTTGCAAGGTGTCATTAGTCATTACTCCTACATAGGCTTGTATGCTATCCTTCGTTTGGTCAGGATTGCCTTCGTAAATAAGAGCCAAAATACCTTTGAGTTTGCCCGAATTGATATGGTCGTGGGTTTGCTTGATTTTTTTGCGAAATACAATTTCTTGTTCTCTTTTGGCTATGATGCCTTTGTACGACAGAGCAATTAATCGAAAAGGTTGGGTTTGCACCTTGCTCAAACGAGGCTGCACATTGCCACCTCGTTTGAGATAGGTTACAAATAAACCAGCCAGCACCACTAACAAAAGGAAAATGATAATTTTTTTGAGATTATATTGCAAAGACATAATGTTATTTCTTTTTGTGATAAATTTGTTGCAAAAGTGCAGCAATTTCCTAACTTTGTTTCAAAGTTAGGTGTGCTGTTATCCTTTATTTTAGCTTTTATTTTATCGTGCAAAAATAAACATAAAAGATGACATCGTTTAATCTTTTTTATTTTTCCCAAATTTCATCTCAAACTTAGTTTCAACTTTATTAGTTACCAACGCCATATCACTCGTTACTTAAAGGTTTTATTAGTGCCACACAAGTAATGCTACAAACACCTTAGAACTACATTTCTCAAAGAAATGTTAGTTCTGAGCATTATATCTGTGGCACTACCAAGGTTTTAATAGCATTGTTCTAAACACAAGTTATATTCATACTAAAATATACTTAATCATACCGCCATGAGTATTCGCAAGGTTTTAGCTATTCGCAAACAATTCACTGTTGAGCAACAGCAGTTTGTCGATGAAAAGAAAATAGATAGTGAGCAAACTGCAACCCAGTGGATAGATTTTTTGGAGGAAATAGTCGAATTTGACAGCTATGTAGATGTGGCAAAAAGCAAGACCCAAAATTGGGCTATTGGCTTTGGTATTGCCTCTTTTCTTAGCATTTTTTCTGCGGCTTTTTTAGGAGGTTTTGCTGCGGTGTTGGTTGCACTTTTCTTAATTTTATGTTTAATTTATGTTGCCATTTATATCAACCTCAAAAAGATAGACATTCCCAATCGTATGCGGTTGTTTGTTTTTCCTTTGCTTAGGGTCTTGAAAGAGGAAACCAAACCTGATGCCCTTATTCAAGTGAAGGCAGATTTTAAAACAGGGTTGCACAAGCCTTATTTGATAAAAGAGGAGAAAAAAGATATTCCAAGAGGCAAAGCAACTATTTATTATTACAATTATCCTTTGTTGGAGTTGAAAACCAAATTGGCTGATGGAAACGTATTAGCTATTAATATGACTGATACTGCCCGAAAAAGTGACCGCAAACAAAGCAACAGTAGAGGAAAAACCAAATACAAAACCAAATATAAAATCAAAACCAATTTGCAAGTTACCTTACTTGTAAAAACTTCGGCTTATCAACTCAAAAAAAGTATAAGTCCAACAGCTAACAGCAAACAAGATTTGCATTATGCTCTTAAAAACGACAAACACGCATTAAGTTTGCAGAAAACAATCATTGGCACTACCGAAGAAACCATACCCAACTTGCAGGAAACCTTAGCCCTCATAGCCAAAGGTTACGATTATTTGAAGGCTGTTTAAACAAAAAAGCCTAAAACTTTTCAGTTTTAGGCTTTGCTCTCCCTCTTGGACTTGAACCAAGGACCCCCTGATTAACAGTCAGGTGCTCTAACCAGCTGAGCTAAGGAAGAATATTTTTGTTATTCTTAGTTAAACAAATCTTTTAAATATTGCCTTCCGTTGAATTGCGATACAAAAGTAGTGTACATTTTTGATTTGTGCAAATTTTTTTGAAAAAAAATTACATTTTTTTCAAAAAAATTATTTCAACATATTAGAGGTTATTACGATTTGTACCGTACCCTTTAGGGTGCAAGGTCAATTAGTTGAAAATCAACAAGTTAATTTTCTATACAAAAATTATCGTAATAACCTCTATTAAAACACTGATAATCAAGAAAATAAAAAAAGTGTTATACCTTTCTTTCCTTTACCTGTTGAGTAGGTATTCAGAATCTACCCTATTTTTCTCCCAGTTTTTGTACTATGCTTGTCTATTGCATTTTTTTTAATAACTTTGTAGCCATTTTGCATCATCAGACAACTAAAACACTTACACCATTGCTTACACAACAAGAATTAGAAACTTATTTATTCGGTGCTGCCGATATCTTGCGTGGACTTAAAACTATCACAGTGTTTCATAGGCATTGAAAATGCTAATACTTCTTTGCGTGGTATTTTTGGGACTTTCGGAGATACACAATGGACAAATGCCCAAAAATTTTCTGATGAGGCTATCAAAAATCTCATAGACCACTTTGCAAGCAAAACACTTAACACTAAAAATGTTCCTGCCGATATGATGGGGGCAGGCTATGAATACCTGATTAAGAAATTTGCTGATGATGGTGGACATACCGCAGCAGAGTTTTATACCAATCGTACAGTAGTAAGGTTGATGACTATGTTGGTAAAACCACAGCAAGAAGAAACGATATATGACCCCACCTGTGGAAGTTCGGGTATGCTTTTAGAATGTGTAGAATATCTGAAAAAGCAACGCAAAGAAGATGAGTATATTATCTTAAAACCTTACGGACAAGAAAAAAACATTATTACTTCTGCCATAGCCCGAATGAATATGATTTTGCACAATGTCAAAGATTTTGAGATAATGCAAGGTGATACATTAGAAGACCCTAAATTTATAGAAAATGATGAACTCAAAAAGTTTGACATCATTTTAGCCAATCCACCTTATTCTATTAAAAAGTGGAGTCAAAAAAATTTTAAGACAGATGCGTGGGGGCGTAATTTGTATGGTACACCACCACAAGGTTGTGCTGATTATGCTTTCCAACAACATATTCTAAAAAGCCTAACCGAAAAAGGTAGGTGTGCTGTTTTGTGGCCGCATGGCGTACTATTTAGAGATTCGGAAGCTGACATTCGCACTAAGATGGTACAAGATGATTGGATAGAAGCAGTTATAGGATTGGGTGCTAACTTGTTTTATAATTCTTCTATGGAAAGTTGTGTGGTGGTGTGCCGAAAAAATAAAAGCTCTGAACGGAAGAATAAAATCATATTCATCAATGCCGTAAATGAAATAGAAAAAATAAGGGCTACGGCTAAATTTGCGACAAGAACACATAGACAAGATTATCCGTAACAAGCCCTTTAGGGCTTGCCAAAGAAAAAAAAATCTCAATTGTACTTTTTATGGTTTTTATCGGGGCTGCCACCAGCAAAAATTAGGTTTAAGTGATAAATTCGGCTAAAAACGTATTTTTATCATTTTTTATATTTTTGTTTGTTTTATCAAAAATAAAGTTTTATCATTGTGGCAAATAACAAGTAAGGTAAAATAAAAAGGAAGAACCGTTTTTAAAAAATTGTAGCGTAAAACTCAACGTAGTACGACTTCTCACAAGATTATTGGCTCCTTTTTAAGTGTTTGCGGTGATTATTAACGGATAGCTGACGCAAGAAACTATTAAGATACTTGACGTGTAATACAATTTTGTAATTTGTAACCCGCAAAACCTTTTATCTTACTTGTATTTTTTACAGATTTAGCTTGCAATTCTTTTCGTTTTTTCGCACCCAAAACCCAGAAAAACGCAACGCAAGCCCTCCACGCCACGCCCAAAAATCACGTTTTTACCTATTTTAAGCCACTTTTTACAAAAAAACAAACACACTTAACAAACTACGTGCCAAATATCATTTTTTTTCAAGTGCCGTTAGGCACGAAATATTTATAGTAAACCAATGCAGCCCCTCCCTCCTCTTTTTTGTGCCGTTAGGCACTTTATATTGGTAGCAAATCCAAAATCATAAAGACTTTAATTTATTTGCTATGTTTAGTAGTTCTTCATATAAAATATCTCTTTGCATTTCTTTCTTTTTTTGTTTATCAAAGCTATTCATCTCCAAATCCAATATTTCAATAATTTTTAGGAATTTATCCAAACTCATTTCGCTATTACCATTTTCAATATTTGCATACTGTGTACGTGAAATAGCTAATTGCGATGCTACTTCTTGTTGTGTGAGATTAGCTATTTTGCGTTTTTCTTTAATTATGTCAAGTATATGTTGCTTTTCCATTGTCTAAATGATAATAAAGTTTATCAAATTTAACATATTTTTTAATTTCTTGGAATCAAGTTTGAAATGAAATTTGGGGAAAATTAAAAAAGGTTAAATACTGTCATATTTTATGTTTATTTTTGAATTGCGAAATAAAAAATCAAAATAAAACTATGGCACATTTAACCCTAAAACAAAGATATGAAATTTCTGCACTTTTTGCAAGGAATATATCACAAAAAGAAATTGCTTTGCAAGTTGGAACTAGCGAAAGTACGATT
>JAAFKA010000021.1 GCA_013299115.1 Cytophagales bacterium
CAAAAAACTAATCAAAAGAGGACATTTTAGCTCCAAAGAAGACCTCAAAGAAAAGCTAAACAAATTTATTGACTACTTCAATCAAACTATGGCAAAGCCTTTTAAATGGACATATGGGGGAAAGCCTTGCAAGGTATAAAGTAAACGGTTATTTATGAGATGTAACACTAGCCACTTATGCTGTGCTGACAAAAAACGAAAAATATGGCGAAGGCTGTACTCACAATACCTTGATAAACCTCGTGTTGTTGTTTGGTAACGACAACATAAAAAACTTTGCAATAATGTCAAAAATATCTTTAAATTTGCACTCGTCATCGTGCTTTGCAAGCAGTTTGTGAACTCGGAGATAGGAAGCATAAGTTTGAGATTTTATTTCGCAAAACAAAATTACAAAATTTTATGCTTCCTTGTTTTCTTTTTTTTAATGTCACTCATATTGAATAGGGTTTATGAATAAATTTTTGTTATGAGGTTTGAAAAAAGATGTCATTTTTTTGAAAAATGACATCTTTCGAAAATTATTCATAAACTCTAATAGAGGTTATTACGATAATTTTTGTATGGAAAATTAACTTCTTGATTTTCAAATCATTGACCTCGCACCCCAAAGGATACGGTACAAATCGTAATAACCTCTAATTTACCAAAGTATCTAAAACTTCGATACTAAACGGAATTTTTTTTACAGGTTTATCATTTCCAAAGGTTTCTGCTGTTGCAATTTTGTCTATCACTTTCAAACCTTCTATCACTTCGCCAAAAACAGTGTATTTGCCGTCGAGAGAAATATCGCCACCAATGGTTGTATAAACCTTGATTTGTTCTGCTGATAAACTTAGCTTTTGCATGATTGCTAACTCAACCACTTCTACCGAGTCGTAACGGCTGCCTTGAATAAGATAAAACTCAGTAGCCGAAGATTTTTTTTCAGGGTTGTTGGCGTCGGGTCTTGCCATTGCCAAAGCCCCGCGTTTGTGGAAAAATTTGGTAGGCATTATTTCATTTGGAATCATTACATTTTCTTGCCTTTGCGACAATTTGCCCAAATCTCCACCCTGAATCATAAAACGATGAATGATTCTATAAAATTGGGCTTGGTCGTCATAATATCCTTTTTTTATCAACCGAATAAAATTAGCTCTATGCAAAGGTGTTTCTTGGTAGAGTTTACACTTAATGGTTCCTGCTTTGGTGTGAATGGCAATGATGGTTTCAGGGTTTTTTTGCCCATATTCCAATAATTGTTCCTTTACATTTTGCTCACTTAGCGAAGGTGAGCAAGCAAAGCAAGCCCCAAATAGTAGCCAATAAAAAAAATACTTGAAAGGTAGCATACGTTTTTAGTGTGTAAAATTTGTATAAGATAAAAAAGATACGTTTTTTTGCTTTTACTTGTTATTTCTCCTATCCTCTCTTATTACCATACCCAAATGCTTGTCTATCACAAGACCTTGCGAATCAACCATATATAGACAACGAGTTGTATCATTTTTTTTGTCATTGCACTTTTTTATTGCCAACAAATTGCATAGCATAACAAGCAACCCAAAAGTAGGGCTACGAAAATTCGGATGTTGAATTTTTTGAATTGCATAGTTTTCTGTAGAATGGACTTTAGTCCAATGCTATTAAGCTAAGGAAATAAAAGAAGTAAATTTATAATTAATTGATTATCAATAACTTGTAATTTTTGTTAAGTCCGTAGGACTGCAATATTTATAGCAAAAGTAAGACACTACTCCTCAAAGTGCCGTAGGCACGAAATATATGTCGTGCCTACGGCACTTTGAAATGGAGGAAATATGGTGATTTGCTATAAATATTTCGTGCCTATGGCACTAAAAAAAATTTCTTAGTCTAATTTCATTCGCCTAAAGGCGAATATACGTTTACTTTACCATTCCCTCCAACAACTTAATTGCAATATTTACATTCTTTATGTCCTTGACTATCAGCAGCAATTTGTTGTTCATTTCTTTCATTTGGAAGTTTTTGTTTCGGGGAACAAAGTTTAGCACCTTGCCAAACACTTCGGATTGGTAGTAAGTTGGCATTTTTACTTTGTCCACAAACCAGCCTTTGAGGGTGTCGTTTTTGAGGGTCAATTTCTCGAAACCAATTTTTTCGGCTACCCAACGCAACTCTACTGTTTTGAGCAAATCCTCTACCTGCGTAGGCAATTTGCCAAACCTATCGACCAGCATTGCCTTAAATTTCTCCAATTCTTCGGGATTTTCCAATTCGTCTGCTTTGGCATAGAGCTGCAATCTTTCAGAAATATTGGAAACATAGTGGTCGGGTATCAAAATTTCCATGTCGGTTTCTATGCTGCAATCAGAGGTAACAAACTCATTATCAGTTAGTTTGAGTTCGGAGGCAAACAACTCCCTAAATTCCTCCTCTTTCAACTCCTTCATGGCTTCGTCTAAAATTTGGTGGTACATTTCATAGCCTACATCATTGATAAAACCACTTTGCTCGCCACCCAACAGATTGCCTGCCCCCCGAATATCCAAATCTCGCATAGCTATTTTGAAACCATCGCCCAACTCCGAAAACTCCTCTAAGGCACTTAGTTTTTTGCGTGCATCTGCCGTTAAGCCTTGCAGTGTAGGGGCAAGCAAATAGCAAAAGGCTTTGCGGTTTGACCTGCCGACTCTGCCCCGCATTTGGTGCAAATCTGATAAACCAAAATTGTGGGCATTGTTAATCATAATGGTATTGGCATTGGGAATATCCAAGCCCGACTCTATAATATTGGTGGAAACCATTACATCATAGTCGCCTTCTATGAATTTGACCATTACTTTTTCCAAATCATCGCCGTCCATCTGCCCATGTGCGTAGCAGACTCTGGCATCAGGCACTAAACGCAAAATAATATTGGCTACTTGCTCTATGTCACCCACTCTATTGTGGACAAAAAAGACCTGTCCACCCCGTTTGAGTTCATAGCTTACGGCATCTCGTATCAAAGCCTCGTTAAACGAATGAATTTCTGTGCTTACAGGCTGGCGGTTGGGCGGCGGCGTAGAAATTACCGACAAATCTCTTGCTCCCAACAAAGAAAAATGCAAAGTACGCGGAATAGGTGTAGCCGTTAAGGTTAGCGAATCTATGTTTACTTTCAATTCTTTGAGTTGCTCTTTTACTTTTACGCCAAATTTTTGCTCCTCGTCTATCACCAACAAGCCTAATGCCTTGAATTTCACGTCTTTGCTCACCAAACGATGCGTGCCTATCAAAATATCTATTTTGCCACTTTCCACATCTTTTAACACCTGCTTTACCTCTTTTGCAGTTCGAAAACGGTTGATATAATCCACCGTACAAGGCAAATTTGCCAACCTGTCTTTAAACGTATGATAATGTTGCATAGCCAAAATGGTGGTTGGCACTAAAACAGCTACTTGTTTGCTGTCGTTTACAGCCTTAAAAGCTGCTCGAATTGCCACTTCGGTTTTGCCAAAACCCACATCACCGCAGACTAACCTGTCCATTGGATAGGGTTTTTCCATATCTGTTTTTACGTCTGCCGTAGCTTTGGCTTGGTCGGGCGTGTCTTCGTAGATAAACGAAGATTCGAGTTCCATTTGCAAATAGTTATCTTTGTTAAAGGCAAAACCTTTGGCTGCTTTGCGTTTGGCATACAAAGCAATCAATTCTTTGGCTATGTCTTTTACCTTGCGTTTTACAGATTTTTTCTTGTTTTCCCACTCTTGCGACCCCAATTTGCTTAGGCTGGGCATGGTGCCATCTTTGCCTGTGTATTTGGCTATTTTGTGCAAACTGTGGATACTGACGTACAAAATATCGTCATCTCTGTAAATCAACCGAATTGCCTCTTGCATTTTGCCATTGTTCTCTACTTTTTCTAAGCCTGCAAAACGAGCCACACCATACTCCACGTGTGTTACATAATCACCAATTTGCAAACTACGCAACTCCTTCAAAGTCAAGGCTTTAGACTTGCTATATTTTTCCTGTCCTTTGTAGCGGTGAAACCTCCCAAACAGTTGGTGGTCTGTGTAGCAAGCCAGTTGCCTTTGTGAGTCTATAAAACCCTCACGCAAGGCAATGTTGAGGTCTTTGAACTTTACTTTGGTTTCTATTTCGTCAAAAATAGTTTTCAACCTTTCAAATTGTTTGGGAATTTCGGCTGCAATCAAAGTCGTAATGCCTCGAAGTTGGTTTTCTCCCAAATTTTTTGCCATTAGCCCAAAATCTTTGTTGAAAGCTGGTTGAGGTTTGGCATCGAGTTCAAAGGAAAAAAGAACCCCTTCCCCCAAAGGGGGAGTTTTTGACGTTGTTTCGTCATTACCCCCTTTGGGGGAAGGGGGGCTTTTTTCAGTTATATTTTTGGTATTGTAGCAAAATCTTTTGCCAAATTCTACAATCGTAAAAGGTTTGATACCTTCGTCGAAAGATTGGGTAGTTTCAAAAAGGTCTTCGGGTTTTGGCACTAAACTGATGTCGCCACTGACTATGGTGTTGAAATTGGCAACGGCTTTTTCATAATATTTGCCTATAATTTCGGAAGTGAGAAAAATATCTTTACACCAAATTTTGGTGTTTTTAGGCACAAAACGCAACATAGATTCTCTTACTTCGTGCAACAATTTGGTCTGCACGTTTGGAATGAGGGCAATATTTTTGATACCTTCTACGGAAAGTTGGCTTGTTGGGTCGAAAGTGCGGATAGTTTCTATTTCATCGCCAAATAATTCTATGCGGTAAGGCAGTTCGTTGGCGTAAGAAAACACATCTATAATGCCCCCGCGTACAGCAAATTGCCCCGCCTCATAGACAAAATCGGATTTTTCGAAGTCGTAAGTGAGTAGCAATTCAGAAATGAAGTCGAGGTCTAACTTGTCGCCAATTTTGGCTGTGAAGGTATTTTGCAACAAAGACCTTTGGTTGATAACTTTTTCTACTAAGGCTTCAGGGTAAGTTACAATTAACTCTGCCGTTTGGTTTTGCTTTGCCTGACTCACTCTGTTTAGCACTTCTGCCCGTTGCAAGACATTGGCATTGTCTATCTCCTCAAATTGATAAGGTCTTTTGTAAGAGGTGGGAAAAAACAAAATTTCGGTGCTTTTGCCTATCAAATTTTGGAGGTCATTGTGAAAGTAAGCAGCCTCCTCCCTGTCCACCAATACAAACAGCGTGGTTTGCGGGTAGAGTTTGTGGGAAGAAGCCGCCAGCACTGCATCAAGACTTCCCGCCAGCCCTTTGATTTGGACAACTTCGCCTTGTTGGGCTGCGTGAATTTGCTCGGCTATGAGCTGCACAATGGCATCTTGGGTATAAAGTGCTAAGAAATCTGTTGTTTGCATGAAAAGTTTGAAAGCTGCTTTGGTGGCAACAAAGATAGGAAAAAGTATATTAGACTTCTTGCAAAAGTCTAAAAAAAGTACACTTTCTAAGTTTTGAAAACTTGGAAAGTATAAAATCAAATGTTTTGGTTATTTCACAATGCTTACCTGTTGGCTGTGCAACAGTTCGCCATTGAAATAAACTTGCAACCAATAATTGCCTTCTTTGAGGCTGCTCACGTTAATAGTTTGAGTGGTGTTGTCCGTTAATTGTCCTGTTTGCACGGTTTGAGCAAAGAAATTGCGGAGTTGGTAGGTAAATGTACCGTTTTCCATTCGGCAGGGTGCAGGCGTGGGGTCTATGGGCAGACAAGTTACACAACGATAGTCAGGGCTAATGATACGCAACTGAAAATCTGAAGTTGTCGGATTAGGATAAGTAATGACTACTCTGCAAGTACCAATTCCACAATCTAAAACATTAACCACCACAGTATCTTGGCTGGTGCAAGTGCCGTTGGCAGCGTAAGATGTACGCAATAAGTATTTAATGCCTACTTCGGTGGCAAGCAACCCAATGCGTGTGCCATTGTTTGCACCTGTAACATTGGTAAACAATTCCATAGCCGTAGAAAGATTTGTCCACGTATAACGGGCGGCATTGCCTGTCAAAGGAATGAAAAACTCTCGGTATTGTTGGTTGCAAATCTCAAAAGATACAGGCGATGGCGTAGGGGCTGCACTGCTGGTGAGTTCTCGGCTGCTGGTGTAGGTACATTTGAACAGGGCAAAGTCTAATTCTACTCTGGCTGTGCCAGCGGCTACTACTCTTACTACCAACTCATGGGTCTGCGAAGAACCAACAATCTCTAACTGCGAACTCACTCGCCAGCGTGGAATGATGCCTGCTGCCGACAATTCAGGTGCGGTAAACCGCAAAAGGTCGCCATTACAAAAATCTGTTGTATTGGAGGAAGACTGAATAAGAGAATTTAGCCAATTATCAAAACCACCCAACGGAATGGTAGGGACTTTGCCCTTCAGCACCCTCTCCACTGCACGCCGAGCATCGACTCTGCCATAACCAAAAAGGGTGTCGAAACCAGGATTTGGGTCTTTGATTGGTATTTCCATTGCCGATTCTTGGATATACTGTAAAACTTGAGAGGCAGTTAAATCAGGATTAGTTTGCAACATTAAGGCTGCAATGCCTGAAACTTGAGGAGCTGCAGCGGAAGTACCAGCAAAAGTACCAATTGTATAATCTGGATATCTATGGCTCATGCTACTATATCCTCTTCCTCCCATTCTGTCTGTAGTAGCTACAAAACTTTCAGCAAAAGCTACGACATCCATTGAAGCACCTCTACCACTTAGCTGATAATAGCCCCCATCACGCAGGATACCACCAACAGTGATTACGCCATTAATATTAGCAGGAAAATCCACAGTTGAACTACCATTGCCAGATGCACCCACTACCACCGTACCTAATCCATTGCGACCTTGTGTCAGTGCGTTTTGAACTGCATTGCGTACTTCGTTGCCACCTGGCGCACTTTCTGTTCTGCCCCAAGAAAAATTTAAAATATCTGCTTTCCCATCGTCCCAAGCCCAGTTAATACCTTTGGCTGCGTCAAAATTAGTTTCTCCTTGGTATGTCCAAATATTGACAGGCACAAAGGTTACATTATTTGCTACGCCTTTCATGCCTACCTTGTTGTGCCTTGCTCCAGCTACACCTGCACAAGCTATACCATGACCTATTATTTGTCTACTTAACTCTTGTTCAGGGCGACAAGCACCAAAACCCGTGGGGTCTAAAGGTGTATAGCCTTGCACCATTACCAAATCTTCGTGAGGGTCTAAGCCATCGTCCACCATGCCTATAACCACAGGTGTATTTTCACAATTTTTAGTTAAAGCCCATGCTTCGTTTGCATTGAGGTCATAGTTACCTGCCACTCTTGTATTTAAGTGCCACTGCAAAAGTTCAAGAGGGTCACCCTCTGACAATTTTAAATCTGCCCTAAAATTAGGATTGCTATAAGTAGCTACTCCACTTTCATAGATTTTATTGGCTATCTCAAACACTTGGGTGGCATCTGTTACTCGGAGCAAGTACATATTCCAAGGGGTGCTTTCTTTTAAGGTAACAGTCCCTTTGTAAGTTTCTATTACTTGCTCTATGGTAGTGCCTTTTTGCAACCCTACTGAAATTTCATTGGTAGCAAAATGCTGTTTCCCTTCACTGTCTTTGTAAACAGGCAACACATAATCTATGGCGGGCTGGGCTTGTTTGGTCTGTGCCAAAAAGTCTGCTATTGCTTTGGGTGAAGTGTGCTGCACCACCACCGCAGGAAAACCACCAATATAAGTAGCCTCCGTTGTTATATTGGCGTTAGTAGCCAATTGCTTACCAAATTCTGCTGCATTTGCTTTTTTATCATTTAGCCTGATGATACTTTGGCTTGGGTCGGCTGTTAAATAGTGCTTTTCGCCATTTGTCCAGCAATAAACGGCTTGGGTTGTGGTAGGTGCAGTGCTTAGTTTAAGGTCTGCCCTAAAATTAGGGTTGGCATAAATAGCTACTCCACTTTCATAAATTTTATTGGCTATGTCAAACACTTGTCGAGCATCTGTTGCACGCAATAGGTACATATTCCAAGGTGTGTTTTCTTTTAAAGTAACAGCCCCTTTGTAAGTTTGTATCACTTGCTCTATGGTAACATCTTTTTGCAAGCCTAACACAATTTCGTTAGTGGCATAGTAAGTTTGCCATTCACTATCATAGTAAACAGGCAATACATAATCTATCATGGCTTCTGCTTGTTTGACTTGAGCCAAAAAGTCTGCTGTTGCTTTTGGCGTAGGGTGCTGCACCACCACCGCAGGGAAACCGCCAACGTAGGTGGCAGTAGCCTTTAAGTTGGTAGTAGCAAATTTGCTAATCAAATCTGTAGCATTTGCCTTTCTATCATTGAGACGGATAATGCTTTGATTTTGGTCAACCGTCAAATATTGCTTTTTACCATTTGTCCAGCAATAGACAGTTTGGGTTATACTAAAAACAGTTTGGGCTATACCAGTGGTGCTTAGTAAGCAAAGGAGCAAAGCCCCTATTAAATTGATTTTTTTCATCTTTTTATCTGTTTAAGAGTTAGTTACATTTAGTTAAAGAAAGTGAACTGGCACAAAATACATTTTTTGGTAATAAGCTACCTGACAAACCTGGACAATCCCTGTTGCCACCTAAACAACTGTAGGGGTTTGTATTTTGAGTATCCAGTTTAAAATATACCTTCGTACCATTTTTCCATTCTTGGTATGACAGAAATTCTTTTACCAAATAGGAATTACTGATGGCAATGGTATTTTTTAAAACAGGCTTGTCATCGTCTCCTTTAAGTGGGTCACGTGTATCAAACCCAATGTTGCCATTTTTTACACTAATCCAGATATAACTGGGACAGTCTGCAAACACCACTTCCCCCTCATAGCACTTGTTAGGGTCTGGTGTTTCAGGTTTATTGGGGTCTATGACCACAGGCTGGGGGGCTGCTGCCTGTTGTTGTTGGCAGCTACCCAAGCTGGCGAGTAGCACAGCTACGGCACAGCTAAGAATTAATTTTTTCATTTTCTTCAAATGAGTTAAAATGTGATAAATTGTACCCTACGCTTTAGCGTGGGCTGTTATTTGTTTGCTTTTGGTTGTTTGCAACCGAAAGCACTTAATGAGTGCAAAAGTAAATAGCATTTTTTACTTTATTGGTCAAATGTAAGATTAGTTGTTTTTTTATTTTTTTGAGGGTCAAAAAAATAATTGATTTGTTTAAAATATAATTTATAAGATTAAAATACTTGTTAAAGGAATATTGTAGGGGTTTTATTGGGTACTTTTTCGATGGAGTGATTTTGGGCAAAATTTAGTTAATTTTTTTAAAGTATTGATTATCAATAAACTAACAAAAAATAATATTTCAAAAAGTGCAAAAAGTTAGGAAAAAAAGTCACTTTTTCGAAATCACACTTTTTTTTGCAACTTTTACCAAAAAAATGAGCTGATTTTAGCTATTTTGCAAGGTGAAACTTTGTCGTTTGTGAGGACACAAACAACGGCAGTGAACCCTCGGCAGTGGTCGATAGACCCTGCCGATGGTTGAACGAAAGGCAGAAAACTATTGGCAGGGCAAAAAATCGGAGTGCCGACCAGCCACTGCCAAAGTTTTTTTAGTGAAACCTCGGCAGTGGTCGATAGACCCTGCCGATGGTTGAACGGAGGAAGTTGAAACTATTGGCAGGGTCTTGCCATGACTGCCTAAGGCACTGCCAAAATTTCTCACAGCCCTTTGATTTGGACAATTTCGCCTTGTTGGGCTGCGTGAATTTGCTCGGCTATGAGCTACACAATGGCATCTTGGGTATAAATTGCTAAGAAATCTGTTGTTTGCATGAAAAAGTTTGAAAGCTGCTTTGGTGGCAACAAAGACAGGAAAAAGTATAATAATCGGAGAAATTTATCCGACACCTTTGAGGTGTCGGATAATTAGGTTTAACTGCCTACTCCTCACTTGCCAACTTCACATTGTCCCTGCCCACTCTGTCAATCAATTTGTTATAAGGGTCTATGCCAGCTTTGTAAGGTTTTTCTTTTACTTTTAGCTTGATTTTGTGTAGTCCTTTCGTGAGCCAATGTTTTTGGAGGTAGAGAGGTTTGTGAAATTTCAAGCCGTTTTTGTCCTTTGTTTCAGGGGCAAAAATGCCGATGTCTATCAAATCACGTTGTACTTCTGCCTCTTTTTCGTTGCCTTTTGCGTCTGCATAGAGTTTGCGGGTGTTTACAGTTAGCGTAACTTCATATTCGTTTTCGCCAATTTTTTTGTACGTTACACCGTCTGCTCTGTTGTCGTACAGCGTAATTTTTTCGAACATATCTTCGGCTAAGTACCGCAAACTATCGGGTACGGCGGCTTTGATATATTGATACAAATCCAAAGAACTGGTGTAAGGTTTGGAAGTAAACGCAACACTGTCCACATATTTTTTGAGTTGCTTGTTCAGGTTTTCTTCGCCTATGTAGTCGGCTAAGGCATACATGACCATCGAGCCTTTGCGGTAGTAGATGTAAGATTGTCCGTCTTCGAGCAAAACTGTTGGCTCTTTTTTGCTTTCTCCACTTCTTTCGGTCAAATAACGGTCGAGTTCGTACTTCAAAAACTTCTGCATTTGGTCTGCCCCGTAGCGGTGTTTTTGCACCATAAGCGCCGAATATTCTGACATGGTTTCCGAAACAAAGCCGTTGCCTTTTGTGGCACGTGGCATCACTTGGTGTCCCCACCATTGATGAGCAACTTCGTGTGCCGTAACAAAATAGGCGTAATCCGTATCGTTAGGGTCTGAAAAATCGGAAATAAACCCAAAACTTTCGGCATAAGGCACTGTATTGGCAAAAGATTGGGCAAAAGTTCGGTAACGAGGAAATTCCAAAATACGCATCTGGCGGTGCTGATAAGGCGAAAAATTGTCGCTATAATAGGTCAAAGAGGCTTTGATACTCTCCACCATGTGCGACAAATTGGTTTTGTGCGTAGGGTGATGATAAATTTCTATGTTTACCATTTTGCCATCTTTGCCCACCCATTTATCTCTCAACACTTCATAACGAGCCGAAATGACATTGAAAAACAAGAAATCTTTTGCTTCACCCATGTTGTAGTGATAATATTTGCGACCATTTTCTGTCCATTCTTTTTGCAAATAACCAGGGGCAATAGCAATTTGGTCGGGTGCAGTGCTGATAATAGCCTCAAAGGTTACGTAATCCGACTCGGCACTAATGAAATTGACATTTTTATAATAAGGGTCGTCAATGTCGGGTTGATTTTCTTTCTTTTCGGGCAAATTATTTTTCTTTCTCTCCTTGTCGCTGTTTAGTTCGCCGCGGGGATTGTAGCCCATACTTGGAAAAATGCCTGTATTGAAAAACGTACCGTTGTAAACCACTTGTTCGTTGTAACCACTGTTGGTAAAACCTTTGTAAGCACCTTCCAAACTCACTTCGAGCAAAGCTGTATCTTTGGGGGCAAGAGTTTTGGGCAACTTGTAAATCATAAAGTTAGTTTCCTTGTCGTCTGTAAGCAAGGTAAGAGCTACTTCATTCATTTTCAAGGTTTTAATCTGCGTATTTGGCACACGTGTAAGGTACAAGGTATCGATGGCTTGGTCTTTGTCATTCCAAATTTTAAACAAACCTTTGAGTTTGACTTCCCTGTTTTCGGGCATCAAATCTGCATAAAGTTTCACCTCAAATACTTTGGGTTGGGCTACAAATTGCAACTTTTTGTATCTTTTTTCATACAAAACTTGAGATTGGCGACCTTCTTCTGCGGTTTGGTATTTGTTTACCATAGCCGTATTGTAATAAACCCAACCACCAAAAGCCACCGCCAACAACAGGGCTGTAACCAAACTTAGTTTGGCAGGTGTATTCAGGCGTTGCAAAGCAAGCAAAATTCTTTCCTTGAAACTTGCCTCTATGCCCCGCACCCACAACAGATTGCCAATGACCAACAGCATGGCACAAATGGAAAACCAATAGCCGTTGTAAGACAAAGTAGGCAAATAAAAATGCCCAAATTTGTTCATATCCGAATACAAATAGTCGGGAGTTTGGGCAAACAAATACATCTTAAAGTTATATTCGGCTATGTTCAGCCCAATCTGCACAATCCAAATGGCTGCAACGGCAAAGTAGCCCGCAAATTTGTTATTTACCAAAATCTGCACCACAAAAGACAATATGGCTAATTGCAAATAAAAAGGCAGCGTAAAGACCAACAAATCAACTAGATAGACATCAAGTTCATACACAAAATAACCTTTGAGAGTCTGCACCAATACGCCCACCACCAAAGGCAGGGCAGTGAGAAAAAGGCAAATATAAAGCATACCCACCAATTTGGAGCCGTAAAGCAACCAATTAGGCACAGGAAAAGCATCTGAAATGTTGGAAAAACGCAACAATCTATCTCTAAACACCATTTCGCCTGTATAGAAAATGATGATAATGAAAAAGAGCAAAGAAAAATTGCCACTTTTGGCATCGAGCATGATGTAGGTGGTAGGCATGGAAGAAGTACCATATTTTTCGTCGCCACGCCAGCAGTCTATCACCAAAAAAATGAAGGCTGCGGACACCATAGCCAGAAAGTAAGGATTGCGAATTGCCTGTTGAAACTCCAAAACGGCAAAGTTAAACAACTTACGAAGGTCTAAGGCAAAAGAAAAAGATTGCTGCACTTTGGGCAGAGAAGCTAAGGACTGAAAACCCGATGACTGTTCAGTTTTTTCCTGTTTTTTCTTAGTGGAAGTGGTAGCAGTTGCCAAGAAATTTTGGAAGTTAAACCGCCACAACAAAGCCACCAAAAACACCAAACTGATGCCCACCCACAGCAAACGGTTATACAAAAACAAGCCTGCAAGGGGAACTATTTGCGTGTTTTGTTCGGGTACAGTCCAATAACGCACCACGTCATTGAAAGCCCTGATGCCAAAAACATCGAGCATGACAGCCATAGTTCGGTTGTCCAAATTGCTCAGTAGTTGGGCAGTCAGGATATACGCCATGAGCATGACCACATTGCCCACATAAGCCGAAAATACATTGCGGGTAAGGGCAACAACAGCAAAAAAGATAGTGCCACTTAAAAACAAATTGGGTACAACCAAAGTGAAATAAGGCATAAGATAGTGGGCAACATTGAAACTACCAAACCTCTCTGCCTCCACCAAACCAAACAAAGGTGCCAACCAACTACCCACCAAAATACCAAAACCTACACTCACAAACACAAAGGCAAGCACCACAAAAGAGCCTAAAAAACGACCTAACAAATAGGCATTTTCAGAGATAGGCAAGGCAAAAAAGTAGGTATTAGTTTTGTGTTCTATATCACGATAGACAGGCACACCCATAATGGCAGAGGCTACCAAAATACCAAAGGCACTCAAAATGCCCATGTACGTGCCAATGACAGTCGGTGCATTTTTCAATACCTTTTCGGAAGCAGCCCCAATTTGCACCGCATCAGACATGACGGCAGCCAAAGGCAGGACAAAAAAGATAAGAAAATACAAATAGGTTGCAGGTCGGGTCAGCCGATAACGCAACTCAAAAAGGAAAATTTCTTTTAACATTTTGGTTTTTGGTTTTTTTAAGTTAGTTTTTGTATTTTTGTAATAATAAACTAATAAAATTATGGAAACGAGTTATTCTTTTTCAAACATTAAGTTCTCTGAACTTAAACAAATTGTGCCTATCAAAAAAACAAATAATCAAGATAAGTTTGTTGAATGGTTTACTGCTCCATTTGAAATAAATGAGGTAGATAGCGTATTCTTAGAAAAATTGATAAAAAAACATTCTTTATACGTGCCTTCCTATTCAGAAGAAGACCTTAAAGTAAAATTTATTGCACCAATTCTCAACCAAATAGATTTTATTCAAGAAAATATCAATGACTTTTATAATGCAAGTTTAACCGCCATAGTAAATGGCGTGGAACTCAATGGTTTTGCCGATTATATGGTTGCAAAAGGCACAGACGAACCCGAGCAACCTTACTTCTTTTTACAAGAGTTTAAACCTTCACAAGTTGGCAAAAAAGTAGATGACCAGCTTTTTGCCGAATTGGTTGCTGCTATTGCCAAAAATGACACCAATCTTATGCGTGGTTGTTACATTATTGGGCAAAATTGGCGTTTTGTTATTATGGAAAAAGACCAAAACAACAATTATTTTGCTTACATTTCCGACCAACTTGACAGCCTCAAAATAGTAGATTTGCTCCAAATTTATAAGAACTTGCAAATTGTAAAATTGCATTATTGTCAATAAAATAAAACAAAGAACTTGTATGCAAACATCATATTCATTTTCAAATATTAGCTTCTCCGAACTTAACAAAATTGTAAGTTTGGAAAAAAGCTATAATTTTGACAAATTCAAAGAATGGTTTGAGACAGACTTTGAATTGAGTGAAACAGACTTGCAATTTTTAGAGAAATTGCGAAAGAAACAGTATCCTTTTTTGTTCTCTTATTCCGAAGAAGACTTAAAAGTAAAGTTCATTGCACCTATTCTCAATCAAGTTGATTTTATTGTCAATAAAATCAATGACTTTTATCACGCAAGCCTAAAAGCCGAAATAAATGGCATAGAGTTCAATGGTTTTGCAGATTATGTGGTGGCAAAAGGCGTAAAAGAGCCCGAAAAACCTTACTTTTTTGTCCAAGAATTTAAGCCAAACTTAGGAGCAAAAGACGTTGAAGACCAACTTTTTGCCGAATTATTGGCAGGAATTGCTATCAACGAATCCACGCTGATGCGAGGTGCTTACATCATTGGGCAAAATTGGCGTTTTGTTATTATGGAAAAAGACGAAAATAACAATTACACTGCTTTTGTTTCCAAACAATTTGATAGTCTCGAACTTGACGATTTAAAACAAATTTATAAGAACCTGCAAATCGTAAAATTGCATTATTGTCAATAAAACAAAACAAAGAACTTGTATGAAAAAGACCTATTCATTTTCAAATATCAGATTTGCCGAACTAAGGCAAATTGTAAACATAGAAAAACGCAAAGGTACTACCCAGTTTGATTCTTGGTTTAGGGCAGACTATACTATTTTGGCTGCTGATATAGACTTTTTGCAGCAATTAATAGACTTTCATTATTTGCGTTTGCCTTCTTATTCGGAGGAAGACCTCAAAATGAAATTCCTCTCCATTATTTTAAACAAAGTTCAATTTGCAAATGATACGATTAACGACTTTTATAATGCCAGCCTGTTTGCAGAAGTGAATGGTGTAGAACTCAATGGTTTTGCCGATTATATGGTGGCAAAAGGAATTGACGAGCCTGAACAACCTTACTTTTTTCTCCAAGAATTTAAGCCTCTCAAAGCTGGCAAGGACGTAGATGACCAACTTTTTGCCGAACTCATTGCTGCCATTGCCATTAACAAAACGAACATTATGCGTGGTTGTTATATTATTGGGCAAAATTGGCGTTTTGTTATTATGGAAAAAGACGAAAATAACAATTACACTGCTTTTGTTTCCAAACAATTTGACAGCCTCGAACTTGACGATTTAAAACAAATTTATAAGAACTTGCAAATTGTAAAATTACATTATTGTCAATAAAATAAAACAAAGAACTTGTATGCAAACCTCCTATTCATTTTCAAATATTAAATTCTCTGAACTTAAAAAAATTGTTCCGTTAGAAAAAGGATCAAGCCAAACTAAATTTGAAGAGTGGTTTTCATTGCCTTATCATTTGACTGACGAAGAAATTTATTTTTTGCAAGACCACCTCGATTTTCATAAAGATTTAGTTCCTTATTATTCGGAAGAAAATCTAAAAGTAAAGTTTATTGCTGTTATTCTCAATAAAATTAGATTTGCAAACAAGAAAATCAATGATTTTTATGATGCAAGTTTGACTGCCGTAGTAAACGGCGTGGAACTCAATGGTTTTGCCGATTATATGGTTGCAAAAGGCACAGACGAACCCGAGCAACCTTACTTCTTTTTACAAGAGTTTAAACCTTCGCAGGTTGGCAAAAAAGTAGATGACCAGCTTTTTGCCGAATTGGTTGCTGCTATTGCTCTCAATGAAACCAATGTCATACGTGGTTGTTACATTATTGGGCAAAATTGGTATTTTGTCATTATGGAAAAAGACCAAAACAACAATTATTTTGCTCATATTTCTAAACAATTTGATAGTTTGGAAATAGAGGATTTACTCCAAATTTATAAGAACTTGCAAATTGTAAAATTGCATTATTGTCAATAAAAATAAAACAAAGAACTTGTATGCAAACCTCCTATTCATTTTCAAATATTAGTTTCTCCGAACTTACAAAAATTGTAAATTTGGAAAAAGTTGTAAATGCCCAAAAATTTGTTTCTTGGTTTGAGGCAGACTATACTGTTTCTCAACCTGATACAGCTTTTTTAGAACAACTTATTGATGAACACAGCCTTGCTTTGCCCTCTTATTCAGAAGAAGACCTCAAAATGAAATTTCTTGCTCCTCTTTTGAATAAAGTAAAGTTTGCCAATAAAAAAATCAACGACTTTTATCACGCAAGCCTCAAAGCCAAAGTAAATGGTGTTGAGTTCAATGGTTTTGCTGATTATATGGTGGCTATCGGATTTAAAGAACCCGAAAAACCTTACTTTTTTATCCAAGAATTTAAGCCAAACTTAGGAGCAAAAGATGTTGAAGACCAACTTTTTGCCGAATTATTGGCAGGAATTGCTATCAACGAATCCACGCTGATGCATGGTGCTTACATTATTGGGCAAAATTGGCGTTTTGTTATTATGGAAAAAGACCCACAAAATAATTATACAGCCTTTGTTTCCAAACAATTTGACAGCCTTGAACTTGACGATTTAAAACAAATTTATAAGAACTTGCAAATTGTAAAATTGCATTATTGCCAATAAACTACTTTAAAATATTGCCAACCAAAATATGTAACCTTGTACCTATTCGGTTTTCGTGCCATGTTTCGTTTGCTTGCAAATCTAAGGCTTGTGCCTGATTAATTGCCAAATCAATAGTTGCAAGGCACTTTTTGGCATCATAATTAGACTTGTTATAGTTCCCTAACAGTTTTGTTAATGCTGTTTCCAAAAACCTCTTGGAGTTGGTAGTTTTGGGTTTATTTTCCAATAAGTCTTTTTCGTCATAATTTTTGTAATCAGCCAAATGCAACAACAGCCAAAATTCAAAGCAAGGATTGGTAATAGCCAATTCATAACTTTTTTGTTTGCACAACTGCACAATTTCCGAAAGATTTTTTAATTTGAAATTTTGCCTATCTCTGTCCAAGACTAACCATAATTCGTCTTGTTCTTCGATGGCATACTGTTTTTTATAATTATCCAACTGCGTTATTACTTCTGCTGCCGAACTTTTGCTTTTGTCTTTCGCTGTTCTTTCCAAAAATTCTATTTTGACAATAGGGTTTTGTGAATTGGCTTGCCAATTTGTTTTTAGCCAAACTTGCAAAGCCTCAAAATAAATTTTCTCCGTAGCCTCTCCTTCGGCTGCTATCACAAAAAATTTGCGAACCTCTTTGGTCTGCGATTTTCGGGGTGTAATTCCTTTTCGTTCTCTTGGCATGGCTAATTTTCCTGTTTAGTTTCCCAACCCAATTCTGAAATGTTGCCAATAAAAGGAATAGCCCCAAACCGACCTTGCAAATAGGCTTTGCGAATGTCTAAATCTTTGCGAGGTGCAAATTCCTCTAAGGAATAGCATTGTGTTGCTCCGTTTTCGTCTTTTTCTGTAAACCAAATTTCGTCACGTCTAAGCAAATCCAAATTCAATAAATTAGATTCATGTGTCGTAACAATTAACTGATTTTCAACACCTTGCGAAATAGTTAAAAACAATTCTATGATTTTATAAGTCAGTTCAGGGTGCAAACTACGGTCTATTTCGTCTATGAAAATGGTCATGGGCGAAGTTTGCAAATGTGCTAAAAGAGGAATATAATCCATAATTGTTTTCGTGCCATCAGATTCTTCTGAATTATCAAATGCAACCTCAATATTATTACCCTTGTGAATATTTAGCTGCACCGCAACTTCTAATTCATTATTATCATTTTTTTGAATTAGCACATTTTGTCGAATTTTGGTTGTGGCAACAGCAAAAGAGTTATACTGCATAAATTGAAGCACATCTCTACGCTGTTCATTAGTTAAACTTTCTAAAAAATCTTTTGTATTTAGACGAAAAGCATTAATTTCTTTGATGCCTGTATTAAAATAAGGGATATATTGATTTAGTATGTTTAGAAAGTTTTGTATGTGGGGATTAGTATTTTTATTTTTCAAGCCAATATCTTTTATTGTATTTGAGAATATAACAAATATGTAGATATTAAAAAAAACAAAAACATCTTTAAATATTTTTATTTTTTCATCTGCCTCCTCTAAATTTTTCCCATTTATTTCGGTCAAAAAAAGTTGGTCGTGTTGCAAATCCTCAAAATACACATCAAAACGGTTTTGTGTTTTTTTGTCTAATTTTAGCCCCAATTTGCTTTGAATTTTGCCTTCTGCGGTAAGGTTTCTCTCAAAAATTGCTATTTCTTTTGTCTTACCTATTTCAAAAAGCCATTCTTCCTTTATTTTTCTTTCGTTCAGTTGCACCACAAAACCATAAGCATAGACTTTGTTTGCCAATTTTAGTTCAAATTCAAATTTGGTGGCTTGTTGCAAATTTTCGTTGCCCAACCGAAAATGTTTGTTGTCTGTAATGGTGTTTTTTATTCCACCTACAATAATTTGTTTGGCAAAATCAACAGCTTTCAACAAATTGGATTTTCCAGAGGCATTTGCCCCATAAATTACAGCAGCTTTGAGCATATTAACAGGCAAAGAATCCTCTTTTTTTCCTTTGATGAGGTGTGTAGGGTGATTTTCTGCCTTGCCCGCCACCATAGAAAAAATGGTTTCTTTGTCAAAAGACATAAAATTTTCGACCTTGAATGTAATTAGCATAATCGTATTTTTTGTGCAATATACGTGATATTTTCACGTAAAAACAAAATAAATTGGCTTTTTTTGCTTTATTAAATCATTTTATTTTCTTTTGCCCCCATCACCAACAGCCACAAACACATTCCAATTTCGCCCAAACTTGCGGGCAAACCGATAAAAGAAGCAACGCCAAGTTTTGAATAATTTGGTAGCAAAGAAAACCCCAAGAAATTTATAAGATAGCCAAAACAGCCCAGCATTAACAAAAATCCTAAGACTTTGGGCAGAATTTCTGACTTGAAAACCAAATAGCCAAACGGAAATAACCAAAGTCCCCAAAATATCTGCACAATTAAAATTCCATCGTTGTATTGGCTTAAGTAAAACAATACTTGTGCTTGTAACTCCTGATTGGTAAATACTTCAAGATAATTTTTGCCACCTATCAAGGATAAAACCGCATATTTATTCTGCATATTGAGAAACGAAATGGGTACACTCACGATTGCCAAAATCACCATCAGTTTAGCGTAAGCTTCATCAACAAATCTCAATAATTTGTAAAGCACCAAAGGCAGAAACAAAAAGAAACTGTAGCAAGCCAAACTGCTCACAATTCCAAGCCGAAAAAGTGTTTCATTTGCCACTATATTCTGAAAAGTAGTTGCTGCATTGTCCCAAACAACGAGTTGTTTGGGTACGTATATGAGGCTAAAAATACCTGTCAATACAACGCCTAAATATAGCAAACCTGCAATTCTTGCTACTTTTTTGTTTGAAATTGTGTTTTCCATTGCAATAGATTTTGTTTAGTTTACTGTATTTTCTCTCTGCCAATTCCACGCACACCACACAACGAAGGAGGTAATGCAACTTTCCAAAATAGCTAAGAATACATAAAAAGCATACCACTCATATTTGTAGGTATCAAAGGCTATCAAAACCATAATGGCAGTAAAAAATAATCCAAATATGATGTTCAACCATTTATTGAGTTGCGGTTTTAAAACCAAAGACAAGAAAACCATTACGGCAGGAATAGCCAATAAAATTGCAGCACCAAATAATTTTGTAGGGCTGTTCAGTAGATTAATGCCACTGATTAATCCTTCCACTTTTTTGGGAACATACAACTCAAAATAGTCGCCATACAAATAACACAGAGTTACCGATGCCCAAAGTGCCGAAAGTTTGATTTTGACGTTGATTTCAAAATCTTGTAAATTATTTTTGTTCATATTTTTTATTATTTTGTAGTGATTTAAGTAATATGTTGCTGTTCGAGTGTTCTTCTGTTGTTTTCAATAATTGATAAGAGTTGTTGATAGTTGTAAAAAGTGTTTTTAAAGATGACATCTTTTAAAAAGATGTCATCTTTAAAAACACTTTTTACAACTATTCATTGTCATCTTTATATCGTAATCGTATCCACTTTCTTAGAAATCGTAGCAAAATAGACATCTTCCAAATTGGCTTCGATAGGCTCAAAACTTGCATCGGGTTTTGCCTCTGCCACCACGTGAATCTGCGTTTTGCCCTCGTGCAGGTGCGTAGAAATCACTTTGTAGTCTGGTTTGTTGCGGTATTGGGTTATTTCTTGGCGGTTAATCAACTTACGCCACACCTTGCCCTGAATTTCATTCAGCAAATCTTTGGGGTGACCTTGTGCCATGAGTTCACCCAAACAAATAATTGCCATATCTTTACACAAATTGCTCACGTCCTCGACTATGTGCGTAGAGAGAATGACAATCGTATTTTCGCCAATTTCACTCAACAAATTGTGAAAACGGTTGCGTTCTGCGGGGTCAAGTCCTGCCGTTGGCTCATCTACAATTATCAACTTCGGGTTGCCAATAAGGGCCTGTGCAATACCAAATCGTTGTTTCATACCACCTGAATAGGTGCCGAGGTTTTTGCTCTTGGTGTGATACAAATTCACTTTTTGTAACAGGGCTGTTACAATTTCCTTCCGTTCCGCAGAATTGGTAATTCCTTTGAGGCTGGCTATGTGGTCCAGCATGGTTTCTGCCGACACTTTGGGATAAACCCCAAACTCTTGGGGCAAATAACCCAACTGTTTGCGAACTTCGTTTTTCTCTTGCAACACATTCAAATCTCCCAAAAAAATGCTGCCTGAGTCGGCTTCCTGCAAAGTGGCAATGGTACGCATCAGTGAGGATTTGCCTGCACCGTTAGGTCCCAGTAAACCAAACATTCCCTTCGGAATAGTCAAATTGATACCTTTTAAGGCATGAACTCCGTTTGAATAGGTTTTAGATAGGTTTTTTATTTCGAGCTGCATATCGTTAATGGTGAATTGTAAGTTTTTAATTGTAAATTTTAGAAGTGATTTTGGTTTCTCAAAACCAAAATGCAAACGTGATTTTGGTTTCTCAAAACCAAAATGCAAGGTGTTTTTTGCATAGTAATCTCAAATACAATGCTAAAAATTAACTACTTGCTAATCAATTAATTAGCAATAAAAATTTGCAAATAAAGTGTTCAAAAATGAATAGTTTGTTCGCAAATGAACAAACTGCATATTCGCCTTTTAGCCGTATAACGTAAATTGCGTAGTATGTAACACACGCTAAAGCGTATGTTACATTCCTACTACGCAACTTACATTATATATTTACCTTCAGGCTAATGATTGAAGTGATTATCACATTCGCCTAAAGGCGAATATACAGGTTACTAATAAAATTTTTGCAAAAAAATTTTATTAATCAATATTTTTATCTTAAACTTGCAAAGTAAACAAATGGGGGATTAGCTCAGCTGGCTAGAGTATTTGCATGGCATGCAAAGGGTCGTCGGTTCGAATCCGATATTCTCCACATGATAAACTATAGTTTTAATAAAACAGCCCTTAATTGAAAAAATTAGGGGCTGTTTTTCTTTGTTAAAAAAACTAATTTTGTAATTTTTGGTTTACTAACAAGGTAAATTATGTATTATTCCAATCTATAACTACTTCTAATTGTGCAGTGGCACTTATGATAAAAAACTTTCCTTTTTTCTATTGCCTTTTGTGGTTATTTTTTGCTTGCAATAGCCTTTCTGCTCAATCTGTTGTGTTGTTAGATCACTTAGAAACTGCCTACGATTTGGGTGGCGAAAATACATTGGTTTTGCAAGACGAAACAAGCAACCTGACCATAGAAAATATTTTGCAACCTGCTTACCAAGCACAATTTCAGAAAAGAACCGAAAAAACTTTTCATTTCGGAACAAATAATCATGCCTATTGGATAAAGTTTAAAATCCAAAATCTGCATCAAGCCACTTTTATTTTAGAATGTGTAGAAGCCTACAAAAGTCATATAGACCTTTATACGCTAACAGACGAAAATTTGGGGACTTATACAATTCAAAAAGCAGGGGCAGCAGTGAATTGGAAAGACAAAAAATTGCCTCATTACTACGCTGCGTTTTATTTAGACTCCAAAGCCCAACCGACTACTTATTACCTTCGGTTGGTAAATAATGGGGTTATTTCGCCTCTCAAAATTCAGACTCATGCTTCTTTTACAGATTTTTATCAACTCAAAAATCTTTTTCTTGGCATTTTTATTGGCTTGTTTTGTTTTTCGTTGGTTTACAATTTGTATGCAGCTTATTTATCTAAACAAAAAATCTATCTCATTTATAGTTTTTTAGCAACTACTTATGTTTTGTTCAGCCTTTACTTTGAAGGTTATATGGGCTGGATTCTCAAAGGCTTTGAATGGAACAACCAACACTACCAGTATGTTGGCGGCAGTGTGATGTATGGCACACTTTCCATTAGTTTATTGGTCTATGGACTAACTTTTTTTAAAGTACCTACCAACAGTTATTTTTTCCGAATTGCTGCTTTACTTATTATTTGTTACCTCTGTTATTTTTTTATTCCTCCTTATTGGGGGGCTTTGTTTGGGCAACTACTGGGTGGTTGCACCTTGGTTTATGCAGTCTGTTTGGGCGTAAGCGGAGTTCGCAAAAAAATTGCTGGAGCTTTTTATTATCTTTTGGCTTATATTGTGCTATTGTCTTTTTCTCTCCTCGAAGATATGCGGGTAACTTTTGGCTTTCCTTATTACTTTCCTCTTTCTTACTTGACCTTGGGGTTTTTGTCAGAAATGTTAACATTGGCTTATGGTTTAAGTTACCACATGAACAACCACAAGCTAAAATTAGAGCAAGATAATTTGCGAATAACAGCCGAAAACTTGCAACTCATAGAAGAGCAAAAAGAAAGATTGGAGGAATTGGTCAATCTCCGAACAGCCGAACTTCAAAAACAAACTTTTGAACTCGAACAAGCCAATGAAACAAAAAACAAGCTATTTGCTATTATTGGACATGACTTGCGAAGCCCCATTGCCAATTTGGGTAGTATTTTAGATATGGTGAGAGAAAATCAGGTAACACAAGAGGAGTTTTTTATGCTTTTGCCTAAGCTACACGACAGGGTAAAAAACTTGCGATATACCTTAGAAAATTTATTAGAATGGTCTTACTCCCAATTAGAAGGTTTGCAAACAAAGCCTACCTCTGTTTATTTGCCCCAACTCATAGAGGAAAAGGTTAATTTTTTGGCAGATTTGGCACAAATGAAAGCAATTAGTTTTGAAACCTCTATACAAGCCGAACTTACTATATGGGCAGACGAAAACCATTTGCGGTTAATTTTGCGAAATTTGCTGAACAATGCCATTAAGTTCACAAATCCAAACGGAATAGTTACTATCAAAGGCTATGACAGCCCTTTGCAAAAAGATTTTGCAGAAATAGCCATTCAAGATACAGGCGTGGGTATGTCCGCCAGCAAACTCAAAACCTTGTTTCACCCTAACCAATCTGTTTCTACCTACGGCACAGCAGGCGAAAAAGGCACAGGTTTGGGCTTACTCCTCTGCAAAGAAACGGTAGAAAAAAACGGTGGGCAGATTTGGGTAACAAGTGAGGAGGGCAAGGGCAGCACTTTTTATTTTACGATGCCAAAAAATTAAGTTAATCTTGCAGCTATAATCACACCCTCCGAACAATCAATAAAATATTTTATTTTCTGAAAAAATATTTTAACTTGCTGCTAAATTTCGGTTACTTTTGTCTATTTCAGCAATCAACTAATGAAAAAAGAAATTGGTTTTACAAGTGAGGTCTATCTCATAGCCCAGATTCAGGAGGGCAACCAGAAAGCCTTGCAATACTTATACAAACAACACTATGCTATGATTGAGAACCTTATTCGCAAGAATAGTGGTTCGGAGGAAGATGCACAGGAGATTTATCAAGAAGCTATGTTGGTGGTTTACGAAAAATTAAATCAACCTGCTTTTCAGTTGTCTTGTTCTTTGAAAACCTATATCTATTCGGTTTGCCGAAATATGTGGATGTATCAACTGCGAAAAAATGAGCAAGCCGAAACTCGTTTTCAAGATTTTGAGCAATATTTGCCCATAGACCATACACCCGCAGAAGGCGAAAATCCTGAATATGAAACTTTGCTAAACGAAGTGATGAACTACATAGACGATAAATGTAGGCAACTATTGGAGTTATTTTATTATCATAATTTGCCTTTGGAAACCATAGCCCAAAAATTAGGCTACAATAATAGTAATACTGCCAAAAGCAAAAAAAATAAGTGTATGGAAAAGGCAAGAGAAAAAGCCAAAGAGCTAATAGACAAGTTTCATAAGGAATAAAAGTTGTAGCATAGGCTTTAGCCTGTGTTTTTTACACAGGCTAAAGCCTATGCTACAATAAAATAAAAAAATTAAATTAAACCTTTGCTTTTCGTTTCTATCAAAAGAATATAGTGCAGCAAAACAACAGCACTATTTTATTAAAACGCAACAATTTAAACTTTTGATAGCCGTATGAAAATGCAATGGAAAAAAGCCCTATTAGTTTTGGTAACAATGGGCATCGTATTAACAGGTTGCAAAAAAGCCTTAGAAGATTTGTTTGACTCTGAAGCCAGCGAAGATGATAGCAGCATAGCAGCCCAAGTCGAAGACATTAATTCGCAAGCTACCGACATCGTCATGAACGAAAACATGGGTGGACGGACAGATGACGAAACCCTAAGCGGAGGACGAACAGAAGGCAGATTTTTAAATGCAGCTTCTGTTATCTATAACCCCACTACTCGAACTATCACATTCGACTTTGGTGCTACCAATGTACTATGTGATGATGGCAAAAATAGAAGGGGTAAAATTATAGTAAGATTGGTAGAAGGAAGACCTTTGGTATTGCCTTTTGAAACGGAAACTACTCACGAAAATTATTTTGTGAACGACAATAAAGTAGAAGGTTTGCGGAGAGAAAGAACAATCTCAACAGGCGTGGGTGTTCGCCAAACCACAATTACAGTGGTAAATAGAACAGTAACTTTTACAGACAATAGAGTAGCCACAAGAAATGTGAACCATGTACGGACAAGAACAGTAGTAGGCACAGGTTTCGAATTTAGCACCATAGGCAGTGCCAACGGTACTACTCGCAAAGGCAGAACTTATACCAATACCATTGTTTTACCTTTGATTTCAAAAACTTCTTGCAACAACAATTTGTTTCCTGTACAGGGAAGTATCAATATGACAGTCAATTCATTTGAAAATCCTTTTGTATTGGATTTTGGCAACGGAAGTTGCGACAAAACATTTACAGTTACTTACAATGGCAGAACCAAAACTGTTACCCGATAATTGATAAAAAAATTGTCAAAGTTTTGGTTGCCAAAAAATATCCTAAACCTTGTAAGGTTTTAGAAACCTTACAAGGTTTGATAAGTAGTTCATTCGCCTAAGGCGAACATACACACAAGCAACACAAAACTTTGACAATTATGTTGAATCATGACGATTTTATTGCAAAAATAGATGCTTACTTAGACCACAACCTCTCTGCCGATGATTTGGTGCTGTTTGAGCAGACTTTGCAAGCTAACCCCACACTAAAAAAAGAAATTGCAGCCCAACGCCTTGTTCGCAAAAGTCTTCAACGGACTGGACAAGCCGAAATGAGGCAATTATTCAAGCAATTTCAGGCAGAATTGCAAACCGAAAATTCTCCTCTTGTTGATGAGAATGGAACAAAAGGAAAGGTAAAGCAACTGCACACCGAGCAAAAACGCCGTTATGCTTTATTGGCAGTGGCAGCCTCGATAGCCATTTTTATAGGCATTGGCGTAGTTTTTTGGTTTACAGACAAGCCTGAACAGGCAACTTTTGCTCAAAATCTATCTACCCACAAAATAGAATACATAGAGCAAAACGGAGAAACTATGGGCTATGCAGGCACAGGTAGCGAAGGCAAAGACTACAAAACTTTGCTCTTTTCTAAAAGTGAAACTTATGACAAACCGCATTACGAATTTGTACATAGAGATACTATTTTGCTCTTTTCCAACTCTTTAAGCCCAGCAAAAGATAATTTGCAGTTGGTTTATGACAGCCAACAAAACAAATATTTTTTGCGTATCAATGGCAAACCACACGAGGTAGAGCAAGGTTTTAAAGGAGTGAAGGAATTGAAGTAGAGGTTTAGCCAAAAAAAAATTAAAACTTACTACCACCCATTTTCATTTGCCCATGCAAAACCTCAATAGTACAGATAAAAAACAAGAAACTGCCATTTTAGTTGCCCTGATTCACCAAAAACAAGGTGTAGAAAAGACACAAGAATACTTAGACGAATTGGCTTTTTTGGCAGCTACAGCAGGAATTCTGACTCTCAAAACCTTTACGCAACGATTGGAAAGACCCGATATAAAAACTTTTGTGGGCAAAGGAAAATTGGAAGACATAGCAGCCTACCAAAAACACCATGATGTGAATTTGGTTATCTTCGATGACGAACTCAACGCCTCGCAACTCCGCAACCTCGAACAGCTTTTGAACTGCCGTATTTTAGACCGCAGTATGTTGATACTGAAAATTTTTATGCTCAGAGCAAAAACTGCACAAGCCAAAATTCAGGTAGAGTTAGCAAACTACCAATACATTTTACCTCGTCTTACCCGACTCTGGTCCCACCATTCTCGCCAGAAAGGTGGCATTGGACTGCGTGGCGGACCTGGCGAAACCGAACTCGAAACAGACCGCCGTATTGTAAGAGATAAAATTTCGTTGCTCAAAGAAAAGTTGGAACTCATTGAAAAACAAGCTTTTACCCAACGAAAGTCGAGAGAAGCCTTAGTTCGAGTGGCTTTGGTGGGCTATACCAACGTGGGTAAATCTACACTGATGAATTTGCTTTCAAAATCGGAGGTCTTTGCCGAAAATAAATTGTTTGCCACCGTAGATGCCACGGTTCGCAAGGTGGTTTTAGACCAAACTCCTTTTTTGCTTACTGATACGGTTGGGTTTATTCGCAAATTACCCACTACACTAATTGAGTGTTTTAAGTCGACACTTGCCGAAATAGTAGAGGCAGATATTTTGCTGCACGTGATAGATGTTTCTCACGAGTCTTACGAGGAGCATATAGAAGTGGTAAACAAAACCTTAGCCGAAATTGGGGCTGCAAATAAAACTATTATCTTGGTTTTCAATAAGATAGACCTTTACAAAAATGAGGAAATTGTAAATAATGATGATGCTTTGACTTCTACTATGGAACAGTTGCAAGCTACTTACATAGGCAAAAATCCACAAGAAGACCGAAAAGCTATTTTTATTTCTGCTCTCCAAAAAGAAGGAATTAACGACTTGCGGGCTTTGCTGGCAAAACAAGTAGCAAAAATTCACTTTACTATCTACCCAAATTATCATTAGGCATTTTTTGCTATGAATTCTTCGATTTCCTTTAAGGAAACTAATCCGTCATAATAAGATTTGCCTATGATTACGCCATATAACCCCATATCATTCAGCCGTTTGATGTCGTCCATAGAACGGACACCACCACTTGCAAAAATTCGCAAGTTGGGGAAAGAGGCTTGCAATTTTTTATACAGGTCAAAATTAGGACCTTGCAAAGCACCGTCTTGAGCTATATCAGCACATTTTAGGTAGATGATACTTCTTTCGTAGTAGTATGCGATATGCTCCATAAGACTGAGTTGCGTGTTTTTCAATCGTCCTCGCACTGCCACTTTTCCATGCAACGAATCTGCACTCAATATGATTTTTGACCTACCATAAGAAACTATCCATGAAGAAAAAAGTTCTTTATTTTCGGCTGCTATGCTTCCAATCGTAACCATTTTTGCCCCAAATTCAAAGGCGTGACTGATATCACCAAAAGACTGAATACCCCCACCAAAGTCTATGTTTAGTTGAGTATGACCAGCAATCAGTTGTAAAGCTGCATAATTGACTACGGTTCTTTGTTTTGCCCCGTCGAGGTCTATCAGGTGTAAACGGCGGATTCCATGCTCCTCAAAACGCATAGCAAACTCTAAGGCAGACTCCGAATAGGTGGTTTTATTATTGTAATCTCCATACACAAGGCGTACACATTTACCTTCGAAAATGGAAATGGAGGGGATTATTTCTATCATAATTGGTTACAAATTTTTGTTTATGTCAAAGTAAATAAATTATTGCTATAAAATCCTAATTTTATACACAATTTCTTTTGGTATGCTTCTTGTGAAAACTAATTCATACGCACACCCCACGATACCTAATGATTGACAGTTCAAAAATAGCCTACATATTAAACAACTCACCAAGTGTTGAATTGCTGAAACTTAGAAACAGGGAGGTTATCATTACTTTTTTGTTCAATACTTTTTCAAATCAACAAGGAACAATTTTATTAGCAAAGCTACATCATCAACTGATGGATTATTTGGAGACTATTCAAGTAGAAATTGATGAGGATATTGAAATAACATTTGCAGATACTTATGAGGTTAAAGCTAAAAAATATATTCAAAGCTGGACAAACAAAGGGTTTCTGACAAATTATCAAGACGAAACAGGGGAAATCTACTATGAACTTTCATCACATTCGAGCAAAACACTGGACTGGCTTGCAAGTCTGAAAAAAGAAGAATATGTTGGCACTGAGTCTAAGTTCAAAAACATTTTCAACCAACTCAAAGAACTTGTTGAGTTTACTAATGAAGATACTGACAAACGAATACAGCTACTCGAAGACAAAAAACTCGAAATCGAACACCAAATACAAAGAATTAAAATAGGGGAAGATGTAAAAGTATTTCAGGATTTTGAAATAGTTCCTCGTTTCAACCAATTAACGAAATCTGCCAAAGAATTAATTTCGGACTTTAAAGAAGTAGAAGATAATTTCAAAGAAATAACAAAAAATATTTATCTTAAACACGCAGAAGGCAGTTTAACAAAAAGCCATATTCTTGAATTTACTTTTGATTCAATAGATGAATTAAAAAATAGCCAACAGGGAAAAAGTTTTTACGCCTTTTATACTTTTATTCTAAGTTCATCATTGCAAGAAGAATGGGGCAATTTGACAAAGGAATTGTATAAAATACTGGAAGCAAGAGAAATAGAAGTTACAGACTACTTTTTAAAAGGAATGAAAAAACATCTTCATTCATCGGGGCAAAAAGTTTCAAAAGCCAACGATAAAATGGCAGAGAAGTTGAGCAGAATAATTAGGGAAAATGAAACCTCAAAGTCGGAGGTTACAAAAAGTATTATTCAAGATATTAAAAAATCTTTGATTGAATTGAGCAAAGCCAAAATAAAACCCGATGTTTCTTTTGAACTTGAGGAAGAGGCTGACCTACATATTCCTTATGAGAGAAAACTAACTTTTGAGCAAGGTGAAGAACTTGTCTATAAAACAAAACCTAAATTGGCAGTCGATGATATTTCTCAGGCAAATCATCTGAATAAATTATTCAACATCTCGGCGATTGACAAAGAAATGCTGAGAAAAAGAATTAAGGAGGTGCTTAGAAACAAATCGCAGACGACAATAGCAGAAGTAATTGAGAATTTTGGAGGAATTGAAAAAGGATTGCCCGAAGTATTTGGCTATATTGGAATAGCAAAGGAATTTAAACATTCAATAAATCCCAATAAAACGCAAAGTATCGAATTTGATAGGAAACATAAAAAATCAATTTTAATACCTGAAATAATTTTGACCAAATGAACAGTTTAGAAAAAAATATAAAACCTTACTCAAAAGCAATAGTGAAATTGCTTAAAGGCAGCGTAGAAAGAAATGCTACTGTATGGGAAGATATAGTCTATTATCAACTAGAAATTCAAGAATATGTAAGTCAAATAGGTTTGGAACTTATTGTAAAAAAGAACGAGGGTTTTGCTTTCTTAAAACAATTTGAAGACAGCGAAGGCAATACCTTGGGGCTTGTTACAAGAAGGCAAATTGGATTTGAAACTTCGATTGTATTAGTAGTACTTCGTCAGATTCTCGAAGAATTTGACAGCAATCCTACACAATTTCAGGTCTTCGAAAAATTTATTAGTGATGCAGAAATAAAGGAAGAAGTAGAGTTATTTCTTCCCGAAAAATTTAACAGGGTTAAATTTTTGAAAGAATTAGATGGTTACATAAAAAAAATTGTTGAATTAGGTTATTTATCAGAGGTAAATAAAAAAGATAATGAAACCAAGTATCAAATTAAACGAATTATTAAGGAAAAAGTTACCTTAGATGTTCTTAAAGAGTTTAAACTAAAATTGCAAGACTATGTTGAGTCTATTTAGCACAAGTTCGGATAAGGCAGGTTTTAGACTTCAATCTATGGAAGTCTATAATTGGGGGACTTTTCACGAGAAAATATTTAAGATAAATCCGCAAGGCAATAATTCTCTTTTAACAGGTGCAAATGCGTCGGGCAAAAGCACCTATATCGATGCGTTGCTGACTTTGCTTGTTCCTATAAAAAAAGACCGTTTTTATAACCAATCGTCAGGTGTAGAAAAGAAAGGTGATAGAACAGAAGAAACCTACGTTTGTGGGCACTATGGCAATATTCAACGAGAGGGAGAATCTGGCACGACAACGCAAATGCTAAGAGGAAAAGATACTTATTCTGTTTTGTTGGCATCATTCTCAAATACTGACCAAAAAAATATTACACTTTTTCAAGTTCGATGGTTTGGCTCTTCTGATGGTACATTGAAGCAGGCTTTTGGTATTGCACACCTTGCTTTGACTATTGAAGCCGATTTTAGCCAATTTGACGGCAAAGGCAACTGGAAAAAAAGACTTGATAACATCTATAATATCAATTCAAGCAAAAAGAAAGTTGAATTTTTTGATGGACCAACTTCTTATGGAGATAGAATAGCAGAGGTATTTGGTATGCGGTCAATAAAGGGACTAAGTTTGTTCAATCAGGTTGTTGGTGTGAAAGTTTTGGAAGATTTAGACCAATTCATAAGAACTAATATGCTCGAAGCTTACGAGGAGGACAAAGAAAATGCAGAGGAAAAATTTATCAAACTGAAATCCAGCTTTGAAGCCTTGATTGATGCTAAAACCAATATAGAAAAAGCTAAAGAGCAAATTGAGCTATTAACATCAATAGATAAAATAGCCGAAGAATTATCAACAATAGAAGCTGAACTGAAAGCACTTGCGGTTTCAAAAGAAATGGCGGTTTGTTGGTTTGCTAAAAAAACAGTTGAATTGTCTGCATTGGAGTTAGCGAAAAACGAAACTGCATTAGCTAAACTTCATGAGGAGTTATTAAATCTTCAATCCAAAGAAACCAACCTAAAAGCAGAAGAAACTGATTTGATGGTTCAAATCAAAACAGACAGTGTTGGAAATCAAATTGAAAAATTAAAAACTGAAATTACAAGATTAGAAAACAGCAGAGATATAAGAAATAAGAAACTTATTGAATATAACAACATTGCACAAAAAATTGAACTTTCGCTAAATCCAAGTAGTGAGGTTTTCGGAGAAAATAGAGAAACAGCAAAAAACAAAAAAAGTGCGTATCAGATAAAAATTGAGGTTGAAACCGAGAATCAGAGAAAACTTAAAAACGAAGAAGAAAAACTTAGGGAACAAAGTGCAGATATTACTGCTACCATTCAAAAACTTCAAAAAAACAAGAACAATATTTCGGGCAGAGAAGCCGAAATACGGGAGGAGATTATTGCCTATGTGGGTGCAACGAAGGAGGAAATACCATTTATTGGAGAACTCATAAGAGTTTGTGAGGAAGAGAAAAATTGGGAGTTATCTATTGAAAAAATATTGCACAATTTTGCTTTGCGATTAATTGTTTCTGATGAATACTATGCAAAAGTGAATGAGTATGTGAACAAAACCAACCTTAATGGTAAAATAACCTACCAGAAATATAGTCGTTTTACAGCATTGGGGAACTTAAAAACAAAAATTATTTTGCAAAATAGTTTGCTAAATAAAATTGAGTTTAAACCTAAAAATCTATATACAGTTTGGCTTGAAGATGTGATTGCAAATCAATATGACTATGCTTGTGTAAATGACTTATCCGAATTTAACCGTTATGACGAAAGGGCAGTTACGCAGGAAGGATTAATCAAATTCGCAAAAGGAAAACACGAAAAAGACGATAGACCACATATTTCAAAAAGGGAAAATTATGTTTTGGGTTGGGACAACAAGGAGAAAATTGCAAAACTGAAACAGGATTTGATTGAAATTCAAACTGCACAAGCAAAAAACCAAAAGGAATTAACAACCAATAAGGAACTTATTAAAAGTCTTGGGACTTTGAAAGAAGATTGTTCCAATATATACAATATCTACACTAAATATGACGATATTGATTGGCAAACTTATGCTAATCAAATTCAGGAAAAGGAAGAAGCAAAGAAAAAGTTGGAGGCTACAAACGACAGGGTGAAAACATTGCAAGAACAGTTGGAGAAAGTGCAAGAAGATTTGGCACTTTTGACAAATACTCACATTAAAAATAAAAACAACGAAATATTTAAGTTAGAAGAAGTTACAATTAAAGGCATAAATGCTGATTTAAAACTAAATCAAAAACTGCTTGTTTCTATTGGCAATAAAGATACTTCGGAATTTGAAAAGTTGAATTCGGAATTACTTCAAGTGGAGTTTGCAAACATAACAACTAAGCAAACAGAGTTTCAAACGCATAAAACCTCAAAAATTAATCAATTCAATACTAAAAAAGGAAATCTTGAATCGGAAGTTAGAATAAAAATCAATGCATTTAAGCAACCCGATGAAAGCATCACAAGTAAGTTTAAAGATTGGCGTGCAGATGTGAGCAGACTGCCCGATTCTACTAATTTAGATTTATTGGTGGAATATCAAACTTTCTATCAAAAGTTGAAAGCTGATGATTTGCCAAAGTTTGAAAAGAAATTTAATGAATATTTGCAAGAAACCATTAGCCATAAAATTGGTGATTTTAGACTGTTTTTTGAAAATTGGTCTGATTCTATAAAGGAGAATATCCGTTTATTGAACGAATCATTAAAAGAAATTAATTTTAAAAATTCGCCTACCACTTATATTCAGCTTGTAGCACCGACGAGAATAAGTGATGAAGTAAAAGAGTTTAGAAATTTATTGTATCATGCAACTCCAAATTTCAAAGAAATAGATTCTACCATTGATGGTAGAAAAAACCACTTCTATAACCATATTGAGCCTCTCATCAATAAACTGAACAAAGAAGAGTGGAGGAAAAAAGTAATGGAAGTCCGTTTTTGGTATAGTTATAAAGCTGAGGAGTTTTATAGGGAAACTAATCAAAAATTTAAGACTTATGAGAATATGGGGCAACTTTCGGGTGGCGAAAAAGCACAACTGACTTATACCATTTTAGGTTCTGCTATTGCTTATCAATTTGGACTTACAAAAGAAGGCTTACAAACCAATTCTTTCCGATTTATTGCCATTGACGAGGCTTTTAAAGCACAAGATGAGGACAAAGCTCGTTATTTAATTACCCTCTGCAAACAACTTCATCTGCAACTTTTAGTGGTAACACCAAGTGATAATATTCATATTGTGGAAGACGCAATTTCTTATGTTCATTTTGTGGAAAGAAAAGATGAAAAATATTCTTGGCTGTATGATATGCCAATTGAGCAATTTAAAGAAGAAAGAGAAAATTTTATCAACAAATGATAAGCCCTAACGAAATAAAAGTTAAAGCAGAACGGAAATATCTTTCCTTTCTCCAAGCTGTTGTGCAGGAAATTGCATTTTCAAAAATTATCATTACAGGCGACAAAACATATAACGACTTATCAATTTCTGACTTTGAAAAAGAAATTTTGGCTCTTGTCAGTCAATCAAAAGAGAAAAAAGGATTTGGTTTTACGATAGCATACCAAACTGTAAAAACCAAAACACTTGGAACTCAAAGTGTGCCAACTACTATTTATTTTGATACAGAAAAAGACTTTTTACAATTCTTAGGCAAAGAAAAAGAGGTTGAACTTTTTATAAAAGATTGTCAAACTATTTATGCTCATTTTTCTGAATTAAAGGATTGGATAATTAAAAACCCAGCAAAAATAATTGAGCAGCAGGGCAAATGGGAAAGCATACTAAGGGTTTGTAACTACTTTAAAAATTGCCCTAAGCCCAATATTTATAGTAGAGAAATACCTGCAAATGTTCACACAAAATTTATTGAACTAAATCAAAGCATTATTGCTGAACTACTCGATATAATTATTCAAAATTACGTTAATTTTAACGAAAAAGGATTTGAAAAAAGGTTTAATTTAAAATTTGTTGAACCCTTGATTAGATTCAAAGTTTTAGACAAAGAAATTAGCCAAACTTATTTTTCAAACCTCGACGATATTTCTATTCCTGTTAGTCAATTTGAAAGCCTAAAACTTCCTTTGAGGCAAGTGCTTATCGTAGAAAATAAGACGACTCTTTACACAACTCTGACCTTGCCCAAGATGGATAAAACCATTGCAATTTTCGGACAAGGCAATGCTGTTACCAATATTCAAAATGCCAAATGGCTAAATGAACTTGCTGTACTATACTGGGGCGACATTGATGTTCACGGATTTGAAATACTTTCGAGAATAAGAAAATACTTCGCCCATACGCAAAGTGTTTTAATGGACAAGGTAACTTTTGAAAAATTCTTTGAAAATGAACAGGGTAAGCCAACTACAGATACAACAATGCTTAATTTGACAGACAAAGAAAGAGAACTTTACAAGCTACTCAAAACAAATAATTGGCGACTTGAACAAGAGAAAATATCATTTGACTATGTTAATCAATATTTTAACAAGGAATAACTCCGTTCAACCATTGGCAGGGTCTACAAACCACTGCCAATAGTTTTTTACCCCCCGTTTAACCATTGGCAGGGTCTATCGACCACTGCCAAGGTTTCACTACCTTTTTTACTTCCACTTAGCTATGTCAAAAATCTTCACTGCATCTGTGTTCAGTTTGCCCAACATACTCAAATCGAGGGTGTCGGCTTTGAAAGTGCCAAAAGAAGCTAATTCTTTTGAGTTGTTTACGCCTGCACGCACAGGATACTCTTGGTTTGCCTCTGCATAGGTCTGTTGTGAACTTTGGCTGACCAAAAACTCCAATAATTTGATAGCATTGGCTTTGTTGGGTGCATACTTGCATACGCCAGCCCCGCTGATGTTGATGTGTGAGCCAAATTTGTTTTGGTCAGGGAAAAACACCCCCACTTGGGCTACAGCTTTTTTCTCTGCCTCGTCTTTGGAGGTCATCATTTGCCCCACATAATAGGTATTGACAATGGCAACTTGCCCTTCGCCTGCTGCTAAGGCAAAAATTTGGTCTTTGTCGCCACCTTTTGGCTCTCTTGCCATGTTTTTAACTATGCCTTCTGCCCATTTTTGAGCTTTTTCTGCTCCGTTGTGGTGGATAATAGAGGCTAACAACGATTGGTTGTAGATATTATCGGAGGCACGAATCAAGATTTTTCCTTTCCATTTGGGCGTTGCCAAGTCTTCATAAGTAGAAAGTTGAGCAGGTTTTACTTTGCCTGTGTGATAGACTATGACCCTTGCTCGTTTGGTCAAACCAAACCAATAACCTTCACCATCTCGCAAATAAGATGGAATGGTGCTGTTCAAAACTTCGGAAGTGATGGGCTGAAACAAGCCTTTTTCCTTGATTCTATGCAGACTGCCCGCATCTACCGTTACCAGCACGTCAGCAGGAGAACTTGCCCCTTCCATTTCCAGACGTTGCAGCAGTTGGTCGGCTTTTGCCTTCACTACATTGACCTTGATACCTGTTTCTTTGCTAAAAGCATCGTACAATAGCTGGTCTGCCTCATAGTGGCGGTGCGAATAGACATTGACTATTTGCTCTTTGGTAGCCGTAGAATCAACTTTTTCGGCTGCATTGGCATTGTTTCCTTGCTCTTTGGCGGGGTTGCAACGGGTAAAAAAGGCTACTAAGCAGACAAGTAGCCCAAAGCAATACATTGTTTTTTTCATGTTGAAAAATTAGAGTTACCAATATTTTTTATACGATTGTCAAGGTCTGCGACCGTTGCCAACGTATAAAAAATATTATTTAGATTAATTTTAAATAAGGATTGCAAATGTAAACAAATAATTGTGTGAAAAGATATAAAATTTTAGAAAAAAGTTATATTGCAAGCCAAATCAATTATCAAACAGCTATGGTTATTGCACCGCCTACTCCTCACGAAAATTATGTTTCGCTAAACAATTACATCAGCAAAGTAACTTATACCGATTTGCTGGTGGGTTTAGCTGCCGTACAACAAGAAACGCAGGCTTTGTTAGGGGCTTTGACAGAAGAACAAGCCAATTTTAGGTATGCTCCCGAAAAATGGAGTATCAAAGAATTGGTGTTGCACCTTGCCGACTCCGAAAGGATTTTTGCTTACCGAGCTTTGCGTTTTGCAAGGCAGGACAAAACAGATTTGCCCGGTTTTGACGAAAATACTTATGTGCCTGTATCGGAGGCAGAGAAACGAAGTATGGAAAGTTTATTGCGTGAATATCAAGCAGTTAGACAAGCTACCATTGCTTTGTTCGAAAATTTTACAGAGGAAATGCTCAATTCTAATGGTACAGCCAACGACAAAATAATGACGGTAAGGGCATTAGGTTATGCTATTTTGGGTCATGAAGTTCACCACGTAGAAGTGATAAAAAGCAGGTATTTAACAGCATAAACAATGAATTTACCATCTATCAAAACACAACGCCTGATACTCCGCCCTTTGTCTGTTGGCGATGGCGAACATATTTACAAAGGATTGACCGACCAAAATAACAGTGCTGTTCGTTTTTATGGCGTAGAATTTCAACTATTGGAAGATGCACAAATTCACATAGATTGGTTGGAGTCTTTGCTCAAAGAACAAAAAGGCGTATGGTGGAGCATAGGTTTTCATTCTCAACCTGCCTTGATAGGGGCTTGTGGGCTTTATCATTTGTCGAAACAACACAAAAAAGCCGAAATTGAGTTTTGGTTGCAACCACCTTATTGGAAACAAGGCATCATGACCGAAGCCTTGCCCCAAGTCGTGGGCTATGGTTTCGAAGAGTTGGGGCTGCACCGCATAGAGGCTTTTGTAGAAACTCACAATAGCGTAACCAAAGATTTGTTGCAAAAAGTTGGCTTTGCACACGAGGGTTGCATGGTGGACTCTAAGTTTCAATACGGCAGGTTTATGAGTATTGATATTTTGGCAAAGGTAAAAAAATAAAAAAATTAGTTACTGTTGCATTTTATTTCAATAACAGTTCACTTTTTCTAATCCACCAACAACTTCGTTACGGCAGCCGTATTTTTCACCCACTCACGATTGTAAACTTCATCGGCTGTTGGTTCTTCTATGATAGTCAAACCTTGTGCTTCAGCTTTGATTTTCAGCAAGTTACCTACACTTAGTTTGTTGTTGAGTTTTGCCAACAAACTCAAAACTGTTTGCGTACTCAACCCTTGCACCATCTGACCCGCAAAAGGCATTTCGAGCCAAATTATTTCTTTCGTTGCCACTTCCAATACACCAAACACCAAGCCTTTTGCCAATGATTGCGTAATACGCACCTGATGCTGCACACACGAAGGGTCGTAAGCCACACCTGTTGTTTCTGAAATAGTCATTTTGTTTTGGCTGTTCATCCAGCCCAACAACAAATTAGGTACAATGGCACCGTTGCTATACGCATTGCAAGTAAAGGTAACATATTGAACCTGAGCTTTTTGCAATTCGTCTAAGTTGATTTCTATATACTCTGCCGTACCAATTTTTTCGGGTATGCTGCGTATATCTCCGCTATGTTTGCAACCAATCGTAACTAAGCTACTGTACGAACAAAGCAAAACTTTTTCGTTTTGCAGTGCCAAATGACAACTCAAATCCATGTCTAAGTGCTGGGCAGGCAATCCTTCTCCCCACTGCATAAACAACCTCACCGCATTGCCCTCTACGGCAAACCTCGTACCCATGAGGGCAGCAGGCAAATCTTGCACTGTTTCGGCTCTGTCGCCAATAGCCACAGGAATTTTATACAAATCGGGGTCTATGAACATGGTTTTGTTGGTAGTTGGCAATTTTTCAAACCTTTTTTTCATTGCCAATAAACACAAGTCGCCAACCTGTTCTTGCATAGCAGCCAACTGTTCGGCTGTATATAAACCCAATAATTTGTTAGTTGCAATGTTTTTTGCCACCCCACCCAAAGGTTTTACAGTTCTGCCGTTGGTAGGGTCAAAGTATAATTGGGCATACATATTCAGCGTAAATACCAATCTTGCGGGTACTTTGTCTATCACTTCGCCAAAAGCAGCCAAAGTTTCCTCCGCACCAAACCAAAGCATGGTGGCAAACAAAGACCTTGCAAACAAACCAGGTCGTTGTTTTAACAGCTTAAACGTAACTTCGCTGTCTAAACGCAATTTGGCTGTGTGTACTTTGCCCTGCCAAACCGTATAAGTTTGGTTATAAAATACATCTAAAATTTCATGCAATTTGTCAAAACCTTTTCTTTTGCTGTACTCCGCCAAACGCAAGGCACGAATAAAACGTACCCATAATTGGCGTTTGGGGTGCATAATTTCGCAAATAGTTTGGCTGTCTTGAGTCAAAGCATTGAGCCAAGAGGCTACTGTTAAGCACATTTTGCGGTTGTATTTCAGTTTCAAAGCTACTTTTGCTTCCATTTGCCCCTTTGCAGCTAAGGCTTTTTGATTTTTGCTATGTTCTTTTGGCGTTTGCAAACTCAAAAAAGGCGTAAGCTGTTGCGTATTGCTTTTTTTGCGTTTGATAATAGTTTTAGGCTCTATAATTTGCAAAAAACCTGTGTGTTTGTACCACAAATAACGCAAAATATCAGTAGGCGAAGTAAACAAGTTGCCCGCCTCAATTACTTGATTTTGAGCAATGTAGGTGTCTATTACCGCCATTAAAGTTTCTTTCATACCTATCTGCACAGCAGGCAAAGGCAATACACCCAACAACAATTTCAGGCTGTCCATTTGCGTTGCATCGAGAGCAGTTTTGGAAGTCAATAAGTCCTCGAAAAAAGCCTTTGCGTCTTGCTCTGTCCAGAGAGTCAAAAGTTTCAATTTGCTACCTTTTCCATAGCTTTCTATTTTGCCAAACTCAAATGGTGTACCGCAAAAAGGGCAACCATTGTATCTTTCCAAAGGAAAAGTATTGGCGGGAATGGTATGTCCGCAAGCCAATAAAGTGCCTTTGCCCTGAAAAAGATTGACAAAAAACGTAATGATGTGGTCGGTTAAGGACTCACCCGTAGGCACGTCCCAACCTTTGACTAAGGGTGTCCAATTTTTGTTAGTTCCCATCACTTCTCTAAATTGAGCAAGCAAATCTGCCTGAAACACAGGCTTAGTCTGGTTCAATGCCCACAGCAACTGTTCTGTAACAGTGAAACCCAACTGCCACAAATTGGCTACCAAAACCGAAGTAGTGGAGTTTAAAGCCGTTTTGGTAGCTGGTTGAGCTACCAACTGCGTAGCAGGAATGAAAACAGCCGACTGGCGAAGACTTACTTTCAATAAAGAGTGCATGGTCTAACAAGTTTTAATTTTTATACTATTTTTTTACGTTGGCAATGGTGCTTTTGCACCTTGACAATCGTACTCAAATCTATTTTTTTACGATTGTCAAGGTCTTGACGGGGCTGCCTAAGCCATTGCCAACGTAAAAAGGTAAAAAACAAGGTAATTTTTTTGCTGGTTTGAACCCTAATCAAGTGCCTTTCGGCAGAAGTAAGCAAAAATTGACCTTGTTTTAGCGAAGCAGGTGGGAGTCGAACCCACGACCAACGGGACCACAACCAAGAAGTAAGTTAGTTTTGACCTCGTTGGTAATTTTCAGGCAGTTATTAGGTTTCGAACCTAAGCATCTTGCGATGCCTAACCAGTAGGAGTATGCCTGAATTGACCAAATAAGGTAATCAAAAAACTATACGTTGCTCTGACCTCTGAGCTACTGCTTCGATAAACTGCACACGCTAAAGCGTATGTTACATTGCACACGCTAAAGCGTATGGTACATTGCACACGCTAAAGCGTATGGTACATTCAGGTAATTGGCAAAGTTTTTTTCGTCCAAAGAAAGTGAGAGGAGTAACTTTGCCTTGACCTTGAATAATAATGCAAAGTAAAACAAAAACTACAAAGTTTTGAAAATTTGGTAGGTCTTTATTTGTATAATTTTTACATTTGTAAGTTATACTTACAATTATTTTATGCTTTTATTCTCTGCCGACTACCAACGCCACTACAAAGAAACTTTGCGTTTGGCTCTGCCCATCATAGCGGGGCAACTCTCCACCATTGTCATTATGATAACCGACAATGTAGTCGTTGGCAATTTCAGTGCAGATTCGTTGGCTGCTGCCTCCATTTCTCACGCCATTTTTATGACCCTCCAAATTTTTGGCATGGGCGTAACTTTGGGCTTAACTCCTCTGGTGGCTGCTGCCGTAGCAACAAAAAAACATAATACTTGTCGCAAATTATTCAAACATGGCTTGTTGCTCTATACTTCTTTGGGCGTGGCTTTGTGTGCCATTATTCTCGGCATCACGTGGGGTTTGGAGTTCATAAAACAGCCTCCCCATATTACTGCCCTTGCCAAACCTTTTTTGATGGTGGTCGGTTTTTCGGTCATTCCTTTTATGATTTTCCAAACTTTCAAGCAATTTATGGAAGGTTTGTCGCAAACCAAAGAGCCTATGTACGTAGCCATAGTGGGCGAGGTACTCAATGCAGGGTTGAATATAGTTTTGGTTTTTGGCTTTCTGGGTTTTCCTCGTTTGGGTTTGGTAGGTTCAGGCATTGCTACCTTAATTGCAAGGGTGTTCATGGTGGTTATGATTGCTTGGTTTTTCTTCAATCGCAAAAAATTTGCAATTTATACGCAAGCCGTTTATTGGCGGTTGGTGTCTGCCAATTTGTTTAAAAAACTGCTCAATATTGGTTTGCCCATTGGTTTGCAAGTCATTTTTGAGTCGTCTTGCTTTGCTTTTTCGGCAATTATGGCGGGTTGGTTGCCCGACAACGGCAAGACCTTAGCAGCCCACCAAATAGCCTTGAATATTGCAGCCACGACCTACCTCATTGCAGCAGGTTTTGGTACAGCAGCCTCTATTCGCACTGCCAACCAAAAAGGGCTGAACAATCCTTTGGAAATGCAACGTGCAGGCGAAAGTGCTTTATTGATTGTCATTGTTTTTATGGCTTGTTGTGCTATTTTGCTCATTTTCAGCAGCTTAGTTTTGCCTTCTCTTTATGTGCAAGATGCCGAAGTAATAAAAATTGCCTCTACCTTGATTCTATTGGCTTCCATTTTCCAACTTTCAGACGGCATACAAGTCGTTTCTATTGGGGCTTTGCGGGGTTTGCAAGACGTAAAAGTGCCTACTGTCATTACGCTAATTGCCTACTGGGGCGTAGGTACACCCGTAGGGGCTTTGCTTGCTTTTTATTTTGGCTGGGGAGGTTTGGGCATCTGGACAGCCTTGTTGGTTTCTTTGACTGTGGCGGCGGGTTTGCTCTGCATCAGGTTTTTGCGGTTGAGTGAGCAACAAGCAACAAGATAATAGCTATTTTATTTTGACCGAATAGCAATTACAGGGTCTAACCTCGATGCTACAATGGCAGGAATGATGCCCGCCAAAATACCAATGGCAGAAGCTATGAGCAGACCTTTTACGATATGCGAAAATTTGAGGACTATCTCAAAACCTTCGGTGGAGAAAAACGTGATGCCAGAAACCAACAACAGCCCTGCTATGCCGCCAATTCCACTCAAAAATATGGCTTCAAAGAGGAATTGAAACAAAATGAAAAAGTTTTTTGCTCCCAACGATTTCTGAATACCTATTAAGTTGGTTCTTTCTTTCACAGATACAAACATGATGTTGGCAATGCCAAAACCACCAACCAACAAAGAAAAAAAGCTGATAAACCAACCTGCAATCGTCAAGGTTTTTATCAACCCATCGATAAAATTTGACAACATTTCGGGTCTGTTCAGAGCAAAACTGTCTTCTTGTTTGGGTTTTAGGCCCCTGATTCCTCGCATCATACCTGTTAGCTCATTTTCCAATTCCAACAGTCCCTCGTCTGTTTCAGGGTTTCCTTTTAAGGCAATGGTAGGATTTACTCGTTTGCGATTGGCTAAGGTTTTCATAAAAAAATTATACGGCACAATACACAAATTATCGGCACTTGGCGAATCCAACAAGTTTGCCCCTTGTTTTTTCATTACGGCAATTATCCGAATGACTTTGTTTTTTATCTTAATTTCTTTGCCTATTGGGTTTTCATTGCCAAATAAATCTTCTGCCAACACTGCCCCAATCAAGGCTACATTGGCACCGCCCTCTGATTCCTGAATAGAAAAATACCTGCCCGTTTCTATTCGCACATCAGAAACTTTGTCGTGATAGTAAGAAACACCAATCACGTTTACACCACCAATGCTGCTGTTTTTATATTTGGCTGTCAAGTTGCCACGCACTGCCGAAATGGAGATAGCAGTTGCTAAAGTCATACGTTTTTCGAGGGCTTTATACTCCTCGTAGTTAGGCACAGGACGGTTTACGTATTTCCACCAAGGATAGTCATCTACAAAAAGCCAAGGCCATTTGGCTACATAAATCACATCACTACCCAAAAAATTGAAACTTGTTTTGATACTTTTTTCTAAACTGTCCACCAAAGTCAAGACACTAATAATGGCAAAAATTCCCACTGTTACGCCCAACAAAGACAAAATAGTGCGTAATAAATTTTCTCGCAAAGCCCCCAAAGCAAACAAAAGACTTTCATAAATCAACCGAAAAGTTAGGAACATAAAATTAGTTTTTAATGGTGAGCTGTTAAATGATGACCCGTATTTTTTACAATCTTAATTAACAATGGCTTTGTTGTATGAATTAGTTTTGTTTAAATAGCTTTTTGTTTAATTTTGTGCCACAATCAATCAATTACATGGAAAATATTTAGAAATCCTAAGCAAAGGTAATTACAAAATAATAAATTTGCAAAAGTTGCGTGCAGTACAATTTTTTTAAATTCATCTCCACAAAAATTGTCAGACAACCGTTAAAGTTAAGCATTAAAAATTAAAAAATTACCATGAAATGTTCAGTAGTTATTCGGAGTTTTAACGAGCAAAAATATTTGCGTTTATTGCTCGAAGGAATTTTGAAACAGACCGAAAAAGACATAGAAATTATTTTGGTCGACTCTGGTTCTACCGACCATACATTGGCTATTGCTGCGGAATATCCTGTTCAAGTCGTACCGATTCTGTCTGCCGATTTTACTTTTGGTAGGGCATTAAACAAAGGGATTGCAGTAGCCCAAGGAGATTTTATTGTCATTGCAAGTGCGCATGTGTACCCTACAGACGAATATTGGATTGAAAAGTTGCTTGCTCCTTTTCAAAATCCGCAAGTAGTTTTGAGTTATGGCAGACAAATTGGCAATGAAATTACCAAGTTTTCGGAGCATCAGGTTTTTAAAAAGTGGTTTCCAGAAGGTATCAGTGCGGTGCAAGACCACCCTTTTTGCAACAATGCTAATGCCGCCATCCGCAAATCACTGTGGGAGTTGCTGCCTTATGATGAAAGTTTAACAGGACTGGAAGACTTAGATTGGGCAAAAAGGGCTTTGGTTTTAAAGCACAAACTGGCTTATGTGTCTGACGCAGTCATTGTACATATACACGAGGAAACTCCGCAGCGAATTTTGAACCGTTATCGGCGGGAAGCTATTGCTTATAGGCGAATTTTTCCCGAAGCTACCTTTAGTTTTGCCGATTTTTTGTATTTATTCCCTTCCAATGTATTGAGTGATTATTATTTTGCTGCTAAACAAGGAATTTTTTTTCGAGAACTAAGTGCTATTTTTGTGTTTAGGCTCATGCAATTTTGGGGAACTTACAAAGGCTACCAACAAAAGGGCGAGGTAAGTAAGTTGCTAAAACACCGTTTTTACTATCCTAATAAATTGAAAGGGTGAGGTGAAAGAAGGCTGCTCAAAGGTATTTTAGCCAAAAGAGTCTTTGATAAATCTTAGCTAAAAGGCTCTTTGATAAATCAAAGACCTACGTTTCCACAAAAATTATCGGAAAAAAAAGAGGCTGCCTTTTTGGACAGCCCCATACTTTTCGCAAACTACACCTATCTACTACACAGCAGGTGGCGGTGGAGGCGTATTTTCTGAACCTGTGCCTAACAAGCCCATTTTTGCCTTCAAAGCCAACAAAGACTCTGAATTGCCCGAAGTTACACTCAATACTTTGTCCACTTCGTCATCTACGGTTTTGCTCTCTAAGGCAATAGCACCATAAGACTCGGCTAAGGCTTCGTCTTGTGTTACTTTTTCCTTCATTCTTTCGAGCATAGCCACTGTGCTACTGGAGTCCACCTGTGCCAACTGTTTGTTGATTTTTTTGGTAGCTTCGCTTACTTTTGCCCTTGCTTTCAAGGTACGCAATTCGTTTTCGTAGGTATTGACCTTCGATTTTAGCGTATTGATATTTTGCTCCATTTTCTGAACAGAAGATTCGTGCATCACCAATTCTTTGGCTGTGCGTTGTGCCTCTTGTTCAAATTTTTCTTTGTTTTTGAGCATCTCACCCGCCAATCTGTCGGCATCTTCTACCGTAATTTGACCTGTTTGTGCTCGTTGCAACAAAGCTACGGCTTTTTGCTCCGCCACTTGTGCGTCTGCCTTAAACTTTGCATTATCATTACGAGTGCGAATAGCCAAGGCTTTTATCTCTGCCAATCCTTGAAGACTTTTGTTGAGGTCTTCTTTTAAGTCGCGGATACCCTGCTCACTCATTTTGATAGGGTCTTCTAATTTATCTAAAGCATTGTGGGCTTCTGCCTTGCCAATGCCGAAAAGTCTGCTGAAAATGCCCATATTATTGGTCTTTTTATAACGTGGAAATTAAGATAATATACGAAAAAACTAATTTTTTGTTTAAATTTCTTGCAAAAGTCTATGAATTTATCTGACCTCAAAAAAGTGCCAAATAAAGCACAGGCTAAAGTCTATGACAGTTAATTTTGCATTATAAAGCACAGACTAAAGTCTATGCTACAATTAATTTTGTATTAGTAATTTACCTCATCATAGAGAGCAAATCTCCAGAGTATTCGGCAATTAATAATTTGAGAGAATTAAGCGAAGCCTCCAATTCGTTGAGGTCTAAGTTTTCTAACTGCAAGGTGTCGCGGAATAGCACTCGTTTGCCTGTGTCATCTAAAACAAAAGCCCCATGCACAATTTCGCGGTTTTTTTGCAACAGACGGCGATAATATTCGGGCGTGGTGGTGTTGGGTAGTGTAAAAATAAACTGCTCGATGACCAAAATAGGATACTCACAATCAAGCACCAAGTTTTTGATGCCGTTGGATTCGTCATTTATCACATACACTTCGTCTTTTTCGTCTTCGTGTGTGATGTCGTAACCGAGTTCTTGTAGGTAGTGCTTTACCTTTGTGAAATGCTTGTCCATATTAACTGTTAGAAAAAAGATGAATTTGGTAATTGGTAATACCTTAACGTAAGAAATGTGGCAAAAGTTATGAAATTCTTTTGGAATATTCCAAATAAAAGGATTGTAATTTTTTTTGTCCAATAATGTAGGCTTTATGCTGACGTACTTCGGGTCGAAAACCGTTGCTATTCTCAAAACCCAAAGCCTTGTGGTTTCTCAAAGCCACAAACACATTGAACCACAGTTGAAAGTATGTTACGATTGTCAAGGTCTTGACGGGGCTGCCTAAGCCATTGCCAACGTAACTAAACAGTTACAAAAAAAGTTACGATTGTCAAGGTCTTGACGGGGCTGCCTAAGCCATTGCCAACGTAACTTTTTTTGTATTTTTCTAATACTTCACAATAGACTTCCGCACTACACCTTTTTTGTGCGAAACTTCTATGCTATACACACCCGCCGCCAATAGGTCTAAGTCTATTTGCAAACGACCATCTACTTGTGCTATTGGCACTGCCACCACTTGACCCATTGTATTGTAAATTTGTACAATCAAATCCGTAACCAAAATTCCATCTGCCTCTACGTAGAGGTATTTGTTGGTTGGGTTAGGGAATAGTCGCAAGGCTTGGTCGAGCAGGTTGTCGGCTGAACTGGTTACGGCTACGCTGACGGTTGCAGATTTGGCAGGGCAACCTCTGCTGTCTGTTGCCACTACGTAATAGCTACCTGCGGTGCTTGGTTTAAACTCTGTCAAGTTGGCGGTGTTCGGCACTATTTGGTTGTTCAGATACCATTGCGTTTGTACGTTGCCTTGTGTATTGGTGATGGTTGCCCGCAATACATTTTGGAAATAGACTACATTCACACTTGGTTTTTGAATAACCTCTATGGCTATGGCTTGCGAAGAGTACACACAACCCTGCGCATCTGTAACTTGTACCGAATAATTGCCTCCCAAAATAACTGATAACCTGTCTTTGGTTTCATTGGCTATTCTGTTGCTACCCACAAACCATTGGTAAGCCGTTGGGCGGAGGTTGTTGTCTATCACTTGGGCAACCAAAGTCGTGTTAATGGTTTCGTCTGCACAATATTTCAACGAGCCACTTGGCGAAATGACTACGCTGGTTGTATTGCCACACACCACACGCACTACTATATCTCTGCTCACTAAAATTAATTGGTTGGTGGCAGTATTGGTAACTTGTACGGTGTAAGTTCCTCCATCTAAAATGGTTGGGCTGCTGCGGACAAAGGTAGCCGAAGTTGCACCTGCTATGGGGTTGCCATCTTTAAACCATTGGTAACGATTGTTTGCACCAGGGGTGTTAATTGCCAACCTAATGGTTTGGTCGAGAGTAAAGATAAGGCTCTGCTCCTCCCCTATCTTGTCTTGCGGTTGGTAAATAGCTGCGGGTGTGTTAATGATAGCAAAATTACGCAAAGGTTCGAGGTCGCCAAAGTCGAAGAAGTTGGAGTGCAAGACCAAATTACGCAAGGTGGTTAGGGTTGCAAAACTTGCGGGTAAGTCACGCAGACGGTTGTTTTGGGCTGCAAACTCTTGCAAGTTACGCAAAGCACCGAAAATGTCGGGCAAGGTGGCAAACAAGTTGTTAGCCAAGTTCAAGACTTCCAATTTTGTCCAACGGCTGGCATTGGCGGGCAATGCGGTAAGTTGGTTGTTGGCTACGGACAATCTACGCAATTCGGTCAAGCTGCTCAATTCATTGGGCAGGGTTTTGAATAGGTTGTTTTGCAAGAAGAAGTTTTGCAATTTTGTTAGCCTACTCAAATTGCTGTGGATATTGTCTAATCTGTTGTTTGACAACCAGAAGGTTACTAATTCAGACAAATTGCCCAACTCGGCAGGTACTGTACCTGTGAGGTTGTTGTTGCTCAAGTCTAAGTATTCTAATTTACGCAAGTTGCCCAAAGACGTTGGTATATTGCCTGAAATTTGGTTGCCTGATAAGTTGAGATAAGTCAAGTCGGACAACAAACCTGTGGTATTCAACGGAATGACGTTTGGTATTGTACCTACTAAGTTGTTGTTTGCCAAGTTGATAGACTTAATTTTGTTGCCTTCCATCACAATACCATGCCACTGGGCTACGGGTTTGCTTCTGTCCCATTTGTTTGTCCAGTTGCTACCACCTAAGGCATCGTTAATTTGCACCAAAACCATAGAGTCTAAGCTGTTATTGACATAGCTTACTACACGCAAACGAATGGTGCGGCGTTGCAAGGTAAGTTGCGTGCCTATGTTGTTGGTGATGAAGGCGGTGTAAAGCCCTGCATCTGTGAGTTTTACGTTGTTGATAAGTAAATTGGCTACATTGCTTGCTGGCACATTTACGCCATCTTTTGTCCACCGATAGACATTTGCCAACCCTCTGGTGATGGTGCGAAGTGTTACGGAGTCGTTTTCAAAACGGGTGATTTCTGTTTCGTTGTTGATACGGTCTTGGTTGGTATAGATAAATCCAAAACTGCGACCTACAAATGGCTCTACTGAACCGAAATCTAAAGCATTGCCACTGATATCCAAAATACGCAACCTACGCAAGTTCAACACACTTTGGGTTAATAGCCCTGTGAGGTTGTTGCTTGGCAACCTGATTTCTGTAACCCGACCTGCAAAGACTTGTACGCCGATGAAAGTGGTGTAGGATTTGGAGAAATCCCAACGGACAAACCAGTTGTCGCCATTGGTGCTGTTATAGACCTCACGCAAGATGTCGAGTTCTTCGGATAAAATACCGTCTATTACTTTCACTTGTACGGCGTTGCGTGTTACTAATACTCTACAACCTGTGCGTATGTGTGTACCAAACACACGATACGAGGCTGTTTGGGTCAAAGTGTCGGTTATGAAAGACAAGGTGCTGTTTGTGCCAATTTTTGGCGTGCCAATGACCTGCCCTGTTTCTACTTTTACCAATTCGTAGCTTACGCTGTCTTGCGACCTGTTGAGGGTGATGACGCTGGGGAAACGTGGCGAAACTTCATCGGGGTTTGCCGATGCTACCAGCGTGGTGTCTATACCCGCAGGGGCTACTAAGGTGGCTGCAAATGGGAACAAAGGACTGTAACAATACAAGCCGCCTTGGAATACGCCGACTGATGCCCCTATGCGTGTGCCTATGGGCAAGCCTGTGATACGCAAAGTAGAGTCTGGATTCATTAAAATTCCTGCATAATCTGCTCTTACTAAGCCTGATACGCCTACTTCGTACCTCTCCCCTATTCTTGGGTTTTGGACTTTGATAACCAACTGTCCGTTGGCGGTGGTGCAGCTTGTGGGCTGAATAACTCTTACGTTGGTAACAGTTGGCACTGGCAAACGCAAGTTGGGAACTTCTACCAAACCTCCTGCATAGAGGGCAGACAAACAGCCCGACCCTGTGTGGCGTACTCTGGTGTTGATAAATTTGGTAGTGCCAATTACGTCATTGATTACTAAGGTATTAAAGGCGGTGAGGGTAATACCAGTATAATCGTACAATCCGTTGCCATCTGTGTCTATGTCGTAAGTTCCTGCCAAAGGCACTGGGGACAACTGCAAGGTGATGGTGGCGGTTGTGTTGCGACAAGTGGTAAAAATATTGCTCATCGTTATGGTAGGAATATTGGCACAAGAAACCGAAAAGGCATCAGAAATTGGCGAACTGCTGTTGTCGGCTAAGTTTGTGGCAATGACCGTAATAAAGTCAGGTGTGGCTGGCATAGGCAACAATGAAACTATGACATTGTTAGGTATATTTGCAACCATATTGGCAGTAGTTGTTCCTAACAAAGTAGTTGTTTCTGCAAAACCACGTAAACCATTGTTAAATGTGTAGTAATATTCTAAACGGAAATTACCACTTTGATTAACTGTTGTTGTTACAGTTGCTTGCCCTGCTGCGGGGAAGTTGGCTGCAATGCTGGTAATGATTGGTTTTTCTAATCCGCCTTGCGAAGTTGTTGCAAACACTGTATTGTTTGGCGTGGCAAAGGTGGTATTGTTGTCGTAAATTTGGTTGAACAACACCGTATTTCCTACTGCTGTGCCTGTGATGTTAATACCACGTACTGTATTGTTGCGAATAATATTAGGTGCTTGACTTGTTGGGGCTGCTGCTGTGCCTGTAAAACCAATGGCGTTGTTGTTGCTATTGATGTTTAGGGCTGTGCCTCCATCGGTAATGGTGTTTTGGGTTATTCTGTTGCCTGTGCTTGCAGTTGCAACCTCAATACCTGTTGTGTTGCCACTAAAAGTATTTCCTGCTACGTTGTTGCTACTTCCTACCAAATTTACCCCTACTCCGTTGTTGGTAAAGGTATTTGGATTGATTGCTGTACCAATTATTGCATTTGTACCTGATACCAAAACACCTGCTGCATTGGCAGCAAGCCCTGTACCTCCAAAGGTATTTCGTATAACATTAGCAATACCTGTGTTTGCCCTCACAATTAGCCCATCATTATTTCGCATAAAGGTATTGTCTTGAATATTTACGCTGCCTGTGCCTACATAATCTATGCCCGTCTGATTGCTGATATTGGCAGTTCCAATATTATTAAACTGCACTGTTGAAACCGCAGTTGCAGCAATACGAATACCTGTTATGTTACCTGCAATGGTGTTTCCGTTGCCTGATGTACCAATGGTTGCTACTGCTAATACGTTAATACCAGTGGTGTTACCTAATGTAGCACTTGCAGAGTTTGTACCTATGAAGTTATTGGTAATTGCTGTGCCAGTGCCGATGTTATAGCTGATACCTGTTGTGTTGCCACCAATAGTATTTGCGTTAATGGTAACTCCACCGTCATTCAAATTAATTCCAATAGGCTGCGTACCTAATGTATTATTTCCAGCTTCGTCAGTTCCTATTCGGTTGTTTGCTATTGTCAATCCTGAGCCTGTACTGACCAATATACCTTGTGTGCTATTGTTTGAAATGGTATTATTGGTTATAGCTACACTTGGATTGGTGGAGTTACCTGCAATGACAATACCTGTTGCATTGCTTTGTATATAGTTACTTTGTCCTGTTGCAGTTCCTCCAATTTTCAAACCACTATTACCATTTGCAGTTACATTGATTGCATTATCAAAACCTCCTGCTATCTCCAACCCATAAATTTCTGTGTTGGGGGCTGTGATGGAGAAGGCATCGCCTGTGGCAAAAGATAAAGGTGAAGTAGTTTTATTTATCCGCACTTTTGAAGCTAAGGCACTTGCATTGATTTTTACACCTTCTGTTATGGTTGGGAGTGGCGAATTGATGGCAATAACACCTCCCGACAAGGATGATAAAAACGTAATTTCATCAACCCCACTCACCATATTCGCCAAGTTGATTTTATCTCGCAAACTTTCTGGGGCAGTGTCCGAATTGTTTTTGACAATGAAGTCAGTGAATGATAACACTTCGCCCATACTATATGAATTACCTAAACTTGCATTTGGCGTAATGTTATAAGTAAATGTTTTAGCCATGTTGCTAATTTGACTATTTGACTGAATATCCCAAAGTGTACCGTTTGAATGGGCAACTACATAATTAGTTGTAACTCCTGCGGTTGGTCTTACTTCGGTATCTATGTAACCAAAAGTCCAATTTCCACTACTTACTGTGGCAGTTCCTGCAATATCCCAATAACGACCTAATGTATTGGCGTTTGCAGGTGCATTTGTATTAGGAATAGTACCACCTATCATTGACACTGGAATTGGTCTTACTACGGCAGTGCCACCACCTGCATTAATAGTTCCTGATAAAGTTGCAGGAGAATAAACTGTGCCTGTGCCTATTGGGAATGTGAATGCTGGTGTTATTGTGCCTGCAACAAAGTTTTTAATCAATCTGCCACTATTGGCTGCTCCATTAGCTACAAACATTTTGGTATTGTCAAAAGCAGCACCTGTAAACGTAACCGAAGCACCTGTACCTAACTCAAAATCAGAACCATTTAGTAATATTCTACCATTGACAAAGTTTACAGCACCGTTTGCAAGAGTTTTTACGCCTAAACTTACATTTGCAGTATTGTTATTAATTACCATACTATTAAATATAGTGCTATTGCCTGTAATATTTTGTGCTGCAACTGGTACACCTGCACCAGCATTAAAACTTACAGTGCTTGTCATTGCATTAAAATTACCGTTATTAGTCCAATCTTTATAGACATTAATTGTATTTACGTTTGCATTGACAGTTGAGCCTGTGATGGTTAAGTTATTGGCTGCAATTCCTCCCGAAGCTGACAGGTTTTTAGCACCTGTTCCTTCAAAAATTACATTGCCTTGATAATTGTCTAAGACATTTTGTGCATTCACACCACTATATTTTACTGTGTGTGTATGTGCATTGTCTTGCGAACTTGGTAATAAAGTAGTCAAAGCATTGCTTGCACCTTTGAGGTCTAAAATGTGGTTTAGCCCTGCACCTGTCATATTGATAGTTGCCCCTGCACCTGTATTAACTTGTGATAAATTGCCTCCAATCGTAACAGTTTTTGCAGGTGCTGCACCAAAAACTATTGCAGCATTGTTATTATCTAATAAAACATTACCATTTACGTCAAGTATAGTGGCAACTGTTCCTAAATCAAACGTAACACCACCTTGTATATCTATTTGATTTTTGACTGTAATATTTCCTGCTGCGGTTTTGGTGCTTGCAGTTATTAAGCCCAAAGCACCATAACTCAATGCTGCTATAGTTTGTGTTGTGCCTAAATACTGTGTAGTTGAACCTGCTTGCAAGGTGTAAGTAGTATAGTTTATAGGGAATGTATTTGTTCCACCAATGCTAAATGTAGCACTTCCATTTAAAGTAAATGTGCCACCATTAGTAGTTCTATCCAAAGTAAACCCTGCAATATTTACACCACCACTTGCAATGGTAACATTGCCCAAGACTGAAATATTGGCTTGTAAAGTTTTGGTGCTTCCTGCTTGCGTGAATAACAAGTTAGGCAAGTTTCCTGATACAGAATTAAATGCTGTTAGGTTAGTTGCATCTGGTAAGGTGTAGTTTATTCCTGCTGCTGTTGCATAAAACTCCACTGTTCCCAAACCTCCGCTTGCAAAAGTGTTAGTTCCTACTGTTGGCAAAGTTGCTGCATTTGGAGGAATAGCAGTAACTCTTATTTTACTACCACTTACCCCTGTCAAACTTGTTATCGGGTTTGTTGGCACAATAGCACCAAAATCAAGCACCGAAGTAGCACTATTTAGGTTAATGGTGTTATTGAGTTTGATGTCAGTTGCACCTGTAACCGTAATTGTATGGGCATCAATATTGACAATACCGTTGTCGTTTGGCGTACAGTTACAAGTTAAACCACCCGAAGTTAAAGACCAATTTCCGTTTGTGTTCCACTGTCCGTTGCCACCTACTATGCTGTAATAGGTTACTGGGTCTGGGGAGTAAATTGCCACCAAGTTATTGCCTGTAATATTTGCTGTCAAGTTTGCCGAAGTACCTGTTATTGTACCTGTCAATGGAGCTAAGCCCCAAATTGAGCCATTGTATAAGTAACCTTTGGTAGCTGGCGAAATTGTACCTGTAATGTCTGTAACATTATTCGCCCAAGTCATAGACAAATTAGCTGGATTTGGGGAATTTGGGCTTATCTGCCAAGCTACATTTACGTAGCTTTGAGTAGGTGCAGTTGCAGGAATACTAGGTGCTGTTGTTGCACTTTTTACCCTTACACTTGTATTGCCAAAGGCAACAGTTGGTGTAATCGTAATTGGCGTATAACTTGAAGTAGAGATACCAATAGGGAATAAATAAGAACTTGTACCTAAACCATTCCAAATCACAAAACCACCATTGGTTACAATATAACCATTCGTACCTGTGCTACCTGTGATGTTGTTTACTGTTATACTATTTGCACCCAAAACTAATTTTGCGGTGTTATTAGTTGCAAAGTTTAGCGTATTGCCAAGCATAGCTATATCTACTGTAACGTCATTGCTACCAGTCTTGTCTATTATTAAGTTGTTAAAATTAGTGCTTCGTGTACCTCCAATGATTTGGGCAGCATTACTATTCAACGTAACCGTAGAACCTGTTGTAACTAAATCACTAACATTTAGGGTGTTATTTGTCCAGTTGCCTCTCACAAAAATACTACTTGGATTAGGCAATATTTTTGTGCCTGTGCTATTGAAAGTAATATTTTGGTAATTGCCAACAGTTGGTGCAAAAACTTGCTGCATACCACTACTACCACTGTAATTTACGGTGCTTGCATTTGCATCAGTTGTCAAAGTATGCAAGGTATTGCTTGCACCTTTGAGGTCTAAAGTGTGGTTTTGTCCTGTCATAGCAATCGTTGCACCTGTGGCACTGCCTAACAAATTACCTTCTACTGTTACAGTTCTTGCTGCTGCGGTGCTAAAATCAAGGGTAGTGCTTCCACTTACAGTTAAATCTCCTTTCACTGTTACGTTGCCTGTGCCTATGGTTTTGGTACTTGCACCCGATACTATCAAATGTCCGTAAGTTTCGGGGGCTATGGTCTGCCCTGCTGCACCATTGTAATTTACAGTTGCAAAAGGTGAGGTTGTACCCAAATTGCGTGTGCCGAAATCTGTCGGGAATTGTCCACCTACTAACAAGGTTGTGCCTGTGGCAAGGGTAAGGGTTTTTGTGCCTGTACCTGTGACAAGGTTTGTACCCAAATCTAATGTGCCATTGTTTACTGTCAAATCTCCGCTTATGCTCATTGCATTAGCAGACAAAGTAGGCGAAGCATTGACTATCAAATTATTATAGTTTGAACCAAACGTAGTAGGAATAGTATAACCTGTGCCACTATATTCTACTGTGCCAGCAGCTGTGAAAGTATTAGTTCCTGTTACCGTTGGCAAGGTTGCAGAAGACAATTTTAGTGTGCCACTGCCCGATAAATTGGTAATGGTGTGTCCTGTGGTGGTGCCTAAATCTAAGGTGCCGTCAATAGTTAAATTAGCTGTGTTAATCGTATGTGCAGGCGAAACAGGAATAATAATTGTATGTCCTGCCTGAATTGTAACAACATCACTTGCAGCATTGGGGAAAGTAGTTGCAGGAATAGTATTAGCAACATCTAACCACCAATTAGCCACAACATTCCAATCTCCTGTTGTTACTCTACTGAAATACGTTGTAGGAGTAACCGTTAAAACTACTGGATTACTTATTACAGTTCCACAAGTGCCTGTTACAATACATTGGTATTGGTTGCCATTCATTCCAAGAGGAGGATTGGTAATAGTCAAACTTGCTGTCGTTGCATTGCTATACATACCACCATTGGTAATGTTAGCAAAAGGTAATGCACCTATTTTCTCCTGCCACTGGTAAGTTAATGTACCTGTGCCTGTGGCTGCAACGGTAAAGGTTGCGGTTTGGGTGGTGGTTACGGCTTGGGCTGCGGGTTGAGTGCTAATGGCTGTTATTGGATTGACTGTCAAAGCAACTGCATTACTCGTAACATTTGGCGTACAAGTGCCTGAAACCACACACTGGTATTGGTTCGTAGTCATACCTGCGGTTACGCCTGTGAGAACTAAGTTTGCCGAAGTTGCACCACCATACACCCCACCATTGGTAATATTAGCAAAGGCTGCAACGCCTACTTTTTCCTGCCATTGATAGGTTAAACCTGTTCCCGAAGCTGCTACTGTGAAAGTTGCGTTTGCACCTGCACATACGGTTTGGGCTGTGGGTTGGGTGCCAATAGCTGGCAAAGTGTTTACTGTCAAAAGAGCTGGTGTACTCGTAACTGCTGGCGTACAAGTGCCTGAAACAATACAATCATAATTGCCTGCATCTCCTAAAACAGTAGTGCCGATGCTATAAGAAGAGGCTGTTGCTCCGCTAATAGGTGTACCATTTTTACGCCATTGATACGTTAAACCTGTTCCCGAAGCTGCCACTGTGAAAGTTGCATTTGCACCTGCACAAATAGTTGAGGCTGTGGGTTGGGTGGTAATGGCTGGCAAGGCATTAACCGTACTCGTAGGAATAGACACATTCGGATTATTTGCCCCTGTGCTTGTGTGCGTAATCTCATTTCCTACTCCACCATATGTACCTGCTAATGCACCTGTCAAACGAACATAAATTGTGGTTGTGGCTACATTTCCTCCTGTTTGTGTCAAGTTTAATGTAGGCGTAAATGTACCTCCCGAAGTTAAACTAAGTTCAAAACCTGCTGGTGCTGTGATAGCAATATTGGCTGTTAAACCTGTGCCTGTTACTGTATATTGCTGCTCTGCTGAAACTGAACCTGCACAAGAGGTGAAGGCTGTTAAAGTGCCTGTGGTGGTGATGGTTGGCAAGCTAAACACAGCAAAAGACCTTGTGCCATTGAAAATAGTACCACCAGTTGCTGAACCAGAGAAACCTGATGCAGAGTTTGTTCCTGCTGCCACTGCCCAAGAAGTATTATACTCTTGTATTTTTGTTGTAGTAATTATATTTGGAGTTGTCCAACCCAAAGTTAAACCAGTAACATCTGTAGCTGAATTGATAGACCAAACCCAAGGCGTATTATTGCTAAAATTAGTTGGGAAGTCGGGCAAACTTAATGTATTCCTCTCTCCTACCCTAACAGAAGTATTGCTACCACCACCTAATCCGTAAGTTAAAGTAACAGGTGCATATTGTGGGGCTGGCGTAGTAATACCACCAACAGGGAACACAAAAGTACCGTTGGTAATACCATTTCGAATTAAATGCCCTGTGCCATTGGTTAGGATATAATTGCTTATTGAAAAATCTCCAACTGCACTATTGCCTGAACCATTGACAATAGTTGCACCAGTAGCCAAAGTTAAATCAAAAGCACCTGTTCCCAAAGCTAAAACCCCAGCACTCAAACGCAGTTGATTATTTACCGTTGCGGCTGCTTGCAAGGTTTTTGTGCCACCATTCGCCATTTCTAACTGTTGGTACGTAGCACCAAAAACTTGTTGTGTGCCTGTGCCACCATACACTACTTTTGCGGAGGTGTTGCCTGTTGCATTGTAGGTAGTGATTGCGTTAGTAGTTCCGTTTAAAGTTAAGGTATGGGCAAGGCTTGTGCCTGTCATATCTATTGTGCCTGTGCCTGTATTTATTAGATTACCATTTACTGTTAAAGTAGTGGCTGTTGCACCAAAAGTTAAAGTAGCATTATTTATCTCTACATCTGTTGCGGTAACTGGTGTGGCTGGCATAGTTCTATTGCCCCAAACTCGCAAAGTGCGGTAGGTATCGGCAAAGATTGTAGGCGTACCAGCACCATAAATCACTTCATTGGCATTGCTACTTACATCAAAATTGGTTGCAGTCATAAGAGCAGTAATATCACCATTCATATACAAAACAGAGCTTGCCCCTGCCACAAAATTACCTGCACCTGTTAAATTGGAACTTGCAGAGTTTATGCTAACTACGCCATTGTTGGTAAGTGTACCTGCTGCAATACTTAAATTATCTCTGATGACTACTCCCGCAGGAATACCACCCAAAGAAACAGTTGTATTGCGGTTAATTGTAACTCCGCCTAAATTCATTTCGCCATTGTGCGTAATGATATGGTCTGCTGTGTTTGAAAAATCAAATAAAGAACCTACTGCTACGTCAAGTCTTGCCCCTGTGCCAACTATCAAATCTTTGTGAATAACAGAATTACCAACTACCATTGATTTTATATCTCCTAACGAGCCTGTGATTTGCAAAGTAGGGTAAGCCCTGTGAGGAATACCACTATACGCCCCTCCATAAAACTCCACCGTATTCCCCGCAGTCGTAAAGAAAGTACTACCTACGCCTGTTGTGGCAATAGTAGGGGCTGCTGTGCCTCCACCAATTAGCAACTTGCCTACATTGGCAGGAGGATATGTATCAATAACTAATGTACTAATTGTGTGATTGTGGTCTTGCAAATCTAATTCTCCACCCAAATAAAGAATAGCAGGTATATTGTTGTTGCCTGCATTAAAAGGCTGGTTTGCAATTACTTTATGCCCATTTTGGATATAAACCGTTGCCCCTGTGGGTGGAACTATGGCTGACACTGTGCCTGTGTGAGAACCCGTAGCCCAAGAATTTGCTGTATTCCAATCTACCCCTGTTGCAATGTTAGGATTATTTGCATTACTATAATAAATAGGCAACTCCACATCTATAAACTCCTTGCGAGAGGTAAAGCCTGTTTGGGCTATGGTAGTGCTTGGCGAGGCAGTAGAAGTAAGTTCTATGGCAAAGTTGTCGGCATTGGTATTGCGAGTAGCAAAACGGCTGCTGGAGGTTACGCCACTACCTTTTGTTAAAGTTGCATCATAAGTATAGCTACCAATATTGAAAACCCCAAAATAAGGGTTATCTGGCATATTGGGAGTCAAACCAGCATTGGCAGGTATTGCATCTACTCTATACAGTTGTACGCCTTGTGCAGTAGACATTGCAGCAGAATTAGCCAAAGCAAAAGTTTTGCCCCCACCTGCTAATGATGAAGTTAATGACGAAAGATTATACTGAGCCACCGAAGCATCTCCCAAAGCTGCACCCGAAACTCCTCTTGTTGGTGCATTAAACAACGTACCATCAGCAGTAGCTAATCTTGCTCGGTTTTCTACTACCGCAGGAGAACCTACCGACTCATCAAAACGGAAGTAACTTACCAAATTTGTATTGTAAGGTGCTGCCAAAATATCCGCAGTGCTAATTTTGCGACACATATCACTTTGAATACTGTTAGCCCCTGTCAATGGTCTTGCCACATTCCAGATTTTTACTTCGTCTATTTGTCCGTTGAAGTATAAAAGTGGTGTAGCTGATTCGGTTACACCTGCCCCTATACGCAAAGGTCGGGCGGTGTTTGGCACATACGGAGTGCTTGATGCCTGTGCTACCTGCACCCCATTGATAAACAAAGTTTTTGTACCTCCTGCAAAGGTAGCTGCTACGTGTGTCCACTGTCCTGTGGGTAGGGGACTTGTTGTGTTCAATACATGCCAACCACCAATTCCATCGCCTGTCCATAAAGAAAGATTGCCAGTCAAGGATGTTACATACAAAATGTAACCTTTTTGTGGGTATTGATCTCTTGACGTAACAATAGATTGGAATGAACCTGTAATACTTGCCAAATTTATCCACGCCTCTACGGTAAAGGCGGCGGGGTTGTTGGCAGGATGATAAGGCTGTTCTACGTATTGGTTTGTTCCGTTAAACTCCAACCTGTTGCCACTGCCCGCAGGGAGAATGGTGGAGGTCATGCGTGGGATAGACCAAGCGGATGGCGTGGTGGTGCGTACACGATAAAAATAGACAGTGTTAGCTGATAAGCCTGTTACAAGTTGGTTTGTGCCACTTAAAGCTGTGAAGTTTTGCACTCCCACAGTAAATATATCATTTTCAGCTACTTGCAAATCATAAGCAACCCCAAGACTTTCCCAGTTAGCAGTAAATCTATCTGCTGCCTGATTAGTGGCTGCATAGACCTGCGGTGGCAGTGGCGACATGGCTACAAACTCATTGCGGAGGCTGTTATTTGGTTGCGTAAGGACTGTGGTGGAAGTGGCAGACGAATTGAAGTTAGCTGTCCACGTTGCCACTGAATTGTCTGCTCGGTTGCCAAAACGGAAAGTACTGTTATAAATGGCTGTGCTTTGTATTTGCGTAGCAGTATAGGTTACGCCACCAACAGGGAACACACCAAAGTAAGGGTTGCTTACCTGCAAAGTTGCACCTATATGGCTGGTAGTCGTGCTGTTTGGTGCTGCATTCACTTGGTATAGCTGCACACCTTGCACTGCTGTCAAAGGCAAGCCTGATATATTGAAATTTTTGTCTGGACCTGTAAGGGTTTGGAATAAAGTACTTGTATTGTATTGGAATACAGAGGCATCGCCGAGGGCTGCACCAGAGAGAGGATTGGCGTGAGTAGAAACCCCATCATTATAACCTCCTGCACCTGCCAAGTCTAAAGCACTGTTTGCTCCTTCGTCAAAACGGTAGTAAGCCAACAAGCCATTATTAGCAGGGAGGTTTACGTCTATTTTTCTACACATCATTTGCCTAACTTCTGCGTCTGATAATGCCCTATTCCAAATTGTAAATTCGTCAATAGAACCATTGAAAGGTAAATTAGGTGCGTGGTATTGCCTAAAACCAATATTCATATTGGCAATAGAAGGAATATTGGTCAAGTAAGCATCGTTAGTATGCCCAGTTCCTGTTATAAAACCAATATCACCAGATTGATACCTTACGCCGTCTAAATACATTCTATTGTTTGCCCCATCAACCACTACTGCAAAATGATGCCATTGGTTATCTGCCAAGTAGCTTGGATTATTTCCAATGTTTATTCCCATATACAATTTATTAGCAGAAGAAAAACCATTATCAGAAGCAGTAACAAAAAAACATTCATTGGTTAAGCCAATACCAGCATCACCTGTACCTATCTGCAACCAACTTGTTAAGCCTGACGTACCCGCAGTAAACAACATTTGTGTACCTGTATTGGTGGTTTTAAACCAACCTGTGATTGTACCATTGGCTAAGCCTCCTAATGTGCCTATGTGCGAAGATAAGTTTACTTGTGTGTTGCTACTTTGTAGGGTATTGCCTGCACCTACTGCCGAAGGATATACTCTTACAGGTAAGGGTAGAGAAAAATCAGAAGTGTTATTGCTTCCTGTTGCAGTAGCAGTAATAGCTTTGCCCAAAGTAAAGCTACCTGATAAAGTCCAATTCGTAGCCACTACTGTTGCAGTTCCTAAATAGGTTCTACCTTGATTTTCTCCTGCATTGTTCTCAAAAACTTCTACTATATCTCCTGCTTCACAAGTTCCTGAAATTGAAGTAGGGGTTGCTGCTGTAATAGTAGGGCGTTGTTTGTTGGCATTGCCTATTGGTGTACCTGTTAGACTAATACCAAGGCCATTATTATATATGCTGTTTTGAGCAATGCGGTTGCCTGTTGTGGATCCACCATTTACCTCAATAGCCCCTCCACTATTTGCAATGATATTTCCTTCATTGGTTGCTGTGCCACCAACTATGTTGTTTTGAGAGCCATTCCAAATATGAATAGCAAGAGGATTGTCACCAATTGCGAAGGCTGTTAATGTTGGTGTTAATCCAAACAAGTTATTTTGTATTTTGCTTGCACCACTACCCATTCCACCATTTACCTGCACGGCATTTAAAGCATTTGCAAATAAGTTTCTATCCGCAGCTGCTGGGCTTCCAACCTCTGCTCCTGTTATGTTTCCTGTAGGTGGCACAACAACCCCCAAAGTATTGGCAAGAGCTGTAGTACCTGCTGCATCTGTACCAATAAAACAGCCTTTTATTTTCGTATTGTTTGCCCCTATGCGAATAGCCCCATCATCATTTGAAGATGGTGGTGATAGCTTAAAACTATTCATTGCCAAGCCTCTTACTTCTGAGTTGGTAGCTGTCGAGTTAAAATCAATAGCATATCTTGAACCACTTAAACCATTAAAAGTTCCTGTACCTTTTAACTCTACTCTTAGGGCTGCATTTGTTCCCGCAGCCAAACCTGTTAGCATATTGGGAGAACTACCAAAAGCCGAATAACCGTCTATGATAATAGGCTGAGAAATTGGTATAGGTGCATCAAGGTTGATAATGCTTACAGAACCTGTCTGCTGAATAGAAAAATCAATATAATCTGTATCTTCGTTAGGAGCAATATCACTATTTGCTTGCGTAATAGCCCAACGCAACATACCTTGTGTAAGGTTATCTGCGGTGTTGTCTGTAACACGCAAAGCCCAAAGAGGTGTGTTCGGACTATTAGCCAAAGCACCATTTCCCGCAGGGGCTAATGTACCTAAATTGGTAACAGTCATACCTGTACTGTTATCTACATCAAAATCCCAGTAGCCCGCTGCACCGTTATTGCCTGTTGTTGCCATATCGGTTTGGATTTGGGCAGGGGTGCGGACTGAGGTGAATATGCGTACTTCGTCTATTTGTCCTTTAAAAGGCAGAACAGGATTAGGAAGCGAAGCACTAGCCCCTATCAAAACAGGAGCTGTTGTGCTTGGTTGTGGACTACTAAATGATGAACTTGTAGCTACTTCAACACCATCAAAATATATCTTCAATGTTGGATTACTATAAGTTGTTGTTACGTGAACCCATTTATTTTCGGGAACAACAGCAGTAGTCTGTACATTCCAAGGAGCAACATTTCTATAACTCATTACCGTACCATCTGGCATGAGCCACAATGCCCACCCAGCATTGGTACCATCATGGTACTTGCTTATAATTGTACGCTGAATTGTATTACCAGGACATCTTTTTATCCACGCAGATATGGTGTAATCAGACGTTGTAAAATTGAAAGAGGAAACATTACCCACATTCACAAAATCACCCTGCCCTGCGGTTTGGTCGCCATCAAAATACATTCCTCTGTTGCCAAGGGGTTTGTCGGGCAGAGGTGCTGTCAAAATGCTGACTGTATTAGCACCATAATTAGCCACTGCCATATCTGCTCTGCCATCGCCGTTGAAGTTGCCAATGACTACGGAGTTTGTATTATTGCCTGTGGCTATCGTAAATGGTGTTTGGAAAAAAAAGCCTGCATTTTTTAAACAAACTGTTATGGAATTGCCATCATCTTTGGCAGCTACAATGTCTATCTCATTATCTCCATTCAAATCTCCTATTTCAATAAAGTTGTGGTTGGAAGCAATAAGAATAGTTGCAGCAGGTGAAGCACCTAAAGTCGAAGTCATTGTACCATTTCCCTTGAAAACTTTTATGCTACCACCACCACCATCTACTCTACTTACTACTGCCACATCAGGCTTGCCATCTTTGTCAAAGTCTGCTATGCGTGTACCAATGTGATTGTTATTGCCAATAGTATAAGGTTGTGAAGTAAAACCATCTCCCGAAGCATCTTTGATATAAACCCCTATTTGTGTACCTCCATTGGAATAACTTACAACAAAGTCAGCCTTGCCATCGCCACTCAAATCTCCTACCGACAAGCCACGTGGATTATTAAGAGTTGTCATAGGAGTTCCAAGTTGCGTAAACCCTCCTGCACCATTGCCAGCATACACCACTATTCTGTTTCCAAAGAAATCTGCCACCACCAAATCCATATTGCCATCTCCATTAAAATCTCCTGTTGCCAAACATTCTAAACCTACATTAAAGGTAAAACCTATTAAAGTAGGTGTAGGAACTAAAGTAAAACCTAAACCTGCGTTTTTGGTATAAATCTCTATGGTATTTCCTCCTGCAATAGCAAAATCTGTTCTCCCGTCATTGTTAAAGTCGGCAGTGGTTACGTTACGTGGAGCTATGCCTGTAGTAACAGTAGAGGCTGCAAAACCACCTGATCCATTGCCTGATAAAATTGTAACCTCTGTTGCTATGCCTTGTCTTGCTACAATGATGTCTGCATTGTTATCATTGTCAAAATCTGCTGAAGCTAAGGCTATGGGTGTATCGGCTACGTTTATATCCGTTTTCACATAACTTGTTGCAGTAATAGCCAACGCTGGGCTGTTGGTTACGGTAAACAACTTGCCATAGTCGGCAGATGAGCCTTGTAAGTTGGTGGCGTTGTTGCGGACTATTATCGGCGTAACGGAGGTAGCTCCTGTGGGTACGGTTACGGTGATTTGTGTTCCTGCACCGTTTGCGTTGGCTGTTACTTTTACTGCACCGAAATAGACATCGTTAGGTGCAGAAGGATTAAAGTTTGTACCTGTGAGGGTAATGGTTGTGCCAATAGTGCCACTGTATGCCGAAAAGGTTTGGACAGTGGGGGCGGAGGAGGCGGTAAGTACTGTAATATGATTGAGTACACCACCTCCTGTAAAAGCAAAACCCCCTGCACTTCCTGCTTGGGTAGCTGTTTGAGCTGCCACTGTATAATTATCTGGCGATGCAGGGTTGTGGGTAGTCCACGCACCAGCACCTATTTTGGTTTGCACTCTACCCGAAGCAGCTAATGTACCATTTGCAGACTGCCAAGCCAAAGCCGAAATACGTGCTGTGTTGCTGGCACTTGGCGTAACTACCCATACTCTATCAACTTGTGGGCTGGCTACAGGTGCTGCGGGAGTATCTGTGCTTGGTCTTACCAAAACCCCTGCACTACCCAACGCACCATTTAAGGTAATAGGCGTATAATTGCCTCTTCCAACAGGAAACAAGAAATCATTAGTACCTGACATATTCCAAACTACCCTACCAAAATCATCTGTTTCTATATAAGTGCTATTAGAGAAAGCACCACCAATAGCTGTATTCGCTGTGTTTGTAACTCCTAAATCATTTTTGCCTAATACCAATCTACCTGAACTCAAAGTCAAAACACTACTCACCTCAACAGGTGTAATTGTTCCTATCAAACTTACTGTACTTGCAGTATTCGCAATCACCAAATTTTCAAACGGACTTCCACTAAAATTCCCTGTGATTTGCTGGGCTGTTGTGCCATCGAAAATAACATCTTTACCATTGGCATCAAAAGTAGCTGGGCTTGTGAGGGTTAAATTACCTTTAATGTTGATGTTGCCAGCAGGGGCTGTTTTTAATCCTCCGTTTTCTAAAAACAAATGGTAATAATCAGTAGCTTTTATGGCTTGGTTGCCTGCACCGTTATAATGCACCTCGTTGTTAGTTGCAGTAGCTGTCAATAAACCTGTTGCCATCGGTACTACTGCCCCGCCATAAAAGAGTTTGGCACTGTTAGTAGGGGCAAGATTGCCTTGTTGCCAAATAGAACTTGAATTAGCACCGTCTAAGTTGCCTGTAATGGTTACACCTTTTGCATTGTTGTTTAGCACTGTGCAGTTTAGTCCTATATTAAAGTTATTGTTAAATTGAAAACCTTGTGTGCCATTGTTTTCAAATCTTAGGGCTGCCGCACCTCCATCTATCACGTTAGTAGTGCCATTGACTACAAAAGAATTGGCAAGCGTAGAATTGTTAATAAGTAACGAACCTCCTATTGGTAGGAGGTTAAAAACAACAGGACTATTAGCATCAAGAGAAGTAAAACGTCCACTACTGCCTACTGATACACTACCGCCAAAGGTGTTTGTGCCTCCTGCAACAGCATCATTGAAAACTCCATTTACGTACAGGTCTGCAAAACTTAAATCAGCACTACCTCCATTGAAAGTACCAGTGTTTGACACATTATCAATCGTTAAAACATCTGCAAAAGTCCACTTGCTGCTTCCTGCATTTAAAGTGCCTGTGGGGTCTATCAGTGGCGTTAAACCATGAACGACAACTTCTTGCCCTGCTCCTTCTAATGTGCCTGATACCATTAAAGTACCACCTACGGTTGGTAATAATCCTACATTTAATTTATTAGAAGTAGCTGTATGCACTGTGCCACTATGTATGTGTAAGTTACCTCGAATATTGGTAGTGGCTGCATTAAAAGTGTAGGTACTGCCTGCACCAGTGTTTACTAATCGCAAAGCGGGGTATTGGTTAGGTATATTGCCAAAACCTGTTGGGAGGTTAAGATTAGTACCTGTTGTGTTGCTATACTGTAAAATTGTAATGTCATCAGTAGCAACCGAAGGAAAGTTATGCAGACTGTTCACAATTATCAACGTGCCTTGTGTACTACCCACAAAGCCTCCAATTGTACAACCTTCGGCAGGTGTAGTAAATTGTAATCTCGTATTGCCGTTTATAATCCCTTCAAATTTGACATTGGCAACGCTAATAGGAGCTGTAACTTCTATCCAATGTCCGTTTTGTATCACTACATTATCTATACTTGTCGGCGTGCCAGATGTACCTGTTCCGTCGGCTGCGGTGTTCCAATTAGCAGCAGTCCAATCAGATGGAAGTGCTGAGTTTATGCTGTAATAAGTTGTGCCACTCTCCACAACCAAAAACTCCCCATTACCATCTATTGCACTACCTGTATAAGTTGCTGTATGCAAAGGAGAACTATATGAATAACCACCAATAAACATAGGCGACACTAATCCTTTTGCTATTTTTGTAGCAGATAATGACAAAGTTCCACTGTTAGGAGTTGCATTGGCTTCGTTAAACTGAAAATTGAGTGCAGAAATATTAGCACCACTCTCACTATCAGCAAGATGCCATGTAAAATTCCCTCCGTTAGTATAGCTACTCAAATCTCCTGCACGCAAACGTACCCTTGCACTTAAAAACGCAGAGGGATTTGTTGGTGTCATGGTAACAGGGGCATAGTCTGCCACAGTGTTATTGATACCAATAGGGAAAGTAAAGGGAATGGCAGCACCATTCTTGATAACTAAACCTGTTCCGTTGGTAACAATAAACTTATTCTCGTTGCCTCCTGTTAAATTACCTGTAACAGCCAAATTATTGTCCCCTAAAACTAAATGCCCTGCTGTCAAGTTTAAATCATTGTCCACTGTAACCGTAGCAGGAGGAGAAGCACTATTTAACGTAACGGTGGTGTTATTGTCTATCACCAAATTATAAAAAGTGGTAGTTCCTGCGGGAAGGTTAAGAGTTTGGGCTGTATTACCACTGAAAGTTACAGTACCATTTTGGGCAGCAAAACTTCCACTATTATTCCAATTTCCTTTGATTATCAAATCGTGATTGAAAGTAGTAACATCTAAGTTGGCACCTGGCGAAATAGTCAAATCTCCGTTTACTGTGGTTGTTCCTCTCAAAATTTTGGCATCACCTGATGCAATTTGTAAGTGGTAGTAAGTGTCTGGTCTTATACCTTGACTACCTCCTGCCCTAAAACCAACCGTATTGTCTGGGGCTGTTGCATCAAAATCCATCGTAGTAAGGTTCAAACTGGTGGAGTAAAGCCCTAATTCACTGTTGCTGCCCTGCACCCACTTAGAAGTAGTAGGGTCTGTGCCTACTAGTGCACTGCCTGTAACCTGCACTTCGGGACGAGAGTTATTAGTAACAGTTATATTATTACCAATAACAAAACCACCAGTAAAATAAATTTTCTCATCTGTTGCTGTTGGATTAACCAAAGTAATAGTCCTGCTAACTATGGGGTTTGTAGTAGTTGTACTATTCAAAATCATACCCACACTGCCCTGGTGAGTTATTGTCATATTATTTATAGGGTCTAAAATAGCACTACCTCCTCCATTGCCTATAAAAAAGCCACCTGCACCATTCAGATTGCTAATGTTTTTCTTAAAAGTTGTTGTTCCATACGCCAAATCTAAACCTCCCCCTGTACCTGTATTGGTTACATTGCCTTCAAAAATAGTGGTTTGTGCGATGCCTAATGAGGTAAACAGCCCTTCATTGATAACATTACCAATAAATGTATTCGTGCCATTTGCATTGCTATCTTGAAAAATACAACCATTATTGACAGTTGTTGTGCCATTTACTGTTAAGTTAGCCTCAAATGAAGTAAAAGTAGAATTATTTTCTATGGATAGATTGCCTCCAATGCTTAAAGTTTCTCCAATATTTCCTGTAACAAAAGCACAAGTTACACAAAGGTTTTTTACGGTTAAGTTATTGTCTATGATAATGTTGCCACCAGCTGAAAAATTTGAAGATGAGTTTGTTACTTCTACATTTTGGAAATTTTTGTTAGCTGCCATACTCAACTTTGTAGGCATGGTGGTTGCACCATAAAACTCTACAACATTGGTAGCACCATAAGTTGGCACTGCTGTTATTGTAGGAAAACTATTACTACCAATTCTTATTCGGCTATTTGCGGGGGCAACGAGGGTGGCAATGGTATAACCTAAAAATGAAGTCTGATTTAAATCTAAAATTCCGCCATTACCTATACTCAACGTGCCTGTTACATTCATTGCAAATGCACCACTAAAATTCAGTCTGGCATCATCTTGTATGGTAAGGTCTTGCACCGCAATATTGCCTGCATTTTGGGTTACAATATATGGTGTTTGAATAATTACATTGTCAATAGCAGAAGGCGGTGGACAGCTACCACAACCCCACGTATTAGGGTCATTCCAAGGTCCCGACTGAACAGCGGTGTAAGTAGTTCCCGAAAACACCGCAAAATCATTAGTAAGACCTGCAAACTGGGTTAAGCTATTTGCACTTGCGTCTTGCGTGCCTATGATAGTAGAAGACAGCGGACTGTTTAGCTGCTGCATTATTTTTGCAGTGGCAGCATTAAAACTGCTTTCATTGGCAGCCTGCCAACCAAATTTGATGTTGGTAATTAGCGCAGGATTTGGCTGTGATATTCGCCACACTGCGTCTATTTTGGAAGTAGCACTAAAATTAGGCAAACTCAACTGATTAGGTAATCCAGCCCTTACTGCCACATTGCCTGCGGACACCGAACTATAAGTAATTTCAATAGGATTGTAGCTATAATTGCCACTGCCCAAATCTATACCAATTGGGAATAGCTGGGGGCTAACCGTAGTCAAATTACTTCTTATAAAATTACTTGCATTATCATCTGTTACCACATAGCTATTAGCATTGGCACTGAGGTTTGCCTCCGAACCATTGTAAGAAAAATTATTTGCACCTACAAGTATTCTGCCCGAAGTCAAAGTTAAACCACTGGCTACATTTACAGAACTTCCCAACGTAATATCTTCCGCACTTTTGTTGATAACTAAGGTACTGAAATCAGTCGGTTGATTTCCAAATATTTGTACGCCTGATGCTGCACCTTCAAATGTAACAATACCATTTTGGGCAGCAAAACTTCCATCATTCTGCCAGTTACCTTTGCAGTTGATATTATAATTAAAAGAAAAATCTGTATCCAATGTTACATCTGTATCAATCAATAAACCTCCATTGACTATGATATTGCCCAACAGTGTTTTTATAGACGCAGGAGGCGAAATTGCTTGAAGGTGTAAATGATGATAAGTGGTAGCTGCCACGTTTTGATTTGCATTTCCTGTGTAAATAGTGGTATTATTGCTGTGAGCAGTAGCATCAAAAATTCCGCCACTGTTTATTACTAAGGGCGTGGCTGAACCTTCTAATTGGAGGTAAGAATTTTCTCCTTGCTCCCATTTAGTGTCTGAATTGATTGTTAGTATTCCTAATACTCTTAAATATCCGTTAAATTGCACTTCATTTTTTATCGTAACATCATTGCTGAGGGTCATATTGCCCTCGGCTTTTATATCACCATTAGCAGCAGCAAAAGTAATAGTTTGGGCAGCAGTACCTGTGGTTGTAACATTACCCAAACTCAAATAACCACTATTATTTTGCTGTATAGTAATACCACCTGTTGTGGGAAGTTGGAAATCAGTATTACTGATATTAGGTGATGTACTTGATAACGCAAAGTAGTTTGCATTATTGATAATGTTTTGTTTTACCACCACTGTTTCTTGCCAAAATCTAAAAGCAGCACCCGCATTAGTAGTAACCACACCGCCCAAAGTACCTACTGTGCCTGCACCCATATTTTCAATACTAAATTCTCCAAGATTGCCTACGGTTACATACCCATTGAAGGTAAAATCTCGTCCATCAGCAGTGCTACTATGTAATAATTTAGCATTACTTCTAATGTCTGTGTTTCCGTTTACAGTCAAACCAATATTATTATCGGTGGTGCTTAGGGTACAAGCTGAGCTGATTTCTAAGTTTCCGTTGATAGTAACTAATGGAAATCCTCCTGCTATTTCGTAATTGCCCCCTGTGCCAGAGAGTGTTAAACTTGGGTAAGTTCTGTTAGGAATAGGATAAGGTGCTGTGCCTGTAAACTCCACCACATTAGTAGGCTTTGCTGCAAAACTTGCCATTGCAGTCTCCAAAGGCATAACAGCCGAAGGCAAAATCAATTTACCAAATTGATTATCCGAACTCACTGTACCAAAAACAGGAATACCAAAAGCAGCCCCTGCGTTAGTAACTTCCAAAACAGCCATATTAGCTGCACTTGTGCCTTTAAATTCTATTTGGCTGGCATTTAATGGATTAGCAGTACTTACACCTACTTTGTGTCCTGCCTGTATCACTACATTGTCTATGCTGGTTGGCACTTGTGAAGTTCCCCCTCCTAATGGGTTAGTATTCCAAGTAGCAGCACTATGCCAATCTGTATTTCCTTGTGAATACAGCGTAAGCCCAGCAAAAGGCTGTATAGTGTAGAGGTTGTCCACACTTGCAACCACCGCAGGTGCTGAGGTCGTAATAGTTCCGCCTCCACCGCTGTATGAAGTGGGTGAAGACAATATGGGTGCTAAATTTCTACGCAAATTTTGAGCAGGCGTAAAAGTGCCATTATCATTAGCTCCGTCTATGGTAAAAGTTGCATCATCGATAGTTAGCACTGCATCTCTGCGAATATTCCAACGGACAGACACATAAGGCAAAGTGGCAGTGTAGTTTTCAGCAGCAAATTCTAACAGTCCTGTGCCTGTGCCTGTTACCACAATTTGGTTATAAGAAGTTGTGCTTTTGCCCACACGAGCCGTATAAGTAGAGAAAGAATTTATATTTTTTTGTAGTCTGCCTGTGCCATTGGTAACGTAGTATTGCCCTGTGCCACCTACATAAGCCTCCGAACCTGCCACTGCGGGTAGGTTTACATGGCGGTTGCCCATTACCAACTTCACATCATTGCCATTAAAAGTAATGTTATTGTTTACCTGCAAAGTAGTTGTGCCGTTGCTAATTGTTTTAATGCTATTATTGGTCAATAATTCTAAATTTTGGTAAGTGGCTGCAAAAATATTTTGATTGGAATGGGTGCTACCATCATAGCTAACTGTGCTTTGCCCACCTGCCGAGAAAGTACCTGAATTGGTATTGTTTGCTCCTTTCAATACCAAATTTACAGCTTTGTTGGCAAGTGCAAAATCTACTGCACCCGTAGAAGAAAAATTGCCTTCTACGTTCAATGTAACAGGATTGCCTAAGCTACTGCTCACGTCTAAGGTGGCGTTGGTAGCTATGGTCAGGTTGCCTTTTATGGTCATGTCTGTAACCGTACCCGAAAACACTGCATCATTTATCTCCACTTTGCCCCCACCCGAAGTATTAATCAATACATTGCCATATTCAAAGGGGGTGTTATCAAACTCTTTTGCACCCACAAACAACTTTTGCGTACCTGTGGTGGAAGTAAATTCAATGTTAGAATTGCCATGCACCGAAAGGAATTTTCTCAAAAAGTCGTTGCTATCTCCTACTTCTCCAAACTTCAAAGTAGCCCCACTATGCAATACGTGTTGGTTGCCCAAGCCTCCTATTTTGCCAGAGACTTGCAAATCCAGTGTAGCCCCAGAGAAAACAGTCAAAATATCACCAGTTGCAAAAAGGCTAATATTAGCATTGGTAGCCAAAGTTCCCGAAATGATATCGAGTTTGCCTGCAATAGTAATGTCTGTCGATGGAGATTTTGTGCCTGTGCCACTAATCACCACGTTTTTATAGGGTTTGGTGTTGAAAGCAGAAGGAAAAGTATAGCTACTGCCTGCAAACTCTACAATAGCTGCCGCATTCTCTAAGAAAAAGTTATTTGGAGCAGCAACCCAGTTGATAATGGGGTTTGCACTAAGCGTAAACAATACTTTCCTATCTCCTGTGCCTGTGCCATAGCGCAAAGCAGCCAAAGGATTTGTCCATGCAGCAGGAGTGGCAACTTCTAAGGTGCCGCCACCGTCTATGGTTACATCTAAGTTAGCAGCCACGTCAGCTGCACTGCTTACGGTTACTTTGTGTTTGATGACAACCAAACTCCCTACCGTAGGCACACTTCCTCCCCACGTAGCTGCGGTATTCCACGAACCTGCCTGTGCAGATACAAACAGCGTAGCTAACGGATTAACAGGCAAAGGCGAAAGAGTGCCTAAGGTCAAATATCGTGTTACGTTGTTGGCAATGCTAATGACATTGCGAGTTACTGTACCAGAAGACGTAGCATCGGCAGTGGCAGTACTCACCCAACTGGTGCCATCGAAATAAGCCACGTTTAAATCTGAGGTGGCGGTGCTGGTTACGCCACTAAAAGTAGGATTGACAAAAGTTAATTGACAATTCGAAATAATTGGAGCAGCATAATTAGCCACCACTGTCCAAAATTCTTTTTTGCTTACTCTTAACAAGGGAGGAGTAATAGTATTGCTACTTGGTGGTACACCTTCTGTGTAGGAAACAGCTATGTTGCTGCTTGCCACCGCAGGAATAAGGAGAGAAATAGGTGCATACCTGCTGGCACTGCCAATAGGGAAATTCATTGTAAAGGCAGAGGCATGAGAGGTTTTAGCCACTGTTCCAATGATATAGTTGTTGCCGTCGGCTGTGCCTGCCAAAGCATTTGCTCCTAAGAGCAAGGTTTTGCCCGCAGGAATAACCAAACGGGAATTACCACCTCCACCATTATTAAATTCTAAATCTGTGCTTAACGACAAGGTGCTAATCCCTCCTGCCAAGCTAACTGTACTACTTGCTGTTTTGTCTATTCGCAAACGAGGCATGGTAAGCGTAGCAGCAGCACTTGTAAAGTTTTGGGCAGCAGTTCCGCTGAACACCAATCTACCCGAAGTGGCTATGATAGTGGAATTATCATAAGTTACATTGCCACTGACCACCAAATCAAAACCTGCTAAATCTAAGGAAGCAGCACTTGACCCCGAAAAATTGGCTGCCACATTCGTATTATTGAGCAGAGTTTTTGCTCCTGTGCCACCAATGCTCAGGTTTCGGTAGGTTGTGGCTCTGATATTTTGCGGTGTTGTTCCGTTGTAATTTACTGTATTTCCTGTATTGCTGGCATTGAAAGTACCCGAAGCCATAGGTGCTGTGGCGTTGCCATAGTTTAGTATATTGGTGGTTGTGCCTTGTGTCCATGTGCCTCCCCCACCTAATACACCATTGATGGTTACGCCAGTAGTGCCTGTTGCATTGTTGGTAACAGTTTTTCCAGACGAAACCGTAACATCATTATTAAAATTGATAGTATTGCTTGCCCCTTCAATAGTGGCTGTGGTTGTGGGGTTGAAAGTAAATGGAGTATTGATATTGAGTTGTGCTGATGCCACTACCTCTACCCTATTACCTAACAGCGTAATGCTGTGCGAATTAGCTGGCAGAGTAAAATTAGCACCACTATTTGCCACCAATAATTGCCCACCAATGGTTAGCGTCTTATTAGGTGCAGCAGCAAGACTACTTACTGTGCCTCCTCCAAAGTTTAAACGAATATTTTTAGTTCTTATATCAGCATTAGGGAAATTTATTGTGCCTGTGTGATTAAACCAAATATCGGGATAGTCGAAAGGTGCAAGATTATTGAATGTATTGCCAAATTTATCGGCTATGTCATAGCTTGCTCCCGCAAACTTTACAAGTGTATTGTTAATAGCGTTGCCATTGATAAAACCTCGTGCATCAGCAACATTGGCAGCACCATTGGCAGTAGTCATTCTATACTCTGAGGCATAGCCATTGCTGTTTAAAGTTGTAATGCTTGGGCTGTTATCATTCACATTAAAGGTACTTCCCCAATTCACATTAACCGTATTGGCAGTAAAAGTAGTAGTTGTATTGGCAATAGTCAAATTACCAACATTGCCAACTGCTGCCCCCAACGTAATAGTATTGGCAGTAAAAGTAGTAGTTGTATTAGGTATTGTTAAAGTTATGTTGTTGCTGATGTTGAGGTTGCCTAAGACAATGCTCGTAACCGCAACAGGAATGGTAACAGCATGGGTAATGGTTACGTTATCACCCGTGGCAGGGACTGTGCCAGTATTCCAAGTGCCACCTACATTCCAAGCGGTGGCAGCAACGGAATTGATGGTTTGTGGTGCATTATACACCGCAAAAGAATAAGTGGTGCCACCAACTAAATTTAAAGGTGTGGTATTAGAACAAGCAAAAAGAGATAAAGTAGTAGCTAAAGATTGGTTAATAGTCCCTACCCCATTATTATAGAAAAGACCTCTTTGAGCTAAAGGAGCACCTGTGCTAATGTAGTTAGCATCATCTGCTGCCCACCGCATGGTTACTTGAGCCGTAGAGCCTGTGGTAGTTGGTCTTATATCGGCAGCATAAAGCATATTGCCACTATTAGGGGGTATGAAACTGCCAACAGGTTTTACCCTTACTGCTGTATTGCCCAAGGCAGTGCCTCCATTTCTGGAAACAATAACCTCCGTAAAAAGACCAATAGACTCGCCAAGTGGGAAACTTACACCTCCACCACCCGATACATCTCTTATCAAAGTACCTGTATTGCCATTATTTGTAACAAAAACCCTACCTACGCCTGCATTAGTAATGGAAGCTGTGCCAAGTGTAAGGTTACTATTCAATAAGTTAATACAACCCACTGCACCTGCAAAATTAACATTTGCCCCTGCACCAGCTAAACTAACAGATTGAAGTAGTGTAAGATGACTGGCTGATTTATTGATAGTGATTTTATTAAAAACTGTATTGGTAGTGCCAGTTATAAATTGAGTATTGCCCCCTGTAAAGGTAACAGTACCTGTACCTTCGGTAAAAGTACCTGAATTATTAAAACTACCTGAAAGGGTAAGATTATTGTTATTCGTATTAAGCGAAGCACCTGTATTAATAGTTAGGCTACCCAAAAGAGTAGTTCCTCCACTAAGACTTTTGTTTGTACCTGTAATCAATACATTTTGGTAAGATTTAGTATTAAAGGTTGTGGGTATATTGTAAGCCGTAGCTGCCGCAAACTCTACTTCTGCTCCTGCATTGTCTAAAAAGGTATTTTGGGCAGCAGGAACAGGTAGCAAATTAAGCGTAGAGGTTTGTATTCTACGAATACCTGCGGGGGCATCTGTGGTAAGGTTGGCAACGGTATGCCCAGAACTTGTAGCTAAATCTAAGGTAGCCCCTTGGTTAATCTGAATGGTGTTCATATTAACACCATTCACATTCATTTTTATGGTATGTCCTGAACAAATGATTGCAATATCACCTGTTGCGGGGAAACTGCCAGCAGGAGGTTGCCCACCACCACAAGGAGAAAAAGACCAAGAGGCATTGGAATCCCAGTCTCCCAAAGTTACCATAGAATAGTAGGTTTGAGGTGCATTATACACAGTAAATGTATTATTGCTGGTAGGCATACTATAAGCAGAAACAGTAGCCGAAGGAGTAGTAACCACAGAAGCACCCAAAGCAACAGGCGAAAGCCCTATGTGGATTTTGGCTACTGCGTTACTGATACTATTAGCAGGAGTTTCATTAGCTATTGCTCCCCAGTTTAAGGTCATTGTGCTACTTGCTACATTGGTTGGCTTTATCTCCCAAGCAAATTTCACCCTGCCCGAGTTAGGTGGCAAAATTGGTGCAGCAATTACTCTTACTATTGTTAGCCCCAAACTACTTGAAGGGTTGAGGGTTACAGGTGCATAATCTGCTGCCGCAGTGGACAAGGCAACAGGAAACGTGAAGTTACTTGCTACTGTAGCTTGCAATGTACCTCCTGAATTGGTAACAAAACATCTTCCTGCTACTGGCGTTGTTATTATTTGAGTTCCTGTAAGCACAAAGTTATTGCTTCCTAAGATTATATTACCATTCGTAAAACCTACATTGGCTGCGGTGGTAGATTGGTTAAGGGTTACATTATTGGCATTGTTAATAATGAGGTTATTAAAAGTAACAGCTCCGCCTCCAATGGTTTGATTTCCTGTCGCATTAAAGGTAACAGTACCCCCTTGTGCAGTGAAACCACCAGTAACATTGTTATTCATAAAATTGTTACCAGTAGTTCCATTCATTGTGATATTAAAATTACTGGCTGTAACGTCAAGTGTAGCTCCCGAATTAATAGTAAGGAGCTGCTGCACAGTGGTATGTCCTGCCAAATTGACTGTTCCCGCAGCACTGATGGTCAGGTTGCGGTAGGTCGTGCCTAAGACATTGCCTGTATTTGTAGCATATTCTACGGTGTTTCCTGCATTGGTAGAGGCATTAAAAGTACCAGTAAGGTTAGGTATAGCAACAGCAGTATATCTTAGACGTGCATTAGCCCCATTGACAAATGAACCAGCCCCACTTATTCTGCCTGTAACCAAACCACCTGTACCACCATAATCATTCCTTAAAGTAAAGCCTGCATTTATATTAAAAGTACCATTATTGCCTATCAGATGAACCTCCCTACCAGCAGTCCCGTTGGCAACAGTAACATCACTATTGACAGTACCTGTAGCACTAAAACTACCAAAAATCATATTTACGCCAGCAGTAGTGGCATTGTTGGTTACTATAAGAGGCGGAGCAACCGCATTAAAAGTATAATTGGTAAATTCTCCTAAACTAAACACAGCAGCAGTAGTCCCATTGGTTATGTTTCCTCTAAATATAAAATTGGAATTATTGTTAGCTGTTACCACTCGTAAGATACCATTGTTGGTTAGTGTGCCTGTAAAAGTGGTTGTGCCGACTGATTGGTTATCTTCTATTGTTCCATTGTTTATGGTGTTTCCATTTACGGTTAGGCTTTGGCTGCCGAGTTGCAAAGTTGTACTGGCTTGTACGGTGAGGTCGTTGCAGGCTGCACCTGCTGCGGTAATATTGACAGGAAAACCATTACAAATGACTACATTGTCGCCAGCCGTAGGTATAGTGGTGCCAGCAGTGCCCCCACAAGCAGTTGTACTCCAAGTAGCTGGGTTATTCCACGCACCATTGGCTACGATGGAGTAATAAGTGTCTGAATAATACGAAATAGCAAAATTACTTCCATTTGTGTGTGAAATAATATCTGCTCTGCCATCGTTGTTCATATCTGCAACTTCTAACCTTCCCACCGCAGTACCTACACTTGGTGTAACCTGAATAATAGACCCAAAACCACCTGCACCATTACCCAAAGATAATTTTACAGGTGTCCCATTATAATCTGTGCTTACAAAATCTAAATTACCGTCCCCATTAAAATCTGCTACGGCTATATCTCTACTATCTGACCCATGTGTAATAAGAGTAGTAGTTGGATTAAAATAGCTTGCTCCACTACCACCCGTACCTCTATGTAAAGTAATATTGCCATTACTGAGATGACCTATTAAGACATCTAAACGACCATCTTCATTAAAATCTCCTACTTTCATAGAATAAGCACCTATATGAGTAGAAGCAACATTATGTAGTGTAAAAGCAGGGAAAGTTCCTTGCTCTAAATATTGAAAATTAAGACTACTACTATTGCCTACCACAATATCTAATTTTCCATCTGCGTTAAAATCAGCTATGGCAACACGACCAGGTTGGTTTCCCACAGTAAGAGTTGCAATGGGTACATTAAAAGTACCATTGCCATTTCCTAAACGAATTCTTACTTGATTACCAGAGGAATGCGATGTAACTAAGTCTAATAAACCATCTTTATTCATATCGGCAGCAATAACATCAGTAGATACACCTATTTCAGCAGGAGTACCTGTCAAGTCTACCCCTGTTGCAAAAGTACCATTCCCATTGCCCTTAAAAAACGTAATTTTGGAACTGTTACCTGCTGTCACTACAACATCAATAAAAGCATCTGCATCAAACAATCCTGTTGTTAAAGCCCCCGCATTAAAATCAACAGCAATAGTTGAAGATACAGTAGTGCTTAATCCATTCACACTGTTCAATCTAACTTCTAATGCTCGTGTTGCCCCACTTGCTACCGTAGCCACATCAGGAAAACCGTCATTATTAAAATCTGCAATCGCAATATCTTTTTGATTAGCTGCATTAGTGTAAGTTGTATGTCTGTAATTTGTTCCTGCAATAGGACTTAAAATAGGGCTATTAGTGATATTAAATAAGGGGTTAGCAGTATAGGCTATAGAAGAAGCCCAACGGTTAGAAACTGTATTATAAACTGTAATAGGTGTTACAGAAGTAGCCCCATAAGGTATATTAACACTTATAAATACTGTATTACCTGCCGTAGTAACAGCTTTGACACCTCCAAAATAAACGAAATTATTAAGATGATTATTATCAAAACCTGTGCCTGAAATAGTTATAGCCGCCGCTCCTGCCACACCAAAGGATGAAGATAAACCCGTAATGACAGGAGTCTGCCCCATCACCCTCTCCCCTACCCCACCCACGAGCAACAGCGAAAGCACCAGCAATTTGAAATTCAGTTTTTGAGCAAACAATTTGTGTAGAAAGTTCATAGACCCTATGTTTTTATGGTTGATATGTTTTTGATTGATTGAGAACAATAAATGTTGAAATCTTGACAAAGCAGACAATGTATCGTTAGTTTTCATATTTGTTTAGTTAATGATGTTTTTATTGTAGCATAGACTTTAGTCGGGGACGCATAGTCTGTGCTGTTAAGCTAAGAAATTGTATTTACAACCTCGAAGAGGTTGAACAACAATAGCCCTACGTGCAACGTAGGGAAGTATTTGTAAATGTGCATCCAACCCTGAAAGGGTTGAACAACAATAGCCCTACGTGCAACGTAGGGGAGTATTGGTAAATGTGCATCCAACCCTGAAAGGGTTGAACATTCGTGTAGCAATATGTCATTGTTCAACCCCTTCGGGGTTGTGAAGTAGCCTTGCACCTTTTCCCCTACGTTGCACGTAGGGCTATTGTTGTTCAACCCTTTCAGGGTTGTAGGTTGTTTCTTAGCTTAATAGCATAGACTTTAGTCGGAAACGCCTAGTCCAATACTGTTAAGCTAAGAAAAGAACAGTGTTTGCGGTTTCTCAAAACCGCAAGACTTCGGGTCGGCAGCCGTTGCTGTTTGAAAAACCCGAAGCACCTATATCTTGCGTTTCGGTTTTAAAAACAAGAATCACTACGTTCTTTGTCTGTCATAATTTCCGTTAAGCATAAATTCCGTTTAACATGGCATTACCATAAATTGGTTGCTTACCTCTCAAAGTATTTAATTCGTATTGAGCCAAAAAATGAGAGTCTGTAATAATGTTCCATTTGAGCATCACATCATACAAAACATCTCTTATCTCCTTTTTTTTTGCCAATCGTAAGGATTTTTTAGCAAAATCAACAAATCATAGTCCGACCAGCGGTGGCTTTTCCCCGTAGCCCTCGACCCAAACAAGATAACTTCCACTATCTCCTCGCCAAAATGTGCTTGTAGGCTGGTTTTTATCTCCTTCAAAATCCGTATCGTCTTTTTAGTGGGTGGCATAGCCGAATAAATTTTAAAAACTTTGCACTTTTTTTAGTCCCGTACACACACCGCACCCTAAATGGTACGGTACATACTTCACTTTTCTATCTCCTCCCCTATTCTGTCCAAAAACAACCGCATATCAGCATAGAGTTGCGTTACAGTTTCTTTGTCAAAATCCACAAAAGCATCATAATCACTTCGCATACGTCTTTCAAAGGCTTTTTGAATAATTTTGGCATAATTAATCTCTATTTTTTGGGTGTTGATAAAATTTTTATTAAACCAACCCAATAATTGCTGATGCTTAGAAGTTTCAAAACTGTGCTTTAATGCCAAAGCCAACAATCCATAAAACATACCATAATAGATTCTATTTACTGCCGCCGCTAAGCTATTTATCTCAATAAATTGCCCTACTTCTTGGTAAGTTTTTTCTGCCTGTTCCAAACGATAGGTTATCAATTCCTTACGTTCTTTGTCATCTATAATGTTTTTAGACATAAAAACCCTCCTTTATTGCATTGATAAAAATAGGTTGTTTGCCTCTCAATGTATCCAATTCGCCCAAAGCCAAGAAATGATTATCAGGAATAATATTGTGCTTAATCGTAACATCATACAATTTATCGAGAATTTGGTCTTCCATCTGGCTTTTAAACGTACTTTTTAGCAAAATCAACAAATCATAATCCGACCAGCGGTGGCTTTTCCCTGTAGCCCTCGACCCAAACAAGATAACTTCCACTACCTCCTCGCCAAAATGGGCTTGTAGGCTGGTTTTTATCTCCTTCAAAATCCGTATCGTCTTTTTAGTGGGTGGCATAGCCGAATAAATTTGTTAAAATTCTTTAACATAGTTTATCAATACGCAAGATAGAGAAAAAAGTTAAGATAATAAAAAAAAATTACGTTGTTTTTTAGTGTGTGTGTTTTCCAAACTAAAAATTTAACCTATCTCTACTTGGTTTGCAAAACCCTAAAGTGTATGCTACTTCCCAAGCACAAATTACCTATCAAGTAGCTTTAAGCCACCCAATAGGTAATTTGTAATGCTGATAATTTTTTTGCTTTACGCCATTTCCACTTCCCCCTCTTTTTCCAACTTCACTTTGTTTAGGCGGAACAAACGTCTGAAAAAGGCAAGCATAGTGTCCGTAGCCTGATAAACCACAGGAACAAAAACTAAGGTCAGGAACATAGAACTTGTCAAACCACCGACTAACGACCAAGCCAAGCCTGTTTTCCACTCCGAGCCTGCACCAGAGCCTATGGCAATGGGCAACATACCGAAAACCATTGCAATTGTAGTCATTAAGATAGGTCGCAACCTTTCTTTGCCTGCCTCCACTAAGGCGTGGAAAGTGTCTAAGCCTTTTTCTTTTTCGCCATTGGCAAAGTCGACCAGTAAGATTGCATTTTTTGCCACCAAACCAATCATCATAATTAAGCCTAAGCCTGTGAAAATATTAAAGGTTTTCATTGCCAATGCCAATGCCAAAAATGCACCTATCAAAGCCAACGGAATAGAAAATAAGACCACAAAAGGATAAATAAAGTTGTCATAAAGAGCAACCATAATCATATAGACAAACAAAACGGCTGCTAACATAGCAATTCCCATGCTGCCACCCGACTCTCTGCCGTTTTTGATGTCGCCGCCATGCGTCATTTTCGTGCCTATTGGTAGTTGTGATTTGGCTATGCCGTTGTCTATTTCCACCGCCACGTCATTGGCGGGTCTGCCCATGACCTGCGAGAAAACAGTGATGGCTGCATTGCGGTTTTCACGTTGGAGTTTGGTAGCCCCTAAACTTTGGCGAATAGTGGCAAAACTTTGGAGTTCTATCTGCTCTCCTTTGCGATTGACAAAGGCTATTTTGCCCAAATCGGCAGTGCGGTTGCGGTCAAACTCATCGAGGCGTATGCGAATTTCGTACTCTGTGTTGTCTGTATCTCTAAACTTCGAGTTATCATCTCCACGCAAAGCTATTTGCAAAGTCTGCCCTACTTCGGCTATGTTTAGCCCAAAAGCTGACAATTTCTCACGGTCTATGTCTATCAAGGTTTCAGGTTTGCCATCTTCGGCAGAAAGCCTTACGTCTGTTGTGCCTGCAATGCTGCGTGTAATTTTTTCTATCAATTTGGCAGCTTTTCTCACACTGTCTATGTTGGTGCCACTCACCACCATTTGAATTGGCGTTTGGTCTGCACCACCAAAAATACCGATTAAGCCTACTCTTGGTTTGATATTGGGAATTGCCGAAATTTTATCTTTCACCTCTTTTACCATGTCGTTGGTCGTCTTGGTGCGGAGTTCTTGGGGTTTTAGGCTGACCACAATTTCCGCTATATTGCTCGACGATTGCGAAACAAAACCCTCTGCACTTACGCCTACGTTGGAGTAAATTTTATCTACTTCGGGCAGGTCGGCTATCATATTTTCAACTTGTTTGGCTATGCGGTTGGTATTTTCTATGCTCGAACCCGATGGCAATTCTATGGTTACAGAAAATTCGCCTTTGTCGGTTTTGGAGATAAACTCCCCACCAATTAAGCCGTTGGCAGGCAAAGCAAAAGCACCAAACAACATACCCAACGCAATGACTGTGGTAATCCAAGGGTGGCGTAAACACCAACGCAAAATTTCTTCGTAAGCGTGGACTAAACCAGAGAAAAAGTATTCGAAAATTATGCCTACGTGTCCCATAAAAGTGTCCTTAGTCAAAGGCTCGAATTTGGAGAAACGCGAAGCCAACATGGGCGTAACAGTGAAGGAAACGAACAAACTCATCAGCGTTGCCACCAAAACCACCACCGAAAATTGTCGCATGATATTGCCCACTAAACCTTGCAACAAAGACAAAGGCAGGAACACCACCACATCGACCAGCGTAATGGAAAGGGCAGTAAAACCAATTTCGTTACGACCTTCGAGGGCTGCTATGCGTGGACTTTTGCCCATTTCCAAGTGCCTGTAAATATTTTCTAAAACCACAATGCTATCATCGACCAAAATACCAATCACCAACGAAATACCCAACAAAGTCATCAGATTGAGAGAAAACCCAAACAGATACATGGCAATATACGTACCTACCAACGAGCAAGGAATGGCAACCATTACAATCAAAGCATTGCGGATACTGTGCAAGAACAACAACATCACAATTCCCACCAAAAATACAGCCAACAGCAAGTCGTGATTAACGGCTTCGGCAGCTTCCATAGTAAAAATAGACGAGTCTTGGGCTACGTCAAATTTGAGGGCTATGTTGGCATAATCTTTTTCGAGTTTTATCAATTCTTTGCGAACTAACTTGCTCATTTCCACTGCATTGGCATCTGTTTGCTTCAACACTTGCATACCCACCGCAGGCACGCCGTTGAGTCTATTCACTTGCACCATTTCTCTAATTCCATCATTCACTTCGGCTACATCTTTCAGTTTAATGTCGCCTCCCAAACGAGAAACACCGACTATGATTTCACGCAACTCATTGACAGTCTGCACTTTGCCCGCCAACCGAACAGTAAATTGTGCATCTATGTCTTTCACGTTGCCCGTAGGAAACTCCACATTAGAGGCTCTTACCGCATTGGCAATACCTGCAATGGACAACCCCGACCCACGCACTTTTTCTGCATCTAAGTTGATTTGAATTTCACGTACTTCGCCTCCATTCAATACAATTTGACCCACGCCTTGCACGTTAGAAATTCGTTGCAATACGTTGTCTTTTATGAATTGATAAAAGTCTTTGGGTTTCATATTGGAAGACACCGACATACGCAAAACAGGAAATTCATCTAAGGCAATCTTGCTCAACGTAGGAGATTTTGCTCCCGAAGGCAACACCGAATTAAGCTGTGCCAAACGGCGTTGGGCATCTTGCAGGGCTACGTCTAAGTTGGCACTTTGCAACAATTCGATAACCACAAAAGATACATTTTCTTGAGAGTTTGACCGAATAGTGCTGATACCTTCCAACGTAGAAAGTACGTCTTCTATGGGCTTAGTTACGTTAGTTTCGACCTCCAAAGGCGAAGCACCCGGATAAACCGTAGAAATGGTTAGTACAGGTGGGCTAAACTTGGGCAGCAATTCGTACTGCATTTGGCTGTAACAAAACAACCCAATGACAGTGAGAGCCATGAAGATGACTATGATAAAAGAAGGTCTTTTGATAGATAATTCTGTAATGCTCATATACAACAAAGAAACTTTAAAAGTGTTTTGAGTTTCCTTACGCAAACCAATAAAAAAAGTTGCAGGGTTGCAAGAAAAAAGAGAAGTATTTTTGGTAATTTCTCTACATTCTACTTGCAATAATCAAGGAAGACAAAGGGCGGAACTTCATACCAAATTTTTTTGCAATTACTTCATTGCTTAGTTCACCCAAATAGCTGTAAATTCCTTTGGCAAAACCTGAGTCTATGTAGGTCATGTCATCTACGCCTCCAGAGTCGGCTATGCGGAGAATGATTGGCAAGAAAATATTGCTAATAGCCTGCGATGCCGTATGTGCCACACGCGAAGCTATGTTAGGCACGCAATAATGGATAACTTCGTATTTTTTGAATACAGGTTTTTGGTGGGTAGTAGTGCGTGAAGTTTCAAAACAACCTCCGCTGTCTATGCTCACGTCTATAATCACAGAGTTTGGTTTCATAGCTTGCACCATTTCCTCTGTTATCACGCAAGGTGTACGGCTGCTGTTGTCTGCTCGCAAAGCCCCTATTGCCACATCACACACTTTCAACATTTCTGAAATGGCACTGCGGTCAAGCGTGGAGGTATAAAGAGAATAATTGCCCAAATTTTGTTTGAGTCTGCGGAGCTTATAGAGGTTGTCGTCAAAAACACAAACCGAAGCACCCAAGCCCAAAGCTGTTCGGGCTGCATATTCGGCTACGGTGCCAGCCCCAAAAATCATGACCTGCGTAGGCGGCACACCTGTTACGCCACCTAAAATAATTCCTTTGCCGTTGTGGGCGTTGCTTAGGTATTCGGCAGCAATAAGCATGACTGTACTTCCTGCTATTTCACTCATAGCTCTTACTACGGTTTGGTTGCCACCTTTGTCTTCTATGAGTTCAAAGGCTACGGCTGTTATTCGTTTTTGGTTAAGTGCCAACAAATAATCTGCCTGTAAATTGGCGAGGTGCAAAGCCGAAATGAGGGTAGTTCTGTCTTTCATCTGCCCTATTTCCTCCGTAGTCGGCGGGGCAACTTTCATCACAATATCTGCTTTTAGGGCTTCTTCGGGTGCGTACACTATGCTGGCGCCTGCCTCTGTATATTCATCGTCTTTGTATTTGGCTCCATTGCCAGCCCCTGACTCTATCACAATTTCGTGTCCGTTTTGCACCAACAACTGCACCGCCTCTGGGCGTAAAGCTATACGATTTTCGGAAGGAGAACTTTCTTTGGGTAGCCCAATCAATAAACTTTTGCGTGTTTTCTTAATTGCCAACAGTTCTTCTTGGGGGTGATAAAAAGAAACAGATTGAGCCACACTTTTAAATCCAGTTTTGTTCATTTGATTTGGGGCTTAGTGATAAAACAGAATGAATAGATTAGCAGTTATCAAAGGTAAACAAATTGTGTGAAATCTCACAAAAGAATGAAAATTTAGCAAAAAAATTACCCACCAAATTAATATTCGATGGGTAAAAATTTAGCAGAAACCTCTTGGACAATTTTTTATTGTACCATTAATTTTTGCGTTGCTACACGACCAGAATCGGCTGTTATTTTCACAACATATAAGCCTTTAGCCAACCCTTTCAAATCCAAAGTAGTTGTTTTTTCTATTGTTCTTGCAGCAATTACTTCACGACCTACCATGTCTGTTACAGTCAAATAGCCATTGCCACCGAAGTTAATTGTTGCTTGCTCTTGTGCAGGGTTAGGATATACTTCCAAAGTTGCAAAATTGGTTTTGCTTTCATCGTTGTATATTATTTTATCTGCCTCTATATTTTTTTCTGCAACAGCGTTAGCCGCTTGACGGACTACAAAATTTCCAAAAGGTGTATTAATGCTGGCATCCATTCGGCAGACAGATTTTACTCTGAATCGGTAGAAACTATTAGGTGTTAAGCCATTAACTGTCCATTTTAGACTGTCTGTGTAGAGTTGCCTTCCACCACTACCTGTATTCCCATTGATGTCAGGCGTATCTTGATACATTACTTGATAATACACTGCATTAGGTACAGCATTCCATGTTACGTTAGCTCTTGTATTTGCATTGCTAAACACAACATTCAGATTAATAGGTGTAGAACAAGTGAATCCCATTGCATTAGTTGTAACATTAATAGCATTACGGTCTCCTCTTGTAGTCAGCCCACACAGACTTTGTACATAAATTTCGGTTGTTGTACTATTACTCTCTATGTGTCCAATACGGAAATTGGTAGCATTAGCTGGTAAAAAACGAGCAGTCCAATAAGAAATACCTGCATGCTTAAAAACCAACAATATTCTATCTGTTCCCAGAGTCAAACCACCACCATTAGTCCAGCTTACGTCAATACCACTAAACCCATTCCCATCGACACTTGTCGTAGCCATCAATCCACTAATAGGATTGGCACAAGCCACACGAGTAAAGTTAGGTGTACCGAGCAAAGAAGAATTAACCGTAGTACCTTGTGTTACTGTAACCTGCCCAGTAGCAAAGCCGTCATTTACGATGGCACGAATGGTGGTTACACTGACAACTACAAAACTGCGAACTGCCACCCCACCAATGGTTACACCTGTTGTACCAAGAAAATTAGTTCCTGTTATAGTAACTTCCGTATCTACTCCACCACTTGTAGGTGTAAAATTTGTGATAGTAGGCGGACTGCACGAATTGTTGCTGTATCCACCAGATACCCAGTTAGAGGTTGTACCAGTTAAGGCAAAGTTGTTTAATGTGCCATGATTATTATTGCCACTCAAATCTGTTAGAGTAGTTAAACCTACATTGTTTCCATCGGCTACGCCTTGTTGAAACAAATAATTACCAACCAAGCCTGTCTGCGGCGTAGTAAAGTAGCAATTACTTATTATCTCGGCAGGTGTACGAAGAATGTTCCAAATACGCACCTGCCCTATTCTACCAGAATAGTACTCTCCAAGACCATAAATAGAGCTAATACGCACAGGCGCATTGTTTTGACAAGCAGTGAGGTTTACGCCTGTAAAAGTTTGTTGAACAACTTGCGCACCATTAATGTAGCCTGTGATTCTTAGATTGCCTCCAATTTGCTCGTAGGTAGCTGCAAAACGAACCCATTGGTTCAATGGAATAACGCCAGCACCTGAGTCAGCTAAACGCCAATTACCATCATTGGCATAAAAATAACAGAAACCATTTGAAAAATTGATACCAAAGTTAGACCTGTCACTATTATCTCTTTTGTTAATAATAGAGTACACACTGGGACTTAAAGCCGCAGGCGTAAATACGGTTGCCTCTATGGTAAAATCAGCAGTAAAGTCAAAGTTTGCTTCATTGGCAACGGAAACAAAGTCATTACTGCCATCAAAATGCAGTGTATTCTGAGCCGTAGCTACAGAAGTTAAGCCAAGAGCTAATAACGTGATAAAAACTCTCAACGTGTTTAGTAAAGATGCTATTTTTTGCATGATTTTAGGATTGGTTTATTGTTAATAAAAAAATAACTATTTACAATAAGATTACTTTTGCAAAAATATTTTTTTTGTGAATTTTACCAAACTCAATATAGTTTATTTTTTATTTTTGGCAAATTAGCAACTTTTTGTAGGTTATTTTATCTACATATAAAGCCTTTTAAGCATTTTTAGCACAAAACTCATCCAATATGTCTTCCAACTTCCCAATTTTATTAGCATTTGGCAGTTCAAACTTTGTAGCTAAATAAGTATAAATTTCTTTTTGTGTAGTTCCTCTTTGGCGGAGGTCTTTGATAGCGGTGCTTGCCTGTGATTTAGCTAATTTATTTCCTTGTGCATCGAGCAGCAAAGGGTGATGCACAAAACGAATAGCATTTAAGTTATTCATTTCCAACTGATTAGCCAAAAAAGTTTGAGCAACTGTGGAGGGCAACAAGTCTATGCCACGCACTATGCAATTAAAGCTATAGAGGTCATTGTCTATCAAGGAAGCTATTTGATAAGCAGGTTTTTGGTCTTTTTTTCGTACTACAAAATCTCCAATCATTGCATTCACCTCATAATTTTGTGCTGTTAATTGCCCTTGTTGCCAATCCCAAGACCAAAAATTGGCTTGTTGTTGTGTGGGTACACACACACGCAAGGCGTATTCTTGATTGGTTGCAGTTTCCGATAAAGATAAATGTCTGCAAATTTGTGGATAAAGATGTTGATTTTCCTGTGGAGTTTGGTGTTGCAAATACCAATTTTGGATTTGGCTGCGAGAACAAACACAACGATACAATAAGCCCTGCATTTGGAGTTTTTGCAAGGCTTTTTCGTACAAAGGCAACCGCAATAATTGGCTTTCTGTTTCCAAAAACTCTTTGACAGACCTTGCCCCCGCATCATAATCTATTGCCAACCAATCTAAGGTATCAAAAATGTCTTGCAAATATTCTACTCTACGTCTTTCATTGTCCAAATCGTCTATGACCAAACGCAAAGTACCTTTGCTGCTCCGTACCAAAAGCCAAGTCAGCACAAAAGAATACATATTGCCCAGATGCAAATAGCCACTTGGCGTAGGGGCTATGCGTGAGTGTAGTGGCGACATCATAAATAACAATTAAAAACTTACAACTATTGGGTAGCCATAAATTTTTTTAGTTGTTCGGTTGCTGTTTTGCTAACTTTGTCTTGCAAGAAACTTGTCCAGCCCAAGAGTTTGCCTGTGATGCCCAAAGCCTGCCCCGCCCACCGATGGAAGTCAAAACTATCTCGGTGTTTCCATATTTTGCCATCTTTAAACTCAAACTGTGCAGTAATGATGTTGTGAACTTTGTTGCCTGTTTTCCCAAAAGTATAGTGGGCTTGCCACTCACAACTGCCTTGATTATCAGCAGCTTGTACTTTGCTAAATGTGAGTTGCAAGTCTTTCCCTCGCGTGATAAGCATCTGCCACATGGCTTTTACTTCGTGGCTGTTTAAGCCGACAAAAGCCTCATCTGTAAAGGTAGCCTCGTCGTGGTAGAGGCTTTGCATGGTTTTATAATCTCGTTGCTGGAAAGCAGTGTAAAAATGCTCGATGATTTGGGTGTTGTTCATAACTTAATTTTAAATTTTTAGTTTATTAGACATTATGAAGGTTTGTAACATAGACTTTAGTCCAATGCTATGAAGCTAAGAATAACTCACAACCTCGAAGAGCAATTCCATTGTGGGTTAAACAATAATAGCCCTACGTGCAACGTAGGGAAGTATTTGCAAATGTGCATCCAACCCCGAAGGGGTTGAACATTCGTGTAGCAATATGTCATTGTTCAACCCCTTCGGGGTTGTGGAGTAGCCTTGCACCTTTTTCCCTACGTTACACGTAGGGCTATTATTGTTTAACCCACAATGGAATTGCTCTTCGAGGTTGTAAATATGATTCCTTAGCTTAACAGCATTGGACTAAAGTCCGTTTCGCACTTTTAGTGAAACTAAGGCACATTTTAGAGTTTACCTTGTTATCTGTAACAAGCCAAAAAGAGCCAAAAACTAAGCGAAAGTAGTGTAAAATACCGACTTTTGATAAACTTTTACTATTTTTTTCCTTAATTAGTACTTATGCAAGTTTGTAAGTTGGATTTGTTAATGTTAATTGCTTGACCATATAGTCATCCAAAAGTCCTTTTTTAGTGCATAGACAGCTTGCTGTGCTTGATAGGCAAAGACCTTGAGCCTATTCCAAACCAGCATGGCAATGGTCAGATGATTTCTTTGACATTTTGCAGTTCTACATTCGCACTTAGTACGGTACAAATCGTAATAACCTCTCTTATTTACAAAAGTTGTTGTCAAGATGACAACTTTTGTAAATAAGAGAAACTTTTAGAAATAAAATAGTATTTCCAAAAGTTTTAGACTTTTAGAAAAACAAACAGTAGGAGCTATTTTTTTGCAACTATTAATTTTTTTTGCCCTATTGTTATCAAAACCTAAATTCATACCCAAGCGTAGCCACCACTTCACGAGATAAACCATCGGCATTTTTCAAACGGCTGATACCACTTAATATTTTCCAACCTGTCATCAGTTTGATAGAGGAATTGACCGAAAAATTATAGCCACCGCCAGCCAATAAAGAAATAGCCACCCCATCAGTACCCTCCATTTCGCCTTGTACCTGCACACCATTTTTTACAAAATAGCCATAATCTTTTGTCAATCTGTAAATTGGTAGCAAACCCAAATTAAAATTATAATTGGAAAACCTAAAATTTCTTTCTATCCGCAGCATAATATCTGTCCCTCTGGTTATGGCTTTCGATACAGGATATTTATTGGCTACGGAGGTCAAATCATTAGGCGGATTTCGCCAAGCTCCCCATAAAAAGCTGTTGTAATTCTCATTGTAAAGCACTTGTTGCAAGCCTACGCCCAACAACCATTTTCGGCTGATGAGAGAAGCCCCTACCACCAAATCATAAGTTCCCAAACTTGTTTGGTAATAAGAAGGCAGAGGCAGTTCCCTGCCATTGACTATGGTGGTTTTGTTGTTGTTGTTCGTTGGCAATTTTGCTCCCAAAGTGGCTGCAATTTGGTATTTTTCATTGCTCACCAACACACGAGAAAGACTCATCGAAATATCGCCAAAGCCCGAAGTATTTGCCAAATTACCTACTACAAATTGATAAGGGATTTTAAATTGCAAGGTTGTTTTTTTGCCCAAACCTACATTAAAATCCACATTGGTAGCCCAAATATGGTCGGTAATGCCATTGACATTAACAAAACCATAATATTGACTAATTTCTACGGCACGCAATTTTATGTTTGCTTTTTTGTGAAACTTCTGGTCAGGTTTCATTGCCCCCATAGTGCAGAAACCCGCATCGCTGCACCCTTGCCCCTGTGCAAAAAAACTAACAAAAGTAGCAAAAAATGCAAATGCAGTGGTTGTGATTCTTTTGAACATAAAATTATAAATTAGCTAAAATTACTGAAAAGTATAACAAAAAATTACAAAGTAATAGTTCAAATAGGTATATTTTAAATGCCTTGTTGCTGACAAGCGTAATAAGACAAAATAAAAAGCAGCTTAAAAAAATAAGGGCTACTTTATGTTTTGTCTTATTACCAATAACAGTTTTTTACACTATCTCTAAGGCTTGTGCCAAGTCTGCTATCAGGTCTTCCACGTCTTCTATGCCTACACTTAGGCGGATTAAGGAGTCTTTTAGTCCGTTTCGTTCACGTTCTTCTTTGGGTATGCTGGCGTGGGTCATGGTGGCAGGATGCCCAACTAAGGACTCTACTCCGCCCAAAGACTCGGCTAAGGCAAACAAATGTAGTTTTTCCATGACTCTGATGGCAGTGGTTACGTTGTCATCTTTCAGCGTAAAGGAAATCATGCCGCCGTAGGTAGCCATTTGTTTGGCTGCTATTTCGTGATTAGGGTGAGAGGCAAAACCAGGGTAATAAACTCTTTCTACTTTGGCGTGTTTTTTCAAAAACTTAGCAACTTTCTTAGCATTTTTGGCGTGTGCCTTCATGCGGATAGGCAAAGTTTTGATACCTCGCAAAGCCAAAAAACAGTCTTGTGGACCTGGTGTAGCCCCGCAAGAATTTTGCAAAAAGCCTATTTGTTGTGCTAATTGGTCGTCATTGACTACAATAGCCCCCATGACCACATCAGAGTGCCCTGATAAGTATTTTGTAACCGAATGAACCACAATGGCAGCCCCCAAATCTAAGGGAGTTTGGTTGTAAGGTGTAGCAAAAGTATTGTCCACCACCAAAAGGGCTTGGTGTTGTTTGGCTATTTTGCCCACTTTTTTAATGTCTATGATATTGAGCAAAGGATTGGTTGGTGTTTCTACCCAAATCATTTTGGTTTTTTCGTTCACATATTGCTGCACGTTATCCGCATTGCTCATGTCTATGAAGTGAAACTTGATGCCGTATCTCTCAAAAACTTTGGTAAAAATTCGATACGTGCCGCCATATAAGTCGTTGGTAGCCACCACCTCGTCGCCCGGTTGCAAGAGTTTGATAATGGTGTCTATTGCCCCCATGCCCGAAGAAAAGCAAAAGCCGTACCTGCCATTTTCTAAGGCTGCTAAGGCATTTTGCAATACGTTTCGAGTAGGGTTTTGGGTACGAGCATATTCGTAACCTTTGTGTTTGCCCGGTGAGGCTTGCACGTAGGTTGAAGTTTGAAAAATGGGGGTCATAATGGCACCCGTAGAAGGGTCAGGCTCTACGCCTGCGTGTATGGCTTTGGTCGCAAATTTCATCTAAATTATTTGGTTTATTGGTTAAGAAATTTGACAAAGCTAATATTTTTTTTGTTACAAAATGTTTAAATAATACGTCATTTTTTTAAAATCACATATTTCAAAACCTACTTATAAACTTTATTTTTTACCTATTTTCTCTATTTCCCAAAAAATACTTACCTTACACCCCAAACCTCTCAAAAATGAAACTCATCTCGCAGACCAAACTGTTTTTTAAAGAAGGCACTTCGGATAAAGTGTATGAAATAGACCTTTGCGAAGTAGGCGAAGGATTGTATGTCGTCAATTTCAGGTACGGCAGGCGGGGCAGCACCCTCAAAGAAGGGCAAAAAACCGCCAATTCCGTAGGCAAAGCAAAGGCAATGGAGGTAATGGAAGCCTTAGCAGTCGAAAAACGAAAAGGGGGCTACCAATCCGAAACGGAGATGTTTCAAGAGTTGCCTGTGGTGAGCAACATTGACCCCAAAACCTTAGCAGGGGCTTTGTTGCAACGCATGGCTGATGCTCTTGCGAACACAAATGCCTATAAAACAGAATGGAAAGTGAGTAGAGTGGCGTGGCGTGCAGGTGAAATTCGGCTGGCAGAGGCTGTGCCTTACCTCATGAAATTGGTGGAAAAAGGCGATGCCCTCCTCCGTTACAGTTGCCTCTGGGCTTTGGCTCGATGTGCAGATACAAGGGCTATTCCCACTTTTTTGGCTTACGCCCACAATGCGAAATATACGATTCATGTCCGCAGGGTGGCAATAGAAGGGCTACTTCGCACTTTGCCCGAAACGGACAAACAAAATTTGTTGGCTGCTTTGGTTGCAAAATTGCCAACGGCTATGCAGCAAGCTGTTTGGGCAACTGATGCCGTTGCGTTGCAAAGAGAATTGCAAACCTATTTGTACTCTTCTCAAACAGACTATTTTGCATTGGAATATTTATACAGTTTGGCGGTGGACTATCCTTTTTTGCAAAAAATTATAGCCAATGCCCTAAGCAAAATGGCTACTAACTTGCAGTATTTCAGGCACTTCCGAGCTTTGTATAAATTGGCAGAACTCCGACAAGATGCCCAGCTATTGGGTATTTTTGCTTATCATTTCGAGAAAAATCCTACTTGGTTTACCTACGCTGTGGGGGAAGACGACCCAACTGTTTGGCTTTTGCGTGCCACCGATGAGGTTACGGCAAAGCCCAAAGACAATAAAAAGCCAAAACAAAAAGTTGCTTTTTCTGATGCTACCAAAACTTATTTAGTACGCCGTTTGCTGCGGACTCTGCACCAAACAGGGCAGCAAGACAGTACGTTGTATGTAAAATTGGCAACGGCCACTTTGCTCCAATACCAACCCGAAGATTTTACACCTGCCACCGTTAGAAGTTATGGCTACCCTACGTGGGTAAGGCAGAGAGAACAATACAGACACACTATTCAAGACATACCAGCTTGCTCAAAAGCTGCTTTATTATTGCAAATCTTACATGGCAATAATCCTACGTTGGAACTCAATAAAAAGACTTTGACGTGGACAGGCAAAACCACAAGAGAGGTATTTTCGCACTCTTATTATTATGACGGCGATGCGACCAACAGCCAAAGCAATGAAACAAGCAACGAGTCGGCAACTTCTCCGATTGGTACTTTGTTTGGCACAATTTCGAACCTAATAAAAGATTGGTTGCAACCCAAAAGCAAACAACCTGAAAAACAAACAGTTGGCACTATACAAGCAACAGAAACAAGCAAAGCAGAAACTAAGCCCCATCGAAACGACTATTTTCCCGAACATTGGGACAAGTTTCCTCAGGCTTATCTCCAACTGTTGTTGCAAGCCAAATTAGACCTTATTCACGAATTTGCTTACAATAATTTGAAACAACACATTGATTATCAAGAAATTGAAAATAAAATAAGTAGTGAATTGTTGCAACAATTGTTGAGTTCATCTTTTAAAATACCCAATTATTTTGGTTTGGAAATTGCCAAAAAACGAATAGACTATCAGGTGGACAAAGGTTTGGTGTTGGCATTGTTGCAAGCGGAGTTGGCAGAGGCACGTCAATTAGCAAGAGAAATAGTAGAAAGACAACCCAGCAATTTTGTGCAAGATACAGATTTTGTCAATGCGTTGCTCTTGCACCCACACCAAGACATTAGGCAGTGGACACGTGGCTTGCTTGCCAATATCTACTATTCGGAGGATATGCAGCAGGTTATTGTGGGCAAAACCATTGCCACTGTGCTTGCGTGGCAAGAAAACAGTGCAGAAAACAACGCAAAAATAGCCGATGCAACAGTGGTTTTGTTGCTGATAGCCAAAGAGTTACTGCAAACGATTTCGTGGAAAGTAGTCAATGATTTGTTGCAATCTCCCGTAGAGCAGGTGCAGGTGCTGGCAAGTGAATTGTTGGTGTTGAAACTGAACAAAATAGCTGCCGAAGACGTACCTGTGGAGTTGTTGAGTGGTTTTATCAACAGCCCCATCGAGGGTTTGCAACGCAACGGTATGAATATTTTGAGCCGTTATTCAGATTATATTTTGGTAGAAAGAGTTACTTTATTGGCAGAGTTGCTGCAAAGTGCCTACACACCCGTACACCAAGAAGCATGGGTTATTTGCAAAAGATTGGTGCAAAAAAACAAAGATTTTGCCGAAAAACTTACACAAATCTTGTTGCGTGTATTGATAAAAAAAGAAACTTACGCAGACAGCCACCAAGCCCTTGCCAATTATTTGCTCACTACCCTTGCTCCTTATTTGGCTACAACTTCACTCAAAACTGCGTTGAATTTGGTCTATTGTAATTTCAGGCAAGGGCAATTAGTTGGTTTGCATTTGCTACAAAAACACACCAAACCCGAACAGCTAACCATACGCCAAGTGGTGGCTTTGGGCAATCACGAATTATTGGCTGTTCGTGAATATTGCTGGACTTTTTACACCCAAAATATCCCTCGCCTTCGCTATGAAAGGGAGGAGGCTTTGCGACTGCTCGATGCCAAATGGGACGACACCCGCCAAATGGCTATGCAGTTTTTTAGCCAACATTTCAGGGCAGAAGATTGGGATACGGACTCCTTAGTGAGCATAGCCGACTCCATTCGCCCCGATGTGGAGGCGTATGGCAAAGCCTTGATAACCAAGTTTTTTCAAGACCAAGATGGGGCTACTTACCTCGACAAGCTAAGCCAACACCCCAGCCCTGCCATGCAGCTTTTTGTGAGCAACTACCTCAACCGTTTTGCGGTGGACAACCCCGAAAAGTTAAAAAATTTGGAATTTTACTTCCGTTCTGTGCTAACAAGGGTCAATCAAGGGCGGATAATGAAAGACAGGGTTACAGACTTTTTGGAACAGGAGGCACTCAAAACTCCCGAATCTGCGGAGTTTGTTCGCCGAATAATGAACGACATGGTGGCTACGCAAGCCATAACAGACAAGGCAAGGTATATTTTGCTGTTGCAAAAAATAGGTGTTTGATGGAAATAATGTTGTAACTTTGTTTCAAATTCAAATTCTATGCAGCCCATTAAATATTCTCTCGGTATTCAAGATTTTCGGGAATTATGTACAGCAAATTGTGTGTATGTGGACAAAACTGAACAGCAGAGCATTTGATAAATCGGTAGTGATAAAAAAAGTATGATATTTTTTTCAACAATAATTGTAATTTTTTACAATAAATACATATTTTCATAGCAGCCCGATGGTTCTCTAATTTGCGAGTTGTCACACCATTGGAGAAACCACAAGTTTTTCTAACTGTTCTTCTGTTTCTTGACCGAATATAGTCGGGAGGCGTACCTCTGTTATTTCCTTCTATGTCTTTTGTGTACTCTTTTAACTAGTGTTACATCTCATAAATAACCGTTTACTTTATACTTTGCATGGCTTTCCCCCATATGTCCATTTAAAAGGCTTTGCCATAGTTTGATTGAAGTAGTCAATAAATTTGTTTAGCTTTTCTTTGAGGTCTTCTTTGGAGCTAAAATGTCCTCTTTTGATTAGTTTTTTGT